>PBAE01000005.1 GCA_002715745.1 Woeseiaceae bacterium
TTGGAGTGTTGTCTCTGTCACAAACTCCTTAGCACTCTCACTTAATACCACTCTAACAGTGAAACCTTGCGATCTTAAATTTCTCACTATTTCTGGTGATTTGTAAGCCGCAATACTGCCAGTTACTCCTAAAAGAATATTTTTCATAAATTATTTTAAATTTAATTATTTGTGTGAAAGCATATATGTTTGTTGGTATAAATTGCCAGTAAAATATCTCGTAAAATTAGTAATTTACTAATTTATGTTTAAATTTTGTATAATCCAACAACTAAAAATAAAAAAACATGCAAATTTTATTAAAGAGTCTTGATATGAACGTTCTAGACTGGTATAAAGTTGCGCAGTTTATATTATTTTCTAATATTCATTGATACAAAGAGATAAATGATGTCGAGAGTCTGTCAAGTTACTGGAAAACGCCCAATGAGTGGAAACAATGTTTCGCACGCTCATAACAAAACGAGGCGACGTTTCCTGCCCAATCTCCAGTATAAGAGGTTCTGGCTGGAGAAAGAGAACCGATACATTAAGCTAAGAGTTTCGAAAAAAGGCCTTCGCATAATCGATAAGCACGGACTTGAAAAAGTTCTGAGTGATATCAAACAGAATGGTCAGACTATCTAAAATAGGACGAATCAAATGAGAGAAAAAATACGATTGGTTTCAAGCGCAGGAACAGGTCATTTCTACACTACTGACAAAAATAAACGTGTGCATCCTGAAAAGATGGAAACCAAGAAATACGATCCTACAATTCGTAAGCACGTCTTATACAAGGAAGCAAAAATCAAATAAGATTTGATTTTGTGCAAAATGATCACCCATATTGATAAATCTATTTATCAATATACCTAAAGATCGGATACCATATTCAGATGCCCGAATTACCTGAAGTTGAGACAACGAAAAACGGGATATCTCCCTGGGTTACCGGAAATACAATAGAAAATTTGATCATCAGAGAGCCGAAACTCCGCTGGATGATAGAATCTGATGTAAAGCAAAAATCCCTTGGCAGAGTTGTCCAATCGGTAAAAAGACGTGCAAAATACATATTACTAGAAATGGATCATGGTTCAGCAATTATCCATCTTGGCATGTCAGGAAGTCTGAGAATCATTAAAAGTGATGAGCCTCCAATGAAACATGATCATTTTGACATAGTCTTCAAAAATGGCATCTCGCTTAGATATCGCGACCCGAGAAAATTTGGTGCTTTCTTTTGGAGTCACAATCCCCCATTACACCCGCTTTTCCAGAGACTTGGACCCGAGCCACTGAGTGATGAATTCTCCGAAAATTATTTATGGAAAAAATCGAGAAATAGAAAAGTGACAATCAAGCAATTTATTATGAATTCCCAAGTCGTTGTGGGTGTTGGAAATATTTATGCATCAGAGAGTCTCTTTCTTGCTGGCATCAGACCATCAATTAAAACAGGAAGATTATCCAGAAAACGAATGAAAAAACTGGTGGAAGCAATTAAAAAAATACTTACTCAAGCAATAAAATCAGGCGGAACAACATTACAAGACTTTTATATGAGTGACGGAAATCCAGGATATTTTAAACAAAAGCTGAAAGTTTACGGCAGGGATAAAGAACCTTGTGTTAAATGTGGTGAGCCAATTTTAATAAAAATACTTGGACAAAGATCAACTTATTATTGCCGTATTTGTCAAATCTAACATTTAACTAGGGTTATTTGTTTTTAAAATGATTGGCCATTGCTTTTTCAACTNCAGGTGACACAAAACTACTTACATTTCCACCCATCGTGGCAATTTCTCTTACTAAGCTTGATGTTACAAANGCATATTCGGTTGGAGTGAGGAAAGCTGTCTCTATTTTTTTTGCAAGGTATCGATTCATATTAGCCAATTGCAANTCATATTCGAAATCCGACGCTGCTCTTANTCCTCTNACAATGACNCCNATANCATTTTCGATGGCAAAATCCACCGTTAAACCNGAATATTCGGCAACTTTGATATTTGATATATCAGACAATACCTCNTTTGCCATTGAAACACGTTCTTGTAATGAAAACATAGGATTTTTTTCTGGATTTGCAGCTATGGCGACCACAACAGAATCAAATATTTTTGCAGCACGAGATGCAAGCTCTTTATGGCCAAGTGTCATTGGGTCAAATGTGCCCGGATACATTGCTTTTACTGACATCACAAAACCTCATTAGTTAAATACATCAAACAATCTNGATAAGATTAAAACAAACGTTACCATATATTTTTTTTCTAATCACAGACCAATTGTCAGGTAAATCAAATAAATCATTATTTTTATTAAATTCAATATAAATATATCCACCTCTGGAAACAAGTTGATATTTATCAATTGATTCTATAGAACTTATTAAATAATCATCCGAAAATGGTGGATCAAGAAATACAAGATTGAAATTATGATTACGAACTGAACTTAAAAAATCAATTGCATCACAGTTATATACCTCTGAATTAAATGCACTGAGACTTGTTCTTGTTGTTCTTATTTGCCTGAAAGCTAATTTTGATTTTTCTACAAAAGTGCAATGTTTTGCACCTCTCGATAGTGCTTCAAAACCGAGTGATCCTGAACCTGCGAACAAATCAAGACATACTGACTTCTGAATTGAAGGCATTAACCAGTTGAATAATGTCTCACGAACCCTCTCAGAAGTAGGTCGCAATCCATCGATACTCGGAACCTGAAGATTTCTGTTTTTCCATTCACCAGAGGTAATTCTGACTTTTCCTCGATTTTTTGAATTATTTCTTCCTGCTACCATAAATATGTATTTATTTTTAATATAATAGAAAAATTAAACATGAGAATACAAAATGAGTGNNAAAGAAACCAATAAAAATACTTCAAGAAGTTTTTTCTCCAAACTCAAGGAATCAGTNTCTGGGGCCAGCACGAAAGTAACAAGTAATTTTTTTGACTTTATTGGGAAGAATAAAATTGATGAAGAACTCATTGATGATATTGAAAATCATTTAATAATGTCTGATGTTGGTATAGAGACAACTGAAATGATTATTGATCGACTGAAGAAAGAGTCAGATAAAAACATCAAAACAATTAAAGATCTCAAAGAATATATTAAAGAAATCATGCTAACAATTCTTGAGCCAGTAGATATACCTTTTGAAGTAAACAGTAACCAAAAACCCTTTGTTATTTTAATGGTTGGAGTCAACGGTTCCGGCAAAACAACTTCGATTGGGAAATTATCAGGATTACTCAGCGCACAGAATTACAAGGTTATGTTAGCAGCTGCTGACACATTTCGAGCTGCTGCTGTTGAACAGCTTGAGATTTGGGCTAACAGAAATCGATTAGAAATTATTTCACAAGAAACAGGAGCAGATCCTGGAGCTGTCTCTTTTGACGCATTTGCTTCAGCTCAGTCGAAAAATATAGATATCTTGATGGTTGATACTGCCGGCAGATTACACACACAGAAAGGATTAATGGATGAGCTCGTAAAAATCAAAAGGATACTAAATAAGCAAGCGAGTGATTCGCCTCATGAGATAATGCTTGTGATAGATGCCAGTCTAGGTCAAAACGCGTTAGTTCAAGCGATAAAGTTTAATGAGGTCCTTGGTATCACAGGGCTAATTATTACAAAGCTGGATGGAAGCGCTAAAGGTGGCATAATTTTGAGTATTGCGAACGAACTAAATATACCTATTCGATATATAGGTATCGGCGAGAAAGCCAACGACATGCAAAAATTTGATCGATATCAATATGTGGATGCACTTCTGAACTACAGCGACCCATAGAATATCAAAATAATTAGAGAAAATTTACGCAAAATCAATCGAAAATTCCCTATATTTTGTATATGTAAAAAAAACCCATTATTCATTTAAATCNTTGTTTTAATTGGTTATTTTTTGTATTAAATATAAAATTTAATTAATAGAATTAGCACTCCTATTAGGAGACTGCTAAAATCAGCGTCCGTTTAATTTAAAATTTAGCAAATAATATGGAAGCAGCTATTTCAAAAGTTAATTATGATTTAATACAGGCAGGACCTGTAGGGAGTCTTGATGCCTATATACAGGGCGTTGGTGCTATCCCTGTTCTAACTAAAGAAGCCGAGTTGAAGCTTGCAGAAAGATACAATAATGAAGAAGATCTCGAAGCAGCNCGTGAGCTTGTTATGGCACATCTAAGATTTGTCATCCATATTGCAAAAGGCTANACAGGATATGGTCTTCCTCTNGAGGATCTGATACAAGAAGGCAACGTTGGCCTTATGAAAGCAGTAAAAAGGTTTGACTCAGACTTCGGAGTAAGACTTGTTTCATTTGCTGTTCATTGGATAAGAGCAGAAATACACGAATATGTACTGAGAAACTGGAGAGTTGTAAAAATTGCAACTACAAAAGCACAACGTAAACTCTTTTTTAATCTTCGCAAACATAAAAAAAGTCTTAGCTGGTTATCTGCATCTGAAACGAAAGCAGTGGCTGATGATCTTGGAGTTACGGAAAAAGAAGTCAATGAGATGGAGAAACGGCTGAGTTCACATGACATGATGTTTGACCTATCCACTGATGACGATGATGATAAAGCATTCTCACCTTCAGCTTACCTTCCAAGTCCAGATAGTGATCCTGCTGAAGCTGTTGAAAAAGATCAATGGAGAAACTCTACTATACAAAAAATGCAAGAATCTCTCAGTCATCTAGATGAAAGAAGCAAAGATATTATAAGTAGTCGATGGTTGACCGAAAAGAAAGAAACACTTCATGAGTTAGCTGANAGATATAATGTATCAGCAGAGAGAATCCGTCAGATCGAAGCAAATGCNATCAAGAAGCTTCGTCTTTCAATGATCTAATTTGATGGTAGACATCACCTTCGAACTATCTCACGCTCAAGCAATACTTAGATAAAACTTCATAAGATGAAAGAATTTCTCATTGATTATAGTAATAATCATGAGGACGTTAGTCATCCGCTAATCTATTGGNCCTCAGTGATGATTCTTCTTTTGAGTGTTATAGGAATAATGTGGTCATTTGAAACACCGANTCATTTTTCATATGTTTCGACTATTTTAAACTGGGGNACACTATTTTTAATGGTAATGACAGTTTATTGTTTTTTGATTTCATTTGTNCTGGCTATTGGTTTGATTCCTATATTTATATCAACAATAATACTATTTCTTTGGCTTGAAAATTTAGATTATTCTATAATGTATATCTCTGTTTACGGCCTTATTCTCAGTTTATATGGCATGTATCGAGGCAGAAAAATACAGAACAACCCAAGTAGTGTTATTGACGATCTTCAAATGGTAATTATTGCGCCCTTGTTGTTGCTCTCAAAAATATATATAAAGCTTGGAATCAATGTTTTTGACCCCACAAATAAAAACTAACTAGGTAATATCAATGAAAAAGTCAGAAAATAAAAAACAGCCTCATGATCCATTAGATCTTCTTGATATCAGAAGCGATCTTACTGAAGAAGAAACTATGGTAAAAGATTCCGTATCACGATTTGTTGATGACAAAGTCCTACCAATTATAAAAGAATCATTTGAGAATCATACATTCGCAAATGAGTTAGTAAGTGATATAGCCGAACTAGGTCTTTTCGGTAGCTCTATCGAGGGTTACGAGTGTGCCGGTTTGAATAGTATTTGTTACGGGCTCATCTGCCAAGAACTTGAAAGAGGTGATAGTGCGCTGAGGAGTTTTGTATCCGTTCAGAGCAGTCTGGTTATGTTCCCAATACACGCATATGGATCTGATGAACAGAAGGAAAAATGGTTGCCTCAATTAGCAAAAGGTAAAAAAGTTGGATGTTTTGGTTTAACCGAATCTCATGGGGGGTCGGATCCAACAAATATGAAAACGCATGCTAAAAAAGATGGTGATGACTGGATTTTAAATGGATCAAAAATGTGGATCACTAATGGGTCTATAGCAGATGTATGTGTTGTTTGGGCAATGACGGATGAGGGTGTTAAAGGATTTTTGGTTGAAAAAGACATGCCTGGATTTGATGCTCAAGAGATTCANAATAAATTCTCTCTAAGAGCTTCTATAACAGCCGCCTTATTTTTTGATAATGTAAGAATACCTAGCTCAAATGTTCTACCAGGAATAGTAGGTATGAAGGGTCCATTGAGTTGNCTCAGTCAAGCAAGATACGGTATTTCATGGGGGGTAATTGGAGCGGCACAGGCTTGTCTAGAAGAAGCTCTCAACTATTCAAATGAACGTATCTTATTTAATAAGCCTGTTTCACATACACAAACCATTCAAATCAGACTCGCAGACATGTCCAGAAGGATAACAACNGCTCAGCTTTTGTCATATAAGTTAGGCAAACTNAAAGATGTGGGCAAGTTGACACCATCACAAATCTCAGTGGCAAAATGGAATAACTGCAGAATGGCATTAGATGTTGCCAGAGATGCCAGAGATATTTTAGGTGGAAGTGGTATCAGTGCTGAATATGTTCCCATTCGTCATATGCTTAATCTTGAGAGTGTCATTACCTATGAAGGCACTGAAACAGTTCATCAGTTAGTTGTTGGTAAAGAGCTAACTGGTATGAATGCGTTCTAAGTCAAGTAGATCAGTACCCAAAGCTTAAATAGAGATATGTGGCGCATCGCAGCGCCTATGATTATTTCCAATATATCTATCCCGCTGGTGGGAATAACAGACACAATTATCACTGGATATCTTGATAATTCTGAATTTATTGCAAGTATTGCAGTAGCATCTGCAATCATTGGTTTTTTTATAGCCAGTATGAACTTCCTTAGAATGGGAACCACAGGTATTACAGCACAGAGATTTGGCGAAGGAAATTTTAATGGATCAAAAGTAGTCTTATATCAAGCCCTTATTCTGGCAATTGCTTTTTCCCTAATAATCTTATTGTTTCAAATCCAAATAAATGCCTTCGGCCAATTATTGATTGGTGCAAATGAAAGTGTTAAATACTTCGCTAGCGAATATTTTCATATAAGAATTTGGGGTATACCTGCAACACTGGTTAATTTTGTATTAATTGGATGGTTCATTGGAATGCAGGATGCAAAAACACCACTCAAAATGGTAATTGCGACAAATTTATCAAATATCATACTGAGCTTGCTATTTGTTTTGGCTTTCAAAATGCAAATAAATGGAATTGCACTTGCATCAGTTTTTGCTGAAATCATTGGCATGTTAGTTGGCCTGATACATGTGAAAACAGAACTACAAAAATATAAGGACATCACAATACTCAGGGAAATCCTTGATTTTCATTCTTATAGGAAAATCTTAAGTATCAATTTAAGTCTATTCATAAGAACCATATCATTAATATTCACATTTGCATTCATAACAGCTCAAGGTGCAAGATTTGGACCGGTTATCTTGGGAGCAAATGCAATATTGATGAATCTNCAAAATTTATTAGCATATGTTCTGGATGGATTTGCGCATGCGGCTGAGGCAATGGTTGGAAAGGCTATTGGAAGGAAAGATCAGAGGCTTCTTCAAAATGCTATTAATGTTTGCTTAAGATGGTCAATTTATATCGCTGTATTTATGAGTATTTTCTATTTAATCTTCGGTAAAAATATTCTTCAAATAATGACTCAACACGAGAATATTAAAGAAGCTGCAATTGAATATTTGCCATGGATGATAATTTCTCCAATTATTTCAGTGTGGTCTTTTTTGTATGATGGTGTTTTTATAGGGGCAACAAGATCAAAAGAGATGAGAGATGCGATGTTGGGGTCTCTGTTTGTTNTTTTTTTACCGAGTTGGTTCCTACTGCAGCCCCTTGGTAATCATGGTTTATGGTTAGCATTTACAGTCTTTATGATAAGTAGAGGTGTTAGTATGTATCTATTTTATAAAAGAACTAACTTCATCGCTTTTTCTCATTGAGAAACATTATGTGGTTTGCTCTTTTACTGCTCGCCATGCGGAATCGATCGCTCCTCAATAATTAGAATATCACACTCTCTCAATTTGACCAGCAACTGAATGTTTGGCCCATTTATAGGCAACTACTCCTGAAAGAATGTTGGCGATCGCATAAGAGAGATAAATACCACTTATACCCAAAAAATACTGCAAAAAATATGCCATAGGGATATAAATGACTATCATTCTGATGAGGCTTATCGCGACAGCAGGAACTGGTTTTCCCATGCCATTAAATGCAGCATTCATGGTCATCACAACACCATATGCACCATAACTCATCGGCGCTATTAATAAAAATAAAGAAGCTGACTCGATAACAGTTACGTTTTGACTAAAAAGTAATGGGAGGGAATTCCTGAAAGCGATAAGAAAATAAGAAAATATTAATCCGAAAATCAAGCAGAAGACTGAACATTGCTTTAATGCCAAATATATCCTTTCTGATTTTTTTGCTGATAAATTCTGACCCACAAATGGACCAATTATCGCAGAGAGAGAATAAAACATAACTAATACCACTGACTCTATTCTGCTAGCAACACCAAATCCAGCAACAGTCTCTGGTCCATATCTTGCAAGCATTGCCGTAATAATTGCTGTCGCAATTGGGATAATCGTATTGGTCGCTGCTGCGGGTATTCCAACATGGAGAATGTCTGTCCATGATGATTTCATATCAGAGAGAGTCGGTTTTTCATAACTCAACATATTCAAACGTTGATTCATAAAATATATTGTTCCAAGAAATATAGCGCCCCTTGCAATCAGAGCTGCCATAGCTGCTCCCTTCAAACCCATGGCAGGAATGGGCCCTAGACCAAAAATCATTATCGGATCAATAACGATATTCGCAATCGATGCAATGATCATCAATAAACTCGGAAGACGTGTGTCTCCAGTTGCTCTCATGCTACTCATTCCAACCATTCCCACAACTACAAAAGGTACACCTAAATACAATATCTCCATGTATCCTCTTATNAGAGGGATCATTTCTTTTGGTGCGCCGAGGGATAAAAACAAACTGTCAATCGTTAATATTCCGAGAAAGCTGATACTTCCTGTAATAATAAAAGAGAGCAGCAAACTGTCTGTAGCTAATCTCGCGGCTCTAGTTGAGTCATTCGCGCCAATAGCTCTAGCGACAACAGAAGAAGTTCCTGCCCCCAATCCTATAGCAACACTCATCACTATCATCAAGATCGGATAGGCGAAGCTCAGGGCTGCTAGTTCCCAGTCACCCACCATTCCAATAAAAAAAGCATCGGCAAATCCTTGCAACATCATAGTAAAAACACCAAAAAAAACTGGTATTGTCATATCAATTAGATGTTTTCCGACGGGTCCTTTTGTGAGACGAGCTTGTTGAGCTGACATTTTTTTTCCAAATTATTGGGTAGCATTCATAAAGAAAAATATTATATCTTTAACTTTGATAAATGAATTATAAAACTTGAGATACATTTCTTAGTCTTCTTGTGAGAAGAATTGCTGCTACAGATAACCCCAGAACGAAGCCTAACCATATGTAGCTTGGAGGTAAACGATATACGATTCCGAGAACATACGAGAGTGGAAATGCTAAAACCCAATATGAAAACAAATTAATAATCATAGGAATTTTAGTATCTTTATAACCTCTCAGCGCACCCGCAGCTCCAATTTGTATACCATCAACAATCTGGAATATTGCAGCAACTAATAGAAGATTCATTGCTAGATCTTTAATCTCAATATTTCCCGTGTATATATCTATGATACTGCCTCTTAATAGAAGCAATATACATGATGAGATCAACATGAATAAACCGCATATAAATACGCCAGTTAGAGCATAATCCTGGGCCTTTAGTCTATTTTCTTCTCCAAGAGATTGGCCTACTTTTACTGTAGTAGCAGCACTTACTGCGAGTGGGATCATAAATGTTACGGTAATTACATTCAATGCAATCTGATTAGCGCTTGTAATGATTGCCCCTAAAGTTCCTATCATTATGGACACTGCTGAGAATAAGCCTGCTTCAGCAGTTACAGAAATTGATATTGGTATCCCAAGCTTCAGAATTTCACGCATTATGTTGACGCGAAAGGCGGATGCTCGTTCAAATATCATAAGTTTTTTATAACGTTTATTTAGATAGAAATAGGAAGAAAGATAGAGAAAGACCAGCCACATAGATATAGCGCTTGCCAAACCGCAGCCAAGCACTCCTAATTTTGGTGCCCCAAAATTACCGAAAATGAGTATGTAATTTAGAAGAATATTGAGAATAAGGGCAATTATCGATGAATACATCACAGGCCTTGTAAAACCTATGCCTTCAGTAGTGTAACGAAAGACAAGAAANAAGAATATACCTGGTGCTCCATAAATAATTGTATCTAAGAATTCGATGACTAAATATCTGAATTCGATGTCTATACCCACAANCTCTAAAAGTAGTGGAAGTGAGAGCTTGATAATAATTACAATTGTTACACCAAAAAACAGACTCATTAAACATGCTTGTCGAGTGTACCTACCAATTATTCTTTCTTTTTTCTCTCCAAATATTCTAGATACTATCGGTGAAAGTGCCATCATCAGACCATTGTATGCCTGAAAAATTAGGAACCAAATACTTCCTCCTACGGCAACCGCAGCAAGTTCTTTTGAGCCGATCTGGCTTGACATCAGGGCATCTGTAACTTGGATGCCTGCAATGGCTAGGTTATTTGCAATTAGCGGTGCCGCTAATTTCAGTAATGAGGATATATTCTTAAATTTTATTGATTGCATGTTTTCATACTAAGGAGGCAGGATATTTAATATTACATCATAAGACTGATGAATATTATCGTATAATAATGATAGCTTTTATTATGAATAATTTTTACTGATTTAGGATAGATCCAATGTTAAATGAAGCAAAAGCAAAGAAAGTAGGAGTGATTGGCGGATCAAGAATACCATTCTGCAGATCAAATACAGCTTACAGGAATTCGACAAATCAAAAGATGATGACCGCTTCACTCAAAGCAATTGTAGAAAGATATAACCTACAAGATAAAGTCTTAGGTGATGTTGCACTTGGCGCTGTCATAAAACATTCAAGTGACTGGAATCTTGCAAGAGAATGTGTCATTGATTCAGGTCTATCTTTAAAAACACCGGGTGTTGATATGCAACGTGCCTGTGGTACTGGATTGGAGACAATAATGAATATTGCAAACAAAATATCATTAGGCCAAATCGATTCTGGTATAGGTGGAGGTGTTGACTCCATAAGTGATGCTCCAATTGTTTATAGTGATAATTTAAGAAAGATACTTCTCAAAAGTTTTTATGGAAGATCAATAAGTCAAAAATTCAGACCTTGGTTGAGTTTTAGGCCAAGTTTTCTCAAACCAAAATTGCCAGGAGTTGTAGAGCCAAGAACAGGGTTATCAATGGGTGAAAGCACTGAAATTATTGCTAAAGAATATGACATATCGCGAGAATCTCAGGATCTTCTTGCGCTTAATAGTCATATCAATGCAAGCAAGGCATATGATGCAGGTTTTTATGATGAACTGGTGATTCCCTTTGAAGGAGTAAGTAAAGATAATATTATTCGCTCAGATTCAACAATTGAGAAATTAAGCTCGCTTAAAACAGTTTTTGATAAAGGGCCTGATGCATCCTTGACACCGGGTAACAGTACCTCATTGACAGATGGCTCAGCAGCAGTCTTATTAACCAATGATATTTGGGCCAGGATGAATGATTTAGAAATTGAATCGTATATCTCAAATTTTGAAATATCCGCGGTAGACTACATAGATGAAGAAGGTTTACTCATGGCGCCTGCATATGCTGTCTCTGAGATGTTGAAAAAAGCAGATTTAGAGTTACAAGATTTTGACTTTTATGAGATTCATGAAGCATTTGCCGCACAAACACTTGCAACAATTGGGGCATGGGAGTCTGAGGAATTCTGTCGAACAAAACTAGGTAGAAATAAAGCAATGGGAAGCTTTGATCAAAAAAAACTAAATATTAAAGGTGGAAGTCTTGCTATTGGCCATCCATTTGCAGCTACCGGAGCTAGGGTTGTAGCGACTATGTCAAAACTGCTCCGAGAAAAAGGCAATGGAAGAGGGTTAATTTCTATTTGCACAGCTGGTGGTATGGGTGTAACAGCTATAATGGAAAGATAAATCAAAAGCGACAATCATTATTAATACTTTCCGTAGCATAATTTCAGACATTAATTCATTTCTATGGAATGAGTATTGGATCATAGTAATAGCACTGACTGGTCTAATCTTTACAATTTGGTCGGGTTTTTCCCAGTATAAAATTATCCGTCACGCACCAAAAATTCTTCGTGGTGACCATAACAATCAAGATGACAGTGGCATTATCAACCACTTCCAAGCACTTACAACTGCCTTATCAGGAACAGTCGGGCTCGGAAACATCAGTGGAGTTGCTCTTGCAATAACACTTGGTGGACCTGGCGCAATCTTTTGGATGTGGATTATTGCAATATTTGGAATGTCAATAAAACTCATTGAGGTGACACTCTCCATGTTATATCGAAATATAGATAATCCAGATAATCCACATGGTGGACCAATGTGGGTCGCTGATATTGGTTTTAAAAAATTATTTCCCCGATATTCAAAGTTAGGAAAAATAATCGCAATCATGTTCTCAGTCAGCATAATTACATCTTCCGTGACAGGTGGAAATATGTTTCAAGCTTGGAGTGTTGCTGATGTTACTTATGAGTACTTCGGTGTAGAGGGATGGATTTCTGGCTTGCTTATGTCTGTTATCGTAGCCGCTGTTATTTTAGGAGGAATCAAAAGAATAGCTAAAGTAACTGCGATGATAGTTCCAATAATGGTAACTTTATACATGTTAGCTGGAATTTATGTTTTGGGTGTTAAATTTAACGAGATACCAGAAATGTTTCGTCTTATTGTGTTGTCCGCTTTTACTACAAGCGAAGCAAGTGGTGCATTTATCGGTGGAAGTGTTGGTACTGCATTTATGTATGGAACGAAGAGGGCGATATTTTCCAATGAGGCTGGGCAGGGCTCATCTCCAATTGTCCATGCTGCAGTCAAGACTAATGAACCTGCTAGAGAAGGAATAATTGCTGGTATAGAGCCATTAATTGACACCATAGTTGTCTGCACTTTTACGGCATTGATTATTCTCTCGACAGGTATATGGGACAGAAATGAGGATGTTCAATTTTCTGCTCCACCGATAATCACAAATGAAGGAGAAATTTGGTCATTCTCAGATACCACACACAGAGATAAATCTGGCAAAGAAGGTGATCCTGTCATTATGCATATCATAGCGAATTATAATGAAATCACAGGGCAATACATTCATAAAGTTCCCGGACAAATTGTTTCAAATAATAATTCGTTGGAAATTAAGTGGGAAGATTTTAGATCTTCGGAAACACCCAAAATCCATGGCGAGGGCTACTATTTTGATTATGTTGGTGCCACTCTAACAGCAAAAGCATTCGATTCTGTGAGTGCAGGGCTTGGTAAATGGCTTATTACAATAGCATCTTGGTTTTTTGCAATTTCTACCATTATGGCTTGGGGATACTATGGTGAGCAGGGATTAATTTACCTTTTAGGAGAAAATAGTGTGTTCACATATAGAATAATTTACTGCTCTCTCATATTCATTGCAACTTTGGGTCTTATAGAGACGAGTATCGATCTTGATAATTTAAGTGGAATCGGGCTTGGTATAATTGTTTACGCTAACCTCCCAATATGTTGGATATTTGGTTATCGAGCAATAAATGCATATAAAGACTACATAAAGAGTGAAAGAATTCAATAAGACTATAGAAGCTATAGAATAATTATCATTGAAATTTAAATTAACGTAACAACATATCAAAAATGCCTAAATTAATATCCGAAAAAGATTTTTCTCACGGAACACCAAACTCCGTGGGTATCTTACTTGTTAACTTGGGCACGCCNGATAACACCAAGACATCATCAGTTAGAAGATATCTCAGACAATTTTTATCTGATCCCAGAGTTATAGAAGTCCCAAAAGTAATATGGTGGTTTGTTCTAAACCTTTTTATTCTTCCCTTTAGACCCTCAAAATCAGCAGAAGCATATAAAGAGATATGGACAAAAGAAGGTTCGCCTCTTCTTCTCTATTCGGAGGAAATTACTAAAAAAATTCAAAAATCTTTCAATGGGCGTGAACTTAAAAATGATTTTCATGTTGAACTAGCTATGTCTTATGGCAAACCTTCAATAGAGAATTCATTAAACAAATTGCGAAAAAAAAATGTGAGAAGAATTCTGTTATTGCCAATGTATCCGCAATACTCGAGCACTACCACTGGTTCTGTGTTTGAAAATGTCACAAAAGTACTTTCAAAACAGCGATGGATACCAGAGTTCAGACATATAAATCAATATCATGATAATAAAGCCTACATTGAAACGATCTCTGAGAGCATAAAAGAATTTTGGAAATCAAATGGAACATCCGACAGATTGCTTTTTTCATTTCATGGTCTACCGAAAAAAATGTTATTGGAAGGTGATCCATACCACTGTCAATGTTACAAAACGGCACGCTTAGTTTCTGAAAAACTCGAACTCTCTGAGGATGATTGGTTTGTCAGCTTTCAATCGCGTTTAGGTCCAACAAAATGGCTTGAACCTTATACTGATGAGACACTAAAAAGCTGGGGAGAGAAAAAAAGTGGTGTTGTAGATGTTATATGTCCCGGATTCTCAGTGGATTGCCTTGAGACATTAGAAGAGATTGCAATGGAAAATGCCGAATACTATGAAGAGGCTGGAGGCAAAAAACTTCGTTACATTCCTGCACTGAATTCTCAACAAAAACATATCAGCTTTCTTATCAATCTAATCGAAAAAAATATTTCTGACTGGATTCATGAATCAACAGAACAATGGTCACAAATGACTGCTGAAAAATTGGATATGTCTCGTAAACTAGCTCAGGAAAAAGGAGCTAAAAAATAAATACTATGGCAATTTTCTTTTTTCAGATATTCTCTGTGATTGCTTTCTGAGGGCTGTTCCAATTTGCAAACTATCAAATAATTTATTTATACCCTCTAGATCAACTGCTTTAAGATTTAGCTCAGAATCAATATTTTCGGTCTCAATGTCACAATAGATAGCCGTCAGCTTTCTTGAGACCTCCAATATTTCTGAATGCTCATTTAGCTTCGATCTAAGTGTTTTTGACCCTCGAATATTAATATCACTTAAGTTATCAATATTTAGATATATGTTTTTTAAATTACCAAAATGCTCCAGTAAAGCAGCGGCAGTCTTTTTCCCAATTCCCGGGACAC
Source organism: Woeseiaceae bacterium (assembly GCA_002715745.1). Taxonomy (GTDB): domain Bacteria; phylum Pseudomonadota; class Gammaproteobacteria; order Steroidobacterales; family Woeseiaceae; genus SP4260. Next base: position 15,344 of record PBAE01000005.1, read on the forward strand.
CAGGTATATTATCTACACTGTCTCCAGCAAGAGCCAAAAAGTCAGCTATTTGCTCAGGTTTTACTCCAAAAAAATTTGGTATTTCTTTATAACCTATTTTTCCTTTACCAGTGTAATCCCAAAAAATATCACCCTTTTGTATTAATTGAGCCAAATCTTTGTCTCTGGAAATTATCGTAGAAGCTCTGCCTCTCTCTCTTCCNACCCTTGTTAATGTCCCTATTAAATCATCCGCTTCGTATTTTGGATGACTCCAGTTTGTTATGCCGAGCAAATCGACAAATTTTTTACAGTGAACAAATTGTTTTTTTAATTCAGGAGGTGCTGGGTCTCTATTGGCTTTATATTCAGGGTATATTTCATTTCTAAATGAGCTTTCAAGGCTCTCATCGAACAGAATAGCAATGTGTTCTGGATTTATTCTCTCTATGAAATCTCCAACAAATCTTGAGAATCCATAAAATGCATTTATTGGATTTCCATCTCCATCCATCATGTCTTCCGGTATTGAATAATGAGCTCGGAATACATAAACACTTGCGTCTATCAAATATTGCATTTTTAGCCTTTTAAAAGAATAACTTGCCATCATATATTAACTGAAAAAAAGTTGTTTAGATTCCTTAATGGTTGTGTCACTATTCATTTTTTTAAAAGCTTTTTTAACACAATTTAAATTCTGGGTAGTTTAATATTTATGGAGAAAAAAATGTCGCTGACTATTGGCGTCCTCAAGGAGACAGTCTCTGGCGAAACACGAGTTGCACTCACACCAGAAATAGCAAAAAAATTTATATCACTTAAAGCTAATGTGATTATGGAGAGAGGTGCTGGAGAGCTATCGAATCAGATTGATGGTGACTATGACGGAGTTGAATTTACAGACAGAAATCAGGTTCTCAAAAAATGTGATTTATTATTAACTGTGCAACCTATATCTCCGGAAGACTCTAATGAACTAAACCAGTCATCGTATGTTGTCGGTATGGTATTTGGCCACTTAAATAAAAAAACTGTGCAATCATTACTTAATAAAAAACACACCAGTTTTGCGATGGAATTAATGCCAAGAATTTCAAGGGCTCAAAGTATGGACGTCCTCTCATCACAAGCGGCTGCCTCCGGATACCAAGCGGTCTTAATTGCTGCCAGCACACTGGATAAATTCTTTCCCATGTTGACTACAGCAGCAGGAACAATTAGACCGGCACAAGTACTTGTTATTGGTGCCGGCGTTGCTGGATTACAGGCAATTGCAACAGCAAAAAGACTAGGTGCAATTGTTAAGGGATATGATGTGAGAAATGCAACAAAGGAGCAAATTGAATCTTTGGGGGCAAAATTTATTGATACCGGTGTATCTGCAGATGGAGAAGGCGGCTATGCAAGAGAATTAACAGAAGAAGAAAAGGCAAAACAACAACAGATACTAGAAGATGAGATTGCAAATTGCGATGTATTGATATCAACTGCGGCGGTTCCAGGAAAGCCCGCTCCCAGAATCATCAGATCAGAAGCAGTCAAGAACATGAAATCAGGAGCTGTAATAATAGATCTTGCGGCGGAGACTGGAGGGAATTGTGAGCTGACAAAAGCAGGTGAGACTGTATCCGTTGGTAACGTTAAAATAGTGGGGCCGATCAATTTAGCAGCATCGCTTGGGAAACATGCCAGTGAAATGTATGCCAGAAATTTATTCAACTTTCTCTCTCCAGCTATCAAAGATGGTGAGCTCAGCATTGACTGGGATGATGAGGTATTTTCTCAATCTAACCTCACTCATGAAGGTGAAATTAAACATGAGTCCTCTAAAGAGATCCTAGAAGGAGCGTCTTAATGATAGAACAAATCTTACAAATTGATGGTTTTATAGCATTGTATATATTTATGCTGGCCGCATTTGTTGGCTATGAGATCATTGGTAAAGTCCCAGCAATTCTTCACACGCCTCTGATGTCCGGTTCAAACTTCATACACGGGATAGTTCTGGTGGGTGCCATGATCGCACTCGGCCAAGCAGACACCCAATTAGAAAAGATAATTGGTTTTTTAGGTGTTTTTCTTGGAGCCGGGAATGCAGTTGGGGGATATGTTGTAACCGAAAGAATGCTTGAAATGTTCAAAAGTAGTAAGGATAAAAAATCATGAGTGCNAACACGATGCAACTAGTCATTCATTCCAGCTATTTTATAGCTGCATTACTTTTTATTGTAGGTTTACAAAGAATGAGCTCGCCTGTGACGGCAAGAAACGGAATCCTCTGGGCAGGAGCTGGAATGGTTCTGGCAACAATAGTGACCTTTTTATATCCGGGCATGAGTAATTTCACTCTCATGATTGCTGCGATCCTGTCAGGTAGTGTTATTGCTTGGGTGAGCGGCAAAAAAGTCGAAATGACTGATATGCCACAAATGATTGCACTTTATAATGGAATGGGAGGAGGAGCAGCAGCCGCTATTGCTGCTATTGAACTNTTCGGAGGGAAAGATCACGGTCTAACTTTTGCAATACTGGCTATTCTTGGGGGATTTATTGGTGCAGTGTCGTTCAGCGGAAGTCTGGTTGCCTTCGCAAAACTGCAAGGATTCAAAAATACAACTCTTCGATTTCCTGGCCAACAATTTATCAATCTAATCATTCTCATAGCTATAGCTGCTTTAGGTGCTTACATAACTATTCAACATAGCACGGGCAATGTTGTTTCCTTATTTTTCTTACTAGCTTTGTTGCTTGGTGTAACTATGACTGTTCCAATTGGTGGCGCAGACATGCCAGTTGTCATTTCTCTTTACAATGCATTCACAGGGCTGGCAGTGGCATTCGAGGGATTTGTCCAACAGAATCCAGCNATGATTATTGCTGGGACTGTCGTGGGAGCGGCAGGTTCTCTTTTAACTCAACTCATGGCTAAAGCAATGAACAGATCACTGGCACATGTCTTATTTTCTGGATTTGGTGACGCTGCAACTGAAAGNAGTGAAGTTACAGGATCAATGAAACCCATAGATGCAACTGATGTTGGAGTAATGATGGCATTTGCAAATAAAGTACTGATTGTTCCAGGATACGGGATGGCAGTAGCTCAAGCACAACATAAAGTTTGGGAACTTACCCAACTTCTTATTGAGCGTGATGTAGATGTCAAATTTGCAATTCATCCTGTTGCGGGAAGAATGCCAGGACATATGAATGTTCTTTTAGCTGAAGCTGGCGTTCCCTATGACATTATTTACGACGAAAATGAAATTAACTCGGAATTTGAATCAACTGATGTTGCCCTGATAATTGGTGCCAACGATGTTGTCAACCCAGTTGCAAGAACAGATCCATCAAGCCCGATCTATGGAATGCCAATTCTTAATGCAGACTACGCAAAAAATGTTATAGTCGTAAAACGTGGTCAAGGAACTGGTTTTTCAGGAATAGAAAATGCGTTATTTTTCCTCGATCAAACACGCATGCTATACGGAGATGGGCAAGAGATGGCATCAGAGCTAATACAATCAGTAAAATCAATCTAGCTAAGGTATCTGGAAGTCAAAGAACGCGAAATTATAAATAACCTTATACTCAAAGTAGCACTTGATGTTCCGCTTTATAAGCTTTTCGATTATCAGCTAAGTAAAATAAACTCAATAAAACCGAGTATAGGTTCAAGAGTACTGGTTCCCTTCGGCAAACAAAAAAAAGTTGGTGTCATAATCGATATATCAAATCGATCATCTGTTGCTAGATCAAAACTAAAAGAATGCATCTTGATACTAGATGAAAATCCAATCTTCGAAAAAAGACAACTGGATTTCATTAATTTTGCCAGTAATTATTATCAATATCCTCTTGGAAGAGTTTTATATGCAGCAATGCCAGGAAATCTGAGAAAGGGGAAGTCATTAACCAAGTTTATTGATTCAGTTGGAATTACAGATAATGGTAAAAATATTGATTTAGTCAGTCTTAAAAAACGTGCCCCTAAGCAAGCAGCACTTATGAGTATTTTGATGAAAAAAAATACATTGGATTCTCATGTTCTCAATAATATCTTTCCAGAATGGAAGAAATACTCAAAGAGACCAATTGAAAAAAATTGGATTAAAATTGAACAGATTATTGAATCTTATAGAGACCCCCAAAAATTAAATAAGAGCACAAAAGGACCAAAACTTAACTCAGAGCAAAAGAAAGCTATTCTTGATGTTAAAAATTCACCCACATTTAATACATTCTTATTAGATGGTGTAACTGGAAGTGGAAAAACTGAAGTCTATTTGAGTTTAATTTCAGATGTAATTGATAGAGGCCAGGATGCACTGATACTTGTTCCAGAAATTGGGTTGATCGATCAAATAAATAGGAGAATAGAAGCTAGATTAGGTATAAAGCCAAGTCAATATCACTCTGGCTTAACTGAAACCGAAAGATTCATTACATGGAAAAAAATACAAGAATCAAAAACTAGAATTATTCTAGGAACTAGATCTGCCATTTTGGCGCCTTTCAAAAACCTAGGATTGATTGTTGTCGATGAAGAACATGATATTTCATATAAACAGCAAGAGGGTTTTCGGTATTCAGCGAGAGATCTAGCGATCATGATGGCAAAAGACTTCAATATCCCCATTATTCTTGGTTCAGCAACCCCATCAATNGAGAGTTTTAAGCAGCATATTAACAATAAATATAAATATCTTACTCTCAAAAAAAGAGCAGGAAATGCAAAGTTGCCATCTATGCATTTGATAGATTTAAATAATGGTAACTCTGAAGATGGATTAAGCAAACTTCTCATTAAAACAATAAATGAACACATAAAAAATGATGGTCAAATACTGGTATTTATAAATAGACGGGGTTATGCACCAACACTTATATGCAAAACTTGTAACTCCNTTGCTGAATGTTCAAGATGCGATTCCAGAATGACATTATATCTNTCAAAAAAAACTCTTCTATGTCATCACTGTGGATACAAAGAAAAATTTAAAAAAAGTTGCATAAAATGTAATTCAGAATTGATGGCTCTTGGACAAGGATCACAGAGAATAGAAGATTCTCTGAAAAAACATTTCCCGAATGAGCGAATCCTGAGAGTTGACAGTGATTCTACCCGAAAAAAAGGCTCTCTGAATGAAGCTCTTGAAACAGCAAAGAAAGGTCAAGCAAAAATATTAGTGGGTACACAGATGTTATCTAAAGGACATCATTTTTCTTCACTTTCACTGGTAGTAGTTGTGAATGCAGATCAGGGGCTCTTTAGTAATGATTTTAGAGGCAGTGAAAGACTTGCACAAAATATTATACAAGTAGCAGGAAGAGCCGGAAGAGAAAATAAGAGAGGACAAGTGATTATTCAAACGGAGTATCCTGATCATCCATTTTGGTCTTTATTATTCCAAGGTGGTTATAAAGAAATAATTGAGATGACTTTATTGGATAGAAAAAGTGCAAATTGGCCCCCCTATTCTTTTATTGTATTAATTAGAGCTCGATCACATAGAAAAAAATATACTTGGTCCTTTCTAGAGGAGGCAAAGAGAATACTGGTCTCACTAAAGCCAGATTTTTCTGTACTTGGCCCAGTAAGTGCACCGATGGAAAGAAAGGCAAGTCACTACAGAGGGCAATTATTACTGCAATCAACAGGAAGAAAATCACTGAATCAAAGTCTCAAGATTTTTATTGATGAGATTGAAAGAAAAAAACTTGTTCGACGTGTAAAATGGTCGATTGATGTTGATCCGATAGAGCTTTTCTAAATTAAGTTTATTTATAAATAGAGAAAAAATTGAAAAAAATCATAGTAGAAGCATTGCATGCTGGCATAAAAAAACTACCAAAAATAAATAAAGCATATGATCTCAGCTTCTTCTCTGAAACAATTGAGAGAACAAGAGATTCAAGTCATGGTGATTTTACAAGTAATATTGCGCTCAGGCTCGCCAAATCTTTGAAAAGAAATCCAAGAGAACTGGCAAATGAGATTTTCAACTGCATCCCAAAAAATAATGCAATAGAGAAAATCGAAGTTGCAGGACCAGGATTTATGAACTTCTATCTTGATGATTCAGCTTATCATACTGAAATAGAGAGAATTTTATCGAATAAAGACCTAATAGAAAAAAACAAAGACTTTAAAAAGCAAAAGTTACTTCTTGAGTTTGTTTCAGCAAATCCAACAGGTCCATTACATGTTGGACATGGGAGGCATGCAGCATTTGGCGCATCTCTTAGAAATATTCTTGAAGCGGTCGGTTATGATGTAAAAAGTGAATATTATGTGAATGATTCAGGAAGGCAGATGGATATTCTCTGTATTAGTGTGATTGTTCATATATTACGTGGAGAAAATCAAAAAATATCCATGCCATNAGCCGGTTATCAAGGTCAGTATATTAAAACAATATCACAAGCCATTGAGCAAAAATTTGATGAAGATAAAATTAAAATAAAAGAGCTCATACCAAAAATAGATGATAAAGATAATCAAGATCAATACATAGATTGTTTAATTGAGAACACAAAAAGGAATATTGGTTCAGAAAAATTCAATCAAATAAAAAATCAGTCTCTAGAACTCATAAAGAAAGATATTCAGGATGATTTGTCGGAATTTGGAGTTTTGTTTGACTCTTGGTTCTCAGAAGAGTCAATGGATAAAAATGGCGAATTGGATAGAGCCATACAATCATTAAAGAAAAAGGATTATCTCTATGAGAAAGACGGAGCAACATGGTTCAAAGCAACTGATCTTGGTGATGAAAAAGATCGAGTGGTGATCCGTAAAAATCAAAATAAAACATATTTCACTTCTGATATTGTCTATCACCATAATAAAAAAGAAAGAGGATTTGACACACTGATTGATATTCTTGGCTCAGATCATCATGGGTATATCGCAAGAGTAAANGCTGGCTTAGAAGCAATGGGTCATAATTCTGATGATCTTGATGTTCAATTAGTTCAGTTTGTCTCCCTTTATGAAAATGGAGTCAAGCAAGCAATGTCAACTAGATCAGGAGAATTTATTACTCTTAGACAACTAAGAGAGGAAGTGGGTAATGATGCAGCAAGATTTTTTTATATTATGCGTTCAAATGAGCAGCACCTTGATTTTGATCTAGCCCTNGCTAAAAGTAAAACTAGTGAAAACCCAGTTTATTATATTCAGTACGCACACGCTCGTATAGCAAGTGTTATAGACCAGTTGAATGAAAAATCTCTTAAGTATAATAAAAAAAGTGGCATCTCTAATCTTCAGTTACTTGTTACANAAAAAGAAAGAGAATTGATGGTTTCTATTTCAAGGTTTTCCGAAATCCTTTTTCTATCTGCAAAAAANAAAGCACCACATAGCTTGGCACAATATCTAAGAGATTTAGCTCACGATTTTCATTCATATTACAATGAATCGATTATTTTAGTTGACGATCATGCATTAAGGGACGCGAGAATATCTCTTGCAATATCGACTCAAAAGGTCATTTCAATGGGCCTCGGTCTTCTGGGAGTTTCAAGCCCCTCATCGATGTGAAAAGTCTTCTTAAAACAATTCATTTTGTTTTTGATACTTCAACAACATATAGCTCAATATTAACACCAAAAAACTACATACAATCTCAAAATAATTTCCTAGTAGTGCTCTGTATTTGACACTGAAAAACAAAGCAAAAAATAAGTGCACGTCAAGAAGAAGAAATAACCAAAACATTAATTTTTTTGCAATCCTATTTTTTCTAAAACCATAAAATGAAAGGTTGGCGAGCATGATTGTCATAGATAAAATTGCTGTTGGAATAATATAGTGTTTCCCAAAAATGAATGTTTCAAGAACAGCCAAAAATCCAATAAAAGCTATTACACCAATTATTAGGTCGAAGGAATTTTCAACTGATATAATTTTTTTCATTTAAATCACTCCTCAGGTTATCTGTCAAACTTCTTTTTTGTTGAAATTTATCTCTAATGATTTCAGTTTTCTATACAAATGTGTTCTCTCTATCCCAACTCTCTTTGCAAGTTTGCCAACTTTTCCATCACATAAAATCAATTGTTGCTGAAGATAGGCCCTCTCAAATTGCTCACGTGCCTCTCTTAGTGGAAGTGATAATAGGTCTTTTTGAATAAAATTTTCTTCGTGATTTTGCTCTTTCTGCAGCTCGCTCTCAACCTCATCAAGTGTGACGTCTTCACTCAATCCATTTATCAACAATCTTTGCACAATATTTTTCAGTTCTATGTGATTCCCTGGCCACGGAAAATTTCTCAATCTATTCTGAGCTGCTACTGAAAAACGACGGAAAACCAGATCTTGAGTATCCACAAGCTCATCGACATAATATTTTATGAAGCTTGGAATATCTTCAGCATGTTCTCTCAGAGGAGGAATATGAACAGTTTTAATATTTAAGCTTGAAATNAATTCTCGACTTAATTTTCCTNNTTTTATANCTGNTANATAATCTTCANCTGCAATACCAATNGNTCTTATATTTAATTGATTTTNAGTATNNCNATTCACTCTTNTATATTGATCAGACTCAAGAACAGTCTGCAACAGANNTTGTGCCCTNGTATCTGANTNNGANAGATTTTTTATAATTANAGTNCCATTATTNGCTTNATCCAAATGACCAGGTANTACTTTATCTTGAATTTCTTCNCCGAAGACTTGAGNNTCTGCATTTGATGAGGACATNGTGACNGNATCNNNTNTTACACANGGATTNATAGATCTNTTGCTTATNTTNTGNAANTATTTNGCATATTGAACNCTNCCTGTTCCTTCCTCGCCNAATATTAGGANATTNGACTTNATATTNGCAATATTTCNAAGCTCTGATCTCAATAATTTAANNGAATTACTGCGACCAATNTTTATAAATGATGAAAATTCAGAAACCCTNGATGAACNAAGCTTCGATTTTTTTTCAGCTAATNCTTCTTCTACNGTTCTGAGTAATTTTGCGATTGANAGAGGTTTCTCAATAAAGCTGGANGCTCCNAGATGNGTCGATTCTATNGCNGTATCAACAGTTCCNTGACCAGACATCATTACTACTGNNGAATTAAGTTGATTATTTTCAGACCACTCTTTTAAAAGTGATATNCCATCTGTATCAGGCATCCAAATATCCAACAAAATGAGATCGAAATCTCTATTNNTTCTCGCTTCTNTGGCTTCNCTNGCACTNGAAGCNACNGTTACNTTGTAACCTTCTTCAGTTAAGATCTCTTGNATTAGCTCTCTNATATCCAATTCGTCATCTACCACTAAAACNTTATAAGAAGTCATCGAGCCTGCACNCCTCTATCTTTATTTTGCTTTAGATTTTTTATAATTTTNTCTCTCATNATTTCATTTTCNGGAAGATNGANAATTATTGCNGCACCNTTNTCTTCATTATTTTCTGCCTCAATNGTGCCCATATGNTCCTCAACTANTTTTTTTACNATAGCTAATCCTAANCCTGTNCCCTTGGACTTTGATGNAACATANGGATCNAATATTTGGCCTAGAGATTCTTTATNGAAACCGCANCCACTNTCTTCAACTCNTATTTCAATCATTGTAATTTNATCAATATNNACTTGTTTANCAGNNATNTTGATTTTGCCNTTNTCTGNTTCAGATATNGCTTCNATAGAATTTCTTATNAGNTTATGCATNATTTGNCTGATTCTTCCTGNGTCAACATCAAACANCAAATCNTCAGAATCNATANAAAATNTAATANTNATGTTNGTTTCNTGTTCTTTGTATANNTCNATGATTTCTCTCATTAGAGTTGCAACATTANTTGNAGANATCTCCATATCNGGTGATCGAGCATAATCGCTGAATGCGTTAACCATCTCTTTCATTGCGGCGACTTGCTCCACAATAATATGTGTTGAACGATCTAATATTTCACTCTCTTCTTTCGGCATTTTCTTTAAGTATTTTCTTCTCAACCTTTCAGCAGAAAGCTGTATTGGTGTAAGTGGGTTCTTGATTTCATGTGCCAAACGACGAGCAACCTCACCCCATGCCGCATCACGTTGTGATTGTAGTTGGATGGTTATATCGTCGAAAACAATTACAATTCCTACCTCATCTTGAGTTTCACTTGAGAGATCTGAGCATGCACACATCAGAACCCTTCTTCCTGTTTCCGTATGCACAATAATTTGTTCTTGCCATGCGCTAATCCCATCTCCCATTTTTTTGTTGATAGCATCAAACAACTCTTTTAAAACACTATTCTTATTCGCAACTTTTTCTAATGATTTTCCTTTTTTTTCGGAAAAATCGACATTCAATATTGAGCCAGCTGCCTTATTAGCAGTTTTAATTTTTAAGTCAGATTCAAGTGATATTACACCTGTNGATAAGCTNGCTAATATAATTTCTAAATTNGCTCTCTCTTCTTCAACCAAATTTTGACTTATGCTTGCTTGCTNNCTNGCAGATGANAGACCCTTTGTCATTTCGTTAAAGGAGTTAATAAGAAAACCGATNTCATCTTTTGATGGAATTGGTAATCGNTTATCAAAATCACCCTTTGCGACAGCCTNAGTTCCCTCAACNAGATTTTGTATCGGTGACACCANTCTTCTTGANAAAACAAATGCNCCGAAAATTGATGNCAAGAGNGAAATCATTAANACAACTGTTAGAGTAAGNCTAAAAGTCCTCTTTAANGGCTCACGTAAATAGACNATNTTTTTATANTCTGTNTANGAAGAGTCAATACTNTTTACCATGCGNCCNACNCTCTGAGATACAGGAAAACGNGCTCTCATAATTCCAACNATTTCATTTGTTCTTTCANTAATTAACGGGACAGCNGTTCTTATTTCATAAGCNCCATCNGACAGAGGATCNAGACTNACAAATGGCCTGTTNTGTCTAACNTGCATCATCATNTCACTGGANAATGCAGCNGGTACGTAATTNGAGGATATNTCTGAATTTGTAGCTAATATTTGACTNTTTTGNCCNAANAAAGTNAATTCGTTNGCCCCTATTGATTCTCTTATGAATCCTAATTCATAGATAATTTGTGATCTCTGTATTTCTTGTAATTGATCTGCTGCCTCNACGGTTGAACTAAGATGATCACGCATCTGGACACCTAGGGCATTTCTACTTAATGTTAGTGCGTCATCTAATCCAGCCTCAACCTCAATGTTGAACCAAGTATCAATACCTCGGTTTATAAACTGCATGGAAAAATAAAAAACAATCAATAATGGAATGATGGCTAAGCCTACAAACATGCCCACCATTCTCGCTTTAAGCTTTGATCCAGGGACATTATGACGATAGTCACGATATAATTTTCCCAGATTTCCCACTAACAAAACCATTAGCACAAAAAGGCATAGAATATTNATCCACAAAATAGAATTCGCAAGTTGATCAAAATTTTCTGAATTTTGTGCTGCTTGACTCAACAGCAATAAAGCAATAAATGTTAGCCCGACGCCAAATGCGCTTAACATCAAATAAAGAAGTGATCTTATCTTTGGAGTTGCCATTCGTACCACTCACTTTTTATATCCCACTGACTTCTCCAAAAAAATAACATTCTTAGNGGCGCTGAATACTGCTTAGTGCTGAGTAAAGCCTGGAGCCTCATTCTGTANTCTGAATTGCTTGATAATTCNTCTTCATTCACTAAGAACAAATTCTGAATTCTNCCAAGCCTNTTCAATGCTGAGAATANTGTTGCATAAGAATCTTGTGCNNCNTTAACNGNATCTCTGACTATATATCTNTGACTCANTGGCTTNTATTCCAACTCAAACTGAAAAGATANCTCGATCTCCTTATCATCNGGCAAGAAACGTCGCACTCTNATNAATTCAACATTTAANTCAATAGTCAGTGCTACTCCACTATTNAGCGCATTTAGTGCCTCATCACTCAAGAATAACTGCAGCCTTGCATCTAATACATGTGTCTTATCAACAAGAACTGAATTGGCTGATCTCACATCGAAATATCCCTCATGATTTGGTCTCATTTGAGCAGAGGCGTTAATTGCAAAGAATATTGAAATCAACATCAAAAATTTAAGGTTTTTCATTATTTTTTTATGCATGCTATCTGTTAAAACAACTTCTTGAGACATGAGAAATAGAAACCATCGGTGTTAATGGTTCCCGGAAACAATTGATATCCATACCTTGTTTTNATCATTTTTTCTAATATGTTGTTATTTAGCAACAAATCCTGAAGTGCAACATTATCATGTTTCTCTAAAAATTGATTCATAACTTCGTCATTTTCTTCCTTGAAAATTGAACATGTGACATAGAGCAATCTTCCTTTAGGGGCTAAAATTTTCCACATTGCACTGATTANTTTCAATTGTTTCTNTTGAAAAGTATAAATATCATCTTTCCTTCTGAGGTGCTTGATGTCTGGATGCCTCCTAATTACACCTGATGATGAGCATGGTGCATCCAATAGAATTAGATCAAAAAAAATTGAATCCCACCATGATTCAATATCACTGGCATCGTCAACTATAACCTCTGTAGAGTGCCCAAGACGNAATAGATTCTCATTGATGAGTTCCGCTCTCTCAGAATCTATCTCGATAGCGGTAACTGTTGATGTGCTGTCAATATTTTCAATTAATTGGGCAGTTTTTCCTCCAGGAGCAGCACAAGCATCCAGAATTCTACCAGACTTGTTTTCCAGTAAAACATCAACTGCAAGTTGAGCCGCTCCATCCTGTATTGAAACATATCCTTCCTCAAAACCAGGTAGATATTTGACAGAAATTGGAGTTTTGAGACAAATCGCGTAATCATTCAACTGCATATTATCAGCCTCAATTTTAGACTCATCTGTAAGNAACTGTTTAAGATATTTTTTTGTTTCAATTTTCTTTTGATTTACCCTGAGCCACATTGGAGCTCTATCGTTATTTTTTTTTAATATTTGTTCCCAATTTAATGGCCAATCTTGTTTTATTTTTTCAATCATCCAATTAGGGTGATTGAATTTTATTTCTTCAGTTATTTTTTCTATATCACGATCAGATCGCAAATAAGTTCGCAATATGCCATTTATTAAAGATGAAAAATGCCCCTTATTTAGTTTTCTCGATGCTTCAACTGTTTGAGAAACTACAGCATGATCTGGGATTCTAGTTTTATCAATTTGAAATATTGCAGATTGAAGTAAATTTTCAATAATCTTATCTTTTTTCTTTAATGGCTGTGATAGTAATTGATCAATCTTTGCCTTCAACTCCCAATAAAATCTTAGAGTTCCATAACATATGTTCGTAAGTAATGGTTTTTCATTATCATCAATATCTTTATGTGCTTGCTCAATGGCTCTGTCCAGTGAGNGTTTTCCATGAATTACTTGATTTAAAACCAATGAGGACTGAACCCGAACAATTACACCTTTATCATTAATCACAATAATTAGCTCAGCAATTCTTTATTATTCATATCTACTTGTGCTGCAAATTCACCCGCAGTTATTTTTCTCTTACCAGGTCGTTGTAACTCAAGTATGACTAAAGAACCACTTCCACATCCAATCTCGATGCCATTTCTATCTGATGATATCACTTTGCCAGGAGAGCTATCTTTATCATTTGGTATAGCTTNCCAGCACTTGATAGGCTCATTTTTATATATAAAATATGCGCCTGGATTTGAATTGAAGGCNCGAACTTCTCTTGCAAGTATTTCAGCGGGTTTTGACCAATCTAGTTCAGCNTCTTTTTTTTCTATCTTATTCGAATAAGATGCCTCACTATTTTTTTGAGATTCGGCTTTGAGATTTTGCTTCAGAATTGTTTTAAAGTCATTTCTTATCGCCTTAGCACCAAGATTTCCAAGACTTTCCATCAGGACATCACCACTTTCAGTCTGTGTTAATTTCATTTTATGCTGAGAATATATAGGTCCGCTGTCTAGACCTTTTGTCATTTTCATGAGTGTAATACCGGTTTCCTCGTCACCGTTCAATATTGTCGCCTGAACAGGTGATGCGCCTCTCCAGGATGGTAGTAGTGAGGCATGAATATTGATACATCCCAATTTAGGGATAGCTAGAAGCTTTTCTGAAAAAATCATGCCATAAGCTGCAACTACAATTATTTCGATATCGATTTGATTTAAGTATTCTAAATACTCAGATTCATTTATAGAAACTGGCTGACTAATTGGGATCTGGAGTTTTTCAGCTGCTATTTTTACTGGACTTTTCTTAATTTTTTTCCCTCTTCCAGCTCTTCGATCAGGCTGAGTAATGACTAGGGATGGATGAAAACCTATTTCTGTCAGGGCCATCAATGAGGGAACTGAGAACTCTGGCGTCCCTGCAAAAATTATATTAGCCATAGTGAAGAAAANTNTTTATTTTTGATTTTAATTTTTGTGTTTATGAAATTAATTAGTCTNTTTCTTGTTTTCGTATTAATTTTCTTACCTTTTGTTTCTTCGCTTCTGACAAATAGTCGATAAATAATTTACCATTTAGATGATCNATTTCATGTTGCACNCANATGGNNAGCAATCCACTCATCTCACANTCTTTAGATNCGCCCTCACGATCAAGATACTTNACTNTTATATTTTCNGCTCTTNGNACATCATCNTGAAAACCNGGAACAGAGAGGCATCCTTCATTAGAGTCNACTATGCCATTGGTACTTANNATCTCNGGATTNATAAGCACATGCGGTTGNTNCTTATCATGAGAAACATCAGTTACNANNANGCTTTTATGAAAATCNACTTGGGTGCCAGCTAATCCTATACCTTTNGCGTCGTACATNGTTTCAAACATNTCATCAATTTTTATTTGCAATTTCTCATCNAAATNANNNANAGGTTNAGCTNTNATNCTNAGCTTTGGATCAGGAAATNGCANAATATTAAGTATNGTCATNGCATTANACCNTATAATCNATGATTNAATTATATATNTNTNNNATTNAGCTTAACAGNGAGAACAATTATTTACTTTCAAAAAAAAATATCATACATTCNTTGACGACNNTGANAGTTTNATTCATGCTCCATTCTANAGACAATTGATAGTTGAATTATTATTATAAGATCACAATATCTATTCTGAAANACAGATTNNTANAAAGGGNNANAATGAGAGAAAATGTTCTTGATGTACTTATGTACCTATTNGAGACNTATATNGAAACTCAAGATGAAACTGAAATGGATCANGAAGATCTNAGNNTGGATCTAACTGANGCGGGNTTTAATAGTAATGAAATTGAAAAAGCTTTNGANTGGCTAGANAAACTNAATCATGNAAATTCGATTACTGNNGATCTGTTTGATGTCNCNTCAAACAGAGTCTANAGNAGNNTTGAAATGAGTCANCTCAGCTCAAGTTGTCGNGGTTTCATTGANTATCTTGAGCAAATAAATATATTANCNTTCCGNCANAGAGAGCTTCTNATTGATAGATTANTNGCNCTGAATACANATGATATNAANATTGATCAAATCAAATGGATTGTGCTTATGATTCTATTCAGNCANCCTAATCAAGANAAAGCATACTCAAGGATGGAAGATTTAATCTTTGAGACAAATGAAGGTGTGCTGCATTAAATTTATGAAAACAGAGTAAAAATGAATAATCTAGTTATTGTCGAATCGCCAGCAAAAGCAAAAACCATCTCCAAATATCTTGGAGATGAGTTTATTGTGAAATCGAGTGTTGGACATGTGAGAGATCTGCCCAAGGGTAAAAAAAGAAAAACTCAGAAAAGAACCTCAATTCCAAATGATCTATCTGAAGAAGAAAAAATTAAACTCAAAGCTCATAATGAAAGAAGAAGGTTAATAAGAAGAATGGGCGTGGACCCTGATAACGAATGGAAAGTTGAATATGAAATTATCCCTGAAAAAGAAAAAGTCATTAAAGAGCTAAAAAAAGCAGCAAAAAATGTCGATCACATATATCTAGCAACCGATTTAGACAGAGAGGGAGAGGCCATTGCATGGCATCTCAAAGAAGCGCTAGGTTCAAATAAATATAAGTATTCAAGAGTGAGATTTAATCAGATCACGAAGAGCTCCATTCTTGAATCTTTTGCTGATCCTAAAGAGATAGATACAAATTTAGTTGAAGCGCAACAAGCACGAAGATTTCTTGATCGAGTTGTAGGGTTTGAGTTGTCTCCACTTCTATGGAAAAAAATAGCTAGGGGATTATCAGCTGGAAGAGTTCAATCTGTAGCATTGAGACTACTGGACGAAAGAGAGAGATTGATTCAAGAGTTTATACCGAAAGAATATTGGGAGATCTCAATGAATCTCCTCAATAATAAAGATGAAAAAATTAATTTTTCATTATCTAGAAA
Source organism: Woeseiaceae bacterium (assembly GCA_002715745.1). GTDB lineage: Bacteria > Pseudomonadota > Gammaproteobacteria > Steroidobacterales > Woeseiaceae > SP4260. The sequence continues at coordinate 31,690 of PBAE01000005.1, forward strand.
AAAATCTGAACCTTTATTAGCTGCTGAAGAAGCAGTAGAAATTGAAAAATTAATAGAAACATCAAATTTATCCATTACTGAGATAGTTAAGACACCTACTAGAGTTAAACCGAAAGCTCCTTTCATTACCTCGACATTACAACAAGCAGCATCTACGAAATTAAGCTTCAATGTAAAAAGAACGATGCGTGTCGCACAAAAACTCTATGAAGCAGGACATATAACTTATATGAGAACTGATGCACCAAGCTTGAGTAATGAATCTATTGAAGATGCGAGGAATTATATAAATTCATCTGTTGGAGAAAATTATTTACATCAAACACCAAGAATTTATTCAGGTACAGAGAATGCACAAGAGGCACATGAGGCAATTAGACCGACTAGTGCTTCAGTTACCGCAAATGACCTAGATAAAGCCTCAGAGGAGGAAGTTAGATTATATGAATTGATATGGCAACAGTATATTGCCTGCCAGATGAAAGATGCGGAATATCTCTCTACTTCAGCTAAAATCATACTTAACCAGTATACATTTACTGCGAAAGGAAGAGAGGTTGTATTTGATGGATACACGAAAATTTCTAGTCCTTCCAATAGGAATCAAGATGAAAATATTTTGCCCCCACTTTCAGAAAACGAAAAATTAACATTAGAGGATATAAATAAACAAAAGAAATTTACAAAGCCTCCAGCAAGATTCTCAGAAGCCGCTTTAGTGAGAGAGCTTGAAAAGAAGGGAATCGGAAGGCCTTCTACCTATGCGCAAATAATATCCACAATACAAGATAGAGGATATGTAGAAATTCAAAATAGAAGATTCTTCGTAAATAAAATTGGTCACATTGTAACTCATAGATTAATTGAAAGTTTTGATGACATTATGAATTACGATTTCACCGCTAATTTTGAAAATAATCTTGATAAAGTCGCCAATGGCGAACTTGACTGGAAGAATGTGCTGAATAATTTTTACAATGCCTTTCAAAAAGATTTAATCTCAGCTTCTGATGATAATAATGGCATGAAACCGAATAGAGCTATTGAGACAACTATTACATGCCCAGACTGCAATCTTCAAAACATGGTAATCAGAAACTCTTCAAATGGTGTGTTTCTCGGTTGCACGGGTTATAACAATCTCGGTGAAGAAAAATGTAAAAAAACATTAAATTTAATCTCAGGTGATGAGGCAATCAGTGTCGATGATAATGATGAAGCACAAAACCTCCTTATTAAAAAAAGGTGTGATATTTGCAATACGAGTATGGATAACTTTCTTATAGATGAAAATAGAAAGCTTCATGTTTGTGGAAAAAATCCAGATTGTGATGGCTATAAAATTGAAAATGGTGCTTTTAAGATTAGAGGGTATGATGGTCCCACTATTCAGTGTCATAAATGCTCATCCGAAATGCAACTCAAAACTGGGCGGTTTGGAAAATATTTCAACTGTCAAAACGAAGAATGTGGAACTACTCGTCAACTTCAGAGAAATGGGGAACCAAAACCTCTGAGTATGGAACCAATCAGTATACCCGATCTTCTTTGTGAAAAATGTGAAGATCATTTCCTTCTAAGAGATAGTATGAAAGGATTATTTCTTGCTGCGAGTAAATTCCCAAAAAATAGAGAAACAAGAGCACCAAAAGTATCTGAAATAAATCATTTGCAANATGAGCTTACTGAGGCTTGCAAATTCCTTCCTGACAAAAATAAGCATGATTATCTCATNAATGCACCAGAATATGATAAAGATGGAAATCCTTACATTGTGAGATATAACAAAAGTGATGACATACATTACCTAGCCTCAGAAAAGGATGGCAAAAAAACGAAATGGACAGCAACATATAAAGAAGGTTCNTGGCAAGAGGCGCTAAAANACTAAAATCTAAATTTCATAGCAATCTGTATTAATAAAATTGAACTCTCAAGAAAATACACACATAAAAAAAGCGAGTGAAATTATGCTTGATGGAGGAGTGATTGCTTATCCGACGGAGGGAGTTTTCGGGCTTGGATGTATCCCATTAAATTNTGAAGCNGTTCATCGAATCCTCAAAATAAAAAAAAGAAATGTTTCGGCTGGGCTTATTGTAATTGCTTCAGATTTTGATCAANTTTCAGAGTGGNTAGAGATAAGTAAAGAAGNGACCGAGAGAATACTAAATGAATCAGATATTGTAACTTGGATTGTTAACAAAACCGATAAGGTCCCAAATTGGGTAAGCGGAAATCATAATTCNGTTGCCATCAGAATAACCAAACATCCAATCGCATCCGCGCTATGTGAAGCATCCAATTCACCCTTAATATCAACCAGTGCAAATATATCAGGAGAAGAGCCACCAGTTGATGAAACAGAGCTTCGCGATAATTTCGGTAACATAGTAGACTATATTGTTCCTGGAAAATGCAATTTAAAAAAAGGATCTTCAATGATTAAGATTCTAGAAAATGATGAAATAGTCCGTCCTGAATAATGCTAAAAGAAAATCACAAAACAAAAAGTGTCATTGAATATCTTCTCAATTTACAAAAAAGAATAACCGAGAATATTGAAAATATTGATGATAGAGCTAAATTTACGAGTGACAAATGGGAGAGAGATGAAGGTGGAGGCGGTGAAAGTAAAATTCTAAGGAATGGCAAAATATTTGAACAAGCTGGCGTCAATTTCTCGCATGTTCATGGAAAGAGTCTTCCGCCATCAGCTATAAAAACGAGGCCAGATCTCGTTGACAAAGAATATGAAGCAACAGGACTATCCTTAGTTATTCACCCACAAAACCCTTTTGTCCCAACAACCCATGCAAACTTAAGATTTTTTTCTGCTCAGGACAGAGACAACGAGCCAGTATGGTGGTTTGGTGGTGGATTTGATCTTACACCCTACTATCCGTTCCTTGATGATGTGGTCTTTTGGCATAACAATGCTTATGAGGCATGCAAGGGTTTCAGCGAGTCATACTATCCAAAATTTAAGGCATGGTGCGATGAATATTTTTTTCTTAAGCACAGAAATGAAACGAGGGGTGTTGGAGGTCTATTTTTTGATGATTTTAATGAGCTTGGTTTTGAAAAATCACTTCAATTTATTCAGTCAGTTGGCGATCAATTTCTCAATGCTTATGTTCCGATTGTAAAAAAAAGAATGAATCATCCTTTCAGTCAAGAACAGAGAGAATTTCAGTTGTACAGAAGGGGAAGATATGTCGAATTTAATCTGCTATTCGACAGAGGCACACTTTTTGGCTTGCAATCCGGCGGTAGAACAGAATCAATCTTAATGTCATTACCACCACAAGTTAGATGGGAGTATAATTGGACACCTAATGAAAATTCATTAGAAAAAGATCTATACGATAATTATCTGAAACCTCGCGATTGGCTCGGATAAATTAAAGATAAAAATATGAAAAAAGAAAATTTACAAGGTGTTTTTAGTCCAGTAATAACTCCTTTTAATCGAGATTTTACTGTTGATCATAAAAAACTAGCCAATCAATGTGAATGGCTAATATCGCAAGAAGTTGGTCTAGCTATTTTTGGTACGAATAGTGAAGCAAATTCTTTATCTGTTGATGAAAAGATATTCTTACTAGATAAAGTTATTGATTATGGAATAGATCCTGGAAAACTCATGCCAGGAACAGGTTGCTGTTCCATGACAGACACAATTAATCTCACTAAACATGCAGTTAAGGTGGGTTGCGCAGGTGTCCTGATGCTTCCGCCATTCTATTATAAAGCAGTGGATGATGACGGATTATTCAAATATTTTTCAAATATTATCGAGTCTGTGAATGATGAGAGNCTCCGTATATNTCTATACCATATTCCTCCCATTGCGATGGTTGGGATCAGCTTAAAATTAATAGAGGCACTACTNAAAAAGTTCCCAAACACCATAGCTGGAATCAAAGACAGTTCTGGTGATTGGAANAATACCCAACAAATGCTCGATGANAAATGGGATGATTTTGGTATTTTTGCTGGTAGTGAATCNTTTCTTNTAAAGACTATGCAACAAGGTGGAGCTGGATGCATTTCAGCAACAGCCAATATCAATCCCAGGAATATATATAATGTATNTAAAAATTGGCAGAAATCCAATGCGTCTTATATGCAAGAGGAAATTGATAAGGTCAGATNTATCGTGCAAAAATANCCGCTGATACCTGCTTTAAAATCTATTGTCAGTCANTTCCATGAAGACAGCGNATGGAATATTCTTCGCCCTCCACTCAAAGAGCTTCATCCAANTGAATCAAAAAAACTAATTTCCGAACTTGAGGCTATTAATTTTAAAATAGATCACTCTTCATTAGATATATCACTATAGAATTAAATTTATTGTAATATTACGNTTATTTGATCGAAATTAGACTGATAAGCAATTAAAAAGACATGAAAGAAAATTTTAGTCATTATCCAAATACTAGAATGCGAAGATTACGCAGAACAAGTGCTATCCGTAATTTAGTTAGTGANACTTCACTGAGCTCGCATGATTTAATTTATCCTGCATTCATAACTGAAAGTGAAGAAAGTGAAGATATTGGATCAATGCCAGGTACTCAAAGATTGTGTTTGAATGATTTACTNCANTTNGCTGAAAAATTAGTGTCATTAAACATACCGGCAATTGCACTATTTCCAGTCATTCAAAATGAAAAAAAGACAGTTGATGGAAAAGAGGCNTTTAACNCCAATGGTCTTANTCAAAAGACCATTTCAAAACTAAAATCTCAATTTCCTGAGCTNATTGTAATTTCAGATGTAGCGCTTGATCCATACACCACACACGGTCAGGATGGAATTATCGATGAAAACAGTTATGTGTTAAATGACCTCACCAATGAANCACTCAAAAAACAAGCATTATCTCATGCTGAAGCTGGTGCAGACATAGTCGCACCCTCAGACATGATGGACGGNAGAATTGGTTTAATCAGAGAAGAATTTGAAAAGAATCAATTCCATAATACGATGATTTTATCCTATGCTGCTAAATATGCTTCATGTTTCTATAATCCATTTCGTGATGCNGTAAATTCAAAAGACAATCTGGCTTCCGGTGATAAACGAACNTATCAAATGGATCCAAGCAATNCAGATGAAAGTTATAGNGAAGTATCGATGGATATCAATGAGGGTGCAGATATCGTTATGATCAAGCCAGCGATGATGTATCAAGATATTATTTCCAATATAAAATCCAAATTTTCTATACCCGTTTTTGCTTATCAAGTGAGCGGTGAATACGCGATGATACGAGCAGCTNCTGACGCAGGTTATTTGAACCATAAAGATGCTGTTATGGAATCAGTATTATCAATCAAAAGATCTGGTGCATCAGGAATTTTGACATACAGCGCTATAGATATCGCTCAATGGCTCAGTGAGTAACCATAAATCAAACAAGTATGGGGTGATTGGAGATCCCATAAGTCATAGTCGCTCACCTGAAATCCANAAGCTTTTCTCAATGCAAAGCAATGAAAAGATAGAATATGAAAAGTATCATGTAAAAACAGAAAATCTTGAACGCTTTATTANAGAGTTTCATAGAAATNATGGTAAAGGTCTCAATATTACTTTGCCTCANAANGTCACAGCGATGAGCTTTGTTGACGAAGTGAGTAAAAATGCGCTTAATGCAAATGCAATAAATACCATTATCTTCAAGGATGGTAAATTGATTGGTGACAATACGGACGGCATTGGCTTAGTTAATGATCTGGAAAAGAATTTCAATATTGACATTGAAAGTCAGAAGATTCTCATACTGGGTGCTGGTGGAGCTGTCCGAGGAATATTAGGTCCTCTAAATAAAAAAAATCCATCTCATATTGAAGTATCAAACAGAACTCTCGAGAATGCCAAAAATTTAGCCAGCGATTTTTCTTCCTATATGCCTATCAATGTATGCGAATTAGACGATCTAAAAAAGAAAGGTAGCTATGATCTAATAATAAATGCAATCTCTTTTGATATGAATCACAGTGAAATAAAGTTACCAAAAAATGTAATATCAGATTCAACCATTTGTTATGACCTTTCATACGACTCATTACCNACAAAATTCATGGAATGGAGCATGGAATNCGGNGCAAAAAAAGCGATCCAGGGCTGGGGCATGTTAGTGGAACAAGCTGCAGAGTCATACTATCTATGGAAAAATATAAGACCTGATACCTCCTCCATANTAGAACAACTCGAAATCACCTCATCGTCACAAGTTCTTCAGCGCTAGTTGGATGAATGGCAACGGTGTTATCGAAATCTTTTTTTGTTGCGCCATTTTTTATGGCAACTGCAAAGCCCTGAAGCATCTCATCGGCACCCTCACCAATGATATGACATCCAATAATGCGCTCATCATCTCCTTGTGTTATCAGTTTCATTGATGTTTTGATTTTTTTTTCATCCTGACTCAACGCATAAAACATCGGATTAAAAACTGAAGTGTATATTTTAATTTCATTATTGTATTTTTCTCTGGCCTCTTTTTCTGTCATNCCGATAGTTCCGATCGTAGGATGGCTAAAAACAACAGTGGGAATCATTTCATAATCCAAATATCTTTCTTTCATTCCACCATACAAACGGTCAGACAATCTCCGACCTGCCGCTATTGCAACCGGAGTCAATTGCTCTTTTCCTATCACATCCCCTATTGCGAAAATATTTTCAATGTTGGTTTTTTGAAATTTATCTACCGGAATATACCCGTATTTGTCAGTCTGAACAGATGCGGAAGATAAATTCAAATTTTCTGTGCAAGGAGANCTGCCAATTGCCCAAATTATNGTATCGTATAATTCGGATTCCTCNCCATCAGTTGTTTTTAGGATAAATTTACTTCCGGCATTCTCAATGGATTCTGGAATTTTGCCAGTCTGAATCTTGATATCATGATNCGTCATAATCTCTTTTAAATTCTCGCTTAACATTGAATCAAATGAACGAAGTATTGATTCAGTCCTTATATTCATTGTGACATTTGTANCGAGGGCTGAGAGCATTCCTGCAAATTCAACTGCAATGTATCCACTTCCTACTATGCATACATTTTTTGGTTTTTCCTCAAGCTCAAAAAACCCATCAGATGTAATACCATAACTTGCTCCTGCTATGTCAGGAATTGTAGGTTGTCCACCAGTGGCAATAATAATATGCTCGGTTTTAAATGANTCATCAGACACGCACACCGTATGTTTGTCTTCTAAACGAGCTTCTCCTNTTATTAAGGTTATTTCACGTTTATTTAGATTGTTTTCATAGATANGATTCAGTCTTTTGATATATTCGTCTCTTCTCTTTTTTAAAGGNTNCCACTCNTGAGTTANTGNAGAGAAATTAAAACCATAATCCTCAGCGATTTCCATTTGATGGGCCAAATGAGATGCATACCACATTATTTTTTTTGGNACACATCCAACGTTGACACANGTTCCNCCAAGAGGAGCTTTTTCAATTAGAGCAACATTTTTNCCGTATTCTGCTGCTCTCTGTGCTGAAGCAAGACCACCNCTCCCGCCTCCGATAACAATTAGATCAAATTCATTTTTCAAANACAGCTCCTTCCTAAATTACTAGTGTTTGATAACTTAGTCTTTGTTAAAATNATGTTTAAATTAATACATCCAAAAATATATATTCTGAAATTATGAAATACCAAAAAACATTACCGGATTTTTCAGATCTTTGTGCTAGAGACATTTCATCAAATGTTTCATCTCTAATAAAAGCACAGAGAGAGAAAATTAAAAACTTATTAAATAATGATGATACAAAACCAAACTTCTCATTGGTATCTGAAATTGAAGAAATGCATCATAAACTTAGCATGGTATTTTCGCCAATCAGCCATTTACAAAATGTAATGGATGATCCAGATTGGCGCGAAGCCTACAATTCATGTATTCCACTCTTAACTGAGTATGGAACTGAGCTATCTCAGGATCCTGATCTTGAAAAAGCTTATCGCAAAATAATAAAAAAATTAAAAGATAAATCCAGTCCAGAATTCAGCCTTCTTGAAAAAGAGCTGAGAAGTTTCACCCTCAACGGAGTCAATTTGGATCAAAATAAAAAAACTAAATTTAAAGATTTAAAAAAACAACTTAGTATTAAACAAGCAAAGTTTGGTCAGAATGTTCAGGATTCAACCGATTCATGGTTATATTTTACAGCAGAAGAATCTGAGACCATCGGAATCACAAGTGAAATATTACAGCAAGCAAAAGATCGTGCGGATAAAGAAAATAAATCTGGCTGGCAATTCTCATTAGATTATCCAACCTATCATGCAGTAATGACGCATGCTGAAAACAGCAACTTAAGAGAGAAATTTTATAAGGCTTGGTCCACAAGAGCGTCGGATCAAGCAGATCAAAAAAAATGGGATAATTCAGACAATATAAAAGAAATTTTAGCTATAAGAAAAGAGATATCTGAACTGGTTGGCTTCGATAACTATGCGGAATATTCTCTGGCAACAAAGATGGCCGAGACAACAGCAGATGTTTTTGAATTTCTTTATGATTTGGCAAATAAAACAAAATCTACAGCATTAAATGAAATCGAAATGATTGAGCAGTTTGCAGGTCAGAAGCTGCAACCATGGGATGTCTCATACTATCTTGAGAAATACAAACAAGAAAATTTCTCCGTATCAGACGATGAATTAAAACAATATTTTCAAAAGTCTACTGTACAAAATGGAATGTTTGATGTTGCTAAATCATTATTTGATATTACTTTGGAAATTAATCCCAATATCCCGGTGTGGCATGAAAGTGTTGAGTTTGTTGAAGTTAAAAACCTTAATGGGGAAATTATTGGTGGATTTTATATAGATTTATTTGCTAGAAATGGAAAAAGAAGTGGTGCATGGATGGATGAATGNGTTATCAGAAAGAATATAAACGATAACAAAATGCTTCCAATAGGATATCTTGTTTGCAACTTTACNCCGCCTAACGAAAAAGGAATATCTCTTTTAACACACAATGATGTAATTACCTGGTTTCATGAATTTGGACACATGCTGCANCATCTCCTCACGAAAGTTGATCTTCCCAGTATATCTGGAATAAATGGTGTTCCTTGGGATGGGGTTGAACTTCCGAGTCAGTTTATGGAAAATTTTGCATGGAACTATCANGTATTAAAAGATTGCTCTAAACATCATATNACAGGTCAATATTTTCCNAAAAGNATCTTTCGTAAATTACAGAAAGCCAGGAATTTTGGGTCAGGACTTGCTATGTTAAGACAGCTTGAGTTTGCTCTGTATGATCTGAGTATCCATACAAATTACGAAGCCGATAAAGATGGAGATACTCTTAATATACTGGCCTCAATTAAGTCACAGATTTCTCTTCTAGAGTCGCCTGATTACAATCGCTTTCCGATGAGTTTTTCTCATATTTTTGCAGGTGGTTACGCTGCTGGCTATTACAGTTATAAATGGGCCGAAGTTCTTGCTGCCGATGCATTTTCTGCTTTTGAAGAAGGTGGTATATTTGATAAAAAATTGGCCTCAAAATTCAGAAAAGAAATCCTTGAAATAGGAGGCAGTAGAGATTTCATGCAGGGATTCAAAAACTTCAGAGGTCGTGCTCCATCATTAGACCCGCTATTAATACAAAATGGAATAACAGTTTAAGAATCATGAAGATTGCAACATGGAATGTTAACTCGTTGACTGTCCGATTGGAACATGTTCTGGAATGGATGGAATCTGCTGAGCCAGATATCCTAGCGCTTCAAGAAATTAAACAAACCAATGATATGTTCCCTGCAGATGCCTTCAAAGAAATAGGCTACCATGCGATCAGTAATGGCCAAAAAACATACAATGGTGTGGCGTTAATATCAAAACAAAAGCCAAAAAATACTCTGACTGAATTCTCCAATTTTGATGACTCTCAAAGACGAATATTAATCAGTGATATTGGGAATGTGAGAATAATGAATCTGTATATACCCAATGGCCAAAGTGTTGAGTCTGACAAATACATTTATAAACTGAGTTGGCTGAAAGCGCTGATTAAACACATTAAGAGTGAGCAAGAAAAATATAAAGACATAATCATTCTTGGTGACTTCAATATCGCACCTGAAGACAGAGATGTTTATGATCCCGAGAAATGGGGAGAGGAAGTTTTGTGNTCTCCCAAAGAAAGGCAAGCATTATCGAAAATGACAGATTTAGGTTTTGTTGACGTATTCCGTCTATTTGATCAAGATGAAAAATCCTTTAGTTGGTGGGACTATNGAGCAGCNAGTTTTAGAAGAAATGCTGGTGTTAGAATAGATTTAATTCTTGCGAACGAATCCCTAAGCAAGAAATGCGTAAAAAGTGTTATTGATCGTGAGCCAAGAGCCTGGGAAAGGCCATCTGATCATACGCCTGTGATTGCTCAATTTGATATTTAAATAATTTTTATCGTCTATCCTCTCTAATATTAATAGTTTTCTTGAATTTCCGATATGCAATAGCTTCGTCTCTGTTCAATTCTCTTAAAGAATAAAAAGCTGCCAACACACCAGAAAATATTCCATAAATACAGCCAACTATTCCGTATTTATTGAGCATGAATGTAGAAACCGTATGCCATGATATTTCGTTTATAAGCACTAAGCCACCAGTGTTAAATTCTCTTCCAGTTAAGAACAAAGCACTAATAAAACTTCCAGATATAGATGCAAATAGTGCCAGAAAAAAAGACATTAAAGGCAAGCGCCAATCGATTCCATAGCCATATTTCCTTACAGATTTGCCTAAAATAATTCCTTGTATAATTGAAATCCAAGGGAAGAAACGATCAAAAAACATTGAAGTTGCCACCCATATGAGATTTACGAGGAATATCACCACAAGGGCTGAAAAGAATCCTGCTTCGATAGATTGCTCATTATGCAAAGCTCTTCCTGCTTCTATGGATGTAGATTTCATATTGCTATTAATTCTAGGATAGACTAGATCAAAAACCCATCACGCTTTCAGGAATGATTACGCCATTTTCTTTCTTATATTGATTCCATGCTTCAATCATTTCATCGAATTTTTCAGGATATTGTTCTGATACGTCATAAAATTCTGATGGATCCTCTGCTAAATTAAATAACTGCCAGCGATAGTTATCCTCTAGTGGAGTTTGCCATGAAAAATAGTCATCTTCAGGCTCTTGAATCATTTTCCAATCCCCTTTTCTAATTGCAGTTTTTCCAAACATTTCCCAGCCTTCAATATGATTTTGATCGCGCACACTGACACTATCATCCTTTAAGGCAGGCAATATTGATATGCCTTGCATGGGAATTATCTCTCGATCTTTATAACTATTTTCAGGATGCTTAATATTTAATATATCCAACAATGTCGGCATGATATCTTTGACATGCAAATAAGTTGAATTATGAGAATTATTGTTTAATTTAGAAAAATATAAAAATGCCGGCGCTCTTATTCCACCCTCAGAAGTAAATCCTTTAAAGCGTCGCCATGGCCCCACACCTGCTCTAGCCCATTCTGGTCCATACCATAAATAAGAATCTGGTTTCCCCATATTTGAATAACTGTTGTCACAACATGTATCAACATGTTTTTCAATGCCATATTCAGAAAAGCTCTGGTCTAAGGGATGCCCTTCTGCGCCATTATCAGACATAAAGAAAATAATTGTATTTTCAAGTTTTCCAGAAGTTTCAAGATAGTCAATCAATCTTCCGACATGATGATCAATATCGCTGACCATGGCTGCATAAATTTCCATTAATTTTGATGAAAATCGCTTTTCATCCTCATTCAAGCTGCTCCATGGTCTATAAGTTAATAACTTTTCCGAGGCAGGCATGTTGTCTGGAATAATTCCTAGCTGAATCAATTTTTTCATCCTCATTTGATACAGAACATCATAACCATCGTCATACTTTCCTTCATGCTTTTCTATTGATTCTTCTGGCGCCTGAAGGGGCCAATGTGGAGCCGTATACGCAAGATATGCGAAAAAAGGTTTTCCATCTCGATTGCTATCAATATATTCAATCATTTTATCTGTATAAAATTCTGTAGAATAAAAATCTTCGGGAAGCGATTCGAGTATCGAGGCATTTTCCCTATAAGGGGCTTTATTAGATCCAAGTATTGGTAACATATTATTAAAGTGACCGGCTCCTCCGGATAAGAGTGCGTAAGATTGATCAAAACCTCTCGCCATGGGGCTGTTATTCTCCTGGTATCCGAGGTGCCATTTCCCAGTCATATAAGTATGATAATTATTGTCTTTTAATATATTCGGAAGAGCAGCTACCTTAAAATTTAAATAGCCTTCATAGCCTGGCTGACCTTTTTGATTATCTGATTGTTCGTTATACATTGTTCCCATGCCTGCAAGATGATTATCAACTCCAGACAAAAGCATTGCTCTGGTTGGCGAACATGTCGGTGCTACATAATAATTTGAAAATACAATCCCTTTGGTTGCGAGTGTGTCAAGGTTAGGCGTNCCAATCTCGCCTCCAAAAATACCCAAATCTGTATAACCAAGATCATCTACCACTATAATCANTACATTTGGTCGNNTTGAGNGGTCCATCTTGTTGAGAACAACCAANNGTNAGCANAAAAAACAATAGTGNANANAAACTAAGNATATATTTTTTCATTTCTTTTAAGTCNGCCTCTCACAAATCAGTTCTTATNGACCANAGCTCNGGNAANAATCNATGTCCNGCCATGGTTTTGAGCCANGTTACGCCNGCNGATCCNCCCGTTCCTGGCTTCAANCCTAAAATTCTCTCAACTGTNGTAAAATGTTGAAATCTATANCTAGCAAAAATATCTGCAAATTCAATTAATAATTCNCCAAAAAGATATANATCGTTTGTTGGNTCAGGTGTTTTNTATATTTCTAACCANGCTTTTTCNATNCTTTCNTGTGGTTGATANTTTTTTGTCCANTCTCTATCTAAANANTNTGNTGANATATTNAANCCCCTNCTATGNAGCAATTTTATNACCTCATCNTACAAACTGGGTGTCTCTAGATTTTTTAGTATTGCAGGGTATACATGATCAACATTTTTATGCACTGAAGCCATTGCAATATTTTTGTTTCCTAAGATAAATTCAACATGTCTGAACATAAAAGATTGCTGGCCTGACGCAACATTAAGATAATCTCTAAACTGCTTAAAACCTTCCGGTCTGATCGTGGCTAAAACATCCCAGAATCGAGTCAATAATATAAAGATCTCCTTGCATCGATCCAAAATTAAAGAAGCGTTGGGAAGATCATCATCCATGATTCTCAGACGTGCATTATAAAGCTCATAATAGGCAGACTTAAAAAGCATCTCTTTACATTGACCTTGCACTATGAAAAGCATTTCATCATAACCCTCTGACCTTGGATGCTGTAAACTAAGCAACAAGTCGACACTTTGATAGTCAATATAGGGATTTGCGTTACCTTTGAATTCTGTGATTGGTTGCCCGTCTGTCTCTTTCACCTGAAGTTGTCGTTCCTCTTCAGAGCCAATTTCCATTGGCCTTGGATGTGGCGAATTGTCAACCTCGTTTATGTCTACGATTTCGGGAATAACGTATTTAAAATTCATGAGACCCTCATAATTTGATCAATGATAAGTTTTCTAAGNGCACAATCTTTTTTCATCATATTAAACACAATATCAAAATGATTATTGCCCTTCACCTCTAATAAGTGACTTGTATTTCCACATGCTTTCCATTTTTTGTCAAATTCAATACTTTGCCTTTTAAACTCATTAGTTTCATTCTCCCCCCAGGAGATGATCAGATTGGCAGTATGAGATCTAACCTTGAATAATGGACTTAGCATGCTCGCAGTCTGCATATCAAGATTGAGTGGTTCATTGATGTATGTCTTAACGATTGGCCTAATATCGTAAACACCACTTAATAAAGTACATCCCTTGATTATATCAGCGGGTAAATCATAATTTTCCCAATCTGTTAACATTGTCATTGCTGCAAGATGTGCACCAGCTGAGCTACCTATTAAAAAAAATTTTTTTTCATCATAACCGTACTTAATTGCTGATTGATATAACCACTGCACCGCTCTTATGCATTGCTCAATCATCTCATCTATATTTGCATGAGGAGCAAGAGTATAATCAATTGAGCAATAGGATATCCCTTCATCAAAAAAGTCTTTTGCAGGGAAAAGACAATCATTCTTACTTAGTAGCTGCCAATAACCTCCATGAATGAATATTACCAAAGGACTGTCATCAACCTCGGCAAGACACAAATCCAATGTTTCATCAATTGAAATACCATAGATTAAGTCTTTTTCAAATTTTAATAGTTTGGAGATTTCTTTCGATTCAGATGTATAACTTTGTACCAACTCTAAATAATTTGTAACACACGAACTGGGTGAATACTCCCTTTCAAGAGTTTCAATGCTCATTCTTTCCCAGGACAATTCTTTTTTACTCATGAGTGATGATTTACGCACTAATGATTTGATAGAAAAGTAAGATCAACAAGACTGGAACAACATATCGAACTAAGAATAGCCAAGTTTTATAAAAACTGTTTTCTTTTCCTTCAAAGAGTTCTTCTAGGCTGAACCTTCTTTTAACTGCCCATCCACAGAATACTGCAATCATTAATCCCCCTAGAGGCATTATCAAATCACTCGCAATAAAGGCGAATAGATCAAAAAAGCCTTTATCACTAAAAATTTCAATACCACTTATTGGTCTGATATCAGAAAGCACATTGAATGATAATGTGGCTAAAGATCCAAGAAGAAATCCTGCAAAACCTACTGTTACGGCAGACATNCGTCTAGAAAGCCGAGTTTCGTCACAGAGCCACGAAACAGGTGCTTCTATCATTGCAATTGATGAAGTTAATGCGGCAAAAAACAATAAAATGAAAAAGACAGCACCAAATATCATTCCACCAGCAGTTTGTGAGAAAGCAATCGGCAATGCCTGAAAAACAAGTCCAGGTCCTGAGCTGGGTTCTATATTGTTCGCGAATATTATTGGAAAGACTGCCAGCCCCGCAAGTATTGCAACTAAACTATCTGCTCCTACTATAATTGAAGCATCTCTTGAGATATTTACTTCTTTTCTCAGATAAGCGCCATAAGCGACCAGATTTGTTAGTCCAACACTTACTGAAAAGAAAGCTTGTCCGAAGGCAGTTAGTATGACTTCAGGGGTAAGCTTGCTAAAGTCTGGATTGAATAAAAATTTTACGGCAGATGCAAAATCACCTTTTATTGCTGCATATAACACCATAATAACAAGCATGAAAAACAGTGCTGGCATCATCAACCTTACAGCTTGCTCAAGACCTTTATGTAATCCCCTGGATGATATATAGACAGTCAATCCAATAAAAATGCAGAACCAAAAGAAGAGCTCACTGGTATTTGTATTAAGTAAATCAAAAGTCGATTTAATTTGCTCTGGTTGCATATTTGCCATCTGACCTGAGACAGTCTTCGCAGCGAATGCGACTGTCCAGGCTCCAACAACAGAGTAAAATGATAGTGTGAATATCGCACCAACGCCTGCAAGGATTATACCCATCCATCGCCAATTTCNTGTTTGACCCGATTCNTGTGCAACTTTAGCAATCGCATTAGGCGGTCCNCCACCACCTCTCCTTCCAATCATCAGCTCAGCTATACAGACAGGAAGAGCGAGAATAAAGACAGCAGCGATATAGATTAATACAAAGGCNCCCCCGCCATTCGAACCAGCTTTATAAGGAAACATCCAAATGTTGCCAAGACCAACAGCACCTCCAACACAAGCCATGATAAAAACAAATCTGGAAGACCATTCTAATTTTGCTTGCTTTGACTCCATTCTGTTCTCCTATATATTTTTTTCAATGACTAATTCAGCTGCTGCCAAATCTTCAAGGGCGGTTCCTACAGATTTGAATAATGTAATATCACGTAAATGATTACGGATATTTTTTTCTTCCAGAACCAACTCTCTCAAATCAGAAAGTATGTGTTTTTTCTTTATATAGCCCTCTTTTAATGCAGTAATGAGTTCTCCAGATTCTGATAACGCTCCCTCATATGTATCAACCACGACCTTTGACATGGCGATTGTTTGGCTGTCCACCTCAGCCATATTAGGCGTGAACGCACCCACTAGATCCAAATGTTGACCAGATTTAATCCAATCACCCATTATTAATGGTCTTTCACTTAGCGTAGCACAAGAAATTACATCGGCAACATTTAATGCCTCTTTTAAATCATCCATTACCGAAATTTCTTTNCCCTTAATATCTAGTGAGTGAGCCAATTTTTCTGCTTTCTCTTTATTTCTTCCCCAAATTAAGATTTTTGAATAATCTCTGACTACACAATGTGCCTTGATTAAATGNGGTGCAAGATTGCCTGTTCCTATCATGAGCAAGGTATTCGCATTTTTATTTACTAAATAATCAGCAGCCAATGCTGATGCACAAGCTGTTCTTCTCAGAGTAAGTTCAGATCCATCTATTACAGCGATTGGACTCCCATCATTTGCATTCATTAAAAAATAATTAGCGTGCACGGCACTCCTATTTTGGANGGTGTTTTCAGGAAAAACTGACACTATCTTAATGCCTATGTGTTTGCCAATTTTCCAGGCAGGCATCAAAAGTAAAGTTGCATCACTGCCGTTTTTATTTTTAATGGTATGCTGAACTCTCTCTGGAGCAGATATTTTTGAACTAAAAGCTTTTCTTAAGGCTTCAATCAATAATTCATATTGCAAGGATGAAGCAACATTTGTTTTATCATATACTTCCATTGATCTTAGATCTGCACTTAATTCATTCCATCACACAAACCACTTTTTAATATGGATTTATCTATTTCCCAATCAGCGTCTATTGCTTTATCTAACATCATGCATCTGATTGAATCATTAGGAATGCGATCATCCAACAAAAGCTTTTCTGCCAAACTGGCATAAGACAATGCTTGTTTTTCCATTCTTAAGCCTCCGTCATTAGGGGTGTCAATAATTAAAAATTTACTTGAATTGGCCAGGGTGCTCCATGGTTCCCATTTTTTCAATTCTCCATTCCTTCCAGAACCTGGATCACCGTTGTAAGCAAACTCTGACCAATAGGACATCATGGCTAATGACAATTTTTTAGCTTCATCTATATTGTCTTCATCAAACATATAATCTTCAAGTCCTCCAAGCTCTAGGCCTCCCATTATAAATGGAATCTCAATTGCGTGCGCTGCCCCCAATATCCTAGAAAAATCCATCAAAAATACTTTTGGCTCTTCATCCCAGTCGAATCGGTATCCAAATACTTTGTTGTTACCATTTAAAGCTAATTCTGAAGCTGGTTTATCGACTGCTGCAACCTTCCATCCCTCTGACCCATATTCTGATGAAATATCATAAAAATCTTGATCTTTAATAAAGGTTAATGAGAAGCGTTGTGATGTGAATTCAGGATCAAATGCCAAAAATAATTTCATCTCATCTCTGTTGGTGCCCATTATTATAGGTACATTAATTAATCTATCAGAGTTAAAGTTCATCCCCTCTGTAGGAACGACATAACCATCATTAATGACCTTATGCATATAATCTTTATTATCAAGATTGTTATAGTATGTATTGATGATTTGATCTTTTGATTGATTGCGAAGAAAATTCACTACCTCATTATCTTGCATAGAATTTTGCATTTCAATTGCACTGTTTCTGTCTCTAGCCAATCCCCCAGCAATAATTAATTGATTTAATATCTCTTTTGAGCTTGTGCCATCAGAATTGTTTTTGATTGAATCATCAATACTTACTGCCTGATCGATCGACAGTGTTTTCGTGCTGCCACTTTGTGAGATAGCTTTGTGAAAAAGACCCTCTGCCAAAGGCGAAAATAACAATGTATAAACATTATGACCACCAGCTGACTCTCCAAATATAGTTATGTTTTCCTTATCTCCCCCAAAGTGAGAGATATTTTGTCTAATCCATTTTAGAGATTGAATTTGATCAAGAGTGCCGTAATTACCTGATCCATCCTCTGGGCTTTCTGATAGATTTTTAATACTAGGATGATAAAACCATCCAAATATTCCAAGGCGATAGTTTAGAGTGACAACAATGACTCTTTGGGTAGATGCCAGTACACTTGGATCATATAACTTTGCGGTGCCAATGGTATTGGAACCTCCATGTATCCATAACATCACTGGAAGCTTCTCATTTTCCCCAATATTAAGTGGAGCAAAAATATTTAGATAAAGGCAGTCCTCTGAACCATGAACAGAGCCAACTTTTGCTTCTGGATCTCCAAATGTTGAGCCAATTTGTGTGCAGGGAGCGCCAAATTCGGTTGCATTTAAAACTCCTTCCCATGAAGCTTTTGGTCTTGGTGCTTTCCATCTTAAATCTCCGATTGGAGGCTTGGCATAGGGAANCCCCAACCAAGCATGAGCCCTATTTTCATGGACATATCCTATCAATTCGCCAACTGGAATACTTCTGTGCGCACTCTGATTTGAGGATCTAATTTCAAGATTTTTATTTGTTGCACATCCAGCCAGTACAGAGGTAACAACAAATAAGAGCGTATGTTGTATGTATTTATTGAACATTTAATGGAATCTCACTCTGCGANGATGTATTAATTTTGAGTTGGTCTAATTTGAAGAGTGTCATTTTTAACCTTTCTTCGGAAAATAGATTCATTTGATCTGAATAATGCATAGAATCCTCATCTTGAGTTGCACTTCCATATTGATGTACGCTCTCCGTGCTAAGGTCACCGTTAATATCCCACTCTACATAGGCAATTAGACCGTCTCCAGCAACAGCCTTTAACGTTGAATCTTTCTGAGTTTCACCATAAATTGCTCTCATTGTATCTGGTCCACCCTGTACAGGGATTTTATTTTTTCCTCGAATTAAAAAATTTACTTCTGACCACTTAGGATCAAGACGATTAAAATTTTTCTTAAGTTCATTGGCACATTCCTGAAAAATTGGCATTATCTCTGGAGGTTTTCGGCTTTCTTGCTCGGCTAACCACTCATGACTTAAAATGCACACTCCCAGAGCCGCACCCCTGTTATTAAAGTCTGTNCGTAAGTNCCAATTTAATAAAACCTTTTGAGCGTCTTTTAAAATTTTGCTATCAAATTGCATATTAAAAATAGGTTCTATGTATTTATATGATCGTGACTGCTTTGAATATTNGTTATCAAATTTTATTTTTAATAAATCATCCTTAGAAATCTTTTCCTTATCTTCCAACATTTCTAGTGCACGATATGCCCTGTTAGTCATTCGTGTTTGAAGACCCAGCGTATGTGAATAATCATCCCTCTTTAAATTGCTTTCAACACTCGTAACTTTGAAAGGGTCTTGATTGGTGCTCACCAGCCAACCAGATTCTGGATTAATTATGAGCGGCAGCGAATCAAATGGCTCTATTTCTCTCCAAATCAATTGACTGTCTGTACCATCAATTTTTCCTGACCAGTCTATATTCTTCTTTCTTTTTGGTATTGCCCCATTATGCAAAAAAAGAATATTTTTATTCTTATCTGCAAATATCGCATTAAACGAAGCGATAGCCCTTAAATTCATAGCAGAGAGCCATTGATCCATGTTTCTTGATTTATTCATGCGATACCACTGTTCGACTTGTCTAATCTCATTCATGCCAGTAAATCTGACTGCAAAGACACCTTGATCATTTTCAATTACCAGTCCATGAAGTGATTCTTTGACCTCTCTCTTAAATGTCCACCT
This sequence comes from Woeseiaceae bacterium, assembly GCA_002715745.1. GTDB lineage: Bacteria > Pseudomonadota > Gammaproteobacteria > Steroidobacterales > Woeseiaceae > SP4260. The sequence goes on from PBAE01000005.1 coordinate 51,514, forward strand.
TATCGGTCCAAATAATTTAATCGGCAAGGCAACCTTCTTTTTTTTAAAATTTGTCCATTGACCATCAAGTAAATACTGATCTTTGTTTTGTGGGTTTATCTCCAATTGATAAATATCAGTCAAATCTGGTTTATTGACTGTCAATCCCCAGCCAAGATTTTCATTAAAACCAACAAATATGAATGGGGCNCCAGGAAATGTTCCGCCCATCATATTCCATCCCTCATCACTTCGAATATGCGCCTCATACCATGCAACAGGACCTTCCAGTGGTTGATGAGANTTGATGATTAATCTGGTGCTTCCATCGTCTGTCTTATTTGGTCCAATGGCAATTGCATTAGATCCTAAGATATTTTGATATTGTCTTAATAAATGTGATTGGGATGGATTTTCTTGATTAAATTTTGTTCTGCCTTCTTGTAATATTTGTATCTCGGAAACCACGCCCGAAAATAATAGATTTTGAATAACAAATCCAGTCACAATGTCCTTGGAAGATACTGGAAAAATTGATTTATATTTATTGTTGTCGTTGACCTCATTCCAATAGTTTAAACCCGCTGCATATCCTTCAATTACCTTCCTGACTTCTAAACTCAGATCTGATTCATACTTTTCCTTAATCAGACGGTCAAAATCCAAAGCCTTGATTAAATAGTCTGCTGCCGCACCCTCAAAACCCAGCTCTATACCAGATTGAGCTCGATACAAAATCATATTCTCAGCAATATTTTTTATGTCATCATCAGCGTGCGCATACGCCAGACCAAAGGCTGCGTCCTCATCTCTTTTACCAAATATGTGAGGTACACCCCATTTATCTCTGGTAATTGTTGCCTGATAATCGCTGGACTCATAAACGGTATTCTCTTTTGCAAAAAGAACATTATTCGAAATGGCTATTGAAAAAAATACAAGTAATCTAAAATTTTTTAGCATAATCACTGGAAACTCAATTATCGTTGCATTTGCCACCAAGTATTTGGATTAAGCCTTTTGGATAATCCTTGTTTTTTTTCCCACCAAAGGGCGACAGGTTGTAAAAAACTTGTTGCTAATTTCCAAAAGACCTTACCACTGAAAGTATTAAAATCTCGATTAAACGGACAAACTCTCATGCAAATTGCACAATCTGTTTTTAATTTGGTCCAGTAATCAAAACATTTTTCACAGTTGGCTGACCATTTTTTAATTCCTTTGATGGTTGATTTATTTATTACCTCATATGATGGAGGGCCTTTTGGAAGGGCTCTTGGTGGACAGGCATCAGCACATTTTGTGCAGTTACTGCAATACTCAGTTATCCTATGATGACTTGGCTTATCGTATTTCAGCGGAAGATTTGTAAATATTTTTGAAAATCTAACTCTAGGACCAAATTCAGGTGTTATTACCATCTGATTTCTTCCGTATTCACCAAGGCCTGCCTGTATAGCATATGGAATAGCCAAAGCAGTATCATTCATGGAACCTAGCGCCTCATAACCTAATGATCGGATATATGTTGTCATTTGGGTTACTATGGCTGCCTCTCTTGAGTATTCAAGACCAGCGGCAGAGCTTGCCAATGCTGAGGGATACGTATCAACTAAACTCTTATCCATCGCATGCCCCATGACTATCACAGATGAAAAATTTCCAGGTAATTTGTTGCTAACAGGTTCAAATTTAATCGTATTTACCTTTTTTGAATAATGCCATCGCTCATCAATTGGAACGAAACCTATGAGATCCGCACCAAACAACTTAGCAATTTGCTTGAGTTCATTTGAAAATTTTCCAATATCGTTAATAGTTAATTTTTCATTAGCAATCGATGCGTCATTTTCCATCCATGATTGAAAACCTTCCCTGTTACCTGCATGTGCACTTCTATCTGAAAAAGTGTCAGAGACAGCCCAAGCGGCATTCCTGAGTGCAAAGTCTTTTTGTTGAAATCCTGATGCTTTCTTAGCATTTGGTTGAACACGATGACTTTCAAAGAAAGCCTCACTGAGATCATTTCGAACAGAATTATCCCAAAAAGCACGAGAAAATATATCATTTATTTGATTAAAACGTTCAAATTCATCTGAAATTTCAAATCCAGAATCATTATCAGAAATTTTATAATGATTATTATTTTTGTTATTTTCTGCCATGTGTAATTTTAATTAAATCACTTTATTTTTGTCGGTTACAGAATAACATATACTTAATCTTCGCGGTTTTGCAACTGGACTGCTAACATTTAAAAAAGTATACGAAACGGAGAAAATACGGGATGCTGAATAACTTTGATCGATATCCTCTGACTTTTGGGCCAACACCCATCGAAAAATTGGGCAATCTGAGTGCTTACTTGGGGAATAAAGTAAATATTTTTGCTAAAAGGGAAGACTGCAACTCAGGACTGGCATGCGGAGGAAATAAAATAAGAAAACTTGAATATATTGTTCCCGATGCCATCGCTTCCGGAGCTGATACTCTTGTTTCAATAGGGGGGGTGCAATCAAACCACACAAGACAAGTTGCTGCGGTAGCGGCAAAAATTGGTATGAAATGTCATTTGGTACAAGAAAGCTGGGTTCCTTTTGAAGATCCTGTTTACGATAAAGTTGGAAATATCCTTATGAGTCGACTTATGGGGGCAAAGACAGAATTGGTTGATGAGGGATTTGATATAGGAATTCGAGAAAGTTGGAAAAGAGCAATTGATCAAGTCAAAAAGAACGGCGGAAAGCCATACCCGATTCCAGCAGGAGCCTCTGAACATAAATATGGAGGTTTAGGTTATGTAGGTTTTGCTGAGGAAGTGAGAAAGCAAGAAACTGAAATGGGAATAAATTTTGATTACATTATTGTTTGTACTGTAACTGGCTCGACTCATGCTGGCATGGTGGTAGGTTTTTCAAGTGATAATCGCCAACAAAAAGTCATTGGCATTGATGCCTCCTGCACACCAATACAAACAAAGGCACAAGTTTTAAAAATCGCACAAAATACAGCTGATTTGATCGAGCTTAACAAACAATTCACAAATGACGATATTGTCCTAATTGAAGATTATGCGTATCCTGAATATGGTGTTCCTTCAAATGAAACAAATGATGCCATAAGTCTATGCGCAAAACTCGAGGGCATGATTACGGACCCTGTNTACGAAGGAAAATCCATGCAAGGATTAATTGATTTGGTNAAAAAAGGNTTTTTNCCNGAAGGCTCAAATATTCTCTATGCCCATCTTGGTGGCGTCCCTGCCATTAATGGTTATCATACAATTTACAGTTAATTACAGTAATTTTTCTCTATTAACCCAAGAAATAGAAGCACAATTTATTGCCATCCAAATCTCGTGCATAAGCACCATAGAATGTTTCCATTCGTTGACCTGGTGCACCTTCATCAGAACCGCCGATAGACATCGCTTTGGCATGCATTGAGTCTACCTGTTCTTTTGAATCCATTGGAAAAGAGACCATCACNCCATTACCAACAGTTGCGTCATTGCCGTTTTCAGGCTTGATTACTCCAAAGGCAGATTGACCCCCCTCAATTTGATAAAAATATCCTCGAGGTCCAGGGCTAAAACCACTCACATTCAAGTCCTCAAAAAGTTCATTATAGAAGCCTTTTGCTCTCTCTAAGTCATTAGTTCCAACACAAACATAACCAACTAATTTTCCATTCATTTCGCACTCCTTAATGTTCTTGAATTATCCAATTATAACTGTNTTCATCGTGTGAATATNATTTTAATTCAACTTTTTTTATCGAAAGAAGTTAAAGATAATTGACAGAATTATGCTGATCAGTATGCATGTAATTATCGGAAAAGCGAATGAATATTTTTCTGTNTGAATAAAAATATCGCCAGGTAATCTTCCAAATGGCAATTTTTTNANAAATGGAAAANNAATACCTACCAATAAAAATATTGCTCCAATAATTAGAAAAAGTTTTTGCATTAATTAGGTCAACTTAATTAATAGTTTCAGCGATGAGCTTTTTAAATTTAGTCGTACTCCATCCATGGGATCTATCAAGATAATNGATCGAAATATTAAGGTCTTTCCCAGTGAAATCTTTATTTTTGTAATCGTCCCCTAAAAAACGAATATCAATTTTTCTATTCTTGATTAAATCATAAAGATCGGATTCAGTTTTGTAAGTCACAATCTCCTGAATTTGATTAAAAGATAACAATAATTTTTTTCTTTCTTCAAGAGTATGAATGGGTTTTAATTTTTCTTTTCTTTCAATTGATGGATCGTCATGAAGANANCAAATAAGGTGATCGCAGTTATCCGCACATTCGTTAAACATATAGATATANCCCATATGTATAATNTCAAAATTACCAGCAATCATNCCNACTNTCATAAATAGACCCCTATCTCTGGGTTTAAATTATTATTTANAAAATAATNAANANCATTCCATATCATAATTGAAGTTAACTATTGTTTATTTGTTTTTTTTGGTTTTTTTCTATTTGGATAACAAGTCTTACAAATNGGGCATTTTGTTCCATCNCATCCTCTAGCNGTGCANTATTCCCTTCCATAAAAAATAATTTGTAAGTGAAGCTTGTTCCAGTTTTNGATGGGAAACAATCTTTTNAGGTCTTTTTCGGTTTGGNTAACATTTTTCCCNTTCGTAAGGCCCCANCGCTGNGCCAGTCTATGAATGTGAGTNTCAACAGGAAATGCTGGATGACCGAAGCCCTGAGACATAACAACACTTGCAGTTTTATGNCCAACNCCTGGNAGAGATTCAAGCGCTTNGAANGACTCTGGCACTTGAGAGTNATATTCTCTAACAAGAATATTCGATAAATCATAAATCGCTTTTGATTTTTTTGGACCCAGTCCGCAAGATTTTATAATTTCATAGATTTTTTGACTGTTCAATTTAATCATCATGTCTGGGTTATTCGCGAGAGAGAATAGTGATGGTGTGACNTGATTAACCCTTTCGTCAGTACATTGTGCACTTAGNAATACAGCAATTAATAATTCATAGTGATTTTTGTGTGTTAAGGGTATTGGTGTATCTGGATAAATGCTATCTAAATACCTTATGATGTATTCAACGCGTTCAAATTTCTTCATAACATAAATATAACTTATAAATTATGAAAAAAATAATTCTAGAAAATAGCTGGAAAGAGAAATTATTAGAAGAATTCAATAAAGATTACATGCGATCCTTGAGTGAATTTCTTAGGTCTGAAAAATCGAAGAACAAAATAATCTTCCCCCCAGGAAATAAGATCTTTCATGCTTTTAATTTAACTAAATTTGAGGATGTTAAGGTAGTGATATTGGGTCAAGATCCATATCATGGTCATAATCAAGCACATGGATTGAGTTTTTCCGTAGAAGAAGGCATTAGACCTCCTCCATCGCTAAAAAATATATTTAAAGAGCTAGAATCAGATTTAGGAATGAAGCAACCCGGGCATGGTAATTTAGAGAAATGGTGTTGCGAAGGTGTATTGTTATTGAATTCCATATTAACTGTTGAAAAGAACATGCCCGCTTCCCATGCGAATATGGGTTGGGAGAGATTCACCGATGCAATTCTCTCAATTTTGAATAACTTGAAAAAAAACATCGTTTTTATTTTATGGGGAAAAAAGGCTCAAGAAAAAGGTCATTTCTTGGATACAAATCGTCATCTAATTCTAAAAAGCGCACATCCTTCTCCCTATTCTGCAAATAATGGTTTTCTCGGTTCAAGACCATTTTCAAAAACAAACGATTATTTGAGTAGCAACAATATAAAAGTAATTGATTGGGATCTTAATTAATCGGTGTCCAGTGATTGAAAATACGCGCTCAAACTTGACCTTTATATATATTCACCAGTACGACACCAATTATAATAAGAAATAATCCGACGATTGTCTGCCAGTTCAAAGACTGCTGGTAAAAAATATACCCCAACAAGGCGACACTAAAAACGCCCAATCCTGCCCATGATGCGTAGACAATAGCAATTGGCAGTTTTTGCACTGTCAGTGAGAGTAGATATATGGAAAGACAGTAAAATACAATAGAGAAAAAACTAGGAATAAATTTATTGAAACCTTGTGTTAATGGAAGTAGAAGCGTTCCAGCAACTTCAAGTGTTATAGCACCGATCAGTATTAAATAAATATTCATTATTTATAATAATCAATCAGCAAAACATAGATTATGATTTAGCAACGGCTTTACCTGGATCAAAAAAGGGTTTTTCAACTACTCTAGCATTCAAAATATTATTCTCTGACATGATTTTAAGCTCTGTGCCAATTACTGTATGTTTTTTTTCAATCATGGCTAATGCGATATTTTTTTCTAATCTTGGGGAATAAACGGCTGATGTTACTTTCCCGACAGCTATATTATTATTCTCTATTTTCCAGAATGTCGTGTTCGGTCCGGACATTGGCTCACCATCAATCTCAACACCAACCAGTTTACGTTTAATCCCTTCTTTCTTAATTTCTAGCAAAGCTTCTTTTCCAATAAAGTCAAAATCTTTATCAATATCAATAAACTTTTCTAATCCAAGTTCAAAAGGATTTGTATTAATATCCATATCAGCATGATAGGAAAGCATCGCACCTTCGATTCTTCTGATCGTGGAAGTATGCCCTGGTTTTAATCCCATGTGTTGTCCAGATTCCATAATTATTTGATACAAATTATCCCCATCTTTTGAATTCAGCAAGAAAATTTCATAACCAAGTTCACTGGACCAGCCAGTTCTTGAGACAATCAAATCAATCCCATTTAATTTGAAAGGCTTAAACCAATAATATTTTAAGTCAGAGATATTTTCACCGAAGAGATTAATCATGATCTCTCTCGATTTTGGGCCCTGTAACTGAAGTGGTGAAACATCAGGCTCACAAATATCAACATCAAACTTTGTATTTGCGGCTAATCCTTGTGCCCAAAAAAGGACATCACTNTCTGCCAGAGAGAACCAGTAGCAATCATCAGAAATTTTTAATAGGACAGGGTCNTTTAGAATGCCGCCATATTGATTGGTGAGAATTACATATTTACATTGACCAACACTCATTTTTGATAGATCTCTGGGNGTCATCATTTGCACAAATTTTTCTGCATCTGGGCCCTTTATTTGTACTTGTCTCTCAACTGCTACATCACAAAGAATTGCATCGTTAATTAAATTCCAAAAATTCTCCTCCGGATCCCCAAAATCTCTGGGTATGTACATATGATTATAGGTTGAAAAGCCCTTTGCTCCCCAACGAATGGTAGCATCAAAAAATGGGCTTTTACGTATTTGTGTACCGAAACTAAAATTATCAATACTATTATTTTTTGAGTCAGCCATAAGTTTTATTTGGAAGATTTATTATAAACTTGAACTTAATTCTTTTAATTGAACGTTGAGAATATGATCATTCTCGCTGTAATCAACAGGACAATCAATTATATGAATACCAGACGTATTAAGACAATTTTCAAGTGTTTCATAGAGCGATGAGGCACTGGTTATTCTGTGGCCATTCGCACCGTATGCCTTTGCATATTCAACAAAATCAGGGTTATTAAATGAGAGTCCATAGTCCTCAAATCTCATGTTTTCTTGCTTCCATTTTACCATTCCGTAGGCACCATCATTGAGAATGAGGATAACTAGATTTAATTTCAATCTGACGGCAGTTTCAAGTTCTTGGCTGTTCATCATAAATCCACCATCACCACAGACTGAAATAACTTTTCTATCTGAATAAATCATAGAAGCAGTCATAGCAGAGGGTAATCCTGCACCCATACTTGCAAGTGCATTATCGAGCAAAACAGTATTTCTCTTAAAAGCNGGATATCCTCGGGCAAACCAGAGTTTGTATACTCCATTATCCATCGTAATAATTCCATCAGATGGCATGACTTCTCTCACTTTCTCGACCAAAAATGGAGGAAAAATTGGAAAACGTTCATCCTGAGTGATTCCCTCAGAATGTTTTATTGAAGCATCNTTTGCCTCATACATTCTGGTAAAATTCCAATTTCTGGACTTATTTACTTTCTCTTTAATCTGCCAAATTGAATTTGCTATATCGCCAACTACCTCGACCTGTGGAAAATAAATCGCATCTACTGCTGCTGAACTGTGATTTATATGAATCACTTTTTTACTGTCATCTTCTCTCATAACAAACGGGGGTTTCTCAATATCATCATGGCCAATAGTTATTATTAAATCAGAAGCTTCTATGGATCTATGCACAAAATCACCTGAAGTCAAAACGGCACAGCCCATTGATAATTTGTGCCTCTCATCGAGCACGCCCTTACCTAATTGAGTTGTAATAAAGGGTATTTGTGTTTTTTCAATAAACTCATTNAACATTTTGTTTGTGTAAGTTCTATTTGCACCTCCACCAAGAACCAAAAGCGGTGATTTTGATGATTCGAGCATAGTAACTGCCTCATCGATAGCTTTTTCATCTGGAACGGGTCTTCTTACTTTGCTTCTTGCCAAGGGAAATCGTTTTGTTTCTTCTATTGCTATATCCTCAGGTAGCTCAAGATGAACTGCTCCTGGTCTTTCTTCTTCTGCAAGTCTAAAGGCCTCTCTTACTCTTGACGGAATCATATTGGCCGATGATATCTGATGCGTATATTTTGTAATTGGTTGCATTAAATCCACAACATCCAATATCTGAAATTTACCCTGTTTAGAGCTCTTAATGGGTTTTTGTCCAGTTATCATCATCATTGGCATGCCACCTAGTTGGGCATAAGCTGCTGCCGTGACAAGATTAGTCGCGCCAGGACCTAGTGTCGCCAGACAAACACCGGTTTTTCCAGTTAATCTCCCATAAGTAGCAGCCATAAAGCCAGCAGCTTGCTCATGACGTGTAAGTATAAGTTTAATTTTCGATTTGGAAAGACTATTTAAAAATTCTAGATTTTCTTCTCCGGGTAAACCAAAAATATACTCAACACCCTCCTCTTCGAGACATTTGACAAGAAGGCTTGCACCATTAATAGATTGCTTCATTGAGTTCATTCAATATATTTGTTTGATATTCAGCTAGGGGCATGCTCAACATTGAATAATTTATTATAAATACTCCAATTATCACCATCTTTGAGCAAAGATAAAATATCCAAAAAAGTAATGCCAAGATACTTATCTCTTATCTTGACATATGCAATTGTTCCCTCTATTTCCATACTTAGTATGTCGAATTCTATATTTTCTCCATTTTCTATTGGAGATGGTTGTTGCGAGGATACGAATCCAGCAAATTCTTCGGTTGATAACTGCAATAATTCTCCATGCAAATAACCTGTTACCTTGGCATTACTATGAAAGGCATCCTTAACCATATCAGCGTCAGATTTATTCATTGATTCAATATATAAGTTTATTATATTTTCAATTTTTTGCTTATCATCCATTCTCTTGATTTCCTTTTTTTACTGTTAATCGATCCATTTGATATTGCAGCCCATAGAGGGAAGCTGTTCTCCAGAAACCTCATTACCATCTAAACAATTTTGCATCGCATTTCTTAGGTCCGATCCATCTGGTTTATTTTCTGAACCAGGAGAAGTAGCGTCAAATCTACCGCGATATACTAATTTTTTTTCCTTATCAAAAAGATAAAATTCGGGTGTGCACTCTGCTTTGTATTTTTTTGCAATCTCCTGAGTTTCGTCGAAGAGATATGGGAAACCAAGTCCTAAGTCTTTCCAGAGAATATTCATTTTATCTGGGGCGTCTTGGGGATAATTGACTATGTCATTTGAGCTGATCGCAACCAAATTAATATCATCTTGATAATCCTCAGCAAGCCTCTGAAGCTCTCCATGATAATGAATTACATATGGGCAGTGATTACAGATAAACATAATTAGTGATGGCTCAGAAGAATCAAGCTCTTCACTAGAAAAATTCCTATCATTGATTGTATTCAGTAAGTTGAATGGAATCAGATCTGTCTGCAAATCAAGCATGCTTGAATATGTTAGTGCCATAATTTATCTTCCCAATAGTAAATACATAATTTTAGCATTCATTTTTATTTTGTGAATACAAATGAATTTGATAGTCTGGGTTGATGAAGAAATATTTTATGATGGCTATCATACTATCTACCAGCCTATTGATATTTTATAATAAAGGCACAGAAAAATCTCAGTCTCCAGATCTCAATGAAATTTCAAATGACTCTCCACTGCGAGTACAAATGGGATCTAAATATGTTACCGATAAATCCTTATGGGGCAATCTTATAATTAATAAGGTTGGGATTTCAGGTAATTATCAGAATACTAATGACAAGGACGAAATACTTAGGACTATAGAAAATTATCATCGTAGTTGGTTAGATGGAAATGANCNTGAAATAAGGAAATTGNTNGATGATNATATCATTAGATTCAGAAGTTCAACTTCNACTTATGGNTTNNCCTCCACTNTAGAAAGAATAAGAAATGAATCAAGAGGTGAANGACCTTCTGGATACCTGTCTTCAATGCANCTTGANATTGATGATATATATATCAATAGCGAAAAGAACTTCGCAATCGCTCTATATGCTGTTGGTATAAGGGGAGGTGCTCGCTGGGAATATTCTGATTTAGCCACTATTTTACAAGTCTTTCAAAAGGATAATGATAGATGGAAAATCATAAGCCATATTGAAAGTTTTAAACTGGATAATAATATTGTAAGTAAACCTCCAGAGAGTGTTCCTAATAGGAGAGCGCCATTTACATTTGATTTTGTGTATCCCGTAAAAGATTTAAAAAGAGCGATTGAATTTTACACTCCGCTTTTGGGTATACCAGAAATAATAACTTCAACAAAAGCTTCTTTTAGAGTCAGAGACTCGTACTTCGAGCTTGACTCACAACCTATTGACGAAAGAATAAAAATTATCGATGGCAATGCAAATGGGTATGCCGTAATAAATGTTGATTCGCTGAATAAAATCAAAAATCAGATAGATAAATCGCTGAATGCGGATCTGAAAATTATCCCCTGTGAAGGAAATCATTGCCTTGTCACAGAGGATTTATCTGGAAATATTACTGTTTGGAGAGAACGTAATCCGATAGCAACATCTAAATCAATTCCAGAGATTGTAGAACCTAAAATTAGAGATTCTTCCAGAATTTATGCTAAATCCAAAGAAGCGTTGACTGCTTGGGCTGAGAATAACAGTTCTAAATTAATACAAATGCAGGCAAGTAATGCACTCTGGATTGATGATGCTTTCGGAATAGCAAAAGGATCTAAAGAGATTGAGCATGCTCTGATGTCGAGATGGAAAGTTTTTGATCGAGGGTTAAATGGAATTGATGCTAACTTGACAATACAAAACTTCAAAAGTATAAGAATGTACAATCATTTTTTATCGTATCTTGAAATATCAGTTGAAATGAAGACTAATCCGAAAGGTAGTTACGATTTTTTTCTGATGCAAGTATGGAATGAGAATGATGAGGATCTAAAACTTCACAGCACCTTTATCGCTGAAAAACGAAGATCAAAAAATATGCCAGTAAACAGCATGGATTATACTGCTTATCCTGTTCATGATCTCGGAAAAGATGGAAGGTATTATAAAAATTTATTTGGTTCTGAGCCCTACAGAGATGACAATTGGTTTGGATTTTGGTCAACAACGAGTGTTTTTGGTTTAGTTGGACCATTGAGCAATGATTCCTGGCAACCTGTGCCTCATAAAGGCAATGGTTACGCAGATCTTTCTATTCGCTCAGCTGATGAAGTTTACGAATATCTTAAAAATAGGAGATCAATTTTCCCAGTCGTGGAAGGAATTGGTGATACTTCAGGCATTGATCCTCAACCCGGGTATAATCAAATTCTAGCTGTAGACAGTGAGGGTAATTTAATCAATTTTAGTCATTATCTGGAGTACTGAAGTACTCAATTATTTTAAAGGTTAAAAGTATATGGAAATAAATTCTGAAAATAATTTACTGTTGTAAACTACTCCACAGTTACTGATTTAGCTAAATTTCGTGGTTGATCAATATCAGTGCCCTTAATAACAGCAACATGATATGCAAGGAGTTGTAGTGGTATGGAATATAGGATGGGACCTTGAAATTCTTTTATTGCAACAGGCATGACACTGTTATGAGTCACTTCATCGTCAACAAATGAAACTCTTGGATCAGTAAAAACATATAATTCTCCACCTCTTGCTTTAACTTCTTGCAAATTACTTTTAAGCTTTTCTAGCAATCTATCGTCTGGCGCTACAGCTACAACAGGCATATCCTCATCAACTAATGCAAGAGGTCCATGTTTAAGCTCACCGGCCGCGTAAGCTTCAGCATGAATATAGGATATTTCTTTTAATTTCAAAGCCCCCTCCATTGCCACTGGATTTTGTATTCCTCTTCCCAAGAAAAGAGCATGATATTTATTTGAAAAATTCTTTGCTAGCTCCTTAATATCCTCATCTAATGCCAGAATTTGGTCAATCAGAGTTGGCAACTCGAGTAATTGATTGACCATCTCTATTTCACGGTCTTGATCCAGGCCATAACGCCTTGCAATTACAATTGTTAGAAGAGATAGTGCGGTTAATTGAGTTGTGAATGCTTTGGTTGATGCCACGCCAATTTCTGGGCCAGCTTTTGTCAACAATACTAACTCAGCTTCTCTAACCATTGTGCTTTCTGGGACGTTACAAATGACAAGCGTAGATATGTATTTAGCTTTTTTTGCCGCCCTCAATGCAGCCAAGGTATCGGCCGTTTCACCAGATTGACTTATAGCTATGAATAATGTGTTCTCCATCACTACTGGATTTCTGTATCGATATTCACTGGCAATTTCAACTCTACATGGTATTTGGCATATGCTTTCTATCCAATGCTTTGCAATTAATCCAGCATGATAACTGGTTCCACATGCGACAATGTGAACACTTCGAGCTTTATCAAAAACAGTTTCTGCATCAGGACCGAAGGCATTCTGTAAAACTCGTCCATCGGCTATTCTCTGGTCGAGTGTATTTCCAACAGCACTTGATTGTTCATAAATTTCTTTCAGCATGAAGTGATCAAAACTACCTTTTTCAGCTGCGTCTGAAGATAATCGGCTTCGTGAGATTTTCCTTGTAACTTCGATGCCTTCTTCGTCAAAAATTTGTATGCTATTTTTCCCAACAACAGCAATATCACCCTCTTCTAAGAACATGAACTGATTTGTTTCAGGTAACAACGCAGCGATATCGGATGCAATGAAATTCTCATTTTTACCGATACCAATAACAACAGGACAGCCAGACCTTGCAACAATAATTTTATCAGGCTCGAGAGTACATATTAGTGCAAGAGCGAAGGCACCTTCTAGTTCTTTAATTGTTTCTCTGAAAGACTCAAGAAGATTTTTTTGTTCACCAAAATGACTGTGAATCCTATGAATGACTACTTCGGTATCTGTATCTGATGAAAATGTGTAACCTTGATCAAGAAGCCTGTCTTTAATTTGGAGATAATTTTCGATAATGCCATTATGTACAATTGCAAAATCAGGATCCGAGATGTGAGGATGAGCATTCTTCTCTGATGGAACACCATGTGTTGCCCATCGAGTATGGGAAATTCCTACTTGTCCCTCAAGTTTTCGGCTATCGAGAGCTTCCTGCAGCCTCATCACTTTTCCAGCTCGGCGCAATCTTTCAATATTATTCTTTGTAATAACGGCGAGTCCCGCTGAGTCATATCCTCTGTATTCAAGCCTTCTCAGACCTTCCATGAGGATCCCATCTACATTTCTATTACTTATTGCACCAACAATTCCACACATAATTAATATCGTCTCTTAAGGTTGCTGCTATTTTTTTGGTCGTTTCCAATTTTCAATTGTACTTTGAGATGATCTTTCTAAAGTTAGTTTTTGATCATCAGCGTCTTTGGTCAACGTCGATCCTGCTCCAACGGTGGCACCTTTTCCAATGACGATTGGTGCGACTAGCTCAACACCTGAACCAATAAAGACATCATCTTTTATTTCTGTTTTGTGTTTATTTGCTCCATCGTAATTACATGTAATAGTTCCAGCACCGATATTTACATTCTTTCCGACTGCTGTATCACCAATGTAACTAAGATGATTAACTTTACTAAAATCATCAATTACAGCTTTTTTGATTTCAACGAAGTTACCAATTTTTACATTATTTTTAAGATCAGTGCCTGGTCTTATTCGCGCAAAAGGTCCGATTTCTGAGTCAGAACCAATAGAGGCGTCAGATATATGTGAATTTGCATGTATTGTTGTATTGTCTCCAATTGAAGAATCAGAGATGTATGTGTTGGGTCCAATTATGACATTGTTTCCCAATTCTACTTTTCCTTCGAATACAACATTCACATCAACATAGACGTCCTCACCATGCTTCAGTGATCCTCTTATATCAATTCTTGATGGATCCATTAAAGTTAATCCCGCCTCCATATGCTGGTTTGCTAGCTTTTTTTGAAGCAGTCTCTCAGCTTTCGCTAATTCTGACTTATCATTAATACCCATAGATTCTTCCCAAATCTTTGATTTATGCCCATGAATCGCAATCTCGTCTTTTACTGCAAGGCTTACGATATCCGTAAGATAATACTCTTGTTTTTTATTATCGTTTTTTAATTTATTCAGCCAAGTTTTCATTTGGTCGGCCCTGCAACACATTATACCCATATTTATCTCATTGATCTTTCTGACTTTTTCATCTGCATCACTTTCTTCAATAATTCCAATAATACGATTTTCCTCTCTTATTATTCGACCATAACCGGATCCATCAGGAACAATGGCAGTAAGTAGTTCAAGCTCATTGCTTGTATTATTTACCAATGGCTCTAGTGCTTCAGAGGATATCAATGGTACATCACCATACAGTATAAGTACCCTGTCCTGATCTGGAACAGAACCTATTGCTTGCTTAACCGCATGCCCTGTTCCTAGTTGCTCTGTCTGATGAGCCCATTCTATGTCCTTATCGTGTTTGAAAGAATCTTGGACTTGATCGCTACCATGTCCATAAACAATGATTATGCTTGATGGCTTGAGCTCTCTCGCATTCAATAATACATGTTCAAGCAGAGGCCTGCCTGCCAGTGGCTGCATGACCTTTGGTAATTTGGATCTCATTCTTGTGCCTTTTCCAGCGGCGAGAATAATAATGCTCAACATACTTAATTTCTTGTTTAATCAATAAAAAGTGACAAAAATATAGTTATTTTTAGCGTTTATCAACAAATAAATCATACACTTATTAAATCATGCATGATATTTCTGATAATACAAATATTGTTATTTACAAATAAATCAGGATACTTTGTAGTTAAGTTTAAATGAAAGAAAACACACTATGAAAATACTCAACAAAAAATTTGTCCTAAGCATATCCATAATTTTCTTCTGGCAAGCATCCCATGCATACGAAATGCAGGAAATTGACAGAGAAATGTTCCCTCAAAACATCACGTATAAAACTAATATACCAACTCCCGAGTCATTTTTAGGCAGAAAGCTTGGGAGTGCACCCGTAAGACATCATGAGTTGGTTGAGTACCTTAGAATGATTGCAAACTTATCAAATCGATTAACAGTGGAAACAATTGGATACTCTCATGAGAGAAGGCCAATATTATTTGTTGTCGCGACTTCTGAGTCCAATCAAAATGAAATCGAAGGGATAAAAAAAGAGCATATTAATCTGACAAATCGCGATCTGAATCAACCGATNAGTGACGACATGCCTGTTNTTACTTGGCTCAATTATGGTGTTCATGGTGCAGAGGCAAGTGGAATGGATGCAGCTCTTCCAACCGTTTATTACCTCGCAGCAGCAAATGGAGAAGAAATTGACGCTTTGCTCGAAAAAAGTGTGATTCTTATTACAGCCGTGTTTAATCCAGATGGTCACTCAAATCGAATTTCTTGGATGGATACCTTCAGCAGTGAAGTGCCCAATCCAAATCCTGATAACATTGAACAAAACTATGATGGCAGATTAGCAAGGACCAATCATTATGGCTTTGATCTAAATCGACAATGGATATCAATCACTCAGCCAGAACCTCGTGCGTGGATAAAAAAATGGCATGAGTGGCGACCTAATCTGTCTGTTGACTATCATGAAATGGGAAGTGCACAAACGTATTATTTCTCTCCAGGTGTGCCTACAAGAAATCATCCTTTAATACCCAAGCAAGGCATAAGACTGATGGAAAAAATCGTGGAGCCTGCAGAAGCATTTTTGGACAGTCAAAAAAGACTCTATTTCCATGGAGACAGATACGACCACTTTTTTTTAGGTAAAGGCTCATCGTTTCCATTGGTCAATGGAGGTGTTGGCATGTTACATGAGGCCAGTTCTTCTAGAGGCATTATGGTTGAAACACGAAATGGCATCCGAACATACAGAGAAAATATAATCAAACACTTCAGAACGAGCATAGCAAACGCTACGGGCGCCTTGAACAACAGAATGGCTCTTTTGCAATACCAAAAGGATTTTTATCGAGAATCAGGTAACAAAGCAAAAAACCATCCGATCAAAGCTTATGTTGTCTCTGCAGGAAACGATCTTGCAAGACTCTATCATTTTGTTGATTTATTAAACTATCATCGGATAGACGTTCATGATCTCTCTGAGTCTACAAAAATTAATGGCACGCATTTTAATAAAGCCAACTCAATTGTTATTGACCTCGATCAATCACAGCATACCCTCGTAAGAGGATTATTTGATTTGGCGTTGGAATTCGAGGACAGTAAATTTTATGACGTATCAACCTGGACCCTCCCTCTGGCTTATGGGATGGAGTTTGAACCCATTGAGAACGACAATCTCAAAGAAAGATTAACAGGGGCGTTGTATGAGAACTCAAAACCAACNGCATCTAACCCAGACAGCGCTGATTATGCATTTGCAATGGAGTGGGACAATTACTATTCGCCAAAAGCGTTATATAAATTACTGGATAGGGGTTTACTTGTAAGAGTTGCAATGAGCCCTTTCGTGGGATCCACCACAAGGGGAAAATATGAATTCTCAAGGGGAAGCATAGTTGTATCGTTTGATCGTCAAAATAAATCTGAACAAGAAATTTTTCAAATTATGCAAGAAATAGCTGAAGATGAAGGTATTTTTGTTCATTCATTAATATCTGGAAAAAGTGCAACTGGCATGGACAATCCGGACATTGGCAGTCAATTTATTGCAGCAATAGAAAAACCTATAATTCTTGTTGTTGCTGGCAGAGACATGGATTGGTACAACGTNGGAGAAATCTGGCATCTGCTTGATAAAAGAATGCAAATACCAGTAACTCTCGTAGACAGAANNCTNATGAGTGATGTCAATCTNANTAAATACACACANATCATTTATGCAGGAGGAAAATATTCTGATTATTCCCCAAAATACATGCGAGGNCTCAATCAATGGGTCGATAATGGTGGCACACTAATCGGAATACGACAAGGTGCTGATTGGATTGGTAAAAATATTTTAAATGGCAAAGACGAAAAGAAGAAAAAAAGACAGGCCAAATGGGATAAAAAACCGAAAGCAAATAAAGAAAAAGACCCAAAAGATAAGGAAATTCAGAGATATAAGTATGCTGAAAAAGAATCACGAGACCCTCTAAATGTTATTGGTGGTACGATTTTTTCTGGCAACCTAGATATCACTCACCCAATTGGATTTGGTTACAAGAATGAGAATGTTGCTTTACATAAAAATACAACATCTATTTTGCCAAGACCNAATAATCCCTATGCGACTGTAATTGAGTATCAGGATAAACCAGTCATATCAGGCTATGCTTCAGAAGAAAACAAGAAAAAATTAGCCAATACCGCTGCTTTAATCGCAGAGAGGAAGGGGAAAGGCAGCATAATTTTATTTGCAGATGATCCAAATTTTAGAGCAACATGGTATGGAACCAATAAGCTATTTTTAAACAGTTTATTCTTTTCCTCGCTTTTTAATCCACCAAGGTAAATTAATCTATATCGATAAAGTCTTTAGGAAATAGAACCTTGCCCTTGGAGATTACGAGATTGATTTGACGGGTATTTCTTATNTCTTCTATTGGGTTCGCATCCAGCAAAACCATATCGGCCACNTTGTTAGGCTCTATGGTNCCCATCTTATCTTGTAAAGAAAAAAACTCAGCTGGTCTTATAGTCGCAGCATAAAGTGCTTCAACTGGCGAAAGGCCAGCCTCAACTAGAAATTCAAGCTCAGTATGCAAACTGTATCCTGGTAACGCATAACCGATCGGTGTATCTGTCCCGGCACCAATTGGAACACCTCTTTCGTTCATTCTTCCNGTAAGNTCCAGGCTCCACTTAGCAAACTCTGAACCGTACCAATCTTGATCTTTTTTTTGTTCAAACCAATCATTTGTTGCCAAGATCCATTTTTCTTTGGCTCCTTCTGGAACATTATCGAGAACACTCTGCCAATCTTCTCTTTCATAACCAGGGTACATTGAAAATGAATTTAATCGAAGAGTAGGCACTTGAATTGTTGACTTGAGGTTATCCATAGTTCTATTNCATTTCTCTTCATCATAATTCTTAATTGCTGGCAGTCGCTGCATAGTATGCAAAGAGCTCCGAAGCGTNAGGCCGGCACCCTCTTCATGGGAATTAAGNACACCGAGTCTCTCTTCATGCAATTCAGCAGAGTTAAATGCACAATCTAATTCAACATTTCTAAGATGTTCCATAGAATCAACTTCTGGACCAGCAATACTTGCAGTCATAGAGAGTGGCACGTGTGCTGCGATAGGCAGATTATATTTTGAAGCAGCCTCTGACAATGCGGTAAATACTTCTGGTGAAACCATTTCATATATCTTTATGAAGTCAACGCCCTCTTTATTAAGCATGGACACAGTTTTCTCGGCCATTTCGATNTCNGAATTTTTGGAGCCAATCTCGGGCACTAAACCGCCATCATAAACTACAAATTCCCCGTCTAATAAAGGTCCGCTAAANTANACTCTNGGAGAAATTGCATCTNCTGCTCTCATTCTTTCNANAACAGGCTTGATTTTGTGTATCAGACCCCCGGTGTCACGAACACTGGTTANNCCNTATGCCAAAAAGAGAGATGGCATATCTTCAGTGAAGGCGTCATCATAAGTGAGNTGCACATGCATATCCCATAATCCAGGTATTAAATATTTTCCTGTTCCATCAATNACTCTTGAAACATNNGAAATTTCTTTCTNGGTCGGCTCAACGGAAATAATTTGATCCTCTGCAAATACNACNGTCTGCNTNTCTANNTTATCTCTATCAGCATTAATNACNGTTACATTTGTTATGGCAATAACATCCCTATGCGGGCCTTCAGTGCAGCCAATCAAAAATAACGAAGACANTGTAAATACTGTTANAAGANGCATAATTTTCATGNCTNANNCCCCCAATTTTTAGNTAGTTTNATCCACTACTATAGCATTGAAAAAANATTTCTNCTTTTTCACATTATTGTNTTGACTCAAAAACAAACTATCGGCATTCTANNTTTTTTATCGCATTNAATTCATNGAATAAATTATANAAAATGGAAAANTNTACTCCTTATATAAGTATTGGCTCCCGNGTTAGGAAATCTCCNTACTTTGAATCAACCAAGAGATGTGGTGCAAAAGCCTTNTCAATCTACAATCATATGTATATGCCAACTTTATACACCAGTGTGGTNGATGAGTATTGGAGNATGGTNAATGATGTGGTCATGATTGATGTTGGTGTTGAAAGGCAAATTGAAATAAAAGGACCTGATGCNCATAANTTAGTTCAATTTATTACCCCGAGAGATGTATCCAATTGTGATTTAGGGAAATGTTATTACATTTTATTGACGGGTGAGGACGGCGGCATCATCAACGATGCTGTATTGCTAAGACTNAGCGAAGATCAATTCTGGGTTTCTCCGGGAGACGGTGATGTTCTGCTCTGGATTCAGGGCATAGCTATAAATTCAGGAATGGATGTGGAGATTTTCGAGCCAGATGTATCGCCATTGCAGATGGGGGGGCCTAAATCNCCNCACGTAATGNGNGAANTATTNGGNGATCTTGCTATTGATCTAGGNTACTACCGCGCTGAGCAAACTGAAGTCAANGGNATNCCNCTTGTNTTAGGCAGAACNGGTTGGAGNGGTGAAATAAGCTATGANCTNTANTTNCAAGATGGAACGAGAGGNAATGAGCTNTGGGAGCTGGTTGAAAANGCNGGAGAAAAATACAACATCAAGCCTGCNGCTCCNCAATTAATCAGNAGNATTGAGGGGGGCATANTNTCNTATGCCTCNGATATAAGCAGACANGATAATCCTTACACCATAGGTTTNGATAGATTNGTNAATCTTGANAGTGAGGATGACTTTATCGGAAAAGAAGCATTGAAGAAAATTAAGGCAGAGGGCGCGAAACGAAAANTGGTTGGAATTTTTCTNGATGGTGATCAAATTAATTCACCTCCAGAGCATTTGTGGACAGTAATGGATGGGNATNTTCCGGTTGGACATGTCACNAGATGTATTCATTCTCCCAGACTTGAGAGAAATATTGGNTTTGCAAATGTACCTGTTGAAAATTCTCAAATAGGCANTNAGTTAAANATTGATTCGCCTCAAGGAATTCTGAATGCAACCGTTTGTGAAAATTCGTGGTTCCCAGCAGAAATTAAAATCTCGTTAGATTAATAAAAAATCTTAATTTCGTAGTGGCTTCCCATAAGCCAACATATGCTTGATACGCTGTTTTGTTTCATTTGTTTTTGCTAGTGAGAGAAATGCTTTTCTCTCAAGACCGAAGATATCATCTTCATTCATGATAGTGCCCTCGTCTATGTCACCTCCAGTTACAATCATAGCAATTTGTGTTCCTGTAGTAACATCGTGAGGCGTCAGGAATCCTTTTTTATGAGCATCCATTAACCAATTCTCCATTTTTTGCCAAATATCTCTGCCTGGCATTGACATGTTGCCCCTATATGTGGGGCTGTAGTTATTTTTTAATTGGTCTACTTTTATTATGGCTGCATCTAACAGCCTATCTCTATTCATTACAAATTCGTCTCTGCCCTCAATAAACATTGCAAGCTCTTGGCCTTGCAGTGGAGATTGAGCGGTTTTTCCATAACCAATATTCATGAAAGTTTTCCATGCAGCTTCAGTTTCATTCTTTTTAATATCAAACCATCTATACAATATTTCCTTCACTCCGCCGCCACCTGGAACAACTCCCACCAAAGATTCGACAAGACCCGTTACAGAGTTAGCATGATAAATCGATGCATCGGTATGCAATACAACCTCAAATCCACCGCCGATAGAGAGGCCAGACGGAGCTGAAATAACTGGTATGCTCGAATACTTCATTTTTTTAACGGTTTTTTGAAAATGCTCTAGAAAAGCATCCAGTCCGTCCCAATCACATACCTCAATAAAATCTGCGATGCGCTCTAAATTAACCCCGCATGAAAAATGACTGGCATCATTATGAATAACCATGCCTCGATGATTAATTTCACTGTGATCGATTGCATCACTCAGCAATTTCATGGATTCACCATCTAGTGCATTGGCTTTGCTATGAAATTCAACCATGCCTATGTCGTCATTGATTTCGAAGTAACTGGCAACTTTATTTGAGAAAAGAGGTTTTTTTGTTCGTTTTTCTTCAGAAAACCTTCTGGTTCCCTCCTCTCTTTTTAGATTTTCGTATTTGCCTGTTGCTAATAAATACTGAAGTTTATTATTTTCAATTCTATAAAATGATTTGTTTCTAGCGACATGTAAAATTTTTGGAACACTTCTGTTCTCTTTTTCCAGTCTTTCAATAAAATTATTTACGCCGATGGAGTCAATCATCTCGAATGGCCCCTGTATCCAGTTATATCCCAGTTTCATGGCATCATCAATGGCTACCAATGACTCATTAACCTCTGGAACCAAATCAGCAGCGTAGCAAAGTGAATTCGACAAAACTTCCCATGCATAACGACCATATTTATCGTCACTCTCAAGTAAAAGTGTAAAATCATTTTCCATTTCAGCTTGAACAGCAATTTCAGGTTTTGAATAATTGTATTTACGATAAATGAATTTATTAAAATCAAGAGTTTCTCTTGTTGNACTGTCCTCTGGATCTTTAAATCGATAGAATCCACCTTTGGTAGACTTATTACCNAGCAATCCCNCATCCATCATTTTTCTCATGGAAGGTATTTCATCTGAAACCTCATGAAATACATCGTNCTTTGGAAGGATATTTATCAAACTTTTTGCNACATCGCTCATCANGTCTATGCCAATNAGATCGTATAAACCAAAAACACCTGTTTTTGGAATGCCCATCGGCCTCCCAAATATTGCATCGGCTTCTTCTGGTTCCAGATTCATTTCGAANGCTTTATGNAANGCCGTTTGTATGGCAAATACGCCGACACGATTGCCNAAAAAACCTGGCGTATCATTGCAGAGAACAATTCCNTTGCCCATCTCTTTTTCATTAAATTTNGATAAACATTCGATAACTTCTGNTTTGGTTGATTCTCCTTTTACAATTTCAAGTAATTGCATATATCGCACTGGATTAAAATAATGNGTTATAGNGAACTCTTCTTTGAAACTTTCTGNCATNCCTTCAANCAANAATGANATTGGAATAGTTGAAGTATTGGATGAAACCATGGAGCCTTTTTTTCTGATTCGATCAATNNTTCTGTATAAATCCTTTTTAATATCTAAGCGCTCCACAACTGCTTCGGCTATCCAGTCNGATTCAGATATTTTCTCTATGTCATCCTCAATATTCCCAATGGAAATTCTATTGAGAATATCCTTGTGAAGAAGTCCAGGCTGTTGCTCATCAAGNAGTCTCTCAATGGCTCTCTCNCAGATAGCATTTCTGNTANCTTCATTGCTGGGTAAATCCAATAAGAGCACATCAATCCCAGCNTTCGCTANTTGACCTGCAATCCCAAGACCCATTGTTCCTGCGCCTATAACAGACGCTTTTTTTATTTGATACATCTAGTTATCCTGTTGGATTATTTGAAAAAATNAAATTTTTNAATAAGTTNCGACATTCATTAGGCGATTCAAGTGGNAGCATATGTCCACAGTCATCAATGACNTGCAATTCTCTCGTTTGTGGCAATGCATCCGCCAAAGCCATCCCTGATTTTCTTGGAGCCATTAAATCTTTTCCAGCCAATATNAATTGGCAAGGCGCCTTTATTNAAGATGCTGCTTTTTTTCCNCCTTTGTAATTATTGCATGCATGCAGATCTANATGGAGNGGNTTCTTGNACATGGTTTTATANCCNCCNANCAACATAGAGTTNCCNGGTATTGTCCCTTGAAACATATGCCCNGCTTCACCAAAGCCCCATGAAATCATCTTATTAACCGCTATTTCTGGGTTATTTTCCGCGGCGTCCAATAAAAATGAATTAACGGGNGTTTCATATCCACTTGTGATNAANGAAACACTCATTATTTTTTCTGGATAGCGTGATGCATATTCCATTCCTACCANACANCCTTGGGAATGCCCNACAATTGATATTTGTTTTGCGTCTAAATGNGTTATCACGTCATTCACCCAGTCGCCCATTTCCTCAATACTATTNAGAGCAGGACCATCAGAGTTTGTGTGTCCCGGTGTATCCAGACAAAGTACAGAGTAATTTCTAAAAGCAAAGAATCTTGAATGCAATCCCCAAAATGTATGGTCTAAGCCACTACCGTGGATAAATAAAACNAATGGCTGATCTTTTGTGAAAGGTTTTCCNCCNGTTGATGCANAAACNTTTTTTTTGTTTATTTCAANGTACATTAACAAAANTTCTTCGCAGCGCGAAAACCTTTATTAAAATCATCTTGGATATCNGAAACATCCTCGATNCCNACAGAAATTCTCACCATNTCTTCTGTAATGCCTGCNGCAATNAGNGCCTCTGNATCNATTCGNGAATGTGTGGTAGTCGCAGGATGAATAATCAANGTTTTGGCNTCACCNACATTNGCAAGATGTGANGCAAGTTTGACGTTTTCAATAAANGCNTTACCNGCATCTCTTCCCCCTTTTACACCAAANGTTATNATNGACCCAGCNCCCNTAGGCATATATTTTTTTGCCATTTNATGNCTATCATGGTCAGGNAANTCTGGATGATTAACCCAGGAGACTTGNTCATGNTNACTCAAATANTCNAGGAGNGCNTTTGTATTTGATAAATGCTTATCCATTCTNAGTGAGAGTGTTTCTATTCCNTGTANCAATAAAAATGCATTCATNGGNCTCATTGATGGNCCAATNTCNCGCATTGCTTCGGCTCTGATCCTTGTAGCGAATGCGCTCGGTCCGAATTCCTCCCAAAAATTTATGCCAGTGAATGGTGCATATGCTTCGGTAAGCGTTGGAAAATTATNGTTCAATCCCCAATCAAAATTTCCACCATCTACAACCGCTCCTCCAATGGAAGTGCCATGACCGCCCATCCACTTAGTCAAAGAGTGGACTATTATATTCGCCCCATGCTCAAAACATCTACAAAGATACGGCGTGTTAAATGTTCCATCAATCATTAAAGGCAGATGNTTTTTTTTACAAATTTTAGCAACGCCTTCAATATCCATAATTGATAGACCAGGATTACCGATGAGCTCACCAAATACNATTTTGGTATTTTCTTGAATGGCGGACTCAAGAGATTTGAGATCTGTGGGATCAACAAAAGTCGTTGTAATTCCAAATCTGGGCAAAGTATTTTTTAATAGACTGATATTGCCCCCGTACATATTTGCAGAGGCAACNATATGATCACCCTGACTTACAATAGCAGTAAGAGCACAGAAGACAGCACTCATTCCTGATGAGACACACACAGAAGCGGAACCGCCCTCAAGCGCAGCAACCCTCTGCTCAAGCACACCAATTGTTGGGTTAGAAATTCTATTGTATACATGTCCACCTCTCTCTAGATTAAATAAAGAGGAAGCTGTATCTGTGTCAGGAAAGACATAGGATGTTGTTTGATGAATTGGTTGTGCTCTGGAGCCAAACTCTTTATCGAGTGTTTGTCCAGCATGCAGACTCAGTGTGTCGAATGAGAGAAAATCAGCCATAAATTCTAATATCTTTGCTTGAAGTATCTATAAAACCAACGGATATAATAAATCACACTCTTTAAATTCGCTACTTTAAAATACCAAGTGGATTTTGTTTATCAATGCCCTCCATATACTGTTTGAGACGATCATGACTGGTTAAGCTATAAACCAATCCAAGCCAATTATTGAAAATCGCTTTTCCTGTGTCTCCCCAGGTATTATCAACGAATGAATTAAGTTGATCCTCAGGAAATATTGCATCACTATCTTTGGCATTTTTAGAGCGAATAATTTCATTGATATAGCTATCTGCAATTTTCTTTGCTTCTTCTGGAAAATAATTATCAGGAAATGGAGGCGCCTCTGATATTTCATCGAGTTGAAAGCGTATGACCTCTCTTTTGTATTCTTTTAACAAACTATTGAAATCGTATTCTGGATGACCCTGAAAATAAACTGCTCGAATTTGATCAGGACTAACTGCCATATGAACACCAGCAGCATCACTTTCTGCCAAGACAGTTAATCCAGCTTTTTCAAGCTGATCTCTGTTTATTTCATTGTATCTAGAATGCGGGACATCAAATCGGGTATTAATGTTGCGCATTATTGGGTGGTCTGGCTGAATAATTCGATGACTGTATACTCCCCAGCGTTTTTGGTTGAGTGGAATACGATCGATATTATATATTTGTTTGACAATGGCATGTGTTGCTAGGCAGGAACATAATGTTGAAGCCACATTATTTTGAGCCCATTCCATTACTTCTGTTAATGGATGCCAAAATGGCTCTTCAGTTAAGTAAGGCTGTTGAATATTCGCACCAGTTACAATCAAGGCGTCAAGCCCCAATTTCTTCAATTGTTCAAATGTAAAGTAATGCTCACTGATGTGCTTTTTGGCTTTATCTCCTCTTACTAACTCTGGCAGAGTGAATGGATAGACGTAAAATTGAGCAATTTGGTTGCAATTTCCAACTAGTCTGATGAATTGATTTTCAGTAGCAGAAAGAGCTGCATCAGGCATCATATTGAGCAAACCAATGTGTAACTCCCTTATGTCCTGTTTTGTAGCTCTTGATTTACTCAAAACAGTGTGGCCTTCGCTTGCAAGACGAGAGAAAGTTGGAAGTTCGTTGTGAGCAACTAACGGCATTTTATTTCATCACTTGAGACATCAAGTTTATATCTTATAACAGTCTCTATTAGAACAGTAAATAATTATATGGCTCGAAAAACTGCTAATTTGTATTGATTTTATTTACTGTTTAATGCCTTTGAGTTTTTGTGCAGCACGATATCTTGCATTTGCTTCAGCGAGTTCAGCTTGAGCTCTTTTTATGTCTGTTTCATCAGAGGCCCCCTCTAATGCTTCTTCTGCTTGTTTTTTCGCGCTCTCAGCGGCCGCTTCATCGAGCTCATCCCCTCTGACTGCTGTATCAGCGAGAACTGTTACTATATGAGGCTGAACTTCAAGCATCCCACCCGTGATATAAAAAAAATGCTCTTTTCCTTCCTCATCTTCGACCCTTACTTCACCGGGTTTTAGGGAAGTTAATAGCGGAGCATGTCTAGGCGCAATACCAACTTCACCCATCTGAGCAGGAGCATATATCATGCTTGCATTACCAGAATGGATCTCTCCTTCTGCTGAAACAATATCAATTTTTATTGTTGCCATTCTTATTAGTCTCTAATCACTATGTGGTTTTTGCTTTTTCTACTGCTTCTTCAATTGAACCAACCATGTAAAACGCCTGCTCAGGAAGATCATCATAATCACCATTCACAATGCCATTGAAGCCTTTTATTGTTTCTGATAGCTGAACATATTTGCCCGGAGCACCAGTAAATGTCTCTGCCACGAAGAAAGGCTGAGAGAAAAATCTGATAATCTTTCTTGCTCTTGTGACACTGAGCTTGTCGTCTTCAGACAATTCATCCATTCCAAGAATAGCTATTATGTCTTGAAGTTCTTTGTATCGTTGAAGCACGCCTTGGACACGACGAGCACAGTCATAGTGTTCTTGTCCAATAACATTGGGATCTAAAAGTCTACTTGTTGAGTCCAATGGATCAACAGCAGGATAAATTCCAAGTTCTGCAATCTGACGAGATAGAACCAAGGTCGCATCAAGATGAGCAAATGTCGTTGCGGGTGATGGATCTGTTAAGTCATCGGCAGGAACATAAACTGCTTGGAAAGATGTGATCGATCCTGTTTTTGTTGATGTAATTCGTTCTTGAAGTACACCCATTTCTTCAGCTAGAGTCGGCTGATATCCAACGGCAGATGGCATTCTGCCCAATAATGCAGAAACTTCTGTACCGGCCAGAGTGTATCGATAAATATTATCGATAAACATCAATACATCTCTTCCCTCATCACGAAATGCTTCGGCCATTGTAAGGCCTGTGAGGGCAACCCTAAGTCTGTTTCCTGGGGGCTCATTCATTTGTCCATAAACCAAAGAGACCTTATCAATTACATTGGATTCTGTCATTTCATGATAGAAATCATTTCCCTCACGTGTTCTTTCACCAACACCAGCGAAAACTGAATACCCAGAATGTTCTGCAGCGATGTTACGAATCAATTCCATTAGGGTCACTGTTTTTCCAACACCTGCACCGCCGAATAAACCTACTTTTCCTCCTTTTGCGATAGGCATGATGAGATCAATTACCTTGATTCCTGTTTCCAGCATTTCAGTTGATGAAGCTTGCTCTTCATAAGTCGGAGGAGTTCTGTGAATTGGCATGTTCGTTTCAGCACCAATATCNCCTTTATTGTCAATNGGAGTTCCCAGCACATCCATAATTCTTCCCAGTGTTTTCTCTCCAACTGGAACAGAAATTGGTTGNCCTGTGTTATTTACACTCATGCCTCTTTTTAAGCCTTCACTGGACCCCATTGCAATTGTCCTAACTACACCGTCACCCAATTGTTGCTGTACTTCAAGCGTTAGATCTGCATCTTCGATTGTTAATGCATCNTAAATATTTGGTATGGCATCACTTGGAAATTCNACATCTACAACAGCTCCAATGACTTGCACAGTAGTTCCAGCACTCATATTTTTTCCTCTTTTCCTGTTATGTAACTCATAGTTATCATTATTTAATTTAAATTATTCTGAAACAGCAGCAGCTCCGCCCACAATTTCTGAAATNTCTTGGGTAATTGATGCTTGTCTTGCTTTNTTNTATACAAGTTGTAATTTATCAATTATATCGCCAGCATTGTCTGTTGCAGANTTCATCGCAACCATTTTTGCGGCCATTTCACATGCAAAATTTTCAGTGGCGCCTCTGTATACTTGAGACTCAATGTATCTCATTAAAACACCATCGAGAAGATCAATTGCGTCTGGTTCATAAATATAATCCCAATGGGACTGCAATGAATCANTATCATCATCTAATGTGCCCACCGGCAGAAGTGTTTTTATTTCGGGTTTTTGGCTCATGGTGCTAACAAATTCATTGTGTGCAATAAGTAATTTATCTATTTTTTCATCGTTGTATGAGTCCAGCATAATTTTAATTGCGCCAATCAAATCATTGACCTTTGGCTGATCACCAAGATGAGTAGCTGTTGCCAGAACATTGCCTCCGAGGCGTTTAAAAAACTGCACTGCTTTTGCTCCAACCAATACCAGATCAACGTCGATGTTTTCCTTTTGATATGTCGCAATTTCTGAAATTACCTTTTTGAATAAATTCACATTCAGTCCGCCACACAAACCTCTATCTGTTGCGATAACGATGATTCCGACACGATTTATTTCTCTCTCATTCAAAAATGGGTGCTTATAGTCAGGATTAGCTGCACCAAGATGGCTAATGACTCTTCTTATTCTCTCAGCATAGGGCACTGAGGCATTCATTTGATCTTGTGCTTTTTTTATTTTACTGGCAGCTACCATCTCCATAGCACTCGTGATCTTTTGCATATTTTTTACGCTTCTGATCTTATTTAATATTTCTTTATCGCCTGCCAATTTACTAGCCTCTTGTAATTACCATTTAATTTTTTATTGAATTTTTAATAAGATCCATTTTTTGCAAAATCATCGCAGATTTTTTTCATTGAAGCTTCTATATCATCGTTATAGTCGCCAGTCTTATTAATGTTTTCTAACAATTCACCCTCATTTGATCTAGCATAATCATGCAAAGCGCTTTCGTAATCACTGATTTTGGCTACTTCAACATCATCAAGATAGCCCTCATTGACTGCGAATAATGATAAAGCCATCTCTGATACCGAAAGTGGTGAGTATTGTTTTTGTTTCATCAGTTCAGTGGCACGTTGACCCCTTTCAAGCTGCTTTCTTGTCGCCTCATCTAAGTCAGATGCAAATTGTGCGAATGCTGCCAGCTCNCGATATTGTGCTAANGCCAAACGAATACCACCACCTAATTTTTTTATTATCTTCGTCTGAGCTGAACCACCAACACGAGATACTGATAGCCCTGCGTTTATCGCGGGCCTGATGCCAGCATTAAATAGATCAGTCTCTAAGAAAATTTGTCCGTCTGTAATTGAAATAACATTTGTCGGTACAAATGCAGAAACGTCTCCNGCTTGAGTTTCAATAATTGGCAGCGCTGTCAATGAGCCAGTTTTACCTTTTATTTTTCCACCTGAAACAGACTCCACATGCTCCTCACTCACCCTTGACGCTCTCTCAAGCAGACGCGAATGCAAGTAAAAAACATCCCCTGGATATGCTTCTCTTCCTGGAGGTCTTCTCAATAGTAGTGAGACCTGACGATATGCCCAAGCTTGCTTAGTTAAATCATCAAAAATTATTAACGCGTCTTCGCCGTTATCCAAAAAGTATTCGCCCATTGATGTGCCTGAGTATGGAGCTATGTATTGCATTGCAGGTGAATCGGCTGCTGCTGCTGCGACAACTATCGTATGCTCCATGGCACCTTCTTCTTCAAGCTTTCTTACTACTCCTGCAATTGAAGATGCTTTTTGACCAATCGCCACATATATACATTTAATCCCTGTTCCTTTCTGGTTAATGATTGCGTCAATAGCGACTGCAGTTTTTCCAGTCTGCCTGTCCCCAATAATCAACTCCCTTTGACCTCTTCCTATAGGAACCATTGAATCGATCGCTTTGAGTCCGGTTTGAACAGGCTGATCCACAGATTTTCTGGAAATTACCCCAGGAGCAACTTTTTCAATTGGGGCGGACAAGTTCGTTTCGATTGCACCCTTGCCGTCAATCGGGTTTCCTAATGCATCTACAACTCTTCCCAGCAATTCAGTGCCTATTGGCACTTCCAAAATTTTTCCAGTTGTTTTAACTGTATCGCCTTCAGATACATGTTTGTATTCACCCAATACAACCGCACCGACTGAGTCTTGCTCTAAATTCAGCGCCATACCAAAAGTGTTTTGCGGAAACTCAAGCATCTCGCCGTAACGAGCATCTGTAAGACCATGAATTCTTACAATTCCATCTGTAACCCCGATGACTGTGCCGACATCGCGCGCCTCTGCAGTTATTTCNAAATTCTCAATTCGCTCTTTGATCAATTTACTGATTTCTGAAGCTTTTAATGACATATCTTTTTCCTTTCTTTAAGAATTAATTGCGTTAGCGAGGCCTTTTAGGCTCGCTTTTAGTGATCCATCTATGACAACATCACCGGCACGAATTATCGCCCCACCAACAAGTGACTCATCAATTTCTGTTTGTATGAAAATCTCACTATCAAAGCGTTTTTTTAATGCTTTACCTATTTGAGACTTTTGTTCATCGCTTAGCGGACTNGCCGAGGTGACCGTCACATTTACAGAATTTTCGATATTAGATTTCAAGGCAGTAAAATGCTGTGCAATCTCAGGAAAAACTGCGATTCTGGAGTTTTCTATCAGCAGCTTTATAAAGTTTGAACCTGCATTATGATTGCTAGAAAATATCATTTTCTCATCAGGTATTTCAGCAAATATTGATGTAATAAATGTAAATTTCTGCTCTGAAGATAACGATGGTTTAGACAGAAATTCCAATAGCTGATCATNTGCTAAAATAGCTTTTCCGTGCTCGAGACTATTNGCCCATTTATCTATCTCGCCTGATTCCTGAGCAATATCAAATATGGCTTGAGCGTAGGGCCTTGCGATTGTGTTATTGTCAGCCATTTTTCATTAATACCAGTTCTNTTTATAACTTTCTCGCTAAATCATCAAGTATGTCTGCATGAGACTCCTTATTGACCTCGCGTCCTAAAATTTTCTCTGCCGATGCTATCGCAAGGGCAGCAACTTGCTCTCTTAGCTCGTCCCTGGCTTTATTNGTCTCTTGCTCAATATCATTTTTGGCCAGTGACAGTTGATGCTCTCTCTCTTTTAAACCGTCTTGTTTGCCATCAGAGACAATTTCTGTTGCTCTTGCGTTTGCTTGATCTAAAATATTTGTGGCTTGCTTACGAGCATCATCAAGAATCTTCTTTGACTCTATATTGGCATTATCGAGTTTTTTTCTGCCTTGTTCACCCGCGGCAATACCGTCAGCAATTTGTGTCTGTCGCTCTTCTATTGCTTCCATTAATGGGGGCCATATATATTTCATGCAAAACCAAACAAAAACAATCATCGCAATTGATTGACCAATTATAGTCGCATTAATATCCACTNGGTGCTCCTGTCTATTTATTTAGTAAATTCAGATAGGTTGTTCTATTTATTACCCACCAACAGCACTTTGGTATTGTGCAATGAATGGGTTAGCAAATGCGAAGAATAATGCTATCCCTACACCAATCATTGCAACTGCATCAAGAAGNGCAACTACTAAGAACATCTTAGTTTGTAACATNGGTGCCAATTCGGGTTGACGTGCAGCTCCTTCNAGGAAACGNCCCCCCAATAAACCCATTCCAATTCCGACACCCAAAGCGCCAAGTCCAATAAGTAGTGCGACAGATATCGCAGTGTAACCAATAACAGTTTCCATCATTTTCTCCAGTAAAAATAAAAAATATTAAATAAAACCTCTTAATGCTCTTCTGATGCTAATGTTAAATAAACGACAGTCAACATCATGAAAATAAATGCCTGAAGCGTCACAATTAGGATATGAAAAACTGCCCATCCGAAGTGGAGAGGTANTTGCAGATATCCNAGTAATGCAATCAGTATAAAAATTAATTCGCCAGCAAACATATTCCCAAANAACCTCAAAGAGAGAGATAGTGGTTTTGCGAGCAGNGCAACTGACTCTAAAATAAANTTAAAAGCNATAATAATAGGTGCTGCAAGNATTCCTGGGCCCTTAAAAGTNGGNGCTATAGGATGCAGTGTCAGNTCTGCCAGGAACCCACTTAANCCTTTGTTTTTGATTGAATAGAATATAATTANNAAGAAAACNGAAATTGACATACCGAANGTGATATTAACATCAGTAGTTGGCACTACTTTCATGTANTAGAGTTGNTCATAACCAGTAGCCATACCCAACATNTTTGATAATTCAGGAATCCAATCAACAGGGATTAGATCCATNAGATTCATGAANAATACCCACATAAAAATTGTCAGTGCAAGTGGAGCAATTAATTTGCTCTTGCCGTGAAAGGTATCCTTTACACTACCATCGATAAAATCAACAATTATTTCAACGAGTGCTTGGAATTTGGTGGGTTTTTTTGGTGATGCATTCTTAGCTGCATTTCCGAACAGAACAATAAAAATTAAGCCGAGGAGAACAGACCAAAACATTGAATCTACATTTATCGCCATTGGATTTCCAGCGCATTGATTCCAAGCCCACTCTCCATTCTCTAATTTACAAATTTGGAGATTTTGCAGATGGTGCTGAATGTATTCCCCAGAAGTTTGGGATCCGTGTCCGCCTTCAGTTGCCATATTATTTTATTCTATCTTTAAACTTTGTAAGTTATTTCTCTTTATTAAATAGCTCTATGCTAACTGCAAACTGAACGACCATGAAACTTAAAAAAAGATACAAAGCGTTCAAAGGTTTGACCTTAAAAAAAACTAGGCCAAACATTAGAGTGGTTAATATGACTTTGCCGAGCTCACCTAAATAAGCTGCCCTCAGAATGCCTCTTGCATTTCTATTTGAAAGCATCAATCTTGTACCCAAAAAAATGTTTGGCACAAGGCATATTAATCCTCCTAAAACTGATGAATATCCCGCAACTTTACCTGCAAAAAACCAAATTATTGAAGCCAAAACAACCGTCGCAACCAGCTGGTATATTAAAATTCTAATTATGCCAAAATTACTATGTTTTTCTTCGTTTTCGTCAGTTTTCTGATTCATCAATTATGCCGTTTAAAGCCAATAAATAAACTTTTTTATTTTTTGAAAAAACGAATATGTTTTTTCTTTTATTAAACGGCAATTGCATTATAGTTATGTGAAAACAACATGGCAATGATCTTCTATTAAATGGATAAAAAATATCCAAGATATTTGTTATTTTATATGATCAATTATGCCCTCTAATTCATCTAAAGAATTATAATTTATTATTATTTTGCCATTTCCATTGTTTTTATGATCGATTTTAAGTTTTGCTCCAAGCTTTTCTGACATTGACATTTCAAGTCTTTGTATATCGGGATTGACAGATAGATCTTTTTTCCCTTTGTTGGTAGCTATTTGGTTATTTGATTGTTTTGCAATCCTCTCAACCTCTCTTACAGAAAGGCCTTTTCTTATAATCATTTTAGCAGTATCTATTTGCAGTGATTTATCGTTAATTGAGAGTAGTGCCCTTGCATGCCCCATTTCAATTTTTCTTGATTTCACAAAATTTGCTATTGTCTCTGGTAACTCTAATAATCTAAGGATATTTGATACAGAGGAGCGTGATCTCCCAACTGCGTCTGCGGCTTCTTGATGTGTGATATCAAATTCTTTAATTAATCTATTTAATGCGAGCGCCTCTTCAAATGGATTAAGATTTTCTCTTTGNATATTTTCAATAAGTGCCATCGCAATAGCATCTGAATCAGGAATGTTTTTTATTACAACNGGAACACTTTTCAGNTCTGCAATTTGAGCAGCTCTCCACCTTCGCTCACCTGCAATAATTTCATATCGCGCTTCTGTATCGCTATTTGATGCAACTGGTCTGACAGCCAATGGCTGGACGATACCCTGNGATTTTATTGAGCTGGCAAGTTCTTCAAGTGACTCCTGACGCATATCAATTCTTGGTTGATATCGGCCTCTCNGGAGACTTTCTANCGGAATTTCTTTAAGCGTATCATTTGATTTTTCAGAGTCAGATATTTGCTTATNTTCTCTGCTGNTTGAAAGCAANGCATCCAACCCTCTGCCTAATCTTTTTTTCGTGGTCATTTTTCCTTACTCATCTAACTATTGTAAACATGGAGGCTTATGCAATTGATTGAGCCGCCTCATCTCCTCTTCTAAGCATTTCTCCAGCTAAAGCCAGATAAGCAACAGCACCTCTAGACTTTCTGTCGTGAATGAGCACCGGTTTACCAAAGCTTGGCGCCTCGGCCANCGTTACATTTCTTGGAACCATAGTTCGAAACACTTTATCGCCAAAATGTTTTATCAGCTGCTCTGATACCTCATCAGACAGGTTCACCCTCTGATCAACCATTGTCCTAAGCAGACCAAACAATTCCAAATTTGGATTGACGGTCATTTTAATTTGTTCAATTGTATCAATCAAAGAACTCAATCCTTCCAATGCATAATATTCACACTGCATGGGAATCAGCACGCCATCTGATGCTGTAAGTGCATTTACAGTGAGCATATTGATAGAAGGAGGACAATCAATAAGAATATAATCATAATTGGTTTTGATGTCTTGCAGGGCATTCCGAAGTTTCATCTCTCTTCCAATTTCCTGCATCAGCTTTACTTCTGACAGAGTGAGCTCCTCATTACCTGGTAAAATATCAAAGTTACACTCTGATACNGGCAATATCACGTCAGCAGGCTTCTTTTTTCCTAATAAGACGTCACATGCAGTTATATCAAGTGAATTTTTTTCAATGCCACAACCCATGGTTGCATTACCCTGAGGATCCATGTCAACTAGTAAAACTTTTCTTTTTGTTGCAGCAAGAGAAGCAGCCAAATTGACGCACGTAGTTGTTTTTCCCACGCCGCCTTTCTGATTTGCTATTGATATAATCTTGATCACAATTTTGAGCCTTCTTTTTTATGCAACAGTACAATGTGGCGATGTTTGTCTGACATGCGCTCTACAGAAACTTTTTTCACATCTTTTGCCCACGAATCATCTATTAAACTCAATTCATCGCTAGGATGTTTTCCTTTCATCGCGATTAAGACCCCTTCCTCTTTCAGTAAATGTTGAGATAATTTTATCAATTTAGGGAGACTTGATAANGCCCTTGCAATTACAGTATCAAACACTTGATCTGGANAAAAGTTTTCTATTCGAATTTTTTTTGTTTTTACATTCNTAATTTCTAAAAGATTAATTACATGATTGATAAAACCAATTTTTTTCCCATTGCTATCCACCAACAAATAATTAACATTCTGATNTATTATCGCTAAAGGAAGGCCGGGGAAGCCAGCNCCTGTTCCAATGTCAACNACTGAGTCTCCTCTAACGTATGGGTGAGCAGACAAGCTGTCCATGAGATGGCCAGCTATCATATCNTCAACGTTTCGTATTGAAGTTAAATTAAACTTTTGGTTCCACTTATGCAATTCGTTAAGCAAAACAATAAATTGATCTATATTTTCATTAGAAATACTTTCAGGAACATCGTCTGNTATATTTTTAATCTTAGATCTAAGACAGTTTTTACTCATCGCATCTAAAATTTAATGATGAATTGATAAAAAGNCTATTTTTAAAATGTTCACTTATCATTTAGAGGACTAGCAAAGACATAAACTCATCAACATCAGTTGATTTTAATTGCTCTCTGTCTGAGCATAAGTTGCTCAATTTATCCCACTGACTCTTGTGTAATTTTTTCTGAATACTCGTTTCAAACTTTTTCTTAAGGATTGGAATGGCTTCCTTTCTTCTCTCTTTGTGACCAACTGGATAATCAATCGAAACTTTATCGGTTTTTGTTCCGTCATTAAATTCTATTTGTATAGAGTTTCCAATGTACCTTTTGCTCGGATCGAAATAGTCTTTCGTAAATGNATCATTTTCTTTTATGTTCATTTTAGCTCTCAGCACATCAATTCTTGGGTCATCAGCAATTTTATCCTCGTAATCAGAAGCTGTTAGGCGCCCGAAGATCAATGGAATTGCGACCATATATTGTAGACAATGATCACGGTCAGCCGGGTTATCTAAGGGGCCAGTTTTGTCNATAATTCTTACGCNGGCTTCTTGNGTTTCGATTTGTATTGACTNAATNGTGCTAAGCCTGTNTTTCACTGAACTNTGTAATTGCATTGCTGCTTCTACTGCCGTTTGGGCATGNAATTCGGCTGGGTANGATATTTTNAACAAAATATTTTCCATNACATACGANCCAAAGTNTTGATTNATTTTTACNNNGTTNCCCTTNAANAGNACATCATGAAACCCCCAAGTCTTNGCAGTCAATGCAGTTGNATAGCCCATTTCATTTTTCATGGAAATATATGCNAGACGCATTGCGCGGCTTGTAGCATCNCCAGCNGCCCAGCTTTTCCTTGANCCTGTGTTTGGTGCATGCCTATAAGTTCTNAGTGCGCCGCCATCNATGAANGCATTAGAAACAGCATTAATTATTTGCTCTTTGGTCCCTCCTANCATNNCAGTTAAAACTGCTGTAGAAGCNATTCTCACGAGAAGAACATGATCAAGCCCAACTCGATTAAAACTNTTTTCTAACGCCAAGACGCCCTGTATTTCATNNGCTCTTATCATGGCTGACAATAAGTCTTTCACCTTCAGAGGCGNCTTTCCTGTNATTCTTGCTTGACGACTTAAATAGTCTGATAGAGCTAAGATNCCCCCCAAGTTGTCTGAGGGATGACCCCATTCTGCAGCCAACCAAGTATCATTAAAATCGAGCCATCTAACCATAGCACCAATATTAAATGCCGCCATTACCGGATCCAGTTCATAAGANGTTCCAGGAATTCTCGCGCCNCCTCGCAAAGTTGCACCCGGCACTACTGGGCCAAGCAACTTTGTACAAGCCGAATAATCCAGTGCTTGAAACCCGCAAGCAAGTGTGTCCATCAAACAATAGTGCGCTGTTTCATATGCTAAATCNGAATGTTCCTTGTTTGAGAGTACGTAATCTGCGATCGTTATGAGCAGTTGATCTGGCTCTCTTCTCTCAGCAGAACGAATATCATAAATTGTCATGATTTCTCCATTTCATTCATTATTAAATGTTCTAAGTTTATGAATTCCATTTCTTTAAGTTCGGACCAACATATTCTGCTGCAGGTCTTATAAGTTTATTATCTTTTCTCTGNTCCATTACATGTGCAGCCCAACCNGTAATGCGAGAACAAACGAATATTGGTGTAAATAAATAAGTTGGAATACCCATAAAATGNTANACGCTAGCAGCATAAAAGTCGGCATTNGCAAATAATTNTTTCTTTTCCCACATTGTGTTTTCGATTGCTTCAGATANNTCATAAAGTTGATTATCACCATATTCTTGAGCGAGAATTNTCGACATTTTTTTNTTAACGCTATTACGNGGGTCAGAAGTTGTATAAACACGATGACCAAATCCCATGATTTTTTCTTTTTTTTCTAGCATTCGTNCTANTCCCTCAATAGCTTCTTCTGNGCTATCAAAGCTNTCGATTAATTCCATTGCGGCTTCATTTGCACCNCCATGCAANTTGCCACGGAGNGCCCCAATNGCCCCNGTTATTGCTGAATGCATATCAGAAAGAGTGGCTGTGATAACTCTGCCAGTGAATGTTGAAGCATTAAATTCATGTTCNGCGTATAGTATCAGGGTCGTATCTAGTNTTTTTCTATGTAATTCTGAGGGCGATCTATCATGNAATAAATGAAGAAAATGTCCGGATATGCTGTCCTCATNTGTTACTAGATTTATTCGTTTTCCATCAACATGAAAACGGTGCCANTACAANAGAATTGATGGCATGCAGGACAGAAGTCTGTCAGCAGTCTCTGCTTGATTTGAAAAATTNTTGTCTTCTGGTTCAAAGTTACCAAGAAAAGATACGCCTGTTCTTAGAACATCCATAGGATGTGTATTTCTCGGAATCNTCTCCAATACNGTTTTTAATTCGTCTGGAAGATCCGTCATTAATTTTATTCTTTNAATGTAGTCATCTAATTCATTATTATTGGGAGGGTTACCTCTCAATAGNAGGTATGCGACTTCTTCAAAACTAGCGTTATCAACTAAATCGTATATGTCATATCCACGATAAGTTAATCCCGTCCCTTCTTTGCCAACTGTACATAGTGATGTTTCGCCAGCATAAATGCCTGCCAATCCACCGGTTCTAGTAGTGCCCATATCTTCCTCTATTAGTCTCNTGGTCTTTTGTTTTTATGGAGTATTTTATTAATCTTTGCTTCATGAGCTTCATAGTTGAGTGTTTTATATAGATCTGTCCTTGTTTGCATATTTTCTATATGTTTTTTTTGTGTGCCATCTTGCTTTATTGCTTTGTATGTTTTCATTGCGGCGTCTGCCATTGATCGTGCGGCGGATAAAGGATATAAAATAATTTTTACACCCACATCTCTCATTTCTTCAACTGTAAATAACGGTGTCAATCCAAATTCGGTTAAATTGGCTAGAACAGGCGCATTAAGTGAATCAGTAAAAGTTTTATATTGATCCAGATCTGTAAGCGCTTCAGCAAATATAATATCGGCACCAGAATCAATATATGTTCTTGCTCTATCGATTGATTTTTCCAGCCCTTCAACTGCAAAAGCGTCTGTCCTAGCGATGATTGTGAAGTCGTCATCACGGGCGTCAACTGCCGCTTTAATTCTGTCACTCATTTCATTTACGGAAACTATTTCTTTGCCAGGTCTATGACCACATCTTTTTGAAGCAACTTGATCTTCGATATGACAACCACTTGCCCCAGCTTTTCTCATTTCTTTCACTGTTCTTGCCACCATGAATGCATTACCCCACCCTGTATCTGCATCCGCTATTAGAGGCAAATCACATGAATATGAAATTCGTCTTATGTCTTCACAAACATCATTTAAAGTAGTCATTGCCAAATCAGGCAGGCCAAGCGAGTGATTAGCAACACCTGCTCCAGAAAGATATATTGCTTTAAAACCAGCATTTTTTGCTAACAATGCACTATAAGCGTTAATTGTTCCAACCATCTGAAGTGGTTGCTCATTACTCATCGCTTGTTTTAGCTTTTTGTTCACTAACTATCTTTTTTAAATATTATTGAATTTTAACTACTAGCCTACCCCTGATGTTACCTTCAATAAAATTAACGAATTGATCTGGTAGTTGGTCGAATTCAATTTGATTTGGTGCAATAGTATCCAAGTTTCTCGGGAATAAATCTGTCCCGATTCTTTGCCATACAATTTTTCTTAATTCCCTAGGTGTGTCGACTGAATTTATTCCTAACAAATTTACAGCTCTCAAAATAAGAGGCATAACTGTTGTTTCAAGCTTATGACTTGCTGCCAATCCTATTGATGCAATATTTCCCCCATAACGAGTTGTTTTCAGTAGCCAAGACAAAACATCTCCCCCTAAATTATCAATTGCGCCACCCCATTTGGCTTTTTCTAACGGTCTTTTTCCGTAATCAAGATCCTGTCGAATGAGAACTTCATTAGCTCCAATAGAATGCAAAAAATCAGCTTGATCTTTTTTTCCTGTCAGCGCGATAACTTCATAGCCATTCTTTGCAAGCATATCAATTGCAATACTTCCAACACCGCCAGTTGCACCTGAAACGAGAATTGGTCCTTTTTCAGGATTTTGCCCATTGATTTCCATCTGGTGAATAGCTAATGCGGCAGTGTAACCAGCAGTTCCAATTTGCATGGCCTTGTGGCTATCAATGTTTCCTGGAAGTTTCACTATCAGTTCTGCGGGCATCCTAGCATATTCTGTGTATCCACCATCACGAACTTCACTCAAACCACAGCCATTTACTACTACTTTGTCTCCTATCTCAAGTGATGTTGAGGAAGAGTTTATAATCACTCCAGATAAATCNATTCCTCCAATTAAAGGAAATTTTCTGAGAATTTTTCCTTTACCCGTAGCNGCTAATGCATCTTTATAATTTATAGTGGANTNCNTNACTTTNATGACNGTNTCGCCTTCTGACAGATCATCCAATTCGAGGTCACAGAACCTAGTAGAAATTTTTTCATTTATATTATCAATTTGGAAAGCTCGAAATTTTTTCATTTTATCCTCTAATTTGATTGACTTTTTGAAAGCCAATAATTCAATCCTGCAGCGTTTACGTATAAGTCTGTTTGTAAAAAATTGTTTAATTTTTCTTCAATGTTACTGCATCCGTGGTCTAATAGTTTATTTTTTATATGCTCTTGAAGNGAGGAGTGAATAGATTCAAGTGNATTTTCCTCATTTGCATTTTGTTCAGCAATATTTACAAACTCATCAATAAGTTTATGCAATACTGTCCCAATCTTTTCTATCTCATCTAGCTGNCCAAAATGAGCCACATAAATATATTTGGGTTGATACCCTATAATGGAATCAATTGAATTATGTGCTTCATCAGGATCAAACTGATTAGGTGATGTGATTGGTATGCTTATCTTTCCATTTATAGAATCAAATTCTCTGAATGACATTCCAAAATTNTCCCCAGAGAATACTGAGTTTGATATTTCATCAAAGATACAATAATGATGCTTAGCATGACCTTCCGTAAAAAAAAGCTCAAAACGTCTGTCTGATAGATAGATTTCATCTTTATCAGATGGAACGAATATTCTTTTCTCGTCTATGGGAATAATTTCACCGAACAAATGATCAAATAGGTTTTTTCCATAGACTCTAACTGAGCTCTCGATGAGTTTTGATGGATTGATCATATGTTCCGCACCCTTAGGATGGACAACGATCTTTGCATTAGGAAGCAGCTTAATTAGCTTGCCTGCTCCTCCAGCATGATCCAAATGAATATGTGTCAAGAAAATATACTTTACATCGGCATTGTCAAGGTTATTTTCTCTTAAAGAATTTTCAAGGATGTTGACGTTGTTCGATGTACCAACGTCAATAAACGCTGCTTCGCCGTTTTGTACAATCAGATGACTGGCATTGTATTGCGGTCTTACGAAGTTTGTGTCGACGGTAATTATGCCGTGATCATTGATTATATTTTTTGTAGACACAATATGATGTCAGGCAATTCTTTTATTGTTTTTTTTCAGATAAAGTAGCAACAATGAGAGGGTTGCTGGCGTTATTCCCTCTATTCTTGATGCTTGACCAAGTGATTGCGGAAGGGCATCTTGTAATTTTTGAATGGCTTCATTCGATAATCCATGTACACGAGAATAATCAATATCTCGGGGTAACATGAGAGATTCATTTTTTTCGAGTTTAAGTATTTCTCTTTCTTGTCGCTTTATGTAACCGGAATATTTTGCTCTGGTTTCTAGTTGTGACTTGATTTGCTCTTTTTGTTCATCAGTAAAATAACATGAGTTCCAATCTATTGGTCCAACGGCTGAGAGTGAAGTAACTAAATCATGATTATATTCTGGTCTTTTTAACAGGGTTGCTGCATCCGTTTCTTTTTTATATTCACGGCCTAATATTATTTTGTCATCGGATGTTAGTTTTTCTTTTGACAGGAAGATTGATTCTAGACGTAATTGCTCCTTACGAACAACATCCATTTTTTTATTGAATATATCCCATCTGTAATCATCAATCAGCCCCAATTCGCGACCTAGTGGAGTCATTCTTTGATCGGCATTATCTTCTCTTAACAAGAGCCGATATTCTGCTCTGCTCGTAAACATCCTATAGGGTTCGCTTACACCCCTTGAAGTTAAATCATCAACCAATACACCCATATACGAATTTTGTCTTGCTGGAATCCACTCATCCAATGAAAGTGAATATCTATGAGCATTTATCCCGGCAATTAACCCTTGAGCTGCCGCTTCTTCATATCCAGTTGTACCATTTATTTGGCCTGCAAAAAATAAACCTGACACTTTAACTGTTTCCAATGAGGGTCTTAGTTCTCGAGGATCGACAAAATCATATTCAATTGCATAGCCAAACTGGGTGATTTCAGCATTTTCAAAACCAATAATTGATCTGACAAACTCTGTCTGAACTTCTCTTGGTAGACTGGTAGATATTCCATTTGGATAAATAACATTAGATTCAATCCCCTCTGGCTCCACAAATATCTGATGAGATTCTTTGTTGGCAAAACGAACAATCTTGTCTTCAATCGAAGGACAATATCTAGGTCCAACGGATTCGATCTCACCGCTATATATAGGTGACATATGGAGTGCGTCTGATATGATTTGATGAGTTTTTTTTGTGGTTTTGGTTATAAAACAATTTAATTGTTTGGGATGTTCTGCTCTGGCTCCCATAAATGAAAACACTGGCCGAGGATCATCACCTGGTTGTTTCTCCATCTTTTTATAATCCAAGCTATTCTTATCAAGTCTTGGTGGGGTGCCTGTTTTTAGCCTGCCAACCTTAAACGATAATGCCCTAATATTATTTGCTAAGTTGTTAGATGGTCTATCACCTATTCTCCCGCCTTCCTCTGAGTGATCACCAAATAAAATTTTTCCCGCTAAGAAAGTGCCCGTGGTGAGTACGACACTCTTGGCAATAAAGTTGCCACTTTTTTTTGTTTGGACACCTATAATAATATCTTTTT
This sequence comes from Woeseiaceae bacterium, assembly GCA_002715745.1. Classification (GTDB taxonomy): domain Bacteria; phylum Pseudomonadota; class Gammaproteobacteria; order Steroidobacterales; family Woeseiaceae; genus SP4260. The sequence goes on from PBAE01000005.1 coordinate 94,543, forward strand.
CGATAATCAGTGAATCTACTGTCTCTTCAAGTAAGGATAAATTTTTTTCCTTTTTTAACAGTGCAACAACTGCGGTTTTGTAGAGTGTTCTATCTGCCTGAGCTCTAGTTGCACGAACAGCAGGTCCTTTGCTTGCATTCAGGACTCTGAAGTGAATTCCAGCTTGATCAATTGCTCTAGCCATAATTCCTCCTAAAGCATCAATCTCTTTCGTAAGATGACCTTTTCCAATACCACCAATGGCCGGGTTGCAGCTCATTTCACCAATTGCTGATAATTTTTGAGTGATCAGCAGAACCTTTGACCCAGCTCTGGNTGCAGCAGACGCCGCTTCTGTTCCCGCATGGCCACCGCCAATAATTATCACATCGTAAGTATTATTTTGTTCCATGGCGGTATTTTAATTGAAAATTGTTTATGTATATATATTTAAAGATATTCTTATTTTCCAATACAAAACTCCGAAAATATTTTTCCCAACAATTCATCNCTACTCAATTTTCCTGTGATTTCACCAAGNGCTTCACTTGCGATCCTTAACTCTTCAGCGAATAATTCACCAGCTTTATGGGTTAGTAAATGCTCTTTTCCCAGTAGAAAATGATCATAAGATTTTTCTAATGCTCTGATATGTCTAGTACGAGCTGAGAAAGCACCATCACCAGAAAATTCGTANTTAGATAATTTTTTTACCCTAAGTAAAAGCTCGTCTATGCCTATATTCGATTTAACAGAGATGTTTATCTTCCCGTCTTCATCAGATATTTCGCTTTTATTTTTAATTAAGTCAATTTTATTATTGACCTGCAAACATGCTAATTCTGATGGCAATATCTCAATATTTTCAGAAGGATTNATCGTAATGTCATTCATTAAAATGGCTATATCCATTGTCTCTAGCAATTTTTTAGTTCTTCTTATCCCTTCTGCCTCAATTTCATCTGGGTTGTCTCTAATGCCGGCAGTNTCGTAAAAAATCACCGGTAAACCATCTATATCGATAGAAATTTTTAAAATGTCTCTGGTTGTTCCAGGGATATTGGTAACGATTGCCTTATCGCTCTTAGCAAGATGATTAAATAGACTTGATTTACCTGCATTTGGAGGACCGACAATTGCAACCTGTATGCCATTTCTTAGTATTTCTCCTGATGTAGCTCCATCCAATGTAGANTTGAATAGCCCCTGACACAATTCAATATTTTTAATGAGTTCTTGATCACTGAGAAAATCTATCTCTTCTTCTGGAAAATCGATGGCTGCCTCAACAAACAATCGAAGGTTCATGAGTTTTGTATTTAGTTCAAAAATTAGCTCTGAAAATGTTCCTGATAGTGATTGAACTGCTGCCCTTGCTGATTTTTTCGTAACACATGAAATAAGATCCGCAAGAGCCTCTGCTTGAATTAGATCAATTTTATTGTTAAGAAATGCTCTCTTAGAAAACTCACCTGGTTCGGCTCTTCTTGCACCCAGACCAACAATTTCATCAATCAAAAGCTCCCCTAGTAGGGGTCCACCGTGTGAATGAAATTCGACGACAGACTCTCCTGTGAAAGAATTTGGTGATGGGAAGAAAATTATTAATCCCATGTCGATAATTTCATTTTTTTTATTTCTAAATTTTTTGTATGTTGCAATTCTAGGACTTGGGAGATCGCCGATTATTTTCTTTGCNATTNTTTCGGTATCGATTCCTGAGACTCTTATGACATTGATTCCACCAATTCCTGCGCCCGTGGCACANGCAACAATCGTATCCTCGATNTATGGTTTTTCAGGCAGCATGTTATAAAGTAGTTAATCTAGGTTACATGCTGTTTTAACCCTAGCCATGTCCATGTCCAACGGAAACATTTACNCCGAGTTTTTTATTNATTANCCATTGCTGCATAATCGATANGATCGTATTTGTAACCCAGTAAAGAACAAGCCCAGATGGGAAAAAAGCGAACATTACTGAGAACATTATTGGCATAATTTGCATAACTTTTGCTTGCATAGGATCAGCGGGCGCTGGATTTAGCTTTGTTTGAATTAGCATAGCCCCAGCCATCATCANAGGTAAAACGAAGAAAGGATCTCTCGATGACAAATCAGTTANCCAAAAAATGAATGGNGCNTGNCTCATTTCTACACTTTCAAGNAGAACCCAGTAAAATGCCAAGAAAAAAGGCATTTGTATGAGCATAGGGACACAGCCAGCAGCCGGATTTACTTTTTCTCTTTTATACAGTTCCATGGTCGCCCTACCCAACTGCTCCCTGTTGTCTTTATAACGTTCCTGAATAGACTTTAATCTAGGTGCAAGAGCTCTCATTTTTGCCATTGAATGACCCGATTTTTCCGTTAACTTATAGAAAAGCAATTTTATAAATACCGTAACCAAAATAATAGAAAACCCCCAATTATTGACATACGAATATATGAAGTTTAAAAGCCAGAATAGCGGATCAGATAATAGAGTTAGAAAACCATAGTCAACAGTTAATTTAAGTGTTGGTGTGATCTCTTCCATTTGTGATTGTAGTTTAGGTCCCGTGAAAACATTTGTTTTAAATCTTATGTTTTCTCCTGGATATACAGATTGGGTCGGACCAATAAGACTGGCTATGATTTTGTCATTATCTGCGTTTATTTGATATCGAAACTCATCGTCCGTTACTGGGATAATGGCTGTTACAAAGTGATGTTGAATTGTTCCTAACCATCCGCTTGACGCGCTATATTTTAGCGGGCCTTCTTCAAGGAGATCTGATGGATCAACTTTCTCGCTCTTCTCTCCGTCGAAAATTACAGGACCATCAAATGAAAAGCTCTCAACGTCGAACATTGATCTATCATCCTTGTTTACTCTTCTCACCAGCTGAGAGTATTGTGCACCTCTCCACTCCTGGTTCGAATCGTTTCGTACAATTTGTTCTAATCGAATATTATAATTACCCTGTTTAAGAATAAATTGCTTCTCTACACTAATACCATCCCCGCTCTCCCATCTGAACGGGACAATCAGGTCACCGTCAAAATTTAACTCATAATTTTCTGAGTCAGATGAAAATTTAACAAGGTGATTGGCTTCTTGTTTTTTATCAGAAGCTCTAATTCCTGATTGGATGAGACCATAGTTATTGATTGATTGGTTTATTAGCTCTACTAAATCTTGAGGCTTATCCTTTGATATAGGATAGTCTAAGAGCTTTATATCCTGAATTGTCGCCCCCACAGGATTTACGCTAATTTCAAGAACATCGGTTTTTATTTTTACAATATCTGTCCCAAGTATTTCGTTTGTTTGCAGCGGCCCAGCCTCTCTATTGATCGGGCTTGTTTGTATATCAATTATTTCTGGAACATTGTTTTCAAGACTTATCTGGTTGTTTTGCTTTATGTTTTGTGCGGTCTCGACGCTTCTATCCATGTATTGATAATTTTGGGCATCTTGTTGGATCCAGGCTTGATAATTCAAAAGGCACATGAAGCCGAATACTGCCCATATAAAAAACCTTTGATTATCCATGATGCTTTTCCCTAGAAATTTTGATCCAGTGACGCATTAAACTTTCAGTCAGTACATGCGTTTCGTTATTATAGGTTGTATGTTTATTCAAAACTACAATATCATGCCCCTTAAGCTTAGATATATTTCTTCGGAATGATTCTCTTATTATTCTTTTTAGCCTGTTTCTTTTGTGGGCATGCTTACAGTTCTTCTTTGAAATTATCAAGCCTAATCTGGGATAGTTTTTAGTATTTTCTCTATATAGAACCGTGAAGTTTGGGTCTCTTGTTTTTCTTGGGTTTTCAAACACAAAATCAAAATCTTTTTTTACTAACAGTCGATTATTTTTTCGAAACTGCATGCTATAAATTAAAAGGATTTTATTTTCTTATAGTACCGAAATGTTAGTGTGACGGCGAAAGCCGAATACGTCCCTTAGCCCTTCTTCTGTTAATTACTGCTCTTCCTGATTTTGTGGACATTCTAGTTCTAAACCCATGAGTTCTCGCTCGCTTCAAGTTACTCGGTTGAAATGTTCTTTTCATCGGTGTTGCCCTAGTTATTGATTAATCTAATTTTTCTCTAGAAAATGAGCAGAAAAGGTTACTTGTGCATGATTCTTATGTCAACTAAAAATTAACAGAAAAATTATCATTAAAATAACTTGGACCTGTGGATAACTTTTAATATACATTATAAGATATTGTACTTTATGGTCTTATTCAAAAACAATGTCACTAGAAACCACACAAATATGGCCTGAATGCCGACGAACCCTCAAAGGAGAGATACCCGAAAAGCTCTTTAACACCTGGATTCTGCCAATCCAGTCTATTGAAAAAAAGGACAGTATCCAGCTATTGGCGCCCAATACTTTTGTTCTAAAAAAGGTGACCCAGGACTACCTGGATAGAATTAAAGAAATCGTACTCCAGAAAAACAGCTCTATCAACATATCTTTTTCTGTCGGTTCGAGAGATATCGAGAGTGCAACAAAACAAAAGAAACTAAGTGTAGCTCGAGAGAGGTTGGATAGACCAAAAGTCGAAAGCCGACTCAACCCCAGCTTTACGTTCGATGCTTTTGTTGAGGGGAAAAGCAACCAGCTTGCAAGGGCAGCGGCAATACAAGTTTCAGAGAATATCGGAAGATCATATAACCCGCTTTTCATATACGGTGGTGTGGGCTTAGGAAAAACGCATCTGATGCAGGCAGTTGGTAACTCGCTACTTTCAATAGATCCGGGAGCCAGGATCAGTTACGTTCACTCAGAAAGATTTGTTGGCGATATGGTTCGTGGACTTCAACATAATACAATTTCAGAGTTTAAAAGGACATATAGATCGCTAGATGCATTGTTAATTGATGATATTCAGTTCTTTGCAGGAAAAGAAAGATCACAAGAAGAATTTTTTCACACTTTTAATGCTCTTTTGGAGGGCCAAAAACAGATAATACTCACATGCGATCGATATCCGAAGGAAGTTTCTGGGTTAGAAGAGAGACTCAAATCTAGGTTTGGGTGGGGTCTTACTGTAGCGATTGAGCCCCCAGAACTTGAGACATCGGTCGCAATTCTAATGAAAAAGTCCAATATGGAAGGAGTATATCTACCTGAGGAGGTAGCGTTTTTTATTGCAAAGAGAATCAGGTCAAATATTAGAGAACTAGAAGGTGCACTGAGAAGGGTTATAGCTAATGCACAGTTTACAGGATCAGAAATTAATCTAGATTTTGCAAAAGATGCGCTGAAAGATCTCCTTTCTATGCAAGAAAGATTGGTATCTATAGAGAATATCCAAAAAACTGTTGCTGGGTACTTCAAATTGAGAGTGGCAGATTTATTATCGAAGAGGAGGAGTAGGTCTGTCGCAAGACCAAGGCAAATAGCCATGACGCTAGCAAAAGAGCTTACCAATCATAGCTTGCCTGAAATTGGTGATGCTTTTGGTGGAAGGGATCATACTACCGTTTTGCATGGTTATAGGCGTATAATGTCTTTAAGAGAAACTGAAAATAGAGTAAATGAAGACTATTTAAACCTGTTGAGAACACTGACAGGCTAAATGTATAAGATGTTGATAAGTTTTTTTTCTTACTTACCCACAATTTACTAACAATTAATAATGGATAAAGGAAGTGTATTATAAGTTAATTAAAATATATTATATCATTGTTTTTATTGAATAATTTGAACATATAAACAATACCATGTCTCATTAATAATAATAATAAATATAATATAATCCAATTAATATCAACAGGATAAAATGATGAAAATTGAAGTAAAAACCGAAAGCCTATTAAAATGTCTGCAATCTGTTATCGGCGTCGTTGAGAGAAAGCAGACCATGCCAATTCTAGCTAATGTACTGGTAAGTGTAACAGATGAAAAACTATCAATCACAGGAACAGACTTAGAAGTAGAGCTCATCTCAACAACCTCTGTTTCATCAACTGATAACGGATCCTTTACGATCCCAGGAAGAAAGCTTTTAGATATTTGCAGGGCACTTCCGTCTACATCCGATCTGTCGCTCCAACAAGATGATTCAAAGATTTCTATTTCATCAAAAAGGAGTAAATTTAGCCTATCAACTCTTCCGGAAAATGAGTTTCCTCTTATCAAAGGAATCAATGATATAGAAGTAATATCTGTAGACCAATCTAATTTAAAAAACCTCATTAAAAAAACACACTTTTCAATGGCGCAGCAGGATGTAAGGTATTACTTAAATGGTTTGTTAATTGAATCAGAAGGCACCAAACTTAGAGCTGTAGCGACCGACGGCCACCGACTTGCAGTATCTGATACAGATTTAGCAGAGTCAAGAGATGAAAAAAAACAGGTGATTCTTCCAAGAAAAGGGGTGATTGAGCTTCAGAGACTTCTTGATAAAAAAGGAAAAATTGAAGTTTTGTTGGGATCAAACCATATTCGCGTAAATTTTGAAGATGTTTGCTTTACCTCAAAACTGATCGATGGAAACTTTCCAGAGTATCAGCGTGTTATTCCGGCGAACCCCGAAAACAAGCTGAAGGTAAATACAGAAAGTCTTAAGGGGGCGCTATCCAGGGCAGCAATATTATCAAATGAGAAATATAGGGGCATTAGGCTTATAGTACAGAAGGATGACCTGATTATTCAGGCGCATAATCCCGAGCAAGAGCAAGCTGAAGAAAAAATGGAAGTGAACTATGATGGGTCTGAAATTGAGATAGGATTCAATGTCAATTATTTAATTGATGCCCTGAATGCTATTGACTCTGAGGATGTACATGTGCTTCTTACGGATAACAATTCAAGTTGTTTGATACAAGACACAAACAACACTTCATATAAGTTTGTCGTAATGCCTATGCGACTGTAGAAAAAATTGTATCTTAGTTTTTTAAAAGCGTCGAACTTTCGTTGTTTTGCAGATATAGAGCTGGAATTTAATCAGAGGTACAATCTTGTTTATGGCGAGAACGGATCAGGAAAAACCTCTGTCTTAGAGGCAATTTCATATTTAGGAAGAGGGCGTTCTTTCAGAACGAACAACGTGTCTGATGTCGTGAAATGGGATGAAGAGGATTTGTTGGTTTATGGAAAAATTATCTCTGAAGGCACAGAGAGTTCGCTAGGTATAATTAATGGGAAGTCGGGCCTCGAATCAAGTGTTAATGGCGATCATACAAGAGGCCTAGCAGGTTTGGCGCACTCTCTACCTTTTCAAATCATAGATCCCAACACCCACAATTTAATCGGTGGTGGGCCTGAAGCCAGAAGACAGTATCTTGACTGGATCTTGTTTCACGTGGAACCAGAGTACATAGATATATGGCGAAAATACAAAAAAACACTCAAACAAAGAAACATCTTACTGAAATCTCATAAAAGAAGATCAGAGGTTCAAAACTGGGACCATGGACTGGCACAATTAGGTGAAAAAATCTCTTTAATGAGAGATGAAATATTTGTACTTCTTGAGCCGGTTTTGATGGATTTTGCTAATGAATTGCTTGATATGGATATTAATTTGATAATAAATCGTGGTTGGAGTAGGGATTTAGGCTTCCTAAAGTCACTGTCAGGAAGCATTGATCAAGACATCCAATATAAAAGCACCCAATTGGGGCCTCATAGAGCGGATATAAAGGTATCTTTAAAAATGGGTGCAGCTAAAAAGCATATATCCAGGGGACAACAAAAGCTTCTGGCATGCGCACTTATAAACGCATCTATCGAGCTAGTCCAATCTCATGTTGATAAGCCAATTTTGTTGTTATTAGATGATCCTAAAGCTGAATTAGACAATAATTCTACGAAAAAGCTGATAAAACAAGTGTGCTCTCTGAATTCTCAAATTATCGCTACTTCAATTGATCCAGATGAATCTTTATTTGGTTTGGGAACAAAGCTGTTTCACGTGGAACAGATAATCAAAAAATCCAATTAAATCAATAACTTATATAAATTAATTATCCGTGTCGATAATCACAAAATTATTAAAATATAGCTCAAAAACTCAATCAATTCTGATGAAAAAATGCTATAATATTTTATAAATAATGAGTTAACCAATGGCTTCAAAAAAAGATTATACAAGCAGTAATATAAAAGTACTTAAGGGTCTCGAGGCTGTTAGAAAAAGACCAGGCATGTATATTGGTGATACTGATGATGGAACCGGCCTTCATCATATGGTGTTCGAGGTCGTAGACAACTCAATAGATGAGGCTCTCGCCGGTCACTGTGATCTAATTTCAGTAACAATTCATTCAGACGAGTCAATTACAGTATCAGACAACGGCCGAGGCGTACCAGTCGATATGCATCCAGAAGAGAAAAGATCAGCTGCAGAGGTCATCATGACTGTTTTGCATGCTGGCGGTAAATTTGATGACAATTCCTACAAAGTATCTGGAGGCCTTCATGGCGTCGGGGTTTCTGTTGTAAATGCTCTGTCAGAAACACTGACCTTAACGATTGATCGAGATGAAAAAACTTATAAGCAAAAATATAAAGAAGGTGAACCATTAGCACCAATAAAAGCTGTTGGGAAATCTAAAAAAACTGGCACGACACTGAGGTTCAAACCAAGTGAAAAAACATTTAGTAATATTGAATTCAAATATGAAATCTTATCAAAGAGACTGAGAGAACTATCATTCCTTAATTCTGGAATTAAAATTGAGCTAATAGATGAAAGAAATGATAAAAAAGAAATCTTTCAATTTAATGGCGGAATAAATGCATTTGTCTTGCACCTCAACAGAAATAAAACTGCTATACATGACGAAATTTTTAGTTTTAAAACAAAAAAAGACGATGTAATCGTTGAGGCTGCTTTACAGTGGAATGATGGATATCAAGAGAATGTTTTTTGCTTTACAAATAATATTCCACAAAAAGATGGAGGAACACACCTGGCCGGCTTTAGAGGCGCTCTCACGAGGACACTAAATAATTATATCGAAAAAGAGTTATCAAATAATGATAAGTTCAATCCTAGCGGCGATGATGCAAGAGAGGGATTGACGGCAGTTTTATCTGTTAAAGTTCCAGACCCAAAATTTTCATCACAAACAAAAGATAAGCTTGTTTCTTCCGAAATAAAAGGAATTGTTGAATCATCTATGGCAGAAAAGTTATCAGAGTTTTTATTGGAGCACCCACAAGAAGCAAAAATTATCATTAACAAGATTATTGAAGCCGCGCGTGCACGAGAAGCAGCAAGAAAAGCGCGAGAAATGACACGAAGGAAAGGCGCACTCGACATAGCTGGTTTGCCTGGGAAGCTTGCAGATTGTCAAGAAAAGGATCCTTCGTTATCTGAGATATTTCTGGTTGAGGGGGATTCGGCAGGTGGTTCTGCTAAACAAGGAAGAGACAGAAAGACTCAAGCGATACTTCCTTTAAAAGGTAAAATTTTAAATGTAGAGAAAGCTAGATTTGATAAAATGTTATCGTCTGCTGAAGTAGGTACACTCATTACAGCACTAGGTTGTGGAATTGGAAGAGATGACTTTGATCCAGACAAACTCAGATATCATAGAATCATCATCATGACCGATGCTGATGTAGACGGATCTCACATTCGAACACTTTTATTGACCTTTTTTTATAGACAGATGCAGGAGCTGATCAATAGAGGACATATTTACATTGCTCAACCACCTCTTTATAAAATTAAAAAGGGCAAACAAGAAACATATGTTAAAGATGATGTAGAGCTCAATAAATACTTAATGCAAATAGCACTCGAAAACTCTAAATTACATATCTCCAAGTCATCACCAGCAATTTCTGATACAGCATTTGAAAAACTAGCGCATGGCTATATGGAAATTGAAAGCATTATATCCAGACAATCTACAATATATGAGCAAGAAGTCCTTGAAGCGATGGGAAATATAAAGCTGATTAGTTCAAAAGACAGTAGAAATGAAAAAAAACTCAAGGATTATATAAAGCTATTATCAAATGAACTAAATAAAATTCTTAAATCTAGAAATAAAAACGATAATTCAAGTGAGTCGCTTAAGGTAAGCTTCGAACCAGCGGGATCAGAAAGAAAAAACCCATCTATTTCTATAATTAAACGTAAGCATGGGGCTGAAACAACAAAATACATTTCGAGCTCATTTTTTAGTTCAAAAGACTATAAAACACTCATAAGCAATAAAGCCATGTTAAATGATTTATTAAAAAAAGGTGCTTATGTATCGAAAGGCGATAATAAACAAAATATAGAAAATTTCGATCAAGCAGTAGACTGGCTCATGGACCAAGCCAAGAGGGGGCAATATATACAGCGATATAAAGGGCTGGGAGAAATGAACCCTGACCAATTATGGGAAACCACAGTAAATCCTGATACCAGGAGATTATTACAAGTTAACGTAGATGATGCCCTAAAAGCAGACGAAGTATTTACTACCCTAATGGGAGATCATGTTGAGCCCAGAAGGGAGTTCATTGAGCAAAATGCATTGTCTGCATCAAATATTGATATTTAGTTATTNATTGATGTGATGAGCTAATTTCTCGCATTTTATTATCAATCCAAANCTTAACTTCATCTGTAATTTCTNTTGGGTTTTTTCTGTCNCANNTTATTGGTTTACCAATGCAAAANTTTATTANCCCNGGTTTNTTCTTNAGATTGCGGCTNGTCCAAAAATCTTCAGCATTATGAGCAACAGGAATAATCTTAACATTTGCANTTTTAGCAAGAGCNGCACCACTAATACCATATTNTTTTGTTTCGCCTGGNTTCATTCNTGTTCCNTCAGGAAATATNGTNATCCANATTCCATCATTCAATCTCTTTGTNCCTTCATTTATAACTTGAGAAACAGCAGTTCTNCCNCTTTTTCTGTCAATNGGAATGGCNTTCAAATTTTTTAGAGCCCANCCAAAAATTGGAATCCAGTTCAATTCTCTTTTGACAATCCATGTTTGTTGAGGAAAAACTACAAGCTGAGCATAAGCCTCGAATACACTAGAATGCCTTATCATGATTACGCTGGGTTCATCAGGAATATATTCTTGACCCTCTACTCTGAATTCTAGATCACATACAAAATTGCCAATCCATATCATCCCCATTCCCCAGTTACGGGCTATCGAGAATCTCATAGAATATGGAAGGGGGATTAAAACAATTATACTTGCCAAGAATATTGAAATATAGAAATAGATTTGGAAGATTAATGACTTGATCATTAACATCTTTTTAATCTAAGACCCTATATATTGACTGTAATAAGCAGGTATTTCGGATAAATTTAATGTCGTTTGTTCCATTGAATCTCTATCTCTGATTGTAGCTGTACCTTTTTCTATTGAATCGAAATCAATTGTGATGCAAAGGGGCGTTCCAATTTCGTCATGCTTTCTATAACTTTTTCCTATATTGCCTGTGTTCTCCAGAACCACTCTGCCTAGTTTTCTTTTTTGTAACTCCGACTTTAATTGTGAAGCTGCTTCTACAAGACTTTCATTATTTCTTTTGAGCGGAATGACGGCNGCTTTGATGGGTGCCAGATGAGGTTTGAACGACAATACCACCCTTTCTTTTCCATTATCGATAATTTCTTTTCTATAGGCTTCATTGAGGACAGCAAGAACACCTCTGTCGACACCTGCGGATGGCTCAATAACATAAGGGATTTCCCAGTTATTATTNCTGTCTTGTATTGCCAGCCTACTTTTTGATTTAGTATTCTGTTTAACTTTTGAGNTTATATTTAAATCTTCTTGAAATTTTGTGTGAGATCCAAGATCAAAGTCTGTTCTATTTGCAATTCCCTCAAGTTCTTCTAATCCGTGAGGAAATTTATACATAATATCAACGGTGGCTTTGGAATAGTGGGCNAGCTCATTACCCTTTACGTACAATAATTCAATGTTATCTTTATCAATACCCTGATCTAACCACCATTGAACTCTNAGATCTGTCCATTTTTTGTGCCATTCATCATCAGATCCTTTCTGGACAAAAAATTCTAGTTCCATCTGCTCGAATTCTCTTACTCTGAATATAAAATTTCTTGGCGTAATTTCATTTCTAAATGCCTTACCTATTTGAGCGATTCCGAAAGGAAGATGACGTGGTGACGAATCCAGAACATTTTTAAAATTAGTGAATATATTTTGTGCTGTTTCGGGACGCAAATAGGCAAACGAACTTCCATCATCGATTGGCCCGAGACTTGTTTTGAACATTAAATTAAAAGGTCTGGGCTCTGTTAAATTTAGAGAGCCACANGAAGGGCANTTTTTCTCTTCGATTTCATCTTCACGCCATCTTGCTTTACAGTCTTTGCAATCTATAAGAGGGTCAGAAAAAGTGTCCTCATGACCTGATTGGCCCAGCACGTCTTGGCTTGTAAGNATACTGGCATCAATTCCTTCTACATCATCACGCTCATAGACCATGGAGCTCCACCAGGATGCTTTTAGATTATTCTTGAGTTCGACACCAAGAGGCCCATAATCATAGAGGCCTTGAAGGCCCCCATATATCTCATTTGCCTGAAATATGAAACCACGCCTTTTACAGAGCGCGACTAATTCTTCCATCGATTTCGCTGTCATAAACTCACTCAATTTTTTTATTATTATAACTTGCATTGTTAAACTTAAATAGCACTGTATTGTATGTTTCAGNCGGACTTGAATTAGTTATTAAAATTTAAATGAGTTTTTTCNAAAAAAAACTATCTTTTTTTAAGAAAGTAAATTGATCAAAATTAAAATAATTAGTATCATAATCGCGATGGTGTAATTCGTACAACCTGCACAAAAATTTTGGTTTCTATACCAATATTGAGACGCAAGTAAGCGGAAGCTGAAGAAACGGAGTCGTTTATCTCAAGAGTCTATCTTCTATTGCCAGATTAAAATAAATACCTTAAGCGATTTTTTATCGCATGGAGAGCAATATGAAAAAATTAGAATATATTTGGCTGGATGGTTATAAGCCAGAACCTAATCTAAGAAGCAAAGTAAAAGTTACCGACAGTTCCCCCCCAGACTGGTCTTTTGACGGTTCATCAACTCAACAGGCAGAAGGTGGAAGCTCAGATTGTATTCTGAGACCAGTAAATGAGTACACTGGTCCGAGGAACTCAGACAAACTTGTTATGTGTGAGGTTTTATCACCTGATAAGAATCCTCATCCCTCGAATACAAGAAATGCCTGTGTTGACCTAGTGACGGACGACTGGTGGTTTGGCTTCGAACAAGAATTCTTTTTTATAAATCCAGAAGATGGAACAATTCTGGGATGGGAAGATGGTACCCCAAGGCCACAAGGGGAATACTATTGCAGTGTTGGGAGCAGAAATGTCAGAGCTAGAGAAGTCTCTGAAGCTCACATGGATGCTTGCCTTGAGGCAGGAATTCAAATCACTGGAACCAATGCAGAAGTTGCACTTGGTCAATGGGAATATTGTGTCTTGGGCAAGGGTATAAAAGCAGCAGATGATTTATGGGTTAGCCGTTATCTTCTTCATTTAATATGTGAAGAATATGGTGTATCAGTAAATCTTCATCCAAAACCACAAAAAGGAGACTGGAATGGTTCCGGTATGCATGCAAACTTTTCAAATAGTGAAATGAGAGATTCTGGAACAGAAGATCTAATGAAAGCCATGTGTGACAAATTAGGCGAAGTTCATGAGGAAGGAATTTCAAACTATGGTTCGGATAACGATATGCGATTGACCGGTGCCCATGAAACACAGGATATCAATACATTTTCATATGGAGTTAGTGATCGAGGTGCCAGCATAAGAATTCCGATTTATACTGTTGAAAATAATTGGCATGGGTACTTGGAAGATAGAAGACCAGCATCGAACGCTGATCCATATAAGATAATTTCACATATTGTTGGAACCTTAACTAAATAATCAGTAAATCAGGATGGGCTCTTTCGCAGAGCCCAGTCCAATTACTTATTTATAATTCTATGAATTAGACCAGGACCTTCCACTATAAATCCCGTATATATCTGGACCAGATTGGCTCCTAGGTCTAATTTTTCTTTGTAGTCTTTTTGAGACATAACTCCTCCGACACCAATTAGAGGGATTTCCTCTGAAACTCTTCTTATTTCGGAGATAAGATTGTTAGATTTCTCTCTTAAGGGCTCTCCTGACAATCCTCCTTCATAATCCCAATATTTTTCGTCTTTTAATGTTGACTTATCTGTTGTTGTGTTTGTAGCAATCATACCTGTGATTTTCGAATTTTGTACTTTGTTAATTATGTATTTAATCGTATCCAATGATTCATCTGGTGAAATTTTTATGAAAATTGGTTTATCAATTTTGAGTGTATGAATTTCATTCTCTAAGGCTACAAATAATTTATCTATATTTTTCGAGTTTTGCAGATTTCTTAGATTTTTTGTGTTCGGCGATGAAATATTGACTGTAATATAGTCAGTGTATTTATATACTTTTCTTATGCATTCAATGTAATCTTCTATTCTTTTTTTACCATGTGAACTCTTATTTGCACCGATGTTTACTCCAATTACTCCATCATATTTGTGTTGCTTTAGATTAGTTACAAGGTGATCTATTCCTTTGTTATTGAAGCCTAGCCTATTAATAACACCCTTATCTTTATTCAATCTAAAGACCCTTGGTTTTTTGTTTCCAGCCTGAGCTCTTGGTGTAATGGTGCCAACCTCTAAAAAGCCAAAACCGAGCGCACCTAAACAATCGATATAATCGCCATTTTTATCTAGACCAGCAGCCGTACCTAGCGTGTTTTTAAATCTTAATCCCAGAAATTCTATTGTTTCTGATTGTTTCTCATTTTTAAAAATGTTCAATAAGCCTAATCGATGTATAAAAAACAACAAGGTAAGAGAGATTTTATGCGCTATTTCGGGAGGAAAGATTCTGAGTATTTTTATTATTAGCCACATTTTCTTGATGTTTATATTATTAATTCAGCTTTACAGTTAAACTATAAATTTAATTATGCCCTAATTTTCCCCTGGAAATCATAATGTTTAATGTGGTTCTTTATCAACCAGAAATTCCACCAAATACAGGCAACATTATTAGATTGTGTGCAAATACCAACTCGAAACTTCATTTAATTGAGCCGCTAGGCTTCAGTATAAATGAGAAAAGCTTGAGGAGAGCAGGCCTCGATTATCATAAATACACATCACTTTGCTCACACAAATCAATCGAAGAATGTATTGAATATATTGGTCAGACGAGGTGGTTTGCACTGAGCACAAAAGGAAAAACTCAATATAGCGATTTAATTTTTAATGAGAATGATACTTTTATTTTTGGGCCAGAAACCAGAGGGCTACCGGATAAAATAATGGATTCTAATTTTATCAATACTATCCTTAGAATTCCNATGCACAATGATAGCAGAAGCTTGAATTTATCGAATGCAGTCGCAATTGTAGTTTATGAGGCTTGGAGACAAACCGAATTTATTTAACACNAATCTATTCGTCTTGAAGATCTCTACTCATTAACATAATTGCTGCTTTTTTTGGATCAAGTTGATGAAATAAAATTTGGTAAATAATTTCACAAATAGGCATCGAAATGNTCAATTTTTTTGATAACTTGTGCACTGCNTCAGATGCTTTTACTCCTTCAACAACTTGCATGGTTTTTGATTCAAACTCCGACAAATTGNTACCATCTGCCAGCGCAAGGCCCAATCTTCTGTTTCTCGATAGATTGCTCGTGCAAGTTAAGAAAAGATCTCCTGCTCCAGATAAACCAGAAAAGGTTTCTTTTTTCGCGCCCAGAGCCACACCCAGTTTTTGGATTTCATGTAATCCTCTTGTAATAAGTGCAATCTTGGCATTATCTCCGTAATTTAATCCATCTGAAATACCGGCACCGATTGCAATTATATTCTTTACCGCCCCTCCAATTTCAGCGCCTATAATGTCATCTGATGTATATACACGAAAGTTCTGATCTGATAGATCCTCTGCAAGCTGTTTTCTAAAGTTTTTTGAACTAGAGGCTATCGTAACTGCGGTCGGTTTTTTGTTTGCAACCTCAACTGCAAAAGAAGGCCCTGATATCACTGCCATGGGATGTCTTTTCCCAAGAATTTCTTCACAAACTGAGTGAATCAATAGTCCTGATTTAACCTCAAGACCCTTACTAGCCCAAGATATTCCGGCTTGACTGTTTATTGTGTTTTTTAATTGTAAGAATGTATCTCGAATAGTTTCACTTGGCAAAGCAATAATTACAGTATTAGCATCTTTAACAGAGTCTTCAATATTCGAAAATATATTAATATTTTCAGGAAAAGTAATATTGGGCAGGTAGCGACTATTAGTTCGATTGTCCACTACATCTTTGAAACATTTTTTGTTTCTGCAGTATAAATTAACCTTTCTGCTGTTATTCGCAAGTTGAATGGCTAGCGCACTGCCCCAGGAACCCGCTCCTATTATTGAAATGGCCTTTGCATCAGTATTTTTGCCTACTAATGTCAGTGTGCTGTCTCCGAAGATGATTCTTTATCATTTTGGTTGTTATCGGCTGCTCTTTTTTTTGATTCAGTATAGAGTGCATCAAAATTTATTGGTTGCAATATAAACTCAGGGAAACCACCTTTTGCAATCATGTTGGCTATTGTTTCACGCGCATAAGGAAAGAGCGTATTTGGGCAGAATATTCCAATGATTGCTTCTAGATCCTCTGCACTGTATCCGCTGATCTGAAACAATCCAGCTTGTTTTATCTCTGCTATGAAAATAACATTATCATCATCTTTAGCTTCAACCGTAACAGTCAATGTTACTTCGTGCGTGTTATCCTCAAAAGGTGCATGAGAACTGCTTAGATTAAGATCTGTCTTTGGTTTCCATTCTGCACCCTTGAATACTTCTGGTGTATTGGGCGATTCAAATGATGAGTCCTTAATATAGAGTTTTTGAATTACGATTTGTTTCTCGTCAACATTTTTATCTGCCATGGTTTTATTCCTTCTAATTCTCTATTTCTTATTTTTTGAAACGAGAGGCATATTTGCCTCACTCCAGCTATTTATTCCACCGCGAATTCCGTATACATTTTCGATCCCTGAGGATCTTATTTCATTAACCAGTTTGCTGGAAGATACTCCAGTATCACAAACAATAATTGTTGTTTTATTGCTCATGCTGTTCTTCTTCGAGCTTACTTGTTCTTTTGTCATATTTTTTGAATTCACAATATGTCCTTTTTTAAAGACATCAGCTGATCTTAAATCAAGAACATTAGCCCCGATGTTTATTAATTGTACAGCTTTAAATGGATCAACGGTTGCAATATGCTGTTTTTTAATTTTAAGCTCATTGAAAATCAGCAGCAAGAAACTAAGAATCAATCCTGCACTAATAAGCAAATTGTTACCTATGTATTCATATATGTTCATTTTATTTAATAATTTAACCTAAAAATGAGAAGTATACAGATACTGAAGACAATGGCGACAAATAAATCATTGATATTTATCTTAATAAAATTGTTATTATGGAATAGAAGTTATTTCAGCAATAGTAAGTTATGCACATAATCTACAGATTTTCTCTAGCGGTTACAGTGGGCCTATCTCTTGGGCTTCTTCTGAGTTTTAGTGGCGCTTTNAGAGAAACAGTTANTCATGATAACGATATTTTCTCTATACAAGAAGAAATTCTTGGCGCTATTCAAAAAAAATACATCAAAAAAATAAATCATGATGATTTTTCAAATTTAAATATAGAGGAAATATTCAGTAGCTTAGACCGCTACTCTGAATACCTTAGCGAAGCTCAATATAAAAAAATTATTTCAGGAACGAAGGGGAATTTCAAAGGGATTGGCATCAGGATCAATAAAGACACAATTGACCACGTATTTTCTGGGTCACCTGCATATGAAAGCGGCTTAAAAAAAGAAGATAAAATAATAAAAATTGATGGACGCCCAATAGATATTTCAGATAATTACAATCTACATGAAATCTTACAAGANACAAAATCGGCACTTNAAATGACAATCTTGAGAGGTACAAATAATNCTGAATTGTCATTTGACCTGGTTAAAGATAATTTTTCTATGCCAAGCATAGATGCGAGGGTCATTGATAACAATTTTTGCTATATAAAAATTGAAACGTTCAATGATACAACAGAATCAGAAATCAGCACTGTGCTTGAAAATGTGTGTGGAGACCATAAGAAAATTCAAGGGGCTGTAATTGATTTAAGAAATAATCCAGGTGGAACATTAGAGTCAGCTATAAGTGTTTCGAATTTATTCCTTAAAAAGGGAGTGATAGTTTCTGCAAAAGGAAGAGACAATGAATTGATATTTGTTAGATCTGCCACAGGNAGAGATTCTCTATCTGGACTCCCAATGGTTGCAATAGTAAATAACAAATCAGCTTCAGCNGCCGAAATATTTGCCGGTGCCATGCAAGACAATAAACGCGCTATAATTATCGGNAACTCAACTTATGGAAAAGGGTCAATTCAGGAAGTTGTCCCCTTAAAATCNGGAGGTGCAGTTATATTAACAACTGCCAAATATTTCAGNCCATCTGGCGAGCCAATAACCCAAAGTGGAATTAGACCTGATATAAAAATACACAATAATAATAGAGAAGCAAAAATGATCAATCATGGTGAATACTCTGATGACACTTATTTNTTATATGCTGTAGATCTCCTTAAAAATAAAAAGAGTTATTTATTTTGATAGGATTTTACGAAAAAAAAATTCTACCTCAGTTGGTCAATTGGTGCTGTTCGTCGAACCCTGTATCTAAGCAAAGAGAAAAAATTGTGCCTAAAGCATCAGGCATTGTTCTAGAGATTGGCGCAGGAACGGGCCTGAATGCGAAATATTATCAACATGATAAGGTAGAGAAAATATGGGCTTTAGAGCCATCTGTTGATATGCAAAAAATGGCAATAAAAGCATTNAATGATACAGATTTAGATGTTAATTTTTTAACCACTAACTGCGAGGATTTGGAGATCGAGGATAACAGTATTGATACGATTGTTTCGACTTATGTTCTTTGTACAATTCCNGATGTTGATGTTGCTTTAGATAAGCTTCTTCGTGTNCTCAAACCAGGTGGATCACTTATCTTCACCGAACACGGTATGGCACCTGATAAATTTGTCCACTTAACTCAAAATATAATTAATCCTATATGGAAAAGAATATCTGGTGGATGTAATCTCCAAAGAAACATTCCCTATTTGATTGCTAATGCAGGCTTTAAATTGTGCGAGGGCGACCAAATGTATATTCCTGGGTTTAAATTTGCGTCTTATAATTATTGGGGCTCNGCAAAAAAAGTTAGCGATGAGAAGATTTAGTGTGATGTACGTAATTTTTTTCTTACTGTTTATATTTGAAAGCGCAATGGCACAAACAAAAGATCAGACAGAAGTTATCGTGTGTGATGATAACTTTGTGCCAGTTTGTTCTTCNCAGGGAGATACATATGCAAANCAATGTTTTGCAAATTTGGATGGCGCAGAAATCATNAGTGAAGGCGTCTGTAATGATCCTACTTTANAGTGTTCTCTGGAATATAATCCGGTTTGTGGTATAGACGAAAAAACTTATGATAATGCATGTATGGCAACAGTTGCTGGAATTGAAATAGTTAAATCAGGAATTTGCGGAGGTTCTGATGNATGCGAGCAAGAAATTAATCCAGTCTGCGGAATAAATGGACAAACATACAAAAATCGATGTATCGCAGCTTCAAATCGAATGATCATTGAGAGCTTGGGCGCTTGTAATACAAACATGTGCCCAGAAATTATTGCGCCTGTTTGTGTTGCTGGNCAAACATTCAATAACGCATGTAAAGCNGAAGCAGCCGGATATAACACCTTTGTTGAGGGTGCATGCAACTCTAGAGCTTGTACACAAACATACGCACCTGTTTGTGGTGAAAATACCATGACATACTTGAATGCTTGTATCGCAGAAAGATCAGGAAACAGGATTCAATATGCTGGTTTGTGTGCTGAGCAAGGAACAACTTGTCCTCAGAATTACTTGCCTGTCTGTGGCACTGATCAGAGAACATACGACAATAANTGTCTTTTGGATAATGCTGGTGTTGAGCTTGCCTATGCGGGAGTCTGCTTCGNACAATCGCGATAAAAAAATTGATTAATTGGCATCACCNATCAATTTTTGCAGTTTTTNGCTNATTAGAAGAAATGCCATACCCGTAATTGAGAGAATCATAACTATATTTAGATATTGACCTGGGAAGCTAGAAATCTCTTTNAACTCTCCAGCAATCTGTCCTGCAATTAAATTGCCGANAGCAGAAGCAACAAACCACATACCCATCATTTGACCCATGAGTTTTTTAGGGGATAGTTTGGTAATTGCTGACAAACCAACAGGGGACAGGGCCAGCTCACCAAAAGTGTGGAAAAGGTATGTCATCAAGAGCCATGTTGGCATTGCCTTTTCACCTCCNGCAACAATNATGGACGCAAACATCATCATGAGAAAGCCCAAAGCAAGGAACAGCAATCCAGCTGCAAACTTTGTTGGAATTGCAGGATCAAGATTTTTCTTAGCCAATATTACCCANAAATACGCGAATACGGGCGCNAACAAAATGATGAAAATTGAGTTCACTGATTGGAACCAAGANGAGTAAATTNTGAACCATGTGAATTCCAGTTGCGTATATCTGCTAGCAAATAAATTTAGAGAAGAGCCAGCTTGCTCAAATCCTGACCAAAATACTGCCGCGCCAANAAACAAAAATATAATTACCAAAACCCTATCAAACTGAGATTTATCTAATCCATAGAAATAAAGCACATAAANAAAAAAACTTATTGTNGCAAATAAAATTAAATATGTTGTTATTTCTGAAAATATAACAAAATTAAACATCATNATATTGGACTGAAGCAGAAGCAAAAATGATGCTGACANTAATAGAGAAAAAATGATAAATCCCCATTTTTGATTTCTTGANATTGATTGAGGTTCTTTTCCAGCGTCNCCNAGATAGGATTTTGTTCGCCAAAATTGCATAACACCGAAAAGCATTCCAATGCCAGCAAATGCAAAACCATAATGCCATCCAAATGATTCATTTTGAGCAAGATAACCACAGATTAGGGGNCCTAACATCCCACCTATATTGATTCCCATATAAAATATGGAGAATCCTGAATCTCTTTTTGGNTCTCCTGGCAAATATAGGTCACCAAGAATTGCACTGATATTTGGTTTTAAGAGACCTGTACCGATTATGACTAGAATTAGCCCTATAAAAAATGAATTTGTTGTTGGAATTGCCAGAACGAAATGACCNCACATAATTATGATGCCGCCATACAAAATAGCTTTTTGAGCGCCNATAAATTTATCCGCNACCCATCCGCCTGGTAACGCAACTAAATAAACAAAAGCAGTGTAGATACCATATATTGCTGTNGCTTTTTCATCATTGAGGCCCATTCCGCCTCTGTTTATTTGATCTGTCATAAACAGAACAAGCAAAGCTCTCATTCCGTAATAACTCATTCTTTCCCACATTTCTGTAAAAAATAGAGTGACTAGGCCAATAGGATGCCCAAGAAATTCTCTGTTTGGTTTCACGAAGAATCAGATTCGGATTTTTTGCTTACGAATATTTTAGACATAATGATTCCAAGCTCATACAACAAATAGACAGGCACCGCCAATAAACTTTGACTAATCACATCAGGCGGAGTTAAAAACATCCCTGCGATAAATGCCATAAGAAAAACATAAGGTCGTGCTTTAGCAAGTTTTTCTATATTCGTTAGTCCTGCCCACACTATTAATACTGTTACCACTGGAACCTCAAATGCAATACCAAAAGCAAATACGATTGTTGTAATGAAGTCCAAAAATTGCGTTATGTCAGTTTGAACTTCTACACCCTCTGGTGCAATTGACGTGAAAAATCCGAATATTAACGGAAATACAACGAAATAAGCGAAAGCAATGCCTAAATAAAATAATACAATGCTCGTTGCCAATAAGGGAATTGCAAATCTTTTTTCATTTTTATACAGTCCCGGCGCAATAAAATTCCATACCTGAAATAAAACCACTGGCATTACAAGAAACAGTGCCGCGAAAAATGTCAATTTGAATGGTGTTAATAATGGAGAAGCAACAGCGGTTGCAATCATGGCGTTGCCTGGCAGTACTTCTCTAAGTGGTTCTGAAACGAGCGTGAATATATCACGAGAAAAAGGCAACAGAATGATAAAGGCAANAAGAACAGCCACAGCGATAATCAATAAGCGGCTTCTTAATTCAANGAGGTGAGATAATAGTGTCCCCTCTGCCAGCTCTTCTTCATGATTATTNTCTGTCATGTNCTTAACTTGAAATTATGNTTTATTCTCAGGCNTGCTTTCTTGGNCTTCATCTGAATTTGGGCTTTNTNTTTCNGANGGAGGNTCAGGTNNGCGCTCATTNAGATTTTCAGTTGTNTCNAANAAGTCTGATTTGTCTCTATTTTGCTCCTCATNTGGTAATGAGGCCATTGGATTATCCAGCTCGATTTCTTCTTCAAGCTGCCTTCTCATGACCCTTGTCATTCTTTTTGCNTGACCGATCCANTCACCCAGTTGATTGGCAACTTGTGGCAGTCGTTTTGGTCCTAATACAATTAAGCCAATAAGAAAAAGAATTATTAATTCCCAAAATCCTATGCCTGACATAGTAAATTCGCAGNAATCTTATGAGCTTGAACTGTCTTTGGACTCTTCTGATTTCTCAGGTTCTGAAAAGTCAACTTCGGCGGAAGGTTCTTTATCCGCTTCATTGACTGCAGATCTGAATCCTTTTACAGCACTGCCTAGATCTGACCCTAGTGTNCGAAGTCTCTTTGTGCCAAATATAGCCAGNACGATAGCGAGAACTATAAGTAACTGAAATGGTCCGATGTTTGATAACATCTTCTTTACTCCCAAATATTTTTTTTAGTCTAACATCTATATATTTTTATTTATATATAGATCNATTTGATAATCAATACANNCAAANATCTCNTNTNATTTTAATCGACTTTAAGAAAAAATGTAACTGGACCATCATTTANTAGGCTTACTTGCATATTTGCTTGGAATTGACCGGCATGAATTTTTGGANATTNCTGTTTCAATATTTTCAGAAACGATNAAAATAAATCTTTACTCATTATGGGATCANCCGCAGATGAAAAACTCGGTCTAGAACCACTTTTTGTATTGGCTGCTAACGTAAATTGAGGCACAACCAATAATTCATAGCTCATATCCATGATATTTTTATTCATTTTATCGTTATGATCTGGAAATATTCGATAATTGAGNATTTTTTTTNCCATCTTTTNTAATTTATNATCTGAATCATCTGGTTCAAATGCNATAAATGCCAGTATTCCATCTTCGATAGAAGCAATCATTTGATTGTTTACACAAACATTCGCCATTTTCACTCTCTGAAGTAAAGAAAGCATATCCATCCTTATAAATAGTTATACTTAATAATAGACTAAAAATGCATCTGAATATAATAGAATTTAAACACGANATTACCCACAAAAATATCGAATAATTGATAATAAAGTTATTAAAACACCACAAAACACAATTAATCAAATAAGTGGGAAAATATGTACTTTTTNAAAATAAATAGATATAAAAGTGGAAATAATCAAATATTTAATATTTTTATTGATCTTATTAAAGTAGCGTTTAAACTGCTTAAACCAACAATCAATTATCACGGTGAGTTATGAAACGTCGCAAATTTGTCGCTGGGATGACAGCAGCCTTTGGATTGGCAGCTTGTGGAAAAGAGACTGAACCGGCTAAGCAAGAAAAAATATTTAAAGATAAATACAGCTGGAACATGGTCACATCATGGCCGCCAAATTTACCAGGATTAGGTACAGGAGCAAACAAGCTCGCTGAAGATGTCTTTAAAGCAAGCGACGGAAGACTTTCTATAAAGGTTTTCGCTGGCGGAGAATTGGTTCCACCTTTACAAGTTTTTGATGCCGTAAGTCAGGGCACTGCACAAATTGGTCATGATTCATCTTATTATCACAGGGGTAAGTTGCCGGCTGCACCATACTTCACTACTGTTCCTTTTGGGATGAATGTCAATGAAACAAATGCGTGGCTTTATTTTGGCGGCGGGATAGAGCTATGGCATGAATTATATGAACCGTTTGATTTGGTTCCATTTCCTGTTGGCAATACAGGTGTACAAATGCTGGGTTGGTTCAATAAAGAAATATCGTCAATCGAAGACATAAAAGGCCTAAAAATACGAATGCCCGGACTTGGTGGAGAAATTATGCAAAGGGCTGGCGCCGTACAAGTTACCATGGCAGGCTCAGAAATTTTTACATCTTTGCAAACAGGCGCAATTGACGCTGCTGAGTGGGTAGGACCATACAATGATGTTTCTCTTGGTTTGCACAAAGCGGCCAAATATTATTACTATCCAGGTTTTCATGAGCCAGGTCCGAATATTGAATGCATAATAAATACTGAGGCATGGTCTTCATTGCCACCCGATCTTCAAAAAATATTAGAAATTGCTTGCCAGAGCTCGAATCTCAATATGACTTCAGAATACATGTGGGGAAATGCAGTTGCATTAGAGCAGCTTAAAAAAGATCCAAATATACAGCTGAAACAAATACCTCAGGCAGTGTTTAATGAGCTAAAAAAACATTCAAAAAATGCGATTGAAGATCTAGTTTCTGGTGATCGATCTTCAGAAAAAATTCAACAATCCATTGAAAGTTTTATGGAGAAATCTTCTTCCAACCAGGAGATAACAGAACTCTCTTATTTGGACATGAGGATAAGATCTGAAATCTAGAAAAATTTTATTGGTATATTAAGTTAGGAAGCCAGGTCACAATTTCTGGAAATACTGCAAGCAGAAATAGCATTAATATTTGCAAAATTACAAACGGTATTACGCCTCTGTATATCTGTTGAGTTTTGATTGATTGTGGTGCGACACCCCGAAGATAAAATAGTGCAAACCCAAATGGCGGTGTAAGAAATGATGTTTGAAGATTTATGGCGATCATGATTCCAAGCCATATTGGATCAAATCCCATTTGCAGAAGTACTGGCGCGATTATAGGTACGACCACAAATGTAATTTCTATAAAATCAAGAATGAACCCCAGAATAAAAATTACTAACATGGTTATCAGAATCGCAGAGACTTTTTCACCCGGCAGGCTTGTCAAAAAATTATGAATTAATTCGTCACCACTATAGCCTCTGAAGACAAGAGAAAAAATGGAGGCNCCAATTAATATAAAGAAAACCATGCTAGTAATTTTNAGTGTTGAGACTGAGATATCAGAGAGTTGTTTCATGTCTAAAGTATCACGAAAATATGAAATTACTAATGCACCACTTGCACCAATTCCCGCTGCTTCTGTCGGTGTTGCCACTCCCATTATGATTGATCCAAGAACAAGAATAATCAGGGTTAATGGTGCCACTAGAACTGATAATATTTTCCCTAGGCTTTGTTTATTATCATCAGGGNTCTTCGCTTTGGGAGGCTCTGGATTAAAATGAGAATAAATAAGAATATATAAGATATACATCACAACCAGAATAAGGCCTGGAATTAATGCACCGGCAAATAAATCACCGACTGACACAGTCCTCGGTGAATAAATACCCTGATTAAGTTGTGAGAATTGATAAGAAGAGGAAATAACATCGCCCAACATAACTAGCACAATAGAGGGCGGAATAATTTGCCCTAGAGTCCCTGATGCACATATAGTTCCTGACGATAACTCAGGTGAATACCCATTTTTTTGCATAGAAGGAAGCGCAAGTAATCCCATNGTTACAACAGTTGCACCTACAATACCTGTGCTCGCTGCCAATAACATCCCTATTAAGGTCACTGCTATTGCGAGTCCACCTCTCAAGCCTGAAAATAAATTAGATAAGCTTATTAGAAGGTTTTCAGCAATTTTGGATTTCTCTAATGTAATGCCCATGAATATGAATAGAGGAATTGCCAATAGTGTTGTATTGGTCATGATTCCATATATTCTATTTGGAAGTCCCATTAAAAAAGCTTCCTCGAAAACACCAAAAATAATTCCAATAAAAGCAAAAATTAGAGATGTTCCTGCTAACGCAAAGGCTACAGGTATGCCCATCAACAAAATTGCTATGATGATTATGAATAGGAAAAGAGAGAGATATTCCACTACTATGATCTCATCAGTTTTATATTCTTATAGAGAATAGATAATCCCTGAATGCTCAGTAATGTCGGCATTACTATAAGCATTGTTTTAATTAGAGGAATTGCAGGAAAAGGCAGTCCACCTGAATCCCTGGATATTTCTTGTACCTCCCAAGAAATACCCACAAAATTCNGAGAGATATATATCAAATATATGCTCAATGGCATTACAAAAAATAATATGTTTATTATTTCGATTTTTGCCTTTTCTCTCTTATTGAAATTACGGTAAAGCACATCAACACGAACATGCTGATCATTAAGCAATGTGTACGATATTCCNGACATAAGGACGATGCCATGAAACCACAGAAGTAATTCTTGCATCCACACGAAACCGTAACCAAATACATATCTCATAACTACAATTATGAAAGTGATTACCACCATGAGCAGAATTAACAAAGAAACNAATCTGCTGATTGAGGTATTAACCGAATCGATAAAATTGACTAATCTTTGCATTGGATGTTTTAGTGACGCCAGAATGTTGGTGTTATTAAAACAAGGAGTGTAAAAATCTCCAATCTGCCCAGTAACATTCCAGCAATAGCTATCCATTTTGCACCCTCTGGTACATTAGAAAATCCAGAGGAAATTTCACCCAAACCAGGTCCAAGATTATTTATCGTAGCAGCGACAGCGGAAAACGCCGTTGTGTGATCCAAGCCTGTTATCATCATAGCAAGCAACATAAANGCAAATACGATTAGATAAATCGAAAAAAACCCCCACACCGCATCGACAACTCGATTTGAAACTGGTTCTNTTCCTACNTTTACNGGTATTTCNGCATTGGGATGAACAAGTCGTTTTATTTCTCTAACAGCCTGNTTATATATGAGAAGTATTCGAATNACCTTTATTCCTCCNGCAGTTGAGCCTGCNGATCCACCAATAAAACTTGCGAGAATNAGNAGNATNGGNAANGCNCCTGGCCATGNAGCAAAATCAGNNGTAGTAAAGCCNGTTGTGGTTGCTATAGATACAGNATGAAATAANCCAGTAATAAAATTTTGATGATTTTNNNNATNAAAACGATACAACAATGCAATAACNATTATCGATANNANNAAAATAATTTTAAAATATGTCCTAAANTCATGATCTTGNAAATAATGAGNANAATTTTTNTTTTGCCATGCAAAAAAATGNAANGAGAAATTTANTCCAGCTATGAACATGAATATNATTGCAATTATNTCGATTNCNTTATTATCAAAATANCCAATGCTTGNGTCATGNGTGGAAAAACCNCCTATTGCAACAGTAGANAATGAATGTGAGAGNGCATCAAANGCNTTCATTCCAGCTAAGTAATAACTAAGAGCACAAATGATTGTAAAGNATAGATACACATACCANAGNGCTTTTGCNGTNTCNGTAATTCTGGGNGTNAGCTTATTATCTTTAATTGGNCCNGGTGTCTCTGCTTTGTATAACTGCATGCCACCAACACCAAGCATTGGNAANATTGCAACAGCCAAAACAATTATTCCCATNCCNCCTAACCATTGGAGCTGCTGCCTGTAATAAAGAATAGATTTTGGTAANNAATCAAGACCAGTTATGACTGTTGCNCCAGTTGTTGTAAGNCCNGATATTGATTCAAAAATNGAATCNGTTATTGACATGNTNGTTTCATTNGCATAAAAAAANGGTATTGCTCCNAATGANCCCAGNACTATCCAGAAAAGCGCGACNACCATAAANCCATCTCTAAGCTTAAGNTCNTTNTTNTTCNCTTTAACNGGATACCATGCTAAGAAACCGATAATTATTGTGATTGCAAAAGAAAATAAAAATGATTGCCAGGTGTCATCTGAATAGACTATACCCACTATTATNGGTGTCAACATTGAGGTACTNAACAGCATTAGCAAAAGACCAACAATTCTTTGTATGCTCATCCAATTCATATTTGTAACTTGTTACGCCTTTTGAAATATTTCTTCTAGATCAGCAATTTTGCTTTTGTCAGTGACAAATAAAATAACATGATCGTCTTTCTCTATAACGGTGTCGTGATGAGCTATTATAACTTCAGTACCCCTCACCACGGTTATGATACTGCATCCTTCCGGAAGATCGATATTATCGATTGTTTTTCCAACAACGACAGATTTCCCCTTTTCTTCATGTGCAATGGCTTCAATAGCCTCTGCAGCNCCNCTTCTNAGAGAGTGGACTTTTACAACATCCCCGCCTCTTATATAAGCAAGAAGCGAGCTTATNGTGATCTCTTTNGGTGAAATTGCTATATCAATGGTCCCAGCCTCAACAAGGTCCGCGTATGAGGGTCTTTTTAAAAGNGAAATTACCTTTTTCGCGCCCATTTTTTTTGCCAGCATTGCTGACAGTATATTGGCTTCTTCTGAGTTGGTTAGTGAACAAAAAACATCTACATTATCTACATCTTCCTCTAAAAGAAGCTCTTGATCGGAGGCATCACCCACCAGAACGATCGAATCATCCAATTTTTCAGAAATAAGCTTTGCTCTAACAGGATCATGCTCAATAATTTTAACCTGATTTGTCTTCTCAAGGGCTGAAGCAAGCCTTACGCCAATATGACCACCGCCCGCAATTAAGACTCTTCTCACTGGGCTTTCGATTTTTCTCATTTCAGTCATGAAAGCCCTGATATCTTTTTTTGCTGCAATGAAGAAAACTTCATCATCAGCCCTAATTATCGTGTCACCATCGGGAAGGAGAGGTTGACCGTCTCGATATATGGCGGCTATCCTTCCTTCTGTATTGGGAATGTGTTCTTTTAAGGCCGAAATTTTTTGACCTACTAATAAACCTTCATGNCTGACTTTTGCAGCGACCAATTTAGCCTGACCATTCCCAAATGCAAGCACTTGAAGTGCACCCGGATATTGAATGAGCTGCTCAATATGTTCACAAACTAACTTTTCAGGGCTTAATTGAACGTCTACTGGTATTGCATTTTCTGTGAAGAGATTTTTTGAGTGAATGTATGCAGCTGATCTTATTCGTGCAATTTTGGTATTGATATCAAATATTGTTGATGCAATTTGACATGCAAGCATATTAGTTTCATCAGAATCTGTGAGTGCNATTACAATATCAGTATCTTCTCCACCTGCTTTTTTAATTACATCAGGGTGNGANGCATGACCACAAACAGTTCTTATATCNAACCTATCCTGAAGCTCATCCAGGATATCGGCCCTGTTGTCTACGACTGTAACATCATTGCTTTCTTCACGTGAAAGTTGTTCCGCAGCTGATGATCCAACTTGACCAGCCCCTAAAATCAATATTTTCATGTTCACTTTGTATATCTCTCAAATTTGATCATAGAATGATATTTCTTATCTTTATATAAGATCAAGGTTTGCAAAACTGAGGACAAGCCATTTTAAGCCAGCATGATCAAAATTAACCTGTACACGAGCTTGTGTGTTTTCACCTTCATAGGCCATGACTGTTCCTTCTCCAAATTTTTTATGCACCACTCTTTGGCCAAGTTTAATAGGGGCTTCGGAAGTCGAGTTATCTCTAACATTGAATTCACTTGATGGTTTGAATTCTGTTTTATTGTATGTGCTTCTTATCTCATCTTTGAGTTCACTGGGTATTTCTTCTAAAAATCTTGATGAAGGAGAAAAGTTATCTAGCCCATGCAATCTGCGCTGTTGTGCATAGGTTAGATAGAGTATCTTTTTTGCTCTTGTTATTCCAACATAACAGAGCCTTCTCTCTTCTTCCAGGTTATTGGTATTTGCAATCGATCGCTGATGAGGAAATAGGCCGTCTTCCATGCCACACATAAACACAACAGGATATTCAAGTCCCTTCGCTGAATGCATGGTCATTAATTGAACACAATCTTCCCATTCACTTGCTTGTTCGTCTCCCGACTCTAGAGCTGCATGAGACAGAAAAGAATCAATCTCTGACATATCATCATCTGACTCAAAACTTTTTGCTGCACTTACAAGTTCACTCAAATTTTCAATTCTAGTGACCCCTTTTTCTCCTTTTTCCTTGCTGTAATGCTCGATTAGCCCACTCAAATTTATTACATGATCAATTTGATTATGAAGTTCCAGAGAATCTACCTCTCTTCGCATTTTGTTAATGATTGTAAGAAAGCTACTAAGTTTTTGAAATTTTCTTCCTGATNCNTCGCTTTCAAGGAGAAAGACTGACGCTTTCATGAGTGAAATATTCTTTTCTTTTGCACAATTTCTTATGGCATCTAAAGTTTTAGTACCAATACCTCTGGTTGGCTTATTGATAACTCTTTCAAGTGATGTATTGTCATTTTCATAATGAACAATTCTTAAATAAGCCAATGCATCTTTTATTTCTGCTCTCTCGAAAAATCTGAGACCCCCATATATTCTNTATGGTATCGACCTGCTAATGAGAGATTCTTCTAGTACTCTTGATTGTGCATTCGATCGATATATTAAGGCAATTTCAGATCTTTTATTTCCATTGTTGACCCAGTCTTCTATTCTGCCAGTTATAAACGATGCCTCCTCTCTCTCATTAAAAGCTGCAAAGACTCTGATCAAATCACCTGAGTCGTCATTAGTCCATAATTCTTTTGGCATTCTTATTTCATTATTATTTATGACAGAGTTTGCTGCTTGTAATATGTTTGCCGATGAACGATAGTTTTGTTCTAGTGTTACAACTTCTGTTTTTGGATAATCTTTTTGATATTGAGCAATGTGTTCCATTTTTGCACCACGCCACCGATAGATGGATTGATCGTCGTCACCTACTACAAAAGGTAAATTTTCTTCTCCAATTAATAGCCTCAAAAACGCATATTGAATGACATTGGTATCTTGAAATTCATCGACAAGTATATTTTTGAATTTACTCCGATATAGATTGAGAAGTTCGGGGTTTTGATGCAAAAGTTCATAGCTTCTCAACAATAATTCAGCAAAGTCTACTAAATTGTCTTGATTGCATATTTCTTGATAATACTTGTAAAAAGTAATTTTTTTTTCTAAGTCAGGATCATTTTTCAGTGATATCTGATTGTGCCTTAGGCCTTCATCTTTTTTCTGATTAATAAAATATTGGAGCTCCTTGGGCGGATAAATATCTGGATTAATATTTAAACTTTTAATGAGTCTCTTAATGATCCTGAGTTGATCGTCAGAATCAATAATTTGGAAGTTCTTATTAAGTTTGATGTTTTCGGCATGTCGTCTTAAGAATCGATGAGCAAGACCATGAAATGTTCCAATCCAAAGATTACTTACGGGTATCCCTAGAAGAGTTTCAATTCTGTCTCTCATTTCTTTTGCCGCTTTATTTGTAAAAGTTACTGCCATCAAGTTATGTGGGGATAGATTTTCAATTTTTATAAGCCAGGCAATTCTGTGGGTAAGAACACGAGTTTTTCCACTACCAGCACCAGCAATTACGAGCATAGGTTTTTTTTCAGCTGTAACAGCTTTTCGCTGTTGCTCATTTAGTGGTTCTAATATGGGGGTAACATCCATTTTCGGATCAGATGAAATCGCTAATTCTGAAAAGTAAATAATGATCAACAAGAAGAGCAGCAAAAAGAACCATTAGGTAATGAATCGAAAATTGAAAAACACGCATTGATAATTCAAGATTTTCCTCAGTTTTTAGCTTATTTGCATACCATAAAAAAACTATTCCTGAAAAAATGGCAGTTATTAGGTATATCAAGCCACTCATTCCAGTTTGGTAAGGAAGGATAGTGACACCGACGAGTAGTATGGTGTAATTGAATATAAATAACCTTGTAAATGCACTACCATGCGTTACAGGTAACATAGGTATATTAGCTTTTTGATAGTCATCTTTTCTTGCAATGGCTAGTGCCCAAAAATGTGGAGGCGTCCACAGAAATATAATTAAAAATAGAATTAATGCATTCGCATGAATTTCACCAGTTACAGCAGTCCATCCAAGAACAGGCGGCGCTGCGCCAGCTGCTCCACCAATTACAATATTTTGTGGTGTAGATCGTTTGAGAAAAACAGTGTATATAATTGCATAACCTATTAGTGATAGGAATGTAAGAATTGCAGTTATGGTATTGATATAGACAAATAAAATGAACATAGAAATCAGGCATAAGATTAATGAAAATAAGAGAGCTTTTCTTTGAGATAGCCTGCCTTGAGGAAGTGGTCTAGTTTTTGTTCTGCTCATTTTCTGATCAATTTGAATGTCTAGAACATGATTTATGACTGCAGCGGAGGAAGCGCTGAGACCTATACCTAACGCTCCAAATATGAGGGTACTAATTTGAGGTAGTGTTGGTGTTGAGAGCAGCATTCCGACAATGCCACAAAATACTATCAGGGCCACTACATTAGGTTTAGTAAGCTCATAGTAGTCAGCCCAAGTTGCTTGGTTATTTTGTGTGAGTTCTTGCAAATCGTTTTACCGAGAATGAATATTTTTAACTGAATTATATCATTAAAAAAACATCAACAAGATATTGTGTAGCCGTATTCTAAAAAAAATATTTTTTTATTCTATAGATCAGAAGTATGATCGAGCAAAGACACATAAGGAACCACTGCACAGCATAACCATAATTAGTCGCAGGTCCTGAAATTTGTGGATCCCACTTCCTTTGGAAACCATTTTTTTCTTTTTGATCTAGGAGCAAAATGAAAGGAAAAACAGGCTCTCCTAATTTATTCTCAATCTCTTCAAAAGTTGGATAACTTGCTATTAACGGCCAATTAGAATTCTGACTGAAGGCCTCTTGATCCCTTATTGTGACTTTAGGCAGAACCCCAGATAATCCTCGAATCTGTATAATATTTTGATCTAGTTTATTAATATCTGGAAATGAATTTAGTTTCTTTTTAATCCATCCTCTATTAACAAGTACAATTTTTGAAGATTTAGAGATTCTGAAAGGGGTTACAATCATTTGTCCAATCCCGTCCTCTCTGATTATATTGTCAATAATAATCTGCCTAGAATCATCATATTTTCCAGTAGCTTTTATTTTTTTGTAGATGTCGAAGCTAGAATTTTCATCAATTAACTCATATCCATCTGATGAGTTGAACGTCGCTAATGCCTCTTTTTTTTCTTTCGCTCTGTCAAGTTGCCACATTCCCAGGGAAGAGAAGGTATATATTAAAATCACTAACAACAAATAAGGGANGAATTCTTTTAGATTATCTTTATATTTNAAAAAAGCCATTTCTACGGATTTATTTTTCTTCTCATGATATTTGATGCATCTATAACATGCTCATTTTGAGAGGGTGCTGGCTCTCTACCCCAAGCGTGCCCATATATTATTTCCATTTCAATATTTAATTTTTCACTACTATTGCAAGGAAATAGTTTTTTGCTAAATTTTTCATATTTTTTTCTTCCAGTGAGAGAGTTTTCTCTTGCTGTCAACGCATTTCTAGCACCCGTATGAGTCAGGTCACGCTCAAGCGAAGATANGTCNTTATATTTAATGATCATGCGCTCAGAATCAAGCACAGGATCAAGTAATCCGACATTCATAAGTTGATCTCCGATAATATGCATGTCTATGTAGTTGTTGATGTGAGAAAAGTTATCCACTTCTGCCCAAGCTTTTTTTAGAGCGAGTAGAGAATCGGGACCGAGCGTAGAGAAGATGAATAAACCATTTTTTTTCATGACCCGTTTGATCTCTTTGAAAAAAAAAGGCAAATCATTTAGCCAAGGCATACAGAGATTACTGAATATNAGATCAATAGAATTGTCATTGAATGGTAAAGCGCTTGCCTCAGCTTGAATATGTTTAATACGATTGTTTTCTTTCAAGTGTGACTTTTTTAACATACCGAATGATAAGTCGATGTTATAGACTTGTGAATCCTTATAGTTTCTTGAGAGTATATTTGATCCAGAACCAGTAGCGCTTCCAATATTTAGAATAATTTTCGGACATATTTTTATTGGTGCTAACCTATCAAATAAGTTTTTCCGACAATATTTGTGAAAAAAATCATGTTCATTGAAGAGTTCAACACATTTATCAAATCTCATGCGCACATGATTTTGCTGAATGTAATTAGTCATTATTATGAGAAACTCTTATTGCGGTAGATAATAATTTAGCAATATCCCTATGAACATCACCATACCAATGTAATGATTGTTATAAAATGCTCTAAAACAAGCATTTCTTTGTCTTCTTTTGGATATTATTTGATGGTGCATCATTATGCAGGATGAAATAAAAACTGATAGATACACCCAAAGTGTTGCATTCATTATTTTTGCTAATAAAATCAGCAGGATAATCATAATTATCTGACATATTCCAATTATAATTAAATCATATTTACCAAATAATATTGCTGTGGATTTTACTGATAGATTTATATCATCATCTCGATCAACCATTGCATAATAAGTGTCGTAGATAATTGCCCAAAATATTGCAGTTACAAAAATCAGCCATCCTGTTGTGTTTACGTACCCCAAATTTGCAGTAAATGTCATAGGAACGGCCCAACCAAAGGCGACTCCTAAAAATAGCTGTGGAGCAGAAATAACCCTTTTGAGGAATGGATATACAGCTGTTATGATTGCCCCGACAAGTGCGAGAGATTTTGTTGCACTATTAAGAAAAAACAAAAGGCTAAATGCAATTGCCATAAGCAATATAAATAGTTTTTTGCCCTCGCGTACTGATACTTTTCCTGATGCTATTGGACGATCTTTAGTTCTCTTAACAAAAGGGTCAATATTTTTATCGGCAATATCATTTAGCACGCATCCTGCTGAGCGCATTATAACCACGCCAAACAAAAAGACAATTAATATTGTTACATTCACTTCACCATCAGTAGATATCCACATTGACCAGAGCATTGGCCACATCAACAACCAAATTCCTATTGGTTTATCAAGCCTCATTAATAATAAATAATTTTTTAACTTTATTGTGTTAAACATAATTATTCACACTTTACCTAGAACGCTGGCTGGACCTAACCATCGATTAATAATTTGATTTGTATTTTCTGGAAACTCTTTCATCATTATTTCTGCAGATTGCTGAATTTTTGGCATCAAATACGCATCTCTCGATAAATTAGCGATTCGATAATTAGGTATACCAGTCTGTTTTTTTCCAAGAATTTCTCCGGGCCCCCTTAATTCGAGGTCCTTTTGTGCAATATAAAATCCATCATTAGAATCTCTGAGGACAGAGAGACGTTCCTTAGCAAAAGAATTCAGAGGCGATTGATATAGCAGAATACAATGACTTTCCTTCTGGCCTCTTCCAACTCGGCCTCTTAATTGATGGAGTTGTGACAAACCCATTCTTTCTGAATTTTCAATAATCATCATGTTTGCATTCGGGACATCAACACCTACCTCAATAACAGTCGTTGCCACTAATAGATCAATTTTGCCTTGTTTAAAAAGCTCCATTGTTTTTTCTTTCTCTAAATTCTTTTGACGACCATGAATTAAACCAATTTTAATTGATTTAATTTTGTTTAATAAATCTTCATATCTTTTTGTTGCAGAGTCCGCTTCGATGTTTTCAGATTCATCGATTAATGGACAAACCCAATATGCTTGTTGTCCGTTCTGACAGGCAATTTTTATTCTTTCTATTACAGAATCTCTTTTGTTATTTGAGATTATGAGAGTTTTAATTGGTTTCCTACCTGACGGCAATTCATCGATTATGGATATATCAAGATCAGCATAGGCCGCCATTGCGAGAGTTCTGGGAATTGGCGTAGCAGACATTATCAATTGGTGTGCATGCTTATTCTCCGATCCTCCTTTCTCTCTTAATGCCACTCTTTGTTTAACTCCAAAACGATGTAGTTCATCGATTACAATTAATTCAAGGTTATTGAAGGTTACACCCTCTTGAAATAGTGCGTGTGTTCCAATAATTAAATTTATCTCCCCTGCGAGAATCGAGTGTTCAATTTCCTCTCTCATTGGCCTCTTGATGCTTCCTGTGAGTATAGATATTTTTACATCATGATTTTTAAAAAGTTTTGATAAAGATTCATAATGTTGAGTTGCAAGTAATTCTGTTGGAGCCATTAATGCAGCTTGTTTTTTATTTAGGATTGCTTTTAAACAAGCAATGGCTGCAACTATGGTCTTTCCAGAACCAACATCACCCTGAAGCATCCTCATCATTGGTTGTGATTTGGATAAATCGTCTGTTATTTCTCTAATAACTCTGACTTGTGCAGAGGTGAGCGTGAATTCTAATGAATCAATAAAATTCTCTACTNCTTTTTGGCCTTTACTTAAATTAGATGCAGATGTAACCTCNGCTAGTTTTTTGAGCTTTCTCAAACTCATGTAATGAGCAAGTAACTCTTCGAATGAGAGNCTCNCTTTGTATGGAGCTAATTCATCTTCAATATTNTTGATATCGNTCTTTTTTGGCGGGCAGTGAAGATGGATAAGGCTGTTTGAAAGATCAGGAAGATTAATTTNTTTGAGGACNTGGTTTGGTATTAATTCTGATGGCTTTGAACTCTTTAGAACATCTGTTGCTTGCCTAACTAAATTTCTAAATCTTNCCTTTGTTACATCATTGATTGACTGATATATTGGAGTAAGTGTTTTTTCAGTTCTATATGTTTCGTCTTCTTTCAAGATTTTATATTCAGGATGAATCATTTCTANGTTTTTTCCATTTTTCTTGAGTANTCCAAAACATACAACTGNTTTTCCATATGAAAATTGTTTGTACTGATTATTTGAAAAATAAAAAAATCTAAGTTTTAACCTCTCTGTCCCATCGTCTAGAATTACCTGTAATACTCTTCTCCCAAAGAATAAAATCTTGCTGTCAATAACTCTTCCTTTAGTTAAATTTTTTTGATCAGCAATGGCATTACTGATTTTGATTAATTTNGTCTTATCCTCATANCGGATAGGTAGCAAAAAAAGAAGATCTTCAATCTTTCTTATATTTTGACTGTTTAGCTTTTCAGACAAAGAAGGACCTACTCCTCTGAGTGAATCTAACTCATCATTAANATCNANCATTAAATAGAAAACAAGAGGTTTTTTTAACTAATGACNAGAATTGCTTCAGCCTCAATATCTACTCCNTTNGGTAGAGCTGAAACTTCCAGGGCTGCACGTGCAGGATATGGGCTATTGAAACACTCTTCCATAACTTCATTAACAGCGGAAAAATCATTTAAATCTGTAAGAAAGATTGTCAGCTTGCATATGTCATTCAAGCTGCCGCCTGCTTCTTCAGCTATAGCTTGAATATTCATAAAAACTCTTCTCGCCCTGTCTTTAAAGTCACCGTTCACTATTTCCATTGAAGCGGGATCAAGAGGAATTTGTCCTGATATGAATACTAAGTTTTCAGTTGATCTAGCTTGGGAATATGTTCCAATTGCTGCGGGCGCATTCTCTGTATTTATTACTTTAATCATAATCTTCTCCTATAAATATATCTTATCTNCNTTCGCGAGAAATNCGATGTACNCTNCTCATTTTTNTTATATTTCTCATNATATTTGCTAAATGAACTCTATCTCTTAACACTTANTGTAAAAATAAGNTCNGAATGATCTTCATGNCNTGATACAGCAACNGATTCAATATTTGAATTTGAATCTGCAATNGTNCTTGCTACTTCAGCGAGNACNCCNGTTTTATTTTCGGTTTCTACNTGNATCTGNGATNNNAANTCNCTNTCAATNTTCTCTTTCCATCTAACCGAAAGCCATTTGTTTGGATGTTTTCTAAAGGTTTTTAAATTTCTACAGNTGTCTCTATGAACAACAACACCNCGNCCAGAGCTCATGTATCCCATTACGTTGTCACCAGGAATAGGATTACAACAATTTCCATAGGTCATAACCATACCCTCTGTTCCNTGAATAACCAAGCTACTCTGCTCAGAAGTNTTATTTTCCTGATGCTCNTGGGCAAGATGTCTNGCTGTNAATGGTGCTAGNCTGTCTCCAAATCCNATTTGTTCATAGAGTGATCTGAGNTCTTTGACACCNAATTGTAAGAANACTTCTTTCTGTCTTTTTTTGCCAATCTTTCTCAAAGAGGTGCCAATTTCATTAAGAGCNCTATTTAACAAACTNCTTCCTAGATCATAAGCATCACTTTTCTTNATATTTTTTAAATAACCCTGAAGACTGGATCTTGCTTTTGCGGTTACAGCAAAGTTNATCCAATCCGGATTTGGTTGCGCCCCTTTTTTGGTTTTAATTTTGACTGTTTGTCCATTCTGTAACTCAGTTTTAAGTGGTGATAATTCTCTATNTATTTCAGCTGCAANACANTCATTNCCGATATCNGTATGAACTGNATANGCAAAATCGATCACTGTTGAACCTCTNCTCAGNGGTATAATGTCACCACCAGGCGTGAACACATANATTTTGTCGGGAAATAAATCTATTTTGACATTTTCTAAAAATTCAGNAGAGGTCATATNTTCTTGAAATTCACCNACTTTAGTTAGCCAATCACTCGCNTGTGAAAGNGANGGAGNNNAGTTTTTTTCTTTTGTCTTGTATTTCCAGTGAGCAGCGACACCCGANTCCGCAAGTCGATCCATTTCTTTGGTTCTGATTTGAATTTCTATAGGAAGTCCCTTTGGCCCAAATAATGTTGTATGTAAGGATTGATAGCCATTTTCCCTCGGAATNGCAATATAGTCTTTAAATCTTCCTGGCATGGGTTTGTATAAATTATGAACAACACCAAGCAATTTATAGCAATTATTGACATTTGANACGATTATCCTAAANCCAAAAACATCGACCACTTCATNTAAATATCTTTTTTTATTCTTCATCTTGTTATAGATGCTGTAAAGTTCTTTTTCTCTNCCAATAACCTCTCCATTTATCTTTTCATCATTCATAGAAAGCGTTATTTTTGATGAAATTGTTTTGACTAATTTTTTCTGGCCACCCTTGCTTTTTTTTATTGCTTTATTTATGACTTTATATCTGTATGGATATAGATGACGGATACAAAGATCCTCNAATTCGTTTTTAATATTATTTATGCCNAAACGATTTGCTATAGGCGCATANATATCCAGTGTTTCTCTTGCTTTGATTTTCCTTTTTTTGTCAGGAAGGTGCTCAAGTGTCCTCATNTTATGTAGGCGGTCAGAGAGTTTTATCAAAATAACACGGATATCTTTTACCATTGCNAGAATCATTTTTCTGAATGTTTCTGCTTGTGCTTCAGCCTTATTTTCGAATTTAATTTGATCAATTTTGCTCACACTATCAACGAGTGAGGCCACTTCTTTATCAAAGATTTTTTCAACATCTACTAAAGTGATATTTGTATCTTCAACAACATCATGCAAAAGTGCTGCAGATATTGTTTGTTTATCCATTCTCATTTTAGAAAGNATTATTGCAACAGACAAAGGGTGACAGATGTATTGTTCTCCACTCATACGNGTTTGATTTTNATGAGCAGACGCACCATATTCATANGCTTTTTTAATAAACCCAAGATCGGATTTTTTTANATATGAGGAAACAGAATCCAAAAGATCTTCTAATAGTATNTTAGGTCTATCAGATTTTTTATTTATTTTTTTTCGGATTATTTGTGCGTAATCCATCTTAATCTATTGAGGAGTATAACTTGATGATGATTACGATTATTTTGAANCTATCACCTTCCAATGGATAGGCTTTGAAGNGGCATNATATCGTCACTTTCNTCNTCTACTTGGATCAATTCTTGTGAGGCNNTTGCATCCATTTCTTNGAGAATNTNTTCTGACATTTTGCCCTCGGCAATTTCCCTGAGCGCTATGACTGTAGGCTTATCATTTTCTATATCAACCAANGGGTCTCCACCATTNGCNATTCTTTTAGCNCTTTTTGATGCAAGCAAAATCATATCGAAGATATTATCGANTTCATTCATGCANTCTTCTACAGTTATTCTGGCCATTAGTTCTCCTATTANATTATCGACCAATCNTAGCCATTATTTTAAACCATTTATCAGTCATTTACATATAATATCTCGTTAATTTTTNCTATTAACATTAAATTTTTTGTGCTGTTTGCTTCATTCTCATTAGAAAAAATGGATTCAAGCTCTTTTATTGCNGTTNCAAGGTCATCATTAATAATACAATAATCNAAATCGGACCATTGAAGCATGTCACGATTGGCTTCTTTTATTCTTANTTCGATAGTTTTTACATCATCNGTTGCTCTGTTAACTAATCGTNTTTGCAGCTCATTTTTTGATGGNGGNAGGATAAAAATAGANACACATTCTGGAATNGACTGTCTNACTTGTCTGGCNCCTTGCCAATCTATTTCCAAAATAGCATGCGCACCCTGATATAAAATCTTTTCAATTTCCTCNNTACTTGTTGCATAGTAGTTATNAAAAACTTTCGCGTNTTCNATAAACTTATTCTCACTTTTAAGTTTCATAAACTCTTGCTTNCTAACAAAAAAATAATCTTCCCCCTCTTTTTCATTTATTCTGGAGGCTCTTGTCGTATAAGAAATCGAACATTTTATATTTTCATTNTCTTTGATAAGGGATTTTACTAATGTCGTNTTACCNGCTCCTGAAGGAGCAGAAATNACGAATAATTTTGAGGCTGNATTCATTAGNAANTATCAAGTTCACTTTTTTAGTAGNNCACTATTATTTCATCAATAATGATCTTTATGAATATAAATTTAATTATAATNANGTGCAGCAATTNAGAGCCNNCAAANTGAAGGAAAATAATTATGCGTANAGATAAGAGAAAANCAGACCAATTGAGAAATATTGANTTTAAATTAGATTTTATTGGATCNANNGAGACNAGTGTGCTCGCCTCATTTGGTGANACCAAAGTNTTATGTACNGCCACAATTGAANANAATGTACCNAGNTGGATGAAAAATANGGGACATGGCTGGGTAACAGCTGAATATGGCATGCTACCAGGNTCCACAAATCANAGAAATATGAGAGAGTCTGTGANAGGAAAGCAAANTGGAAGGACTATTGAAATACAGAGACTGATTGGGAGATCANTCAGAGCCGCTGTTGATCTCAAGGCACTTGGTGAGAGAACCATCATATTAGATTGTGATGTAATTCAGGCAGATGGAGGAACCAGAACTACTGCAATAAACGGTGCATTTATCGCTTTGAGCAGAGCAGTAAATAGTTTGACTAATGACAGAAAAATAGATTCTCCCCCAATAAAAAAATTTCTTGGGGCTATTTCTGTAGGAATATATNAGAATGAAGTNATTATGGATCTAAACTACAATGAGGATAGCCAGGCTGATACAGATATGAATATTGTAATGACTGAAGATTCNGANTTTATTGAGATTCAGGGNACAGCAGAAAATGGTTCTTTTAGCAGTNATCAGTTGGCNTTGATGCTGAATTACGCAAAGAANGGCATAAAAGAAATAACTTNNNATCAAAAAAAANTATTGTCATCAAACNNAAATATTTAANAGAAATGTCTAGNNTAAATGAAAATAAAATTGTNGTTGCAACAAACAACAAAGGCAAGCTTNAGGAAATCAGAAAGGATTTCGATCCCTATGATTGTGTTCTCATTTCACAAGTTGATCTTNAGATAGAGTCGATTNCAGAAACTGGTAATAGCTTTAAGTCAAATGCTCTTCAAAANGCAGTTCATTTAACTTCATTTACGAANTACCCAATCATAGCTGATGACTCTGGCCTAGTAGTTGAAACGCTGGATGGCGANCCGG
Organism: Woeseiaceae bacterium; assembly: GCA_002715745.1. Classification (GTDB taxonomy): domain Bacteria; phylum Pseudomonadota; class Gammaproteobacteria; order Steroidobacterales; family Woeseiaceae; genus SP4260. Next base: position 136,591 of record PBAE01000005.1, read on the forward strand.
GCATATANTCTGCNAGATATGCTGGTGANAAATCAAATAATGACGATAATATNGATCTTCTGNTANACAGAATGAGNCAAAAAACAAATAGAAAAGCATATTTTCATTGTTCTCTTATATATTTAGATCCAAAAGACACTTCAAATCCAATTTTAATTGAGACTCAATGGCATGGGACTATATGCAATGAAAGATCAGGTGATGANGGATTNGGTTATGATCCANTTTTCTTTATACCNNAACTCGGTAAGACGGCAGCTGAATTATCCATACAAGAAAAAAATAAATGCAGTCATCGNGGTCAGGCGATGACNTTANTGATAGAAAGACTCANAGAAGATAATCTNNTATCTCANAAAGAAAACTAATCATGTTTTCTTACCCATCNTCANTATATNTTCATTTACCTTGGTGCCATTNGAANTATCCATATTGTGATTTTAACTCAANTGTTNTANCNGANGAATCTGATTTAAGCAAATATACTAAACTGATTNTCAAAGACATAGAAAATGANGCTAGNAAATTTGAAAAATCTAAGNTANGGACAATTTTNATTGGAGGCGGNACACCAAACTTANTTGATCCATTAAGTATCTCAGAAATATTAAATTCAATTAATACCAATTTNGATATTGANAGNAACTGTGAGATTACAATGGAAATCAATCCGAGATCTNTANATGAAGCTGAACTCATGCAATATAGAGCTGCCGGTGTTAATCGTCTTTCAGTGGGTGCNCAGAGTTTTAATCAGAAATTATTGAAATCAATTGGCAGAGATCATGATCCAGAGGATATAGTTTCTGTTTTTAAGGCAGCAGGNAAAGTTNAGTTCAAATCCATTAANATAGATATGATGTTTGGNTTGCCAGATCAGACCAGAGTNACGGCAAAAGATGANATAAGAGAGGTTATTGANTTATNGCCAGAGCANATCTCTTATTATCAGCTGACTGATGAGCAAAATACNAATNATTTCTNTGACAAGTCAGGAGGTCTTCCATCAGANGATGAACAAAATNATATTCAAGAAGANTGTGTGAGTTTNNTAGAAAGTGCAGGGTATACAAGATACGAGATTACCTCATTTTCGAAAAAAAATTTTGAGTGCAAACANAANCTNAATTATTNTAGATTTGGTGANTATATNGCGNTTGGAGCAGGAGCTCACGGAAAATNTCGACTNACAAAAAANAATATGATTAGATATCAAAAANCATNAGATCCGNNTATTTATATGAAAAATATAATTTCTAATAAATCTNGTNACACAGAGANNNTATTGANCAACTCAGATAAGATATTTGAGTTTATGCTTAACAACCTAAGATTAATGTCTGGATTTTCAATAGTTCACTTTGAATCTGCCACTGGTCTGAAATACGATNCAATNGAGANGAAATTGAGCGAACTCAATAANTTAAATCTNATGGAATATTATCCCANTGGATATTGGAAACCTACCGCGCTGGGATNTAAATTTTTAGATAATTTACAGTGCGAGTTTTTGAAATTTTGATAAAATTTTTTTCTGTTTGTCTATGTATATAATTAATANAGAGAAATCTTTATGCACACCAATTATATCAAGCAGAATTTTACTTATAAAATTAGTCTCATTTCAGATAGATATAAATAAATATACTATAAATCATTGATATAATTGGTATTTATCAAAGTGTACATATTTTAATCATTTTAACAAATATCCTTTAATTAATACTATCGAGGTAAAAGATTCAATTTTCTTGCACAGGTTTATCCACAGGTTTTGTGGATAAGTATAGCTAGTAAAATAGCTTGAAAAAACATTAGTTTACAGCTATCCTACNCGACCACTCAATNTGAGCTTATTATCTAATGGATACCNAATATTATGAAAAAAGAAATACATCCTGAATATCGTGAAGTTCTCTTCCATGACACTGGTGTGGACAAGTACTTTCTAATTCGNTCAACTNTAGAAACAACAGAAACAAGAGAATGGGAAGATGGTAAAACCTANCCTTACTATCCCGTNGAGATTTCATCTGAGTCTCATCCCTTTTACACGGGNAAGCANAAGATTGTTGATTCAGCAGGGAGAGTTGATAAATTNAAGANGAAGTACGGAAAAAAATAACAATAATTANTTCTNTAAATCTAGANNNNTCTAATGGATAAAAAATATTGCAAAATAGAAATGCCTGATCGANCTGNTNCGCTNGAGCTCGAAATTATGAGAGGAAACATAGGGCCAGATGTCATCGACATAAGCAATCTATATCAAAAAAATTCCCTATTCACTTANGATCCTGGTTTTCTCTCAACTGCAAGTTGCCAAAGTAATATAACATTCATTGATGGTGATGAGGGAATATTACTCTATCGGGGATATCCAGTAGAGGAGCTCGCAGAATCTTCAACATTCATTGANGTTGCTTATCTCCTTTTATATGGAGAGCTCCCTAATAANGTTATGCTTGANGATTTTTCAGATTCAATAATTCATCACACAATGTTNAATGAAGGTATGTTGAGATTATTCAATGGTTTTAGATATGATGCTCATCCGATGGCTATGGTATCAGCGATTGTGGGCTCAATGTCAGCCTACTATCATGATACTATGGATATTAATAGCGCGCGTGCAAGAGAAATATTTACTCANAGAATTATTGCNAAATTACCAACTATTGCTGCTGCGGCCTATAAACATNCAGTNGGGCAACCATTTATATATCCTCTNAATACGCTAAATTATTGNGAGAATTTNTTGCACATGNTTTTTTCAGTTCCAGCAGAGCAAAGAGATATTGACCCNATAGCAGCAGAAGCATTAGATTTGCTTTTTATATTACATGCTGATCATGAGCAAAATTGCTCAACATCAACAGTCAGNATGGCGGGTAGCTCAGGAGCAAACCCATACTCAGCAATNGCAGCAGGAATCTCAGCTCTATGGGGCCCTGCTCATGGAGGTGCTAACGAAGCAGTTCTNAGGATGCTGGTAGAAATTGGAAGTAAAAAAAATATTGAAAAATATATTGATAAAGCGAAAGACAAAGATGATCCNTTNCGATTGATGGGGTTNGGCCACCGTGTTTATAAAAANTATGATCCNCGAGCAAAAATTATNAGAAAAATGTGTCATAAAGTTCTAAATCAAAAAGGAGGTGCAAATTCACCGCTGCTTGAATTGGCAATAGAATTGGAAGAAATTGCACTAAAAGATGACTATTTTAAAGAGAAGAACTTGTATCCCAATGTGGATTTCTATTCAGGAATAATATATCAAGCNCTTGGTATCCCCACATCAATGTTTACTGTTATGTTTGCAATTGGAAGAACAGTTGGTTGGGTTTCTCACTGGAGAGAGATGATTACGGATCCCAATTCAAAAATCAGTAGACCAAGACAGTTGTATACAGGCCCGGAAAAAAGAAACTATGTCTCAATTGAAAATCGATAATATGCTCAGAGAAGCTTCTTCAAAGAATTAATTTTCAATCTTTTAATAGGTTTGCCATCAATTCTACTCAAAGGACATTGTTTAATATCTTTAGAGTTAAACATCACGATTTCAACAACCATGTTTCTATAGAGCAAACTTACACCACAAAAGACTTTATCTACTTTTTTGTTGAATTTAATTTTTTTATCAAAAAATTTATATTTTATTTCGTTTTTATCTAATATGTGGGTTACATCATAAACGTCCTCTGAACCCAGATGTATGTTTATAGATGAAGTTGAAGATGCGGTTCCGCTAACTACTGGACCAACAGCGTAAGCTTGGAAATCAGTAAATAAATTCATTATTTCGATTGCAGTTGCTCTCATTAGAGCAACATACTCAGCATGTGTTACTGGAACGAATAGTTGATAGTGTTCTTTTAAGCTTTTTTCTATTTCATAATTTGAAGGCAAGCATCCTAAATTTTCTATATTTAAATTTTTAGCAGCTTTGTTTTTTGCGTCACTAAAATTTTCAATGCCCTGAGTAACAATAATTTTTGCTGATTCTTGAGCAAGAATTTTTTTAAATCTTTTTTTTGTTAGTTTATCCAAACTGCTATTCAAATATATTCATTGACTTATTTTCATTATCGCAATTAGGAAGAGATTCATTCGAAAAAATTTCAAAAATTATTTCGTCTGTGTTGTCCGGGTCTGCGGGACATCCAGTATTTTTAGAAATTCTGACAGTGGTCATATTATTTGGCATCTTAGTTATATTTTGAGGTGAACTCTTTAATGCGACACGCATGAGTTCAATCCATATTGGTAGTGCAGTTCTTGAACCCTGTTCGCCCGATCCTAGTGGATCATAGTTATCATTTCCAACCCATACAACAGATGTTAAATCATTATTGAAACCAGCAAACCAAGCATCTCGATAATCATTTGTTGTTCCAGTTTTGCCAGAAAGATCTCTTCGTCTAAGCTCTCTATTCGCTCTTACACCCGTGCCACGTCTTATGACATCTTTTAACATGTCTTGAATGAGGTAAGCATTTTCTTTGGAAATTATTCTATTTGCTAGATTAATGTTTTCAAATAATTTTGGCGATGTTTTAGCATCAGGTTTATATATGTCTGCAATTTCAGCTATTTGTTGCAATGCAAATAATTGTTCATCTTCATGAATTTCTACTAGATCTGTATTAATTTCAGATATATTCGGATTTACTTCACATCTCTCACATACTATTGGGTTATCGTTTCTGTATACAACTCTATTTTCCGAATCTCTAATACTCTCTATTATATATGGCTCTATTCTATATCCTCCATTAGCAAACACTGAATATGCCTGAGCCATATCCAATGGAGATGCAGATCCAGCGCCTAGGGCTAATCCTCCATTTTTTGGCAAATCTTCCTCGCTAAATCCAAATTTTTTAATATGATTTACTGCATTTTCAATACCTACTTTATCCATAAGCAATCTCACGGTTGCCAAATTCATAGAGCGAACTAAAGCTTCTCGTAGACGTTGTTCTCCATAAAATTTTCCGCTGTAATTTGATGGCTTCCAGTCTTGCTCGAGATCTCTGGAGCTCATGACCACTGGAGCATCAAGGAGAATTGTTGAAGCGTTAGCTCCCTGTTCAAGGGCCGCAGAATATATGAATGGCTTAAATGANGATCCTGGTTGTCTACCCTTATTTAGCACATGATTTACTTTATTTATGCTGTAATCAAAACCCCCACTTAGAGCTATAATTGCACCATCAAATGGATCAATAGTGATGGCACCCCCATTCGCGAGAGGAATTTCAGCGAGTGCATATCCACCGGTTGTGGTTTGCATGACATAAATCATATCGCCCTGGGAAAGAACATCACTGGCATACTTAGGAGGGGGAGAATAGCCTTGCTCTCTGTATTGTTTTGCCCATTTTATAAATTGCCATGGTATCAGGCTTCTTTCACCAGATTTTAAGATTATACTTACAGAATTATCGAAATTAATATTTGTTACAAGCGCAGGTTTTAAAACAGCGAGGTCACTAAGATTTTCTAATTCAAGCCTTATGNTTTCGGGCCATTTANCAAATGGNAGATCAACATTTTGNGATGATATGTTCACAGATTTTATTGGNCCTCGATAACCCTGTCTNTGNGTGTATTCAAGTAATCCTCGCCTTAACGAATATGTTGCCGCACNTTGGGTTTTGGAATCTATCGTCGTTGTAACTNTATAGCCATCTCGNGTTGCGTTCCTGCCATATTTTTCNATCATNGCAGTTCTTACCATTTCAGCTATATAAGGGGCAGATACCTCTGTTGCATTTCCATGCAATTTTGAAACCATNATAGTAGAAATCGCTTCATCGTATTCTAATCGATTGATATATTTTAAATCGAGCATGCGAGATAAAACATAATCTCTCCTGATTTTCGCCAAGGTTGGGCTTCTTACCGGGTTATAGTTTGANGGTGCCGGAAGAACNCCTGCGAGTGTCGCTGCTTCAGCTATAGATAGATTTGATATATTTTTTCCAAAAAATACCTGTGCGGCAGCAGCGACACCATATGATCTTTGCCCAAAAAACATTTTATTTACAAATAATGTAATTATTTCTTCCTTCGAAAATTCATCTTCTATGTTGAAGGCAAGAAAAATCTCTAGTATTTTTCTAGTAAATATTCTTCTTCTGTTCAAGAAATAGTCTCTTGCTAATTGCTGAGTGAGCGTGCTGCCACCACCACTTATTTTGCCTGTAGATATTAATTTTAATGCTGCTCTNATTATGCCNTGATAATCAATGCCAGAATGTTCAAAGAATCTTCTGTCCTCGGCTGCAATAAAAGAATGAATTAAGTGCTGTGGAAGNTCATCGTAACTTATGATGATTCTTTTTCTTTCCCCAATTTCATCTATAAGCCTCCCATCTCGGGTATAAATTTTTAGTGGTGTTTCAAGAGGTATCTCTCTTATTATTTCTGCTTTCGGTAAGCTCGGCTGTACATAGTAATAGGCACTAAAGATGCCAGCAGTAGCTATAATGACAAATATCAATAACATACTGCTCAAAAGAACAAGACTACGAAAAATTCTTCTCATATTTTTTTAATATAATTTTTATAAATCTCCTGCTCATATCTTAATATAAAAATACTTTTAATGAATTATTAGTGATTTAATAATTTGCTTATTTGAGTAAACAAATTACCTTGCTAGAATTGTTTTATTAAAATAATCGATATAATCATGAAGTTATTAAATAATTACTTTCTTATTGGTCCAATGGGGGCTGGAAAAACAGCAGTAGGTAAGCAGCTTGCTAAACTGCTCGATATAGAATTTTATGACACGGATGAAGAGATTGAATCAAGGACAGGTGTTGACATTCCCTTCATTTTTGAAAAAGAGGGCGAATCTGGATTCCGAAAAAGAGAGAGTGAGATTTTATCGGAGCTAACAAAAAAAAATAATATTGTATTAGCAACTGGCGGCGGTGCTATCCAAAGTAAAGAAAATAGAAAGANTTTGATGTCAAAAGGGACAGTCATATATTTGAAAGCGGATATTCAAAAGCAGTTTGAAAGAACTCTCAGAGGAAAAGAGCGTCCTCTTTTGAATTCAGAAAATCCAAAATTAATTTTAGAAAATTTAATGAAAGTACGTGAACCCTNTTATCAGAANAGCGCAGATATAACTATCATTACTGATGACAGAAAGATCAGCAGTGTTGCCAGAGAGATTATGAATAAAATAAACTAGATGTTAGTGACCAAATCACCTAAATAAAAATTAGAGATATTCAATTGAAAAATAAGAGTGTAATTAAAGTAAATTTATTTGATAGGTCTTATCCTATNGAAATTAGCTCTTCTCTCATTGATGAGTTTAATTTTANTGAATTGATATCGGGTAATGATTGCNTGATTGTGACAAATGAAATCNTTGCTCCAATTTATTTANATGCACTCATAAATAATATTAAGACAAATAATATAGAAACCTTGATATTGNAAGATGGAGAGAGNACCAAAACTGAAAAAACATGGTCATATATTATAGGCAAGCTCGTAGATATGAGGGCGAATCGTGATACAACGATNTTAGCATTAGGTGGAGGCGTGATTGGAGATATCGTCGGGTTTGCAGCTGCTACTTATATGCGTGGGTTGCCTTTTATTCAGATACCGACTTCTCTCTTAGCACAAGTAGATTCATCAGTTGGTGGCAAAACAGGAATAAATCATGCAAAAGGCAAAAATCTAATTGGATCTTTCTATCAGCCAATTGCTGTTGTATCAGATATTGATGTACTAAAAACCCTTCCAGATAGAGAGTATAAATGTGGTCTCGCAGAAATTATAAAGTATGGGGCCATTTATGATTCAGACTTTTTTGTTTGGCTGGAAGGCAATATCTCGCTCTTACTTAAAAGAGACGATGATGCGTTAATCTACGCAATATCGAGATCTTGCGAAATTAAAGCAGATATCGTCAGTCAAGACGAATTAGAAACGGGTAAAAGAGCAATATTGAACTTTGGTCATACTTTCGCACATGCAATAGAGAATCATATTGGATATGGAAATATTTTTCATGGTGAAGCGGTGGCAATTGGGATGATTATGGCCTCAAAAATCAGCTCAATCATGCAAGCAGATCAACAGAGGCTAATGAATCTTATAATAAAATCAGGTCTCCCTCATAAACTGGAAGGATTTGATAAGAATAAAATGCTTGAAATAATGCTATTGGATAAAAAAATTAAAAATAAAAAAATTCGTTTGGTTCTTTTAAGTGAGCTTGGCGAAGCTTACATTGAAGATAACATCCAAAATGATCATATCATGGATGCTCTTGAGAAATTTCATCAAGATTAAGGTTCTGAGATAGTGTTGGCTTTAGCATGTTATGCCGTGAATGAAGACATAAGTCGCGGAAGAGAAAAGACAGAATCAAAACCCAAATTTCGAGATGAGTTTCAGAGAGATCGAGACAGAATAATTCATTCAGCATCATTCAGAAGGCTGGTTTATAAAACACAGGTATTCGTAAATCACGAAGGTGATTTATACAGAACAAGGCTGACACACTCCCTTGAAGTGTCGCAGATAGCAAGAACCATTGCAGCATCTTTAGGATTGAATGAAACGCTCGTTGAAAGTATTGCGTTAGCACATGATCTAGGTCACACACCATTTGGGCATGCCGGGCAAGATGAATTAAATAATTGCATGAGTGAGTTTGGCGGGTTTGAACATAATCTTCAGTCACTAAGGATAGTGGACCATCTTGAAAAGAGATATGCAGAATTTAGAGGGTTAAACTTAATGTTTGAAACTCGTGAAGGAATTCTTAAACATTGTTCAAAAAAAAATGCGAGGAAACTTGGCAAAATTGGCGAGAGGTTTTTGAATAGAAATCGACCAAGCTTAGAGGCCCAATTAGCAGATCTTGCTGATGCTATTTCCTATAATCACCATGATGTTGATGATGGCTATCGTGCAGGAATATTGTCATTCGATCAGCTCTCAGAGATTAACTTGTTTGGAAAATTTTTATTTAAAATAAAAAAAGAGTATCCACAAATATCAGACAATCAGGTCATGCATGAGACATTGAGGCGCATGGTGAGTTTTGTAATCGGAGATTTAATCGATAATTCAAAATATTTAATCGATGAGCACAATCCAAAAAATATAGATGATGTAAGGAATGCCGTCATTAATCTTATTCAACTGAGTGAGCAGACAGAAAAGGAACATAGCGAACTTAAATTATTTCTCAGGAGTTATTTATACAAGAATGAAGTTGTTGATGAGATGACAAAAAAAGCGAAGGTCATGATAAGAACACTATTTGATAGTTACATGTCTGGAGATGTTAAAATAAATGATAATCTTGATTTTGAAAAAGGAATGGATCCGACAAAAAAAGCGAGAAAAATAGCCGATTATATAGCTGGTATGACCGACCGTTTCGCTATTTCAGAATACAATCGTCTATCATGATAAGGTTTTTTAAGGCTAACTAGTATATTCATTGGAGTAACATCATGGCAAAAAAAATTGATAATAGAGAGAGACTTATATTTGCAATGGATGTTCCAGATTGCAATCAGGCCAAGCAATTGGTGGAGACATTGGATGATTCTATCGTTTTTTTTAAGCTAGGTCTTGAGCTAATGATGACAGATGGTTATTTCGATCTTATGGATTGGATGCTTAAGCGAAATAAAAAGATTTTTGCTGATCTGAAATTCTTCGATATTCCAGCCACTGTGGGTGCCGCAGTGAATAGGCTTCAAAACAGAGGTGCAAGTTTCGTAACAGTCCATGGAAATCAGGCAATAATGGAGGCGGCAGCAAAAAATAAAGGAAAACATTTAAAAGTGCTCGCTGTTACCGCGCTAACAAGCCTTGATAGAGGTGATCTTGATGATATGGGTTTTGCGTGTGATATNGGCGATTTGGTTTTATCAAGAGCGAAACGGGCTCTTGAGGCGGGTTGTGATGGAGTTGTGTCGTCGGGTCTCGAGGTTCCTGAGCTAAGAAAAAATATTGATACACAATTATTGGTTGTCACTCCAGGAATTCGTCCAGTTGATAATAAAGAAAGCGAGGACCAAAAAAGAGTAGTAACCGTTGAAAAAGCTTTCAAAAATGGTGCAGATTATATTGTTGTTGGTCGCCCTATTCGAGATGCAGGTAATCCAAGAAATGCTGCTGAAGAAATACAATCATCAATCAGTGAATGCTTCTAGTTATTGTGACTATTTCAATTAAAAATGATTTGTTTTTGAGAGCCTTAAGAAGAGAGTCTGTAACTCACACGCCAATTTGGATAATGCGACAAGCAGGAAGGTATTTGCCTGAATACAGAGCGCTGAGGAAAGAGGCGGGTAGTTTTATGAATTTGTGTTCTAATCCTGAGCTTGCTTGTGAAGTGACAATGCAACCATTAAGAAGATTTAATTTGGATGCCGCAATTTTATTTTCAGACATTCTAACAGTTCCCGACGCGATGGGTTTGGGCTTGTATTTTGAGGAGGGCGAGGGGCCAAAATTTAAATTTCCTGTAAACAATGAAACAAGCATAAAAAAACTCTTTGTACCGGATGTTCAGGATGAGCTTTCTTATGTATTTTCTGCGGTCAGCCGAATTAAAAGAGAGTTACAATCATCCATACCACTGATTGGTTTTGCAGGAAGCCCATGGACAGTAGCTACCTATATGGTTGAGGGTGGATCTTCAAAAACCCACTCAAAAATTAAGAATTTATTATATAAAAATCCCAAATCCTTAAAATTACTATTGAATAAAGTTGCAACAGTAACTATTGATTACCTCAATGCACAAATAGAAGCAGGAGTTGATGTCATAATGTTATTTGATACTTGGGGAACAGTATTAGGCGATGAACACTATGTTGAATTTTCACTGGATTATATGCGAATGATTTCAGCTGCGCTGAATTTGAATAGCGACAGAAAAAAAATACCCGTAATTTTTTTTACTAAGGGCGCTGGGTCACTCCTAACTGAAATGTCACGAAATTCCTGTGATGCGCTTGGAGTTGATTGGACTATTTCATTGAGTAATGCAAGAGTTATTACAAATGACACAGTTGCATTGCAAGGCAACATGAACCCTAATATTTTGACATTGCCATCTGAGGAAATAATTAGCGAGGCCAAAAGAATTCTTCAAGATTATGGTTCTTCTAATGGGCATATCTTTAATCTTGGGCATGGCATAACACCGGATATTGACCCTGAAAAAGTAGCTGTTTTAGTTGATACTGTTCATAAGGAAAGCGAGATTTATCATCAGTAGCTAACTCTCTCGCAAAGCTCTCCTGAGGATTTTTCCGACATTTGTTTTAGGAAGCTCATCTCGATACTCGATTTCTTTTGGCACTTTGTACGCTGTTAGATTTTTTTTACAATGTTCATATATTTCAGCGTCAGAGAGCTCAGGGTTCTTTTTAACAACGAACAATTTAACTATTTCCCCAGAATCTGGTGACTCTTTGCCAATTGCAGCAACCTCAAGAACATCATCCATCTCGGCGACAACTCCTTCAATCTCATTTGGATACACATTGAATCCAGACACTAAAATCATATCTTTTTTTCTGTCCTCAATGAATATAAAGCCATTTTGATCCATTCTTCCCATATCGCCTGTTTTTAACCAGCCGTCAGACGATAAAACTTTTTTAGTTTCATCGGGCTTCTCCCAATAGCCCTTCATTACCTGAGGTCCTCTTATACATATTTCTCCCAGATCACCAATAGGTAGCTGAGTTCCATCATCATCACAAATCATTACTTCCGTTGAAGAGATTGGCAGGCCAATAGAACCAGTAAATTCCTTAAAGTTGATAGGATTTATTATTGCTGCTGGAGAAGTTTCAGTTAGTCCNTACGCCTGCAATATGGGCTGTCCAGTTATTTCTTCCCAATTTCTCGAGACTGCATTTTGCACAGCCATGCCACCACCTATTGTCCATCTGAGCGAGGAAAAATCTAATTTATCAAATCCTGGTGTATTCAATAAAGATGCGAACAATGTATTTACGCCAGTGATGTAAACAAAACTGTGTTTAGCGAGTTCTTTCACAAATGCTGGAAAATCTCTGGGATTGGTTATTAAGATATTTTCACCTCCGTCAAGCATCATCGCCAAACAATTACTTTGGAGTGAGAATATGTGATAAAGCGGCAGAGCAGTTATCGCAACTATGATATCCACATCCTCAAGAAGATCAGATCGCCAGGCTTTTGATTGATATAAGTTATAGAGCATATTTTTATGCGTGATCATTGCGCCTTTTGATAGGCCTGTGGTACCTCCTGTATATTGCAGGAAGGCAATATCTTCAATATCAATACTGATTTTTTCTAATTGTAAGTTTTTATTCTTGTTCAGAATTTCAGAGAAAGATGTTGAATCACTAAATTCATAGGGTGGCACTAATTTTTTTACATGTTTAACGATAAAATTTACGATTTGCTTTTTTGGAAATGAGAGCATATCACCCATTTTCGTCAGAATAACTTTCTCTATAGATGTCTCCTGGATGACCTCAGAAAGAACATTCGCGAAGTTTTCTAGAATGATTATTGTTTTGGCTCGCGAGTCTAATAATTGATGTTTTAGTTCTCTCGGCGTATAGAGAGGGTTGACATTAACTACAACTAAACCAGCTTTTAATATCCCACATAAAGCAATCGGATATTGATTTATGTTAGGAAGCATTATTGCAACTCTGTCACCTTTCTTAAGGTTGAGTTCGTATAACAAATAACAAGCAAATATATTTGAAAGTTCATCCAATTCACCAAAAGTAATTGAAGAGCCCATATTTGTGTATGCTTTGCGAGATGCGTATTTTTTCATGCACGCATTCATCATATCCGTGAGTGAACTGTATGGTGGATCAGGGATCAATTCTGGGACACCTTTCGGGTACGAAGCAAGCCAGACTTTTTCCATTATTTCACTCCTATTTATTTAACACTGATTTATCAAATACTTTTCTTAATCGTTTCCCACACGTTGTTCAATAGAATTGGTTGCGCTTTTTCATTTGGATGAATACCATCATCTTGCATCAGATTTTTATCGAGAGCCACATCTTTCATAAAAAAATCAATCAGNTCAATATCATATTTCACAGCAATATCCTGATACATCTTTTCAAATTCCATTGTATAGCGTGGACCATAATTAAGTGGTATCTTGATTCCTAATAAGATCACAGATATATTTTTTTCCTGACATTTTTGCACCATTTTTTCTAAATTATTTTGGATAAGGTGCACAGGAAAGCCTCTTAAGCCATCGTTACCACCTAGCTCGATTATCATAATTTGAGGGGCATATCTATCCAGTATACGCTCAATACGAGCAACGCCACCTTCAGTAGTTTCTCCGCTTATACTTGAATTGACAACTTGATGACTATACTTATTTGTTTTGAGCCTATCTTGTAGGAGTGCTGGCCATGATTGGTTAATCTCAATACCATATCCCGCACTCAAACTGTCACCGTAAATAATGATATTATCGGTCTGCCCAATGGCCACGAAAGAGTAAAATAAAAAAAAAGTATTAATAACGAGTTTTTTCATGAAAAATAATCAAAACAATGATGATCTTTTTAATTTAGTCAATGTTAACAAAACTGTCTTAAGTCCTGAAGGTAGCTTAACAATTTTATCCGATATTAGCTTGAGAATAAAAGAGGGCGAGAGTGTGGCGATCATTGGCACATCAGGAGCTGGTAAGTCAACTCTTCTGAGTTTGATGGCAGGATTGGACGTTCCTTCAGGTGGACAAATTAATTTTAAAGGCAATGATTTGGCTGTTCTGAATGAAGATCAAAGAGCCGAGATTAGAGCTAAGAATGTTGGCTTCGTATTTCAATCTTTTCACTTAATTCCATCATTAAATGCTCTTGAAAACGTCATGTTCCCAATGGAAATGAACAACGTAAGCGATTACAGAAATAAGGCTACTGAGATATTAACCAACATGAATATGAAAGATCGCCTAACACATTATCCAAACCAATTGTCTGGCGGAGAAAAACAGCGTGTTGCTATCGCAAGAGCTTTTGCCAGTAATCCCTCAGTTTTATTTGCCGATGAACCAACTGGAAATCTAGACTCAAAAACAGGCGAAAATATTATAAAAACGATGTTTTCATTAAATAAGCTTTCATCAACAACACTTATTTTAGTTACTCATGAGAAGAGATTGGCGAAGATGTGTGATAGAGAGATTTGCTTGGATGCCGGTAAATTATCCTCAAATTCAGAACATTAGACATGTCAATATTTAAATTTGCAGCAAAAGCATTCTTCAGACAGTCCAGATCTGGTGAAGTTCTTGTAATGATTGCGGCTATTTCAATGGCAGTCGCATCACTATCAGCTGTGGCTTTTCTTACTGAAAGAATAAGCCTATCAATTGAAAAACAAGCCAGTGAATTGCTTGCTGCGGATCTTCGTATTAGTTCTCCAGAGCCAATTCCAGAAGAATGGATTGATTTGGCAAAAGAACGAAAATTAGATTTTGCTTCATCACAATCTTTTCCTTCAGTCGTCTATTCGCAGGATGGAAATGCTCTTGCAAGAATTAAAGCTGTCAGTTCCATGTATCCATTAAGGGGAACTGTCAGAATATCAGATAATGAAATCAGTGATGAATACGAAGTAAAAAAAATACCCTCTCCATCGGAAGTATGGGTAGATCAGGCAATATTATATAGATTAAATGCTGAAATCGGCGATGAAATATCAATAGGCAATTCATACTTTGTAATTACGGCAATCCTGCGTTATCGACCCGATCAGTCTATTGGATTTGCGTCCTTGTCACCAACGGTACTGATGAATATATCAAGCATTCCTGAAACTGGACTCATAACTGAGGGAAGCAGAGTCAACTATTCTATGTTGGTTGCTGGCGAAAATGATGAAGTTCAGACATTTTCAGATTTAATGTCACTCAAAGTTAATGATTCAGCAAGAATCAGTAACCCTTCCGATAGCAGTGAGCGAACCAATCAAACAATTAATCGATCCAAACAGTTTTTATCCCTCACTGTAATAATCAGTGTTTTATTGAGTGGTATAGCGATTTCAATGTCCGCACGTCGTTTCGCAAAAAAAAGAATGGACATGATCGCATTGATGAAAAGTTTTGGAGCCACAAGACGATTCATACTGCAAACAATTATTATTCAGTTAACCATGATTGGATTGTCAGGTGTGATTTTGGGCTCGATCATTGGATTTCTAGTTGAGAATTTCGTTGCTAATCTCATAGCCGATCTATTCATTAGCAAACTTCCAAACCCAACTTTTCAAACACTATTTATTGGTCTATTGGCAGCATTTATTCTGTTGCCAGGTTTTGCTTTCTCTTCACTACTTCAGCTCAGTAACACTTCGGCAATAAAAGTATTAAGAAAAAATGCAATACCGGCTCCACCTTCAGAGCTATTTATTGCAGGAGGAGCTCTGCTTTCACTGTCAATATTGCTATATTATTTCGTCAGAGATATCGAACTTCTGGCTGTGATCATATTCGGGATGTTAATTATCTCACTTCTTTTGTTCTTTATCGGTCAGCTTCTAGCTCAAATATTAGGCAGTCTCCGCGGAGGGTTTGGAGCGTCATGGCGTTATGGTTTAGCGAATGTTTCAAGGCGCGGAAGAGATAGCGCAATTCAGATTGTTGCCTTTGGTCTTTCTCTAACAGCACTATTGCTGTTATCCCTCATAAGAACAGATTTATTGTCCGATTGGAAAAAGACACTTGGTGAAAATACCCCAAATTATTTCTTAATTAACATACAGTCATATCAAACCGAGGGCATAAGAGAGATATTAAAATCAAGTGATGGAATAAATCCCGAATTTGTTCCACTGATAAGAGCAAGGATGACTGAAATAAATGGTCAGTCAGTGCAGGACAGATCTTATCCAGATGAACGAGGAAGCTGGCTCGCCAACAGAGAGGCAAATTTATCTTGGTCTAAAAATGTGAACTCAAAAAATAAAGTTACTGATGGAATTTGGTGGGATACTGACTATAGCGGTCCTCCACTGGTATCCATTGAAAGGAGTGCAGCAGAAGATATGGGTGTGANAGTTGGTGATAATCTTACGTTTCTCATAGCGGGAGAAAATATTACTGCAGAAATTTCAAGCATTAGAGAAGTAGATTGGAACTCTTTCAGCCCAAATTTTTTCTTGGTTTTTTCCCCTAATTCGTTGGATGCATTCCCAAGCTCTTACATATCTAGCATGTACATTGATAAGAGTGAAAATCAAATATTAAAAGAGTTGCAGATAAATTTCCCAACTGTNTCAGTTGTTGATCTTGATCCCATCTTACAGCAGGTTAGACAGGTTATAACTAAAGTAAGCATTGCGGTACAAACGGTCTTTATTTTTACCTTGGTTGCNGGAATAACCGTCCTTTTTTCCGCAGTACATTCCACTATAGATGAAAGGAAATTTGAAAGTGCTCTTTTACGTGCTGTCGGTATGAAAAAGAGAAATGTGATTATTAGCTTATTATCAGAATTTTCAGCTATTGGTCTCTCAGCGGGCATATTAGCAGCATCAGGGGCATCAATTCTCGCGTGGCAGATCGCATCCAGATTCTTCGAGATTTCATATAGTTTCAATCCGTCTCTGTGGCTGGCGGGTATTGTCTGTGGCGTCAGTCTAGTATCGTTATTTGGTTATCTTGCATCAAGAGGCGCAATTAAATCAGCTCCTGTCAATGTTCTAAGAAATACTTAAATCCGATATAACTATTTTCAAACTAGAACATTAATTTTTTGATTATTTTGAAACGCCTTAATAGTGTCAGCAAGCTGCTTAATTGCATTTTGTCTTGCTTTAATGGTTCCCCAGGCAATATGAGGAGTCATAATCAGATTTAGTTTTTTGTATTCAAGAAGCGCATCACCATTTATTGGAGGCTCCACTGGAAGCACATCGATGGCTGCTCCAGCGATTATCCCAGTCTTAAGAGCAAATAGAAGAGCCTCTGAATCAATTAGACCACCTCTCGCAGTGTTGATAAGTATGGATGAAGATTTCATCAACTTCATTTCCTCAATGCCAATTAAATTTTTTGTTTCATTTGTTAATGGACAATGAAGCGATACCACATCCGATTCTTCCAATAATCTCTCAAATGACACATGTTCTTCTTCATTATTGAATGTTTTCTTTGTGCGTGTGTTGATAATCACGCTCATGCCAAATGCTTGTCCCATTTTTGCAACGTTTCTACCAAGTTCTCCATAGCCAACCACACCAAGTTTCATTGATGACAGTTCCTTGATGGGATATCGCAACAAACAAAAATCGTCTGATTTTTGCCAGTCACCATCGTCAACTAGCTGACTGTATGAACGCAAATTATGCGTTAGAGAGAGTAAAGTACCAAAAACATGCTCCACAACAGACTGGGTGCAATAAGCACGAATGTTGCAAACTCTTATATTTTTTTTCTTAGCATAATTAAGGTCAATATTGTCAGCTCCGGTGGCTGTTAATCCAATGAACTTTAATTTTTTCGCTCCTTCTAAATTTCTGGAGTCGAGTTTTACTTTATTNGTTAAAATGAACTCNGCATTCCGAATACGACCCTTTACTTCAGCTGGNGTGGTGGAACCNTAAAACTCAATTTCTGGGAGGCAATCAATTAAGGGCGAAGGATCNAGTTCATCTGGACCTATTGTGTTGTAATCAAGGAAAACGGCAGCCATGGTATTCATTTTATCAAAATTCAATTGCAATGCTATGAACATCATTCCTGAGCAATTGTTTATTTAGATTGAGAGTTCCTATATGGTTTATAATTCAGATCTTAAAATTTAAATCAGAAGGAACAATAGTGGAAACGGTCCTACCAGATTATCATGGTTTTGCTGTCTTAGCGTTGACAGGAATTGCGCTCATTCTTTTTACGCGTGATAAGATTCCACTTGAAACCACTAGCTTTATTGTTTTGTTGTTACTGATAGGTGGCTTTCAAATATTCCCTTATGCCATTGATGGTGAATTATTTGGACGATTGGACTTCTTTGCAGGTTTTGGAAATGAAGCGCTAATAACTATTTGCTCGTTAATGATTATAGGTCAAGCAATAGAGAGAACAGGCGCACTGCAACCGCTCGCCTCATTGATCAGTAAAGCATGGATGAATTGGCCAGTTCTAGCGCTTCTCCTGACTATGATCACAGCCAGTGTCTTAAGTGCTTTCATGAACAATACACCAATTATTGTATTATTGATGCCCATATTGGTGGGCGTTTCTCTTCGCACAAAATTTCCAGTATCAAACGTCATGATGCCTATGGGTTTCGCTGCAATCATAGGAGGTATGTCCACAACAATTGGAACATCAACAAATTTACTTGTCGTTGGTTTGGCCAGAGACATTGGGATAAGAGATTTTTCCATGTTTGATTTCATGATGCCTGTTATGATCGTGGGAGGTGCAGGTATTTTATTTTTGTGGTTGATCGCACCACGAATGTTACCTGAGAGGACACCTCCATTATCAGATACATCTCCAAGAATATTTAACAGCCAACTCTTAATTAATGAAGATGGTTTTGCTTCAAACAAAGAGCTCTCTGAGATCATGAATGAGACCAGCGGTGAAATACGTATCGAAAAGATCCAGAGAAACGAAAATCTTGTCTTATCGCCTTTTCCTTCCTTGATTATCCTTCCGGGAGACAGACTGTTTTTGAAAGACACTTCTGAAAATCTCAAACATTTCGAGGAAACACTCGGCGCGACATTATACAGTCTTTCTGATCCAGACCATCCGGTTGATGAGGAAACACCTCTTAATGATGAGGGGCAACAGATAGCAGAAGTTGTGGTGACACGTGGATCACCACTTCATTATCAGAGTCTGGAAGGCGTTAATTTTGGCAATACATATGGACTGATGGCTTTAGCAATTCATCGGGCAAGATCNCCAAATTCAGAAATTACAGGAGACTTAAATACGGTCATGTTGCGCGCTGGTGATGTCCTTTTGGTGCAGGGAAGTCGAGAAGCGATTGAGTCGTTAAGAGACAGTGGTAAGATGCTCGTCCTTGATGGCGCGAAAGATCTGCCTCAGAAGCATAAATCAAAACGTGCTTTATTTATTCTCGGTTCAGTGATTCTTTCAGCGGCACTTGGCTTGATGCCTATTTCAGTCAGTGCCCTGCTGGGCGTTGGTTTTTTGCTCTTGACAGGCTGCATCTCCTGGACAGATGCAGCACAAGCTCTCTCTACAAAAATTATCATGATTATCGTTGCTAGCTTAGCTTTAGGAAAAGCACTGGTAGCGACCAACATGGCAAGTTATTTAGCGTCATCATTTGCTCATGCTGCAGAAGGGCTGCCCATACCAATAATATTATGTATTTTTATGTTAATCATGTCGATCATGACAAACATAGTCTCAAATAATGCCGCCGCGGTGATTGGCACACCCATAGCGATAGGGATTGCGCAACAGCTCCAAGTTGATCCCGAACCTTTCATTTTGGCGGTCCTATTTGGAGCAAACATGAGTTATGCGACACCTTTTGGATATCAATCAAACTTACTTATATTGAGTGCCGGTGGTTATAAATTTGCAGATTTCATGAAAATTGGTATTCCATTAATATTCATAATGTGGGTTGGATTTTCTCTACTACTTCCTACGATGTATGGTTTATGGGGTTGACGAATTCATTTTCACAATACATACTCGCATTCATGAAAAGTGTTTTTATAAAAATTAACGGGGCTTGGTCATGGCACAACTTTAAGGAGTGGGTGTTAGGCTAGCGTGTAGATAATAAAAAAGAAAAACCCATCTCCTTTAAAAAAAGAAGGAGATGGGTTTTTTTTTACTTAAAAAAGGTAATCATGTCAATTACAGCACCATTTGATATTGTTGCAGATTTGGATACACCCGTTTCTGCTTTTTTGAAACTGCACGATCTTCAACCTAGGTTTTTGCTTGAGAGTGTTGAGAGTGGAGAGCGACTTGCTAGGTATTCGTTTCTTGGTTTTGGAGATGTGATAAAAATAAAATTGGATCACAAAGGGCTTCATATTGATTCAAAAATAAAGCCTGCTCCTAAAAATAAAAAGCAATACCTAACAACACTAAGAGAGATACTAGAGAGTTCACCAAAATTGCAGCCATCAATAAATGAAGTTCCATTTTCTGGTGGAATTGTCGGTGTGTCCGGTTACGATGTGGTTAGATTTTTTGAAAATATTCCAAAAAAAACAAAGTCACCTGAAAATCTTCCTCAGGCAGTTTTTGTGATACCCACGTCAGTATTGGTTTTTGATCATCTTACAAGAAGGTTAGCTTTGCTTCACTCTGGCTCTGAATCAGAGCGAATTAAATTGAGAAATAAGGTTTCTCATTTACTTAGAGGCGCTATTCCTAGCAATTTTGGTGAGGTTAAGTTGGATTTGCCGAAGCCATTAATGAGCGAAGAAGAATTTACTGATCGAGTTCGAGAATGTAAAAAGTGGATCGATTCTGGTGATATATATCAAATTGTTTTGTCTGTTGTATTTAGAGGTCGTTCAAACGTTCAGCCTTTCGAAGTTTATCGAGCTATGCGATTACTGAATCCCTCACCATATATGTTTTATTTCAATTTTGATGACATTCAAGTGGCAGGATCATCACCTGAGGCATTAGTTAAGTTGAATGGCAATAAGGCTTCACTTCGTCCAATTGCTGGAACGAGGCCAAGAGGAAACTCACCAGAAGAAGACGATGAAATGGCATCTATCTTGCTTGCCGATCCAAAAGAATCTGCCGAACATGTTATGTTGGTTGACCTTGCTAGAAATGACTTGGGCAGAGTAGCTGAAAAAGGAACAATTAAAGTTGAACCCTATAGGTCAATAGAACGATACAGCCATGTGATGCATATCGTCAGCGGTGTAAAAGGAAAATTGAATAGAGGCAAGGATGCCTTTGACTTATTCTCGGCAAGTTTTCCCGCTGGAACTCTTGTTGGTGCACCCAAAATAAGGGCGATGGAAATCATAGAAGAGATGGAAATTGAAGGAAGAGGTTTATATGGTGGGACGGCAGGTTACTTCGATATAAACGGTGACATGGATCAAGCAATCACCATCAGAACAATAGTATTTCAGGGAGATTCCTATAGTTTCCAAGCTGGGGCAGGTATCGTTAAAGACAGTGATCCGAGCAGTGAATATGCTGAGGTATTCGCGAAGAGTGAAATTTTAAAGAAAGCTTTAAAAATGGCAGGCGAAAGATTATGAAAAAGAAACAACGAATCTTATTGATCGATAACTACGATTCCTTCACATACAATTTGGTGCAGGCATTTCAGGTTGAGAACGCAGAGGTCCTTGTGTATAGAAATGACGAAATTGATATTCAATCTATATCAGACATTAATCCAACGCACATTGTTATCTCACCTGGACCGGGAAATCCAAAAAATGCGGGCATATCAATTAAAGTTATTGAATCATTTTACCAAACTCATCCCATACTGGGTGTTTGCCTCGGTCACCAATGTTTAGTTGAATTTTTTGGAGGTAAAATTATTCGTGCAGAAAAGTTAATGCACGGAAAAACATCTCAAATCGAACACGACAATCAGACTATTTTTAAAAATATGTCACTGCCATTCACAGCCGGAAGATATCATTCGTTATCTGCAGATAAAAGTTCCATGCCCCATCAACTGCATGTATCAGCCAAAACAGAAGAAGGAGAAATAATGGGAGTTAGACATGAATTCTTTCCTATAGAGGGTGTTCAGTTTCATCCTGAAAGCATACTGACACCTGAGGGACCAAGGTTGGTCCATAATTTCTTGAGGTATGTAAAGTGAGCAAAAACTATTCGAATATGCTCAATCGCCTGCTTGATGGTAATTCTTTGTCAGAAGAAGAGTCGTATAAGTTAATGATTGCTATGGCCAATGAAACGATATCCCCGATACTTTCAGGTGCTCTTTTAGCTGGATTAAGAGCGAAAGGCGAAACAGCAGATGAAATTAGGGGTTTTGCAAATGCCATGCGTTTTCTTGCAATCCAGCCAGAAATTCCTCTTCATGAACCCATAGTTGATACTGTAGGAACAGGAGGGGACAGTTCGGGAAGTTTAAATCTTTCGACTGGGACAGGATTACTTGCAGCTGCGTGCGGGATCAAAATAGTTAAGCATGGCAATAGATCTGTTTCAAGTAAATGCGGAAGCGCAGACATGCTGGAGCATATTGGCATGAAATTTCCTCAAGATAAGAAATCTGCTTTGGAAGCACTCAACAAAATTGGATTCACTTTTCTATTTTCTCCTGCATTTCATCCAGCCATGAAGGCGATCATGCCAGTAAGGAATACATTAGCAGTTCGAACTGTATTCAATATGTTAGGCCCCCTGAGTAACCCGGCTGCTCCACCATTCCAACTAATCGGAGCTTTTAGTGAGCGCGCCGCAAAATTAATGGCTGAAACCCTCACAGGTATGCCAATAAAAAAGGCATTTGTAGTTCATGGCGCTGAAGGTTGGGATGAAGCTACGCCAATGGGTGAGTTTTTGATGTATGAAGTTACTCCAGGGAATATTAAGAAACACGTCCGTCATCCAAGTGATTTTGGATTGCCTGTGTGTCAAGCTGAACGTCTTTTAGGAGATGATGCGGACTATAACGCCAGAGAATTAGAACGCGTATTCACATGTCAGGATAAAGGCCCTCACCGTGATGCACTTGTCATGGGTGTATCACTCATAATGGAGCTGATAGGAAAAACTTCAAATCCTAAAGATGGAGTCATCATTGCAACAGAAGTCATTGACTCAGGAAAAGCTGAGAAATATCTGAATAACTTTAAGAGATTTTTTATTTGACCATGAAAAATTTTCTTAAAAGCATGTACCAATCCAGTAAAATCAGAGCAGATTCTCTCCCTGCTAGTATTCCTGATGACAAATTAGGCTCACCTGTATACAAATTTGAATTAAATACTTTTGACATCATTGCGGAAATAAAGAAAACTTCTCCAGCGGAAGGAAGACTTACCTCATCGGAATTAGACTGCCTAAAACAAGCACATGAATATATCCATGGCGGTGCAGCAGCGATATCAGTATTAACTGAACCGACAAAGTTTGATGGTCATATAAAGCATCTCAATGAGGTTGCGATTGGGACAAGAAAATCTTCAATTCCAATAATGCGGAAGGATTTTTTGGTCGATGTCAGGCAAATTATAGAGTCTCGTCAGTATGGCGCAAGCGGTGTTTTATTGATTTCTGATTTTCTCAACCGAAAAGAATTAAATAATTTACTGGATTGTGCTTTCGATCATTCCATGTTTGTCTTATTGGAATCATTTGGAAAAGAAGATCTAAAAAAATCATTATCGCTACTCGAAAATGCAAAGTATTCAAAAAGATTAGAAACACAACAATTATTGTTTGGAATTAATTCCAGAGATTTAAGGACACTCGATGTAAACTTACAAAGATTTTCATCGTTAGCAAGAGAAATACCAGAGAGTATTCTTAAGGTTGCCGAGAGCGGCATAAAAAGCAGAGAGAATATAATGCAAATTAGGAGTGATGGCTATGATCTCGCTTTAATTGGCTCGACATTCATGAGAACAGATCAGCCAAAAGTTATTCTACAAGATTTTTTAAAGATTGGGCGCAAGCAAAAATAATGGATACGTTTGTAAAAATTTGTGGTCTCAGTGAACGTGAGCATGTATTGGCTGCAATTGAGGCAGGTGCAGATGCACTCGGCTTTGTATTTGTTGATTCAGTAAGAAAAGTTTCAATTGATAAAGCGATAAATATCTCTCAAGACACGGATGGTCGCATTAAACGAGTTGCTGTCTTTTATAAACCGGAGCTTTCTGACTGGACTNAGGTGATAGAGGAGTTTAAACCAGATGTTNTTCAAACTGATTTCAGTGATTTTTCCTTTTTATCTGTGCCAGATGCTATCGAGAAATGGCCTGTATATCGTGAAAATCAAGAAAACATGGAATTTCCATCAGAAAAAATATTTCTTTATGAGGGCAAAAGAAGCGGCAAGGGTGAACTTGTAGATTGGGACAAAGCAGCAAATTATTCAAAAAATAGGAAGATGATTTTAGCTGGAGGATTGAGTCATCTGAACGTTTCAGAAGCCATCACTAAAGTTAGACCATTTGGGGTTGACGTCTCAAGCGCGGTAGAAGCATCGCCAGGTAAAAAAGATATCACCTTGATTGAGAAATTTATAAAAAATGCAAAAGAGTAGGTTATAAAAATGAAATTAAATATTGATGATCGACAAAAAGCGTTGCTATACAAAAAAACATTAGCAGGTGAATTTCCGGATGAAATGGGAAGATTTGGGCCATTTGGTGGCAGATACATTCCGGAGACACTAGTACCTGCCTTTTCGAGACTAGAAGAAGGTATGAAACAATATCTTGACGATAAAAACTTCATGGAAGATTGGCATAAAGAACTAAATCATTGGGTAGGCAGACCAACAGCATTGACGTTTGCGCCTCAATTAAGCCAATCATGGGGTGCCAATGTTTGGTTAAAGAGAGAGGATATGGCGCACACTGGTGCACATAAGATCAACAATGCCATCGGTCAGGCTATGTTAGCAAAAAAACTCGGTGCAAAAAGAGTGATTGCTGAAACGGGCGCCGGTCAACATGGTGTCGCATCCGCTGCGGCATGCGCCAGAGTCGGACTTCCCTGTTGCGTATATATGGGAGCCGTAGATATTGAAAGACAGGCTCCAAACGTCGATCGTATGAGACAATTAGGTGCTGAGGTAGTTTCTGTTGAATCTGGAGACAGGACACTAAGAGCGGCAATTGATGAGGCAATGCGAGAATGGGTTTCCGATCCAATGGATACTTATTACATAATTGGTTCTGCGGTTGGCCCCCATCCTTATCCATTTTTGGTGAGAGAGTTTCAATCTGTCATCGGTATTGAATCAAAGAAACAGATGTTAGAGCAAGCAGGACGTCTCCCAGATGCTGTTTTTGCCTGTGTAGGCGGAGGATCTAATGCCATTGGTATGTTTTATCCATTTATACAAGAAGAAGATGTTGAGTTAATAGGGGTTGAAGCAGGTGGACTTGGATCTGGCTTAGGTCAGAATGCCGCAAGTCTTGCTACAGGCACGCCCGGTGTCTTGCAGGGCGCCTTTACAATTATTTTACAAAATAGGGATGGTCAGGTTCAGGAAACACATTCAATTTCTGCTGGTCTTGATTATTCTGGTGTAGGACCTGAACACGCCTTATTGCAGTTTATTGAGAGAATTCAATACGTCAGTGCTCAAGATAAGGAAGCACTTGATGCATTATCTGAGCTTTGCCAAACAGAAGGTATACTCACTGCACTCGAGACAGCACACGCATTCGCAGCCGCAAAAAAATGGGCTGACAAAAATCCAAACAAAAATATATTAATAGGCAATTCTGGAAGAGGCGATAAAGACATGTCCACTCTCTCGAAATATATATAAGGAGATTTTCAATGACCAGTCATGCTGATATAACGAAAAGCNTAGAGTATGCCAAAAGTAAATCAGGTGTGGCACTGATTCCCTTTTTTACAGCNGGCTATCCTTCTATGGATCAATTTAAGTCTGATCTAATTAAAATAAGCAGTGTCGGAGACGTTGTTGAAGTAGGCATTCCATTCTCTGATCCTATGTCAGATGGAATGACTATTCAGAGATCAAGCCATGAGGCACTACAGAATGGAGTGTCACTATCGTGGATATTTGATGAAATTGACACTGTCAAATCACAATTAAAAGCGCCCATTGTATTTATGTCTTACCTAAATCCTCTAATGGCTTTCGGTTATGATAAGTTGGTGCGCAGAGCCAGAGATGTAGGTGTTTGTGGTTTTATTGTTCCAGATCTCCCATTGGAGGAAAGTGATGAATTAAGATATGAGCTCGATAAAGAAGATTTAGGTTTGATTCAACTTATATCACCCACAACACCAGAGGGAAGAATGGCTACCCTGAGTGAAGCCTCAAAAGGTTTTATTTATGCTGTAACAATGACCGGAATAACCGGAAGTGACAGAGGCTTGGCAAAAAATTTGACTTCTTATTTAAGCAAAATATCAGAGATGAGTGACTTACCAGTATGCGCAGGATTCGGAGTACGATCCGCGAGGGATGTTTCTATGATTGGTCAGTATGCAGATGGTGCAATTGTGGGCTCAGCACTGGTTGAGACAATGGAAAAAAAACAAGATATCATTCAATTTTTAAAAGATTTACGTCAATTTTAAATTTATGAATACATTGTTTTTGAAAATGCTTGGCAAAGCACTATTTGTTTTGACATCTTTTCTCTTCCTTTGTGCATTCTTGCTCATTACATCAAGCAAGATCTTTGACTTGCGTCCATTTATTTCATGGACTTCCAAAACATTCACAGAATATGAATTGATTATTCGAGAAAAAGTAAGTATTAATTTTTTCCCACGCCTAGAATTCAATGCAAAAAATCTTTTCATCAAAGAGACTGACGGAATTGATAGTGAAGGCTTTATAAAAATTGACCANCTTAAAATTCAAATAAACAGCAAAAAATTAATCACACAACAATCAGTTGCAATAGCGATTTTAATCGATGGTTTTGACATCGACAGCAAATTTAACGATTTCAATTCAACTAATATAGATACGCTTCTCTCAACACATTTTGACTTAGAAGGGCGCATTTATGGAAACCTAGATATAGAGTCATCAGCAGATTCCTGGTCGGCATTAAATGAAAACATAAATGGAAAATTGGAATTCTCCATAGATANTGCTCTATGGAAAGATAATGATATTTTTCACAAGCTCCGATCTGCAAGGGCAATCTACAAACGTGATGAAGAACCTGAATACAGTGATAAGAGCATTAAGCAAGAATTCAGTGTTCAGATAACAGGTAAAATCATTGATGGTATCTTTATCGATGATGATTTTAAAATGAATATGCCCTACTCAAATATAACTGGTAGTGGGAGCATAAATTTTAATTCGATGTCTGTAGATTATAGTATTCAGGCCACTTTTGATGATAAGTTAAAATCTTTATTGAAAATGACAGATGAAGAATTTTTAGATTTTAGTAATGAGCCCCTACCTATTCGTGTAAGGAATCAAGACGGGAAATTGGAGTTTCGGCCTGACATTGAAAATATTTTTCGCATTGACGTTGAAGATACCTTGCTTAAGCAAGAAGAGCGATTAAGAGAATCAATCAGAAAAAACTTAATTTATCAGTAACTGGAATTTATTTTTTCATGACCACTAAAACAAGAAGCAAATTTAATTTTTCAGAATTGGTATTGAATTGGTTTGATGAATCCGGACGAAAGGATCTGCCTTGGCAAATAAATCCCTCTCCCTATCGCGTCTGGATATCAGAAATTATGTTACAACAAACTCAGGTTAATACTGCCACACCATATTATTTGCGTTTCATGGATTCTTTTCCCGATATTTATTCACTTTCATCTGCTTCGACCGACAGAGTCATGCATCATTGGTCAGGTCTGGGTTATTATGCACGAGCAAGAAACTTGCACAAAACAAGCAAAATTGTACAAGAAGAATACAACGGTATGATTCCCTTGGATTTTGATAGATTAGTTGAATTGCCTGGTATTGGAAAATCCACAGCAGGCGCAATTCTTTCACTTTCTGATAACCAAAGACACCCAATTCTTGATGGAAATGTCAAAAGAGTGTTGGCACGCTTCCATGCCATTGAGGGTTGGCCTGGAATAAAAAAGATTGAAAATAAGCTTTGGCATTTTGCTGAGCAACATTTGCCAAAAAAAAGAATGGCAGATTATACTCAAGCAATGATGGACCTGGGTGCCACAATTTGTACTCGATCAAAACCCAATTGTATGGATTGCCCGCTCAAAAAAAAATGTGTGGCTAAACATATGAATCAACAAGATCAATTTCCAACACGAAAACCAGCTAAAGTCAAACCTCATCATCGATTGAATCTTGTTCTATTGAGGAAAAAAAATAAAATTTTACTCGAAAAAAGACCTGATTATGGTATCTGGGGCGGATTGTCCAGTCTACCTGAACTGAAAAATAATTCACCGATTGATGGATGGATCAAAAAAAGACTGGAGACAGCACCAGAAACAATATCTGAAATGAACCCTATGCGCCATGCATTTAGCCATTACACAATGGATATTTGTCCAGTAGANGTGCGTATCGACAGCTCTTCATGTAAATTAGATCTTAATGAAAATGAATTCTGGTATGAGTTAAATCATCCAGAGGAGGTGGGCATGGCTTCACCAGTCAAAAAATTATTAGAACAAGTTAGATGAGGTTATAAATGTCTCGAAAAGTGAATTGCTGTTTATTAAAGAGAGAAGCAGAGGGTCTTGATTACGCTCCTTATCCTGGTGATTTAGGTCAACGAATTTATCAAGAGGTCAGTAAAGAAGCATGGGCTCAATGGCTGGGTCATCAGACTATTCTCATCAATGAATATCGATTAACACCGATTGAACCAGAAGCTAGAAAATTTCTTGAAAAAGAGATGGAAAAATATTTCTTCGGTGAGGGCTCTTCTGTGCCACAAGAATACGTGCCATCTGACGATTAATTAATCAATTGGCAGTGCAGTTGTTTTTTGTACTGTACGAATTGCGAAACTCGAATTTACCCTGGATACNCCCGGAAGCTGCGTCAGCGACTCATTATGCAATCTTTCAAAATCGGCCATATTGGCTACAACAAGGTGCAACAAATAGTCAAATTCACCTGTCATTAGGTAGCATTCAAGAATTTCAGGTATTTTTTTAACAGCCTCTTCGAAAGCCAATAGCTCACTTTTTTCCTCACGCTTAAGAACAATGTGTACGAAAACAGTGTCTGTCAGCCCTGCCTTTTTTTGATCTAACAGTGCCACATATTTATCAATAAAGCCCCTTTCTTCAAGAGATTTCACTCTTCTGAGACAGGCCGATTCAGACAAATTAACAGCATCTGAAAGCTCAACATTACTCATTCGGCCGTTAGTTTGTAGTATTGAAAGCAGTCTTTTATCAAAATGGTCCATAAAATCACAATTTAATTCTAAAAATAATATATATAAAGACAGATAATACTAATATTATATAAAATAANATATTATTCAGCAATAAAATTGCATGATATCGAGGTTATATTGCAAATTAATCTAAATTAAATTTCTAGGAGATTTCAATGAAGGTTGGTGTTCCAAAGGAAATAAAGATACTTGAATATAGAGTTGGAATGGTTCCCTCCGGTGTGAAAGAGCTTGTTGATGAAGGGCATGAGGTGTTTGTTGAAACCAATGCCGGGATGGGTATTGGGATGACAGATCAAGATTACATTGATGCAGGCGCTTCGATTCTATCGACACCTAAAGAGGTATTCGATATCTCTGAGCTTATCATTAAGGTAAAAGAACCACAGCTAGACGAATGCAAGATGTTAAAATCTGGTCAAGTACTCTTCACATACTTACATCTAGCCGCTGATCCAGAACAGGCAGCAGCACTTGTAAAATCTGGTGTTACAGCCATTGCCTACGAAACGGTTACTGCAGACAATGGCTCACTTCCTCTATTAACACCAATGAGTGCTGTTGCAGGAAGACTGTCAATTCAGGCAGGTGCCTATGCATTACAAAAAGCAAATGGCGGCAGAGGGGTTCTTCTTGGAGGGGTTCCTGGAGTAAAACCTGGACAGGTATTAATAATTGGTGGAGGCGTATCGGGAGCTCATTCGGCTGAGATGGCTATTGGACTTGGGGCACAAGTAACTATTCTGGATCTATCTGCTGACAGACTTAAAGAGTTGAGCAATAGATTTGGCGATAAAGTGATAACACGAGTTTCATCAAAAGAATTAATCAACGAATTAGTAGTCGAGTCAGACTTAGTTATAGGGGCGGTGCTTGTTGCTGGAGCTGCGGCTCCTAAACTGGTGACAAAAGAACAGGTAGAACAAATGCGTTCTGGCTCTGTAATGGTGGACATTTCAATAGATCAAGGCGGCTGTTTTGAGACCAGCAAACCAACGACACATGCTGAGCCAACTTATGTTGTTGACGATGTTGTTCACTATTGTGTAACAAACATGCCAGGCGCGGTTCCAAGAACATCAACATTCGCCCTTACAAATGAAACATTGCCTTTCATAAAATCACTGGCAAATAGTGGCTGGCGAAGTGCTCTAAAAAATGATGAACACCTTAAAAATGGACTCAATGTTCACGAAGGATCGATAAATTTTGAAGCCGTTGCCAATGAGCTTGGCTATCCATACAATTCGGCAGATAAGATAATTTAATAAGATATCGCTATCTAATCTATTGAGGCACATTGTCTTTGTGCTTTTCAGATATGGACTGTAGAATACAACATCATGGCCAGGTAGCTCAGTTGGTAGAGCAGCGGACTGAAAATCCGCGTGTCGGCAGTTCGATTCTGCCCCTGGCCACACTATAAATANGGGATTNCAGCATTTACGTTGTTTCCCTTTTTTTATATGTGGACAACAAGTCTTAACAAAGAAGTAACTCTTCTACTACCCCCATTAATTCATGCTTTATCTTCGGAGTCTATTCTAGAATTTAAAAGAAACAATCAAAATTTAGTAAGCTTCCTATTCGCACAGAATATTTGTATTTCTGCTCGTGACATAACTTTGTAATCTTTTATATATTTCTTTTCACCAATTTTTTCTGCATTCAACAGCGCATTAACACATTGATCAAAGTCAGTGGGTTGATACTCTGAGTTAGATTCTTTCAAGCCAAAATACAATCCAACCGCTACTAGTAGACCCGCGATAATGATTTGATATTCCCTTATCATTTTATTCAACACATGTGTCGGAGAAGGATTCAATTAGATTTATGAATTCCTTATCCAGCTGTCCTTTGCGTACATTCCATACTCTCTTCATGGCTTCACACTTAGTGATGTCGTTTGGACTNTATCCTCTGCTCATTATAGAGAGTTTTGATTCCCAAATATTTTCATCCATTAATCCTAACCGATATCTTAAAAAATCAGCCTCATAAATATGCCAGAGTTGATGCCATAAATTGTGATAGATGATTTCTCTTTTTGACATTGAGGCTTCCGTAAATTCATCAACTTGATGTGCGTAACCATTAGTCGTGAGATTATTGATAATATTGATGAAAGTATCCATTCTCTGCTGTTGTTGTTCAGCCAGAGCAATTTTGTGAGATTGTCGTAGCTCCATACCCACAAATAGCAAGGATGCAATCAGTCCAATAACACCAACAATTTGAAAAATTTCACCGTACTTAGAGAGACTATTTACTGAGACTATATTTTTATTCATCTGGAGGATCTTTCCTAGAAGGATACTACTCTAGTAGTTTTCCTTCGATGTTATCGTCTATTTTGGTTTCTGATATCAATTTGTCTAATTCCGCTGATATTTGGCTGAGTGGTCTTTCAAAAACTTCCATTTTATTTTTTTCATTTAATTTTGTAATAAAATTTAAATCATACTCACAATCCAATTTCTCATAGTCTGATCTTTGATGAGCACCTCTACTCTCTTTTCTTGAATGAGCAGATAGCATCGTTGCTTTAGCTGAAACAATTGAACCCTCCAGATCAAAAGCAAGAACTAAATCTTCAAAGCCCTCAGAATCAGGNCTTACATCGAGATCACTGAGACATTCACTTAATTTGTCTATTTCTTTTAAACCTAACTCAAGTCTCTCGTTATCTCTAACAACACCACAATTTTCCCACATTATATTTCTGAGCTTCCTTTGTAATGGTCTGGCCATAAAACTACCNGGCTTTATGTAATTGTCAATTCTCTCATGAGCGACAGAAATTTTTTCCTTGGACCTTTTCTGGGTATCCATACTGATTGACCTTTCTGAAGCATATTTTCCAGCCCTTTTACCAAAAATCAGAATTTCTGCAAGAGAATTGCCTCCAAGTCTATTCGCTCCATGCAAACCACCCGTTACCTCACCTGCAGCGAACAGTCCTTCTACTTCTGTTTGATGTGAATCTGGATCAACTAAAATTCCACCCATTGAATAATGAGCAGTCGGGGATACTTCCATCGCNTGTTCTGATATGTCTATCATAAGAGTATCCAGATANTGTCGATACATTCTCGGTAACTTTTCAATTATGAATTCTTTAGACCTATGACTTATATCCAAATAAACTCCATTATTGGGAGANCCTCTCCCTTCCGTAATTTCTTTGTAGTTNGCTATTGCGACCCTGTCTCTGGTTGACAGCTCCATTCTCTCTGCGTCATATTCTTTCATGTATCGCTCACCAAGAGAATTATAGAGCCTTCCTCCTTCTCCCCTTACAGCCTCAGTTACAAGAGTTCCTGCCATTTCTTCGGGAATGACCATTCCAGTTGGATGAAACTGCACTAATTCCATATCCATAAGACTGCAACCAGCTCTGAGAGCGAGTAGGAAACCATCTCCNGTATTTTCATTCCTTCTCGAGGAACTTTTGCGCCATATTCGTGTATGTCCACCAGCAGCAAGAATGACTGAATCAGCTAAGAAAACTGTCCTCTCACCACTCTTTGTTTCAAACGCCATAACACCGAAACATACGCCCTCATGAACAAGAATCTCAGTGACATACTGAGAGTCATATATTGGAATATTGAGCTCCTTAGTCTTTTTTATTAGGGCGTTAAGA
This sequence comes from Woeseiaceae bacterium, assembly GCA_002715745.1. Lineage (GTDB taxonomy): Bacteria > Pseudomonadota > Gammaproteobacteria > Steroidobacterales > Woeseiaceae > SP4260. The sequence goes on from PBAE01000005.1 coordinate 169,364, forward strand.
ATGGATCTACCAGTATAATCTCCGGAATAACATGTTCTCCTGTAAGTGTGTGCTCCGAAGAATCTCTGATCAATTTCACCATTATCAAGTTTCGCAAAATTCGCACCCCATTTATCAATTTCTCGAACTAATTCAGGAGATTCTTTTGCCATGATTTCAACAGTCCTGGGCTCAGATAGTCTGTATCCTTCGATCATAGTGTCGGCAAAATGCTGTTCCCATGAGTCATCTTTATCCACATTACCGAAAGCTGCATTAATTCCTCCTGCCGCAAGCACCGTGTGGGCGTCTTCTTTTAGTCTTTTCCCAATTATTGTTACATCAAGGCCTCTTGTTTTTGCCTCAATTGCAGATCGTAAACCAGCACCACCGGTACCTATAACTAATACACTTGAGATATTTATATTGTGTTTTTGCATAACTTAATTATAAATTAATTTCCCACTATGAACTATTTCTTCACTATTCAATGAGAGAATTTTTTACTAATTATACGATAAAATATGTTTCCAGAGATTGAGGTCGTTAAGCTCTTATATGTTAAAATTCAGGCTGAAATTTCCCAAGGAGNCNGTTATGAAAATTCCAAAGGTTCCTGCACCATTTGCAACATTTTTACTGAGAATACCTCTNTCAATCGTATTTCTTCAACAAGGTCTGAGTAAATTTCCTGTCAATGAGACAACAGCCGAGGTATTCGGATTGCCATACATAGTATGGTGGTTTGTTGCATACGGAGAAGTTGGCTCAGCAGTGGGATTGATTGTGGGAGGTGTTGCAGGAATTATGTTCACTCAAGGATTGATAAGTGAGCTCGCCGATGTATTGACGCGTTTCAGTGGAATAACAATGACGTGTGTCGTCACGGGTGTGATTTGGATAATGATGCCAAATAGTTTTATGGATGTAATTCTAAAAGACTACTTACATGTCAGTCTCTATGTTGGCGGCTTATATTTTGCGCTCAGAGGAAATGCAAAATACAACCAATGACCAAATACGAAATGAAAATACAAAATTCATTATAAAACACCAATCTATAGTATGGACATTTTAGTTTCAGTCCCTATTTCATTTTTCCTGTTATTTTATTTCTTCTATGTTCATCAAATGATCGAATTTGATCAGCGATAATAGTCATTTGCTCAAGCTTTTTGTCACCACCGTTACCAATGCGAAATCCAATAATGCCATTCGGCATAAGTTGCACAATATTTCCACCATAACCAGACATCCGAGGTGCATTATGAACNCCTCCATCCTGAGTCTTGAAGTTTTCATGCCAAAGCGTTAAATGATAAGATTTAGCTCCATGAATGTTTGACTCACCTGTNGGNAAACCNCGAATCTCAGTTTCATAAAGAGCTTCAGAGATTCCTTCCTGACTCAATAATTGTATTCCATTGTGCATTCCGCCATTTTGAATAAGCATTGAAATCTTTGCAATATCATCTATTGATACATAAATACCCCACGCCAACATTGGAGTTCCACGCTCATTTTTTTCACGGGTATGAGTCATAGAGATGTGCTGGATACCAATTGGCTGATAGACTTCATCAACCATCATTTGCCAAAGATCAGCATCATCACCTTCTTTTTCTCGAAGCAGAGACTCCAATGCCGCAGACCCAACAAAAATATCTCTATCACGATATCGAGCATGCTCACCAGGACCCCAAGGATAATTTGGCACTTTAAAAACCTCATCAAGTTTTTCCTCCAAGGTAGGTGCAAAGTACCAATCCATGTATTCATCAAATCCTGCATTATTTTGCGGGCGGCTCGCATCGCCCACACCAATAATATTTGGTGTTATGTTGTGAGTGCCTGTGCCAATACCAGTAGCCATGCTAAATACATTACGAAATGTCACATTCTCCCATCCATCATGTTTAGCATTGATATCTAGATAATCATTGATGCGATAGTCGAGAATCTCATAGCCATACTTATGTGCCATCCGCATCAAGGTGAGCATTCCAGCAGCAGATTTCGTTACTGACCACACGCCATGTCGCATTTCATGCGGATAAGGATAAGGACCAAATGGCGTATCCATCGAGCGAACATAAACCGTTCCATCAATGATCAATCCGCTTGTCAGAGTCAGTGTTTGTTCAATTCCAGAGTCGAAATTGATAAATAAATCTTTTCCATAAATTTGCTCGAGTTCTTCCCAATCTCGCCATGGTAACTTCGACGTAATTTCATTCTTAAAATCTTTCACAACATCAGAATTGATGTAAGAAATGGGCTTGTAACTCACTTTGGTTTGGCCGGTGGCGAAAAAACCTTTCTTTATTACAAAAGGAGATAGGTGGCTAACTATCTGGTAGCGAATTGAAGACAATGAATTTTCGTTGTAAAGAAAAGTTGCGACACCATTGTATGACTCATTCTCAATAATACTGGTTAATAAAAATGGAAACGATGCGCGCGACAGATTTCCATCACCTGACTCCGACCAAACACGACCAGGAGAGACTTGAATTTGCCAGTAGCTGTCCGAATCAGAGGGTATAATGATGTCGCGTTCAAGTGGAATCAAATATTCATCATTTGAGATAAACTCCAGCTCTACTCCAGGAAATAATTGGGGTTTTTTTCCATTAATATCTGTTGGAAGTATTTCTTTTGGGTCACTAATCATAGAGTGTTCAGGAATCACTATTGCACCCGAAAACTCATGCAATGCAGCGGCATTTTTGCCTACAGGCAAGAAATATTTATTTAGTACAGGCTCACTTGGTGATGATGTTGTATTAAGTAATTGCTGAAGTGTCAGTTCTTCTCTATATTCTCTTGGTAAGCAAGCAGAGAGTGTCACCATAAACAGAGTTATTACAATTTGAATATGCTTGTAATTTCTACTTGATAACCAAGTAGCCGGGAATAGTTTTTTCATTTTATAACCTACCCTCAGCAATTCTGTCCGAGCGATAGGATCCTATCCACAAAGAACCTTGATGAGGCAAAGCAACTGTTCCTGTGCCCATATTATTGCTTTTAAATTTATAGGAATTTATTAGTGAAAGGTTCTTTAAGGAAATTTGATTTACTGAAAAAGGCAGCGTGCAATTGGTTTTTTTACTGCATCTGAGTGCAGATATTGCAAAGTGGTCATGATTTGTCACCCATACAAATTCATCTTTTATTATTACATTATCAGGAGAATTATACTCAAAGATTCCAATCTGATTTTGATTATCCATGTCGAATAGTATTGTTTTATCACCGAAATTATAATTTACCACAAGATTATTATTTTCTTGATCAAGTGCGATGCCATTTGGAAAAGAGCCAGCTGTATACTCCAGCTTCACAAATTTATTGTCTTTTATCCATTTTACAACAAAACCTGTGTTTGATTTTGCAAAAACATTCCAAGCAAGATTGATCATTGAATAATTGGAATCAAACATATGTGTAGCATAGAAATTTCCATCATCATCTAATGAAACATCATTGAAGTAATATTGATTTTCAATATTTATACATCCTTTCCATTCTAGGACCCAATTTTCATCGTATTGAAGTTCAAACATTTCTATGCTTTCAGTTGGATAATGACTTACAACGGCTAATTGATGTCTACCATCTTTTCTTGTGATCAAATCAATACCATGAGGACCAAAAGGAATACTTTTATCTCTGGTACAATTTCTAGAGCCCCACTCGTTATCACCAAATATAATTGATAATTCTAATTTCATTTTATTTTGAAGATCAAAAAGACTTAATTTTCCTGGAGACATCTCAACCAATGGCGACATTCCTCCAAATTCTGAAACTATCAGGAATTTTTCATCAGGAGTAAGGGCGAGATCTTCAGGATTTCGAAAGCCACAATAGACTGTGAGTTCATCGTCAGACTTGCAACCATCGATAGGCTGCATAAATAACTGAGAACAACTTGTAATTGTCATAACGGCAATCAATAAGGTAAATATTTTCATGTAGAAATAGAGTACTACCTCCTGATCTAGTTGCAGCTGAAGATTAAATTACCTCAAGGAATCAGACTGTAGTGTAAAGCAATAATCTTCCACTCACCTTTGACTTTAGACCAAACTTCAGTTTCATAACCTTTTTCTTCATTAATATCACCCTCTGGTGATCTTGAACGATTGTCGATATAGAAAGAAATAACAGCCGTATTACCATCTGGTGCGACTTTAATTTGTATATCTGATGTGGCATTTTTTTCAACACCACCACCAGCCCCAACCATGTTATTTTTCCAGTAATCATAATAATCAGAAACTGTCCATCGTTCGCCATAAAAATAAATCATGGCATTTTTTTCATANANTGAAAAATATGCCTCAACATCATTNGTCTCGTATGCTTTATTGAAAAAGTTTGATGCACTTGCAACTTTTTTTTCAATTTCAGAGTAATCTGTNTCGCCGTAAATATTCGAGAACAATAAAACTGTTAAAAAGAGAGTAATTATTTTTTTCATTAGTATTTTCCTATGACAAAGTTAATAATTANATAATAATCTATTTTTAGTTATAAAAAAATCATGGAAAAACTTGATATGAAATTAGTGAAAATTCTTATATTTTTAGTTNTTNCTTGGAGTTGTNNTTATGCTCAAGAATCCCTNCGTCCCAGTCAATCCGTTGCNTTTGTGGGTGGGATGTTATTGGATGGTTATGAGGCAGAACCAATTCATCNTGCTACCGTCATCATNAAAAATGGNGTCATAGTTNANGTCGGTGAATCGGACAGCGTAGTAATACCGGATAATGCTGTAGTGATAGACATNGGAGGCAGAACGATTATGCCTGGNCTAATAGACGCACATGTTCATACTGACTTGATCGGTCACGGTGACTATACACGCTATTACAAATTCCTAAATGGAATTGAACGAATNAATGATGTTATGCCAATCGCCGCAAAACAAATGTTGAGAGCAGGGGTTACTAGTGCAATCGACCTCGGCACACCATTTCAGATCTTAGAATTNAGAGAAAAAATTCGNAGGGGGGAGANACCAGGACCGCGCCTGACTGTATCGGGCCCATGGATAACAAGGGTNTCATGGGATGGAATTCCACCAGAATACGAAACAGTTATCACCACAACTGAAGAGGCAGTTAATGAAACGAGAAAAAACATTGAGAANGGCTCTGATGTAATAAAATTATGGGANGGTATGACTCANGAAGATTANTATGCAGTGGTCAAAGAGGCGCNCAAGCATAATATAAAAGTGCATGCTCATTTATATGACCCTGANGATATAAGAGCGGCAATTAATGCGGGTGTTGATGTGTTTCAACATGTTGGNTCTGGACGAAATCCTCCTTATGATCAAGAGCTTCTCTCAGATATAGCGCATAAAAAAATACCTATTGTTCAAACTATTTCACATCGCATTTGGATATATCCAGAAACAGTGGATTTTCCTGAGAGGCTGCATGATCCCGTTCATAGAAAAGACATGCCGGAGGATATTTACAATGAAGTTATTGATTCATTCAAAAATTTTCATCGACTTTCATATTTTGATGAAATCGGTTTAGAGATCAGGAATTCAAAAATTGCAGCTAGACAATTTATTGAATCTGGCGCATACATGGGTGTTGGGACTGATGCGGCATCACCGATGAATTTTCACTCAGATGCGATGTGGTTTGAGATGTCGGCGCTTGTTGATAGCGGTATGACCCCAATTCAAGTAATATCAGCAGCAACAAAGACTAATGCTGAGATTCTCGGCCAGATTGATAAATTAGGTACCATTGAACCTGGAAAGTTAGCGGATATTATAGTGATCGATGGTAATCCACTTTCTAATATCGAAAATATGGCGAACGTTGAAATTGTCGTCAAGGATGGCGTGATTTATTA
>PBAE01000006.1:0-85790 GCA_002715745.1 Woeseiaceae bacterium
AGGCAATGAAAAGACAACTATATTCAATATCGCAGAGCTTGCAGCAGATGTTATCAATGACATCAATTTTGAATATAAAAATAATCCAAATCATAATAATGAAATTATCTTAGAATCAGAAAAAAATATATTAATCTCTGGCTATGAAGATGGAATCAGAAGTGCCCTGGAAAATGTTATTCGAAATTCCATTAAATACAGTCCCAATAACTCACCCATCCAATGCAAAATAAAAAATTACTCCGAAAATATAATAATAAGTATTACAGATGAAGGAAAGGGAATAAGAGACTCTGACAAGGAAAAACTTTTTAAACCTTTCTATCGCCATCCAAGTGCTCAAGCAGGTGATTCTACTGGAACTGGTCTGGGACTGGCCATCGCTAAATCAGCAGTCGAATGGAATAAAGGCCATATTGAAGCCATTACAACAAAAAAAGACTTCACTATAAAAATCACACTTCCAGCATACAAGTAGAGCTATGAAACCTCTCTCAGTCCAATGAAAAGATTGGATTCTTTATGCTCATTCTCTTTCCAGCTTCAGACGGCCATTTTCTGTCTTTGTGAGTGTGACTGACTTTTCTCAGGTTATCTAAAACTGTTTTTGGCCACTCACATACCTTTCTTGTCCTCAGATTGACATGTAAGTTCATCCATTCGGCGGTTGCTATTGTCTCTTCTGCACCAATCTTATACATGGTCTGAAACAGATGTATTCGTTTTTCATCGTAGGCAAGAATATCTGAAATAATTCTGTATTCTTCATCAACCCTCATCTCATTTTGATAGGTAATATGACATTCTACTGAAAAAGTAGAACATTGCTCATTCTCTATATAATCAGCAGTTATTCCTAATTCAGCCCAATGAGTATCAATCGCAAGATCAAAAGCCCTTACATAATAAGCCACATTCATATGTCCATTGATATCAATCCATTCAGTCTTGACAGTNCCCTCATAAACAAAAGGATCCATACCCTTACTCAAAATCTTATCCTTTTCATAAAAAACTCCATACCCAGTTAGATTCTCTTCTTTGTCGCTCATATATCACTTCTCAATTCTAGAATATTTCTAAATTTTATNAGGCATTCAGGATTTGCAATTGCGGCGGTATTTTCAACTTCNTGCCCNTCAACTGTCTTCTTTACAGCCAATTCCACAATTTTTCCGCTTCTTGTTCTTGGGATTTCATCTACTTGAATTATTTTGCTCGGAACATGCTTCGGTGATGTATTTTTTTTAATAAGTGCACGAATCGAACTCTTGAGTGTATCATCCAGAATCATATNCTCTCTTAAAACTACAAANAGAATTATACGAACATCATAATTCCAGTTTTGACCTATTACTATGCTCTCTAATANCTGGTCAAATTTTTCNACTTGACTGTATATGTCTGCGGTTCCTATTCTNACACCACCGGGATTTAAGACAGTATCTGATCTCCCATGAATTATCATGCCTTTTGATTTAGTAATTACAGCAAANTCACCTTGACACCATATACCTTCATATTTTTTAAAATACGNATTCTTGTATAAATGGTTATTTGGATCNTTCCAAAAATATATTGGCATTGATGGAAATGATTTAGTGCAAACAAGCTCTCCATCTTTTTCAGTTATGGAGTTCCCATCATCATCGAAAACCTCAACTGCCATTCCGAGACCCATGCATTGAAGCTCACCTCTTATTACAGGAAGGACTGGATTNCCTGAAACAAAACACGAGATAATNTCTGTTCCNCCTGATACTGAAGAGAGCTGAATATCTCTCTTTATATCATTATAGACATAATCAAAACTCTCGGGAGCAAGAGGCGAACCAGTTGATAATATAGNCTTTATGGAAGATAAATCATGNGTTNATCTTGGTTTTATAGCCGCCTTTTCCTGCGCTGATATGTATTTAGCACTGACGCCAAAGACNGTAACATTTTCNGATTCAGCTAAATCCCATAATATACTTCCATGATTATAAAAAGGAGATCCATCATATATGACTAATGTTGAGCCNGTCGCTANTCCGCTNACCATCCAATTCCACATCATCCATCCACATGTAGTAAAGTAAAATAAACGATCNTCTTTTCCGATATCATAATGCAGGATATGCTCTTTNAGGTGTTGGAGAAGTGTTCCNCCAGCGCCATGGACAATGCACTTCGGTGATCCTGTAGTCCCGGATGAATACAAAACATAAAGTGGGTGATCAAAAGGAAGAGACTCAAAATGAAGGTCGGCATCGATTTCTATTATATNTGACCAATATGTTTTGTGAGAANTCNTATTNTTAGTNCANTCTTTGCCGATAAATGGAATAACAANCTCNTGTTNAATACTACTTATCTTATTTGAAATTTGTCCTGCAATTTTTAAAGAATCATAAACTTTTCCATTGTAATAATAGCCATCAGAATAAAAAAATAGCTTAGGTTTAATCTGNCCAAAACGATCAACTACACCTTCAACACCAAAATCTGGTGAACAAGATGTCCAGATAATACCTAGACTGGTAGAGGCTAACATAGCAATTATTGCTTCTGGGCAATTAGGTAAGAATGCTGCAACGCAATCGCCTTTTTTTAGCCCCAATTTTTTTAGGAAATGAGCAACGGATGCAACTTGAAATCTTAACTCATCAAAGCTGATCTCTTCTCTCTTATCATTTTCTCCGACAAAGATTATTGCAGGTCGTGTTCCACTGTGTTTGAGTAAATGTTGAGCAAAATTGAGTTCAGCCCCGTCAAACCAGCGATCTTGTGCCATAGATTCCCCAGCGACCAAGGTAGAATTTTGCTTTTTTAAAAACCTTACATCACAAAATTTAGCTAATTCCTCCCAAAACAAGGATCTCTTGTTAATCGACCACTGGTAAAGATCATCATAATTTTTAAATCCCTGCTGTTTCATGAACCTATACATCGCAGTTTTTTTCTTGCGATCATAAGTTGGCTCCCAGAGTACTTTTCTCAAATTCTTTCCCTATTTTTGGTTATGAGTGACTCCAATTATTCTCATCATCACCGTCATTAGGTGACAGTCCAATTATATCTCCAGATTTATTAATGCCTAACCCTAAAACCATTCTGTTGGCATATGCGAAATATGCTGCTACCTGATTTATTTCAAGGATTTCTCCATCTTCAACATTATTGATTCTTAGTTTTTCGATATCTTCTGGTGAGATGTCATGCGGATTAATGGTAATTTTTACAGCATAATTAATTATAGCTAACTCTTTAGACTTGAAAACTTTAGCTGGTTTTTCTTCTTCTAGAGCTTTTCGGATATTCTCTGATCTCTGATCATCCATTATTAACTTTCGCATGCCCTCGTAGTGATGNTCGATACAATATTCACATTGATTGATAATACTCACNCATACTCCNATAGCTTCGAGCAACCATTTTGGCAAGGTATTTCTAGAATGATGAAGGACATTCTTATATAAAGCCATATGCCCCTCCATACTNTGAGGTCTGAGACTATGTGCCATCATTATNTTATCCACATTNTTATTTGGGCCTTTGATTCGCTCATATAAATCTTTTACTTTTCCCTCTGCTTCCTCNNAGGGTATGGTTCTAATCCAAGTCATCTTATCTCTCTCTTGTTATTGTTTTGGGTGTGGAAACATATCAGATTCAATTTCAACTCTTAACTCAACGATCTTGAATATTAAATCTACTATTAGTTTGAGATTAATTGCAATTAATTTAGGTACAGAAAACCGTGGCACCTTTGAATTGGTGCCAGGGATTTAATCTTGGGGGGCTACTATTCTGCGACTACAGAATCAGCTTGAGGGCCTTTCTCACCTTGGCTTACTTCCATGGTGACTTTTTGGCCTTCTTTCAAAGTTTTAAAACCATCCATTTGAATCGATGTATGGTGAACAAATACATCTGGGCCGTCTTCTTGTTCGATGAATCCAAAACCTTTATTATCGTTGAACCATTTAACGGTTCCTGTTACTTTTTCGTCTGACATTTTTTACCTCTGTTGATTTGATCCTATATAAGCAATCTTCTTTAGTTTTCGTGTTGTGCATAGTTACTTTAAACTCACAACATGTGGAATACTATCTTATGAGCAAGGTGATAACGAGTTTATGTTTAACAAATATGATTGATNAAGGAATGNAAATATAAAGTTATTCCATTTATTTCAATCCCTTACCCTATTTTCTTTGAGTATAAATCAAGAATATAAAAAAANAGCGANATGGCAAATATATAAAAAAATTTCTAATAGTCCGCAACTAACCTGAAATTACAGACTTACTCAAAATATAAAATTATATTATCTGCAAAAAAATATATAGTAATTAATCCTGTCATACCCACTAAAACAGCTGCGAAAAGACCTAGTATGAATGGTCTTATTCCTATTTCACGCATTCCAGCAAAAAGAGTTGTAAGACCAATAGCTGACATTGCCACGAGTAATAATTTTTCTGCTGTTAATTTGGTAATTGTTACAATAGAAAGCCATTGCTCTCTTTCTATAAACATGAATGCTTTATCACCAATATCTCCAATTGATCGTATGGCACTCATCATTGCAAATCCAAATATGAACCAAGGTATCATTTTTACCCATGATTGTTTTGAGCTAATCTCGCTTCGACTTTTTTTTGAATAAAGCATTCCAATAATAGGGATCACAGCGATCATGCATAAATTTCTTACTAGTTTAGTTACAGTTGCATAATCCAAGGCAATTGGAGCATTGTATTGTGTTTGATACATCATTCCAGCACCAGCAACCTGTGCTGTCTCATGAATTGATACCCCGAGAAAAAGGCCTGCTAGTTCTGGTCTATCAGAAAATAAAAAATTTCCGATTATTGGGTAAGAAAACATAGCTACTATGCCAAAGATTGTAATACACGCAATTGCATATCCAACTTCTGTTTCTTTCGCTTTTATTATTGGGGCAGCTGCCACTATTGCAGTTGCTCCACAAATACTTGAACCAACAGCAATTAGACCAGTTAACTGCAAGGATAAATCCATCTTTTTACCTAAATATCTCACTACTAATAGACCTACAGTTATGGCTGCTAACACGAAGGGAATAGCTATGAGTGTAAATTTGCCAGCGCTGAACAAGCTGAGTCGAATTCCAAGTAACATAATGCCCAACCGAAGAATAAAAGAAGAACAGAATTTGAGACCTGAAAAAAAATAATCTGGTAAATCCATGGTGTTAGCCACCAACATACCGAGGATTATAGCCATCATAATTTCACTAATGGGTGATTTCTCAAACCCTAAGATATTTTCACCCACCCAGACAGCTAAAATACTGGCAAGAAACGAGATTAACGATGCAAAGGCAAAACCAGGTATTGGTTTGAAATAGAGCTTATGACGAGAAATTTCCATTATTATTATTTTTTATTCTAATTGTTTGTCATTCTTGAATTTAATTGAGAATAATTCTCATTTCGGTAAAATACAATTTCTAAAAATCAACAGAAAAAAGTGAAAATATACATGAACAAAATTCTTAAAACATTATCCATCCTAATTATATCCTCCTTCAGTGTGGATTATACACTAGCTCAAGAGGTTAATATCTATACTTCTAGGCATTATGATTCTGATGATGCACTGTATTCGGAATTTACTGATTCGACAGGCATAAAGGTAAATATTATCTCTGGCAGTGGAAATGCTCTTTTAGAGAGATTAAAGGCTGAAGGTGAGGATTCGCCTGCTGATATCTTTTTTACAGTTGATGCTGGAAATCTATGGCGAATTCAAAAAGAAGGTTTTTTTAGGTCCATAAACTCTGAAGAGGTAAAAAATATAGTTCCAAAAAATCTCAGAGGTCCGAACGACGAGTGGGTAGCAATTGCCAAAAGAGCGCGAGTTATCTACTACAATCCGGAAGTAATTTCTCCAGAAAGAATGGAAGAAGTATCTTACGAAGATTTATCTAATCCAGATTGGAATGGTAAAATCGCAATACGCAGCTCAAGTAATATGTACAATCAGTCATTGGTTGCATCCCTAATTTCAAATCATGGTATTGATAAGACTGAAGAATGGGCTAAGGGATTTGTCAGTAATTTTTCGAGAAAACCTCAAGGAAATGATCGGGCGCAAATTATGGCTGTTGCGAATGGTGAAGCTACTCTGGCCATTGCTAATAGTTATTATATCGGAATAATGCTATCGGGGCGCTCTGGTGAAGCACAATTAGCTGCTGCAAAGAAAGTTAAAATCCACTTTCCAAATCAGAAAGATAGAGGAACTCACATAAACATAAGTGGTGCAGGCATCTTGAAGAGTGCACCAAATCATGAAAATGCGGTGAAATTTTTAGAATTTCTGCTGTCAGAAAGGGTGCAAAAACACATGGTTGACTTATCGTATGAATATCCTGTTCTTGATGGCATTAATCCTCATCCATCAATAGCTTCCTTTGGTGAGAACTTTTTAGAGGATAGCACTTCAGTTGCAGACTATGGAAAATATAATACTGATGCAGTAATGCTCATGGATAGAGCAGGATGGCAATAATAAATATCTGAATATGATCTTTGTTATAATCGGATTTTTCTTAGAGCCGAGATATGCAGAATATTTCTGTGATTAAACTTTGGGTGGTCNTACCTTATTTAGTATTGGCTGTTTTTGTTTTACCAATACTAATCGTTATCTCAAGCATATTCGGTGAATGGTCAGAAAACTGGTCACACATATATGAGTATGTTCTGTTCGACTATATCTACAACTCTTCATTATTAGTAATTGGAGTTCTTTTTGTTGCCTTCATTGTGGGAACTACATCTGCATGGCTTGTGACTAACTATCGATTTCCCGGAAAAGATTTTCTTGAATGGGCACTAATTCTTCCACTTGCCGTTCCTTCTTATATTCTTGCTTATACCTTCACAGGGCTATTTGATACTTACGGTACTGCAAATATTATGTTGAGAGAATTATTGAATTATGAGGAGCAATTTTCTCTATTTCCAAATGTCAGAAATTTATCTGGAGCAATAATTGTATTTTCTTTTACNCTCTATCCCTATGTTTATCTTGTAACAAGATCAGCCTTCTTAAATCAATCTCAATCGATGCTGGAGGCGGGTCGCTTGTTAGGTCTCAATAACATTCAAGTTTTTTATAAAATTGGNATCCCAATAATTAGGCCAGCATTAGTTGGAGGGCTTATGTTAGTTGCGATGGAAACACTTTCAGATTTTGGAGCTGTTGAACATTTNGCTATACAGACTTTTACTACAGGTATTTTTCGAACATGGTATGGCATGTATGATATTCAGACAGCAATGCAACTTGCATCAATGCTCTTAATATTTATAGGTCTATTTGTAATCTTAGAGAAATATTCGAGAGAAAATGCTAAATATACAACTAAATCATCCACATTTAAGCCAAAAAAGGTCAATACATTAAAAGGACAGAGTGCTTTTCTTGCATCTGCTTTCTGCTTCATTCCTGTCTTTATAGGCTTTATTTTGCCCATATCTGAACTTTTTGTTTGGATGTACAGTTATAATATGGATTACTTTAATGAAAAGTTCTGGGAGACTGCCACGAATACTATATTTCTCGGAATTATTTCAGCACTTCTCTGTTCCTTTTTTGCTCTAATCATCAATTTCTTAATTCGTTTAGATATTCATAATTTAAGCAGAGTCGCGAGCTCATTTCTTTCACTTGGGTATGGTGTTCCTGGACTGATATTGGCAGTTGGAATAGTTCAATTATTTGTCTGGCTTGATAAATATTTTTTCATAGAAAGCGAAATCATTCTGACCGGAAGCCTAATTGGATTAATATTTGCTTATGTCATCAAATCATATGCTCTATCTAATTCAGCCATTGAATCTGGTTACGAGAGAATCAGTATCATCCTTGATGAATCAGCGAGAACACTTAAAACTGGAAATTTCAGACTGTTATCAAAAATCCATGTCCCATTACTGAAAACAAGTCTTCTCACTAGCACGCTTGTTGTGATCTCTGAAGTTGTCAAGGAACTCCCTGCCACACTGATATTGAGGCCTTTTAATTTTGAGACACTGGCTGTTTCAACTTACATATATGCAGCAGAAGAGAGAATGATTCAAGCATCAGCACCTGCCATTGCCATTGTTTTGGTAGGTTTGATTCCAATAATCATACTAACAAAAATGATAAGATCATCCAGGATCGGGAGACAGCGTTGAAAGGGCCTGTTCTGGAAATTCAAAATTTAAGCCATTCATATGAGAATGGAAATTACACCCTTGAAAATATTGACTTGGTAGTCAATCGTGGAGAGATAATATCCATAATTGGGGCATCCGGATGTGGGAAAACAACACTTTTAAGGATAATAGCTGGGCTAGAAAAACAATCAAGGGGAACTATAAAAATAAATCATTCCACCGCCTCAGATGCCAACTTTTCCACTCCACCAGAAAATAGAAATATTGGTCTTGTAGTCCAAGATAGAGCTTTATTCCCCCATCTCACGATATATGAGAATGTCAACTTTGGAATAAGAAGCTTATCTAATGAAATAGACATACCTCTGGAATATTTGAAGTTGTTTAAAGTCGAAAAACTATCAAAAAAATATCCTCATGAAATCTCTGGTGGAGAACAACAGCGAGTTGCACTAGCTCGGTCTATGGCACCTAATCCAAATATATTGCTTCTAGATGAACCATTTAATGCACTAGATAATCGACTTAAATCAGAGCTTCATAATGAAACAAAGAAAATACTCAAAGAGAAAAATTCAACTGTAATAATTGTTTCTCATGACATAGAAGAAGCTGAGTTCTTTTCAGATAAAATTTATAAGATGGAAAATGGTCAGCTTGCTGAAATATCACTTATGACGAAAAACTGAGCTCTCTTCTTATCTTTTCATATTTACCTCTCTCTTTTTCCTGGTAAATATTGCACCAATTCATATCTCCACCATAGACATGCATTGTGACTGATGGTGTAGGTTGCGCATTTGATATTGTATGATAGTCAAAAGGCGGAATCAGACTGCCTGCAGACCCACAACCGGCATTAATTGATGTCATTTTTTTGAAATTTACAACTTCATCCTCGGGTAAGCCCTGCATAGAATAGGAATCTACTTTTATCAGCCCACTGTAGACACACTCTACACACCAGAGTCCAGCATGATCGTGAATTGGTGTACCTTGTCCCTGACCCCAGACCATAACTGCAATTGAATAACGACCCTCAGGATCACGATGAAGCAACCTTCTCGCGTAACTGTTAGGCTCAGGTTCAAGATAATGAGAATCAAGCAGAATAGTATTTGCGTTAACCCATTCTTCGAGAACAGATTTAACTTTTGAGCATATTTCTTTGGTAGAGTTTGATTTGAAGACTGCATCATCCATGCAACGAATCATTTCTAATTGGGTATCATGCGTATTATTCATCTTTCCATTATACTTGAAGTTTAATTCTGCGCCCACACCATTTGTAATGGATAAATTTTGATAAGTTAAAATACTATATTACCTTAAGACCAAAGATAATCAATCTCAACAAATGGCTAATCTTATACAAATAGATCAGAGAAGGATGGCGGTAGCAAAATGGCTATTTTTTTGTTGTGCAATGGTTTTCTCGATGGTGATTCTTGGTGGCGTAACAAGGCTGACTGGCTCTGGTCTCTCAATGGTCGACTGGCGCCCAATCATGGGAGTCATCCCTCCTATTGGAACTGATCAGTGGCAGTTAACATTTGATATGTATAAGCAGTCACCTGAGTTCATCGTTAAAAATTACGATATGGATCTGGAGGGTTTCAAAGGTATATTTTGGTTGGAATATTTACATCGTGTTCTGGGTCGAATAATTGGAATTGTTTTTTTTGTTCCAATGCTTTTTTTCATGATCAAAGGTTATATACAAAAATACGAAATTCCAAAGTATTTATTGATGTTAATTTTAGGTGGCATGCAAGGTTTATTGGGCTGGTATATGGTTCAAAGTGGATTAGTNAACAATCCAGCTGTTAGTCAGTATCGTTTGACAGCTCATCTGTCTTCGGCCTTTTTAATTTATGGTTTTATGTTTTGGGTAGCGCTTTCTCTGATTTATCCAGAAAGAAAAGAACCAAGCAAATGGTCAAAAATCACTGTCAGCTTAACAATGCTCATTATCCTGACAATCATCTCAGGCGGATTTGTTGCTGGTCTGAAGGCTGGTAAAGTTTTCAATACTTACCCAATGATGGGAAATTATTGGGTACCTCCGGGCATTTTTTCTCTTGAACCATTCTGGATAAACTTCTTTGAAAACATTATTACTGTTCAACTGGTTCACAGAATACTCACAGCAGTAACATTTGCTTCAATTATGGTGTACTGGTTTAGATTGAGAAAAGCAGACACATCGAAAAGAGTAAAAAAAGGAACTAGTGCCGTTCTTCATACAGCAACATTACAATTTGTTTTAGGTGTTACAACACTTGTATTTTATGTNCCAATATCTTTAGCNGCGGCACATCAGGCCACTGCTCTTCTTCTCTTAACAGCAGCCTTATATCTCTGTCACGCTCATGTCAGAGGGCAGTAATTCATCTTACTGCTCGACTTATTCAAATGTTATCTAATGCTTTACTTAGAGCATCGATAAGGTCGTCACCATCCTCAAGACCAACAGACAATCTTACAAGACCATCAATTATGCCGACTCTCTGTCTTTCAGCTTCATCGACATCAGCATGTGTCATAGTCACCGGATGCGTTATCAAAGATTCAACAGAACCCAAATTTTCAGCAAGTGTCCATAGATCGATTGAATCCATCAATTTCTTTCCTGCTGTTAAACCTCCTTCGACCTCAAACCAGAGCATCGCCCCAAAACCTGAGGATTGACTTTTTGCAAGCTCATGTTGTGAAAATGACTCTAAACCTGGATATGCAACTTGTTTAACTTTTGGATGACTTTCTAAGAAGCGAGCAATTGCCATCGCATTTGCAGATTGTGCTTCCATTCGTACAGATAATGTTTTACAACCTTGAAGTGTCAACCAAGCTACCATTGGAGACATTATTGAACCTGTACTGTTTTGAATAAATCTTAGCTTTTCGTCAAGTTCTCTTGTTTTAGCAACAACGACACCACCCACCGTTGCATTATGCCCATCAAAATATTTTGTAGTGCTGTGAAGTGATAAATCAGCACCTAACTCAATTGCCCTCTGAAAACATGGTGTGATGAGTGTATTGTCAACGACGTGAACAGCACCTGCTGACTTTGCTATTTCTGAAATTGCAGAAATGTCAGAAATTTTCATTGTTGGATTGGCTGGAGTCTCAGTAAGGAACAATTTTGTGTTGTCTTTTACATGCAATTTCACATCATCAGGATTGGATGTGTCAGCGAAGGAAAATTCGATGCCCAATCTACTCAGTACTTTTGTACAAAGCCTATAAGTTCCACCATATGCTACGTCAGATATAATTGCATGATCGCCAGCACTGAGAAAAGCAAGCATGGTGCAGTGAACTGCTGACATACCTGTTCCATAGCACGTTGCGTCAGCTCCACCTTCAAGTTCAGCTAATTTATTTTCTAATGCTTTTACTGTCGGATTACCTGATCTGGAATATGAGTAACCTTTTGCAAGGTAGCTATCAACTGAGTCTTGGACAAAAGTTGTTGACTGATATATTGGTGTTAATATCGCCCCTGTTGACTTATCTGGGACTACACCGGCATGAATTTGCTTGCTTCTGAATTTCATAAAACACTCCTGATTAAAGCGCCAAAATTTTGAAATAATAATGATACACGGTTATTTAATTATTCAAAATAAGAACCTGAATTTTTGCAAAAAAAATTAGCAATTCGGTTTAATTCTCATAAATTCATAACTTGTCCGACCACCGGGATACCGGTATGTATAAATTTTTTCATCACCCTTNAAAAGGCAGTGCACTTTAATTTCAAATTTAGAGATATGTTTTTCNCCAACTACCCTTAACTCATCACCCACCTCAATAACACTTCCATCAAATCCAAATCTACGGTTTCTTGATGGCGGAGCAAGCAATAGATTCCATTCTTTACCTGATTTATCCTCAGCTAGGAGCTGATCATGTGGATTTCTTAATCTTAGATCGATAATTTTCATATTCTCTTCGATATTATCTCTGTAATAAGACCAACCGTGATGAGAAAATAAGCTCACTGGTAATATTAGGACCATAATTGCTAGAGAAAATACCAAAAAATGATTGCGTTCTATCATTAATTGCTCCTATCAAGATTAATCGTTACGGATACTGGTTCATCAGACAGGCCATAATAACTGAGTANAAAAGTATCACTTTTGTATGCTGGTCCTCTNGGTGAATTGGGATGAATTTGCCTAATTATCCCGATATTTCCGAGAGAGAGAAAATCGCCTGCTCTGAGTTCTATATCTGATGAGACCAAATGATCACGGAGCCACCTAACGACTTTTATCGGTTCGTACCAACCATTAATTTCTCCCTCTTGTATCAGCTCATTATTTTCATTGTGAACAGCGAAACTAAAATTATTGAGCTTTTCCAACCAATCAATATTATCGTCTAGCATAACTGGATCACCAGCAAATGAAAAACGGCTCCCCATATTGGATACAACCGTTCCAAAGATTGATCTGGTCCCAGGCTCATAATTAGGATCGGGTATCTCTGCGAAGGGAATAATTGCATCTAATCCTTTTAGAATTTCGTAGTCACTTTGAGCTGAATTTATTGATTTGTCTCTTACCCTAAGAGCAAAATCAGCTTCCAAAAAACCTTTTACTGTAGAGTCGATTCTTACACTAGAGTTATTTTTTAATATCATACCCTCAAGAATTAGTCCTCGTATCCCATCAGGGGGAAATGTAGGAAAGCTTGGACCAACGTTGTGCCCACCAGTTTTGTAACCAACAACCTCACCCATTTTTTCACTCAAATGCTCTGCAATTCTGTCTTGCCACAGATACGCCTCTTTTAGAGTAATATCTTGGAATGAAAATCCACGCATGGGCCTGAATGAAATAAAGTCATTTGCCATACTCTTGATTTCTTCATCGATAAAGCGATGATTATCATTCAGTTCATCTGAAATAACGATGCTCGAGAATAAAATAGAAAAAGAAAACCAAAATATCCTGCAATGTTGTTTAAAACGATCCATTNGTGCTTATTAGACTCCGCTGGGAGAGATATTTATAAATTCNTATGTTTAATTACAAAAATTAATCCATATATTTATCAATACAAACAATTTAGAATAGTAAGAGATATTTGTAACTATTAATACTAAAAAAATATTATGCNGTATAACCGAAATCAACTTTCTGTCTTTTTAATATTTTTATATTTTAGTTCTATCAGTCAGGCNCACCATTCCTTTGCAGTTGAATTTACCGCTGGNAAAAAAGTCGCAATAAAAGGCACTGTCACAGAAATCTGGTTTCGTAACCCTCATGTTCGATATTATGTCGAATTCATTAATCAAGAGGGNAAAAAAGAGAGCTGGGATGTAAGGACAAGCAGCCCCTCCCTCTTAGTCAGAAAAGGTTGGACAAAAGAAACCATCAAGGTGGGTGACGAAATAAGTATTTTTGGTCATCCAGGGAGAGATGGTAGGAAATTATTGTCCGTTATCTCAATAAAACTGCCAAATGGAGCCAGCTTAGGGCAGAAATANCCAGACTAGACAAAACCATTCAATCAACTAAATATGAATATAAAAAATAAAAATATATNNCAAATTGCTNTAGGAGTACTTTTTTTCATGATGACACCATCTTTTCCTTTGATGGGTCAAACTTNTGAAGGTGCTTGGATGCTGGAGCTAAACGGATCACAGCAAGAAATTGATAATTCAATAACAATTGGTGCACCCTCTGATAACGAAGCAGCAATAATTGGTGAACTGATCTTNAGANATNATGAAAAAGGATGGNTGGGTCATGTTGAAGGTGGGCCCGTTGAAATAGATATTAATGGACAAGAGATTGAAATACTGATTGATAGTAGGGATCTCGCTGGATTCGTCTTCTTTAGAAGACTAAATGGAAAAATATCAGAAAATGTGATGAGNGGAACATTCACCATAGAAGGCGCAACAGAAAATCCTGAATATGGGGGTTATTGGGTTGCTACCCGAAAACAAGAAAAATANGAAAAATTGCCACCCAGTCCGCAAAACCTNTCTGGCATCTGGACACCAGCTCCCGGGGTGGACTTTAGGAAATACTCCATGGATCTCACAGAAAAAGCTCAGAANTGGCATAATGAGTATATCGATCATTACGATCAACCTAATGTCAGATGTGTATCTCCAGGAATTGTCGCAATTGTTGCTTGGGGCGCCTATCCCTTTGAAATCNTAAAAAGTGAAGAACGGTTAACTTTCTTATATGAAGTAGACAGTGAAGTTAGACGAATCTTTTTGAACGATAAACAACCACCTGATTATTATCCGCCATCAGCCATGGGGTTTTCTAATGGTTATTGGGAGGGAGATGAACTTGTAATTGAGACGCAACTNCTTGAGGGTAATGTGAGAGATTTCCGTGGAGAACCCATTTCAGAAGGCGCTAGAATGCATGAGCGATATTCAGTCAGTCAGGACGGAAATACACTTGATGCTGTGATTACGTTACATGATCCCGATAACTANAACCAACCTCCCATTAGAAGAAGAAAATGGGTTAGANACTCTNGTACNGAAATATATCCTTATGAGTGNGATCCAGATTCATTTTATAGACAAATGTATAATGANGATAAGCTGGANATGTACTTTGAGCGATCTCATCGAAGGCAGATTGACTAATCTGAATTAATANTAAGATGGCATTTAATAAAAAGTATAGATTTTTTTTTCTGCTGATTGCCCTTTTTTTTGAACAACACACTTTCGCTCATNACTCAAGATCGAACTTTGATCTTACTTCAATAATAATAATNAAAGGAGANATAGTTGAGTGGCGATACAGAAACCCACATGCTTTTCTTAAACTTCAATCTCTTGAAACTGGCGAACCAATAACTTGGACCGTTGAGCTNGGATCCATACCAAATCTTAAGCAAATGGGTTTAGAACGAGATTCAATTAAAATAGGCGACAAAATTGAAATTATTGCAAATCCAGAAAAAAGNCCAAAAAAGAATTATTTATTCTTTAAAAGCATGATTATTAATGAAAAAAATACTTACAGTTTTGCAGATGTGTTTGCATATTCGGATTCTGCGAAAGCGAAGGGAAAAGAAAAACCAGGTTCATTGGACTTCACAGGAAAGTGGGATGAAGAAATCTCGAGAAACTCAATTCTTCTCGGATCAGGGCTTCCTCCATTTAATCCAACAAAATTAGGCGCAGACATTATTGCAAGTTATGACCCTGCAGAAGAGCCCTCATTTTATTGCGAGCCTGTCGGACTGCCTTCGATGATAGGAACGCCCTATGCAATCGAAATCACAAAAGACGGACATAACTATAAAATAAGACATGAATTCCCAGGAACTACAAGAACTGTTCATATGAATAAGAAAAATCTTCCTGACAGAGACAATCCTGATGTCTACGGCCACTCCATTGGTGAGATTATAGATGGGAAACTTATTATTGAGACTGATAATTTTATTCCGACAAAATGGGGAATCGGACAAGGCTTAGACTCAAGCTCACTAAAACATGTCACTGAAGTATATTCACTAAAGGAGGACGGGCATATTTTAGAGATCGTCTACACGGTGAGTGATCCAGTATATCTCAAGAAACCATTCTCAAAAACACATATAAAAAGAATCGTTCCTGATTATAAATTAACTGAATATGAAGATTGTGATCCTGAATTTGCTAAAATGCATCTTTTGTACGAAAACCAATAAATAAAATATGAGCACACTGAATAAAATAAGCACTGATCAAAATATTTCTTGGAGATGCAAACATACATGGAGAACTGCATCCTACAATACACTCTGGTGTCTATTGGGATGTTCAATTGGGGACTTTGGAACAATCTATTTTTTTCAAGTAACAGAGTATCTAAATCCAGTTGATCACAAATGGATTATTCTCTCTTTGGCGATCATGAATGGTTTGATCACCTCTATCACACTGGAAACATACATACTTTCGAGACAAATGATACTTAAAGAGGCATTTAGAGTTGCCATTGGCATGTCACTCATCTCGATGATTTCAATGGAAGCAGCTATGAATATCGTTGATGTTATTATGACAGGAGGTGCCATGCTGACGCCTGAGGTCATATTACCTATGTTGCTAGCTGGTTTTATTACACCTTTGCCTTATAACTACTATAGACTAAAAAAATACGGTAAAGCTTGTCACTAAATGGATAAATTATGCTCAAACAAGAAGACATAGATAAACTTAGAAATAAAGAAATTAAATCTCAGAATTTATTCGTTGGCAAAAAGAGTATGCCATCAGAGACAGGTGAAACTCTCGATGTAGTTAGCCCGATTGATGGAAATGTTTTTACCACCATAGCTAATGCCAACGAGAATGATGTCAATAATGCTGTTAGTATTGCAAGAAAATCCTATGACTCAGGCAGTTGGAGTAATGCCAGCCCACAGGAAAGAAAAAAGATACTTTATATTTTTGCCGATCTAATTGAAAAACATGCACTAGAACTGGCTGTATTAGGTGTAAGGGATAATGGTACAGAAATAAATCTAGCTTTAGTCGCTGAACCACTCAGTGCGGCAGCCTGTGTTCGTTATTACGCAGAAACTATTGATAAAGCATATGGTGAGATAGCGCCTACTTCAGAAAACATATTGGGATTAATTCATCGAGTACCAATAGGTGTTGTAGGAGCAATAATCCCTTGGAATTTTCCTCTGATGATTGGTTCCTGGAAATTTGCTCCAGCACTTGCCACGGGCAATTCTATAATTATCAAAGCAGCAGAAAATGCATCCCTCACACTTCTCAAGCTCGCTGAGCTAGCCCTAGAAGCAGGCATTCCAGAGGGTGTTTTTAATGTTATAACAGGTGAGGGTGAAATCACTGGTAAGGCGCTTGCAATGCATATGGATGTGGATGTGATAGCATTTACTGGTTCAGGTGAGGTTGGGAGAAAGATTTTAGAATACTCCTCATTATCCAACTTAAAGAGAGTGTATTTGGAGCTTGGGGGAAAATCTCCAAATATTGTCTTTGCTGATACCCCGAACATAGATGCAGCAGTCACGCAGAGTCTTGGTGGAATTTTTAGAAACTCTGGTCAAGTCTGTGTAGCTGGATCAAGACTTATAATAGAAGAATCCATTGCAGACGAGTTTACGGAAAAACTCATCAATCAATCAAAAGACATGGTTGTTGGCGATCCGCTAGATCTTAATTCAAATTTTGGTGCTGTCTCTTCAAATGAACAACTGATGAAAAATCTAAAATACGTAAATAGTGCTATTGATGATGGTGCTAAGTTAAGAATTGGAGGCAAACAAATTAATAAAAACACTGGTGGATTCTATATGGAACCGACCATTTTTTCTGATGTTGATAATCAGATGACAATTGCCAAAGAAGAAGTTTTTGGCCCTATCTTAAGTGTCATCAAATGCAAAAATGAGAAAGACGCGGTCCAAATAGCAAACGATACAAATTATGGTCTTGCCGCAGCAGTTTGGACATCAGATCTGAGCAAAGCACACCGCATGATAAAATCAATACGAGCAGGCGTTGTGCATGTCAATTGTTACGGTGGTGCCGATATCACAGTTCCACTCGGCGGAGTAAAACAATCCGGTAATGGTCACGATCGATCATTACATGCTTTAGAAAAATATACTGATCTCAAGACAGCATGGATTTCTCTTTGAAACTCTATCGCCTGATACTTTTAAGTCTGTTTTTCCTGTTTTTTCTGGGTTGCGAACAATCCAGTCAAACAGTGAGTGATGTCTCTCACAGCAGAAATGGAAAAACCGATTATGGTTATGCAGCCATCGCAACTCCCGATAATTTTGGATCAGATGTAAGTCAAGAAATACTTAATAAAGGCGGTAATGCAGTTGATGCTGCGATAGCAACAGGGTTCGCGCTTGCCGTCACATATATCGACGCTGGAAACATAGGCGGCGGTGGATTCATGACCATCAAGATGAATGATGAAGTGGCATTTCTAGATTATCGTGAAAAAGCCCCAAAAGCTGCCCATAGAGATATGTATTTGGATGAGAATGGAGATGTTATTGAATATTCTACATTGATTGGAGGTCAGGCAGTGGGTGTTCCTGGAACCGTTGCTGGTTTTTGGAAAGCACACCAAAGATTTGGNAAACTTCCATGGGAAGAATTNGTTAATCCAGCCATTAAACTTGCAGAAGAGGGATTTTTGCCAGCGAAAATATTGGTTGATGATATCCAAAGCATGAAAGATTGGTTCAGAGATAAAACCAATTTCAGCAAATACTTCNTAAGCATNAATACATCTGAAAATTTTAAACAACCACAATTAGCTAATACATTNAGGCGAATTGCAAAATTTGGAGCAGATGATTTTTACTCTGGCGAGACAGCAAAACTGATTGTTGAACAAATGAAAGAAAGTGATGGNCTGATAACAATGGAAGATTTAAATTCATATGAGGCTGTCTGGCGAGAACCTCTNAGATCTGATTGGAGAAATTANGAGNTCATATCAGCTCCTCCGCCTAGCTCAGGNGGTTTTGCGATTATTCAGTTACTAAAAATGAAAGATTATCTCGATCACTTTTTTTCAGGTCTNGAACATAATTCAGCGCAATACATTCATCTAGTAGCTGAAATGGAAAAGAGGGTATTTGCTGATCGAGCTGAATACTTGGGTGANCCTGATTTTTTTGATGTTGATATCGAAAANTTAATCAGTGANGAATACATCGCTCGNAGAGCTTTGGAAGTCAANCCAAATNCTATTTCATCTCTGGNTAGCGTTGATCCCGGCTTAGAATCTCCAGATACAACGCATTATTCAATTGTTGATCAATGGGGAAATGCCGTTTCCAATACTTACACCATCAATTGGAATTATGGTAGCGGTGTAGTTGTGGAAGGTGCCGGTTTTTTACTNAATAATGAAATGGATGATTTTAGNGCTAAACCAGGCGTGCCAAATATATTTGGTGTAGTTGGTAATGTAGCAAATGAAATACAACCAGAAAAAAGAATGCTGTCTTCCATGTCTCCAACCATACTTTTAAAGGATGGTAATGTTGAGATGGTTCTNGGGACACCGGGAGGATCAACGATATTCACCAGTGTTTTTCAAACAATCGTTAATATAATGGACTTCGATATGTCGCCATATGAGGCTATAAAATCGACCAGATTCCATCATCAACTGCTACCGCCTGATGAAATAACATACAACGGTTTCACAATTGGTAAACCTCTTCCCAAGGAGACTATTTCTCAACTTGGTAAAAAGGGATACAAAGCCATACCACATGATTATGATTTTGGAGATGTTCAGGTAATAATCAGGAAAGATGAATCTTGGATTGCTGCTTCTGACCCAAGAGATCGTGGAGACTCAAGAGTGTTTAGAATAAATAAGTAAGTAAATGGTAAAATCATCTTGTCAAAAAATGAATTCTCATATGGATTTATCATGTTAGTAGGAGACATTATGGATTATAAAAAAACATTATTATCACTTTTCATATCTTTTACCTTTCTGATTTCATGTTCAAATGCCAAACGTGCATCGGAGGTGACTGCTATATATGTACCTGCAAGTTAATGTGCTGGCATGACATGCGATCAGCTATACAATGCTGCAGAGGACATCAGGTCTAGAGTGCCCTCATTAGAATCAGCTGTTGATAAAGCCAGGCAAGAGGATGTAATTAAAGAACAAGTAGGATGGTGGTTATTCGCACCTGCTCTTCTTATTATGGATGGTAATGCCGATGAGCAGAGTCAGCTCGCAAATGCTAAGGGTCAACTTGAAGCTATAAGAACTGCTGCTATTCGGGCTGAGTGTAATTAAAACTTAAACTCTTTTTAAATAGCTCAAATATACCCAATAAACCCATTTCTGGTTTTATACAAATTGCTAATGGAATATTTTTCATAAGCTCGGAATAATCAAGTTTACTATTAAAACCAGAAATAAATTGGCTACTCATGAATGAATCAAAATTATTATTTATGATGTCTCCTGTTAATAGAATTCCATCAAATGTTCCTGTGGACAGAGCGAAATCACCAGCAACCTGACCAAGAATCTCAAAAAATAAATCCACACTCTGATTTGAAAACTCACAATGGTTTAGATTGAGAAAAATATCTTCTGATGATCGTGAATATGTTTCTTTTCCATTCAATTCCAATAATGCTTCAAAAATATTTTCAATTCCTGGTCCTGATACAAAAGTTTCGTTAATCACCCTGATATGTTTTTTTTCTAGAATAGCTGTTAGCTCTCTCTGAAGTTCATTTTGTGGAGAGAATCCGACATGACCCAACTCAAGCGCACTTAAGAATACAGCTCCTTTAGATTTTTTTACTGCAGAAGCACCAAGACCTGTGCCAGGACCAACTATACCAATGCTGCAATCATTTTTCTTTGGGAGAATGAAAGGTTTTCTCCCTATCAGCTCTATATCAAGATCATTTAAATCATTTACTGCATAGGCTATAGATTCAAAATCATTTATTACTCTTAATCGATTTAAAGAAAAGTTCTTTGAAAGTTTTTCTTTGTCAACTACCCAATGATTGTTAACAATTTTTATAATATCACCTTGAATAGGCGCAGCGATTGCAAAGAAAATATTTTCAATATCTTGTTGTTTAATTTCCTGCAAATACCAATCGATTGCATCTTCAAGACAATCAAAATCATCACATTTAATTTTNTTGTAGTCTTTAAGATCNGGTNGATCGCCATGNATTATTGAGAATCGACAAAATGTGCCACCAATATCAGCCAATAGAGNAATGTTGTTATTTTGATCNCTCATGATTATGCNTTCATTTATTAGANATTTGACNACAAAGTGTTAAAGTGTTTNTCNCATAAAACACAANGTTTNACCTTGTTTATCATATAGAAAAGGAGAGTTTCCGTCATGTTATCAAGTTTTGACTGGACAATAATCTGTATTTATTTTTTGATTCTCTTAGGAATTGTGCTNTCAGCAAGTCGCAGACAAAANACAACNACTGATTATTTTCTTGCTGGNAGAAACGTGGGTTTTTTTGCAATTGGTGCCTCCATNTTCGCATCCAACATTGGTTCAGAACATATAGTAGGTCTTGCTGGACAGGGNGCATCAACAGGCTTGGCAATGGCACATTATGAATTGCATGCCTGGATCGTNGTGCTNTTGGCATGGGTNTTTGTTCCNTTTTACTATCAATCCAAAGTATTTACGATGCCAGAGTTTCTAGAAAAACGATTNGGCANAGAACCAAGNTGGATTCTCTCAATTGTCTCATTAACAGCTTANGTTCTNACCAAGGTGTCCGTAACAGTTTATGCTGGAGCNCTCGTTTTTCAGACTCTNCTTCCNGATACTTTTGGATCTCCTCAAAATGCATTCTGGGTAGGAGCAATAACAACCGTGACTCTCACTGGACTCTATACTGTAGCCGGAGGATTAAGAGCTGTTCTCTATACAGATCTACTGCAAACGATCATTCTTTTAATTGGATCAACTGCGATAACCTACTTTGGCTTGATAGAATTGGGTGGATTCAATGAATTGAGATTTTTTGCCAGCGAGAACGTAGCCCAATATGCTCTGTGGAGACCGTTATCTGATCCTGATTTCCCGTGGCTTGGGATACTGATTGCTTCTCCTATTGTTGGAATTTGGTATTGGTGTACAGATCAGTATATNGTNCAGAGAACATTGGCTGCCAAAGATTTAAAAACAGCAAGAAGAGGTGCCTTGTTGGGTGCTTTTTTTAAGATCTGGCCTGTNTTGATCTTTCTTATTCCAGGATTAATTGGTGCTGCACTTAATGCCAAAGGAATTCTTGAAATTTCTATTGATACGAATGGCAACATCATTGGTGATCAAGTATTCCCAACCATGGTGGCAACTCTTCTTCCGGAGGGACTTAGAGGTTTGGTTGTTGCTGGAATTATTGCGGCACTTATGAGCTCACTTTCTTCTTTGTTTAATTCAACAGCAACCCTATTCACACTGGACATATACAAGAAAATCAAACCGGAGGTTTCTGAACAAAAACTGGTTTTAGTCGGCAGAATGGCTACACTTGTGGTGGTGGTTTTTGGGCTACTTTGGATTCCTATCATGCCAATGATCTCCGAAGGAGGTTTGTATCAGTACCTGCAGAGTGTTCAGGGTTACCTTGCCCCGCCAATCACCGCTGTTTTCTTGCTTGGNTTATTCAATTCCAGAATCAATAACAAAGGTGCCACTTGGGGTTTATCGCTTGGATTTTTTGCTGGAATGCTTAAATTGTTGATCCAAGCATTTTTTGGAAAAGAAAAAATAGCGAATCCGGAGCTTCTTGCCTATATCGGAGACATTAACTTCTTGTATTTTTCAGGCATCTTATTTCTTTTTTGTGCCNTTCTAATATGCCTTGTATCTTATCAAACAGAGTTGCCAGATGAGAATCAAATTGATGGATTAACCTATCGAACCATAGATAAAGAGGCGATTAGAGAAAGTTGGGACCAAAAAGACATTTATGCCACGGGGTTTATCTTGGCTCTTGTGCTTGCAATTTATCTCTATTTTTCGTTTTGGATTTGATCTGCCTTATTTAGTTCGCCGCAATGAGGGCAATACAGTTTTTTAGGTTTCCAATTATCCATTGATGCAATGCTCCAATATCCTTTGCAAAAAGCACAATTGAAGTGCCAAATAGTTTCTTTGTCTATTTTCATGTTTTTATCTCCTGAAAACTACTTTGCCGCCCACAATAGTCATACTGACTGTTACATCTTTAATTTCATCTGGTGATATATTTATTAAATCGTCTGAGAGAACCGCGAGATCAGCTAGTTTCCCAATCTCAATGGAGCCCTTAATATCCTCTTCGAAGCCAGCATAAGCGGTATTTAAGGTATAAGCTTGAATAGCCTCTTCGACGGTAAGCTTTTCCTCAGGAAACCATCCTCCCTCTGGCATACCAGAGAGGGTTTTTCTCGTAACAGCAGCATATATTCCAAGTAATGGATTTAAGTAATATCTTGAGGCATTGGTGCCAGGTGAATCAGAACCAAAACTCACAACTGCGCCAGAGTCCCACAATCGCCTGAATGCATAAGCACCTCTTGATCTTTCGTTACCAATTCGCTCCTCCATCCAGCGCATATCATCAGAAGTATGAAAAGGTTGAACTTCAGCCACAATGTCCATCTCTCCAGCTCGCTGGATATCTCTATCAGTCATAACTTGTGCGTGAACTAATCTAAAACGTCTATCTTTTTCTCCATTTTTTTCTATAATGCGCTCGAGCATATCCATTAGGTAACCATTTGCCTCATCGCCAATAGCATGAACTGTTAATTGAATATCATTGGCATCAGCCTGAAGCGCAAGACGCTCCAATCGGCTTTGCATATCTTCTGGATTATCAGGGCTTCTCTCAAACGGAAACATTATATCCCGCCAAATCCCCCTGCTTGATGGATTGTGTGTATATGGCGCGTAGAATCTTGCAGAACTGTTTCCCATGATGCCATCGATCCAGGCTTTGGTTGCACCAAAACGAATCCACTCATCGCCAAACCCAATTTTAATTCCGAGATCATTCATCGACTGCCATTTATCCAGTGGCGGACGATAACGAACTCGGGCAGTCATTTCACCAGCATCTCTCAGTTGCTGATAAATATCGATATATACTGGATCTGAAGTAATATCACAGTAACTCGTAACACCCACACTCGACATCTTTTTCCATGCCTCTAGAGTCTCTGCTTTACGTTGTTCAATAGATGGATCTGGAATAATTTCATTAAATAATTTTCTAATATTGTCCTGAATTAAAACGGTTGATTCCACTGAACCAGATACAGGGTTAAATAAAGCGCCTGTAGGCTCACCATTCTCATCCCTTTGCACCGAAATTCCCTCTGGATCATCTGATGTTGATGAGATGCCAGCTAGTTTCATGGCAAAACTGTTAGCAAGATAAACTTTCCTATCAAAACGTCTCACAAGAACAGGGCGGTCTTCAGTGAAATTGTCAATCATATCCTTATTCGGAAGAAAGTAATTGCCATATAAATCGTCTTGATTGACAATTTTTCCTTGAGTGGCTACGTCACCCTCTGCCCATGTTTCGTAGGCAGACCAATCACCACCAATAATCCAAGTACCCTNGGTATAACGCTCATGAACATCCCGAATGCGTTCAATAAAAAGATTTTCATTAGATACATCCAATAAATTTAAGCCATACAAAAGGCGGCCCGTACTCTCAAAATGCACATGATTATCATAGAAACCAGGAACTACAAACGCTCCATTCAAATCCAAAACTTCGGTACCTGTACCAATATACTCTTGAATACCTGAATCCTTTCCAACATAAATAAATTTACCTTGATAAGAAGCAATCGCTTGAGCAGTCGGATTAGCCTTGTCAACAGTCCAAATATTGCCGTTATAGGCAACAAAATCGGCCGTCTGAGCACTCAAATTAGATATTAAAAATAACGAAATTATCAATAAGGGTGTTTTTTTGAACATTCTGACTCCTATTTAGTAATTACCATTGAAAGCCATTCTGAGACAATAGCTGGCTTTTCTTCGTCTTCGATTTCAACTGTGACCTCAGATTTTATCAACCATTGTCCTGGGTTTTTCTCTATGCAGGAGAGCGGTTTTGATCGTGCACGAATTCTACTGTTCACTCTAACTGGCATCACAAAGCGCACCTTATCAAATCCATAATTGATGCCCATGACTGTTCCCTCAGGAATCATGCGACAATTTTCAGTTAGATATGTCAACATGGATAACGTTAGAAAACCATGTGCAATGGTTGAGCCAAATGGTGTTTTTTTGGCTTGCTCTTCATTGATATGAATGAACTGATGATCTTTTGTGACATCGGCAAATTTGTTTATTCGTTCTTGATCCACCAAAAACCAATCAGAACAACCAATCTCTTTGCCTATATAGTCATTTAGTTTTTCTCTTGGAACTGGCTTCATTGGTTTTTCCTTTTTAAGAAAACTTAATTCATTNTGAGGATTACTTTGCCTCTTGCTCGTCTCTCAGTGATCACTTCAAAAGCTTCTTTATACTGATCCATAGCAAACTCTTCGGTAACTCTTGGTGTTATGTGCCCAGAAGCAATCATAACTCCAAGTTCTTCGATATTTTGTATGTGTTTATGAGGATTTTTGGCTGCCCAAGTTCCCCACCATACCCCAATTGCACTCGCTTCTTTTAATAAGAGTATATTTGCTGCAAATTTTGGGATGTCGCCAGATGCAAATCCAATGACGAGGTAACGCCCATGCCATGCTGTCGCTCTGAGAGCTACATCTGATAATTCACCACCAACTGGATCATAAACAACATCAGCACCTTTCCCTTCCGTGATTTCCTTCACTTTTTCTTTTAAAGGAGTTTCTGAGTAATTTATGAGCTCATCTGCACCAATACCTTTTGCAAATTCTAATTTTTCACTGCTGCTGGCTGCAGCAATAACTCTGGCACCCATGGCTTTTGCAATTTCGATGGCAGTGACACCAACACCACCCGCAGCNCCCAGAACTAATATTGTTTCTCCATCCTTGAGCTTTGCAGATTGTTTAAGTGCATGGTAACTGGTGCCATAGGTCACCATGAATCCAGCACCTTGAGAAAAATTCAAAGCAGGAAATAATGGAATGGTTGTGTTCTCATCAGAAACACATTTTTCTGCGAAAGCACCGCCTTTGCTCATCGTTATTACTTGGTCACCCGGTTTGAATCTTTCTACCCCTTCACCAACTGCTTCAATAATTCCAGATGCTTCATTACCAGGTATAAATGGAGGTTCAATCTTAACTTGGTATTTCCCCTCAATAGACAATACGTCTGGAAAATTTATTCCTGCGGCTTTAACTCTGATTAATATCTGCCCTTTTGCAGGTCTGGGATCATCTACATCATCAAGAATGAGTTGACTGGGTGACCCATACTCTTTGCATAAAAGGGCTCTCATCAAAAAAATATTCCAATAGTAAGAATCATGAGGCAACTTCAAATAATGAGGCAGCGCCTTGTCCACCCCCTATACACATAGTACATACAATAAACTTTGCTCCTCTTCGTTTGCCTTCGATCAATGCATGACCGACCATTCGAGCTCCCGACATACCATATGGATGACCAATGGAGATAGCACCTCCGTTAACATTAAGTTTCTCATTAGGAATACCTAATCGATCTCTGCAATATATTACCTGGACAGCAAAAGCTTCGTTGAGCTCCCATAAATCGATATCCTCCATCTTAAGCCCAGTTTTTTTAAGCAGTTCTGGAACCGCAAAAACTGGCCCGATGCCCATTTCATCTGGATTACATCCAACAACTGCTGTTGCACGATAGTAACCGAGTGGTTTTATGTTGTGTTTTTCAGCCAAAGATGCATCCATAACAACACTCGCTGATGCTCCATCAGACAGCTGGCTGGCATTTCCGGCAGTGATTGTGCCATTTTCTCTTACCGCTTTTAATTGGGAAAGACCTTCTAGCGAAGTTGATGGGCGATTCCCTTCGTCCTTGTCTAATTCTACTTTCCTAAAACTGATTTCTTTGGTTTCCTTNTCCATAATACCCATGCTGGATTCGAGCGGCACAATCTCATCCTGATATTTCATCGCTTCTTGGGCTNTTGCGGTTCTTTGCTGACTTTGAAGCGCATACTGGTCCTGATCTTCTCTGGAAACNCCATAACGATTAGCAACAACNTCTGCGGTATCCAGCATCAACATATAAACNTGCTCATGCTTTGAGACAAGATTCTTATCAACTGTTCTGTATGTATTTGCGTGTTCATTTTGCACCAAACTGATCGATTCAATTCCACCTGCCACCATGACATCATGCTCACCCGCCATGATAGATTTTGAAGCAGTAGCAATCGCCATCATCCCTGATGAGCATTGTCTGTCTAGCGTCATGCCAGCTGTTGTGACCGGAAGATCTCCGGATAGCGCGCACAATCTTGCAATGTTCGGACTTTGTGTTCCCTGTCCCATGGCACAGCCCATGATCACGTCTTCAACCTGACTTGGATCAAGACCAGATCGAGATACAGCATGTCTTACTACGTGCCCTCCCATTGTTGGTGCATCAGTATTATTGAATACTCCTCGGTAAGCTCGTCCAATTGGAGTTCTGGCAGTTGATACAATTGCCGCTTCACGCATGATCTGGTCCTCTTTTTTGTAATTGTAAAAAATTAATACTAACTTAAATCCAATCCTAATTTCTCTGCTGCTTGCATTGCAAATTTTTGAGATTGCGCAGAACCGCTTTGAGGTTCTTGCATATTTTTTTCACCATCAATTTTATCCCAATACTTTGCAACACTCTCAGCGGATAGCTCATCGGGTAATAAATTTACCCCTTCAGTTTCAAAACCTTTGAAAATAGCAAAACTGCCTCCGCCTGCCGCCAAAACTTTTCTGCTTGGTGCATCCTTAGAGCACAAAAATACCACTCCGGGACTTACCGATTCTGGGGGCATTAATTTAAAAACAGGTTCTGGAAATAACCCATCCGTCATTGCTGTTCCAGCCGTTGGAGCAAGGCAATTCACTTTGATATTGTACTTCATACCTTCAAGATGAAGGGTATTCATGATACCTAACATTGCCATCTTGGCGGCACCATAATTAGTCTGTCCAAAATTACCGTAAAGTCCTGAGCTTGATGAAGTGAGAACAATTCTTCCATAATTCTGTTCACGCATAGTCTCCCACACTGCCTTTGAACAATTTAAAGAGCCTATAAGATGAACATCTATCACTTCGCGCATATCCTCAACAGACATTTTTAAAAAAGTTTTGTCTCTGAGAATACCGGCATTATTGACCAAAATATCTACACGACCCCATTTATCGATGGTTTTATTGACCATGGATTGAACTTGATCAAAATTGGCAACATTCGCACCATTGGCAATAGCTTCACCTCCGGCAGAGATAATTTCTTCTACAACTGAATTGGCATTTTCTGATATTTCCTGGCTTCCACTAAAATCATTAACTACCACCTTTGCACCCTTTGAAGCCATGGCAATAGCATGAGCTCTGCCAAGCCCCCTTCCTGCACCAGTTAAAATNGCAACTTGTTGATCAAACCTAATTTCCATATTCATCCTTATTTTAATTGTTCTATAGTTCTTATTGAGAGAAGCAAACAAGACATCACCGCGAGTAAATTATCTTACCCGTTTTCTTCTTCTTTTTCTCTTTTGTTCAACTGCACATTGTTGCTCAGGTTTTGGAAGATTAAAGACTTTAGCAAGATTAGAAAAATCATCCGATTTATGAGGTATTGCCATAGCAGAGACGAACTCTTCTTGGAAAGAAGGTTCCACTGCAGTCTCTATTTTTTCTATTTTTCGAACTTCTCCCTCCAGTTTATTCCTGCTTTCTTTATCGAGAAGTGTCACACGAGCGCCTGTACCAGCTGCATTCCCAGCTGACGATACTTCATCTACTTGACAATCTGGAATCAAACCCAGCGCCATGGCATATTTAACATCTATATGAGACCCGAAAGCACCAGCCAATCGGATGCGATCAACTTTTTCGATACTTAGTTTATGCATCAATAATTTTACTCCGGCATACAAAGCTGCTTTTGCTAGCTGGATTGCTCGAATATCATTTTGAGTTATCTTTATTACTTGCTCCCCATCANGCAAGACATACGAGAAGGTTCTTCCATCTTCGATGATTCTNGAAGATTTTTTTGANAGCTCTTCATTGATTTTCCCGTCTTGATTGATGATTTTATTGAGAAACATTTCTGCAACAATTTCAATAATCCCTGATCCACAAATTCCNGTAATACCCCCAACTGGGATGTTCACTTCGAAGTCTTCATCATCAGACCAGAGATCACACCCAATAACTTTAAATCTTGGTTCAAGTGTCTCTGGATCAATCCTCGCTCTCTCAATAGCGCCNGGCGCTGCTCTCTGACCCGAGCTGATTTGGGCACCTTCGAACGCTGGTCCAGTTGGGCTTGAAGCCGCCAATAACCTCTGATTATTACCTAAAATTATTTCAGCATTTGTACCAACATCAACAATCAATGAAATCTCATCTTTATTAAAAGGTTCTTCTGCAAGCAATACAGCTGCTGCGTCTGCACCTACATGACCTGCAACACATGGGAGAACATAAACATAAGCACCTGAATTAATTTTCAAGTNCAATTCTTTAGCTCCGATATCAGCGCTTAAGTCTGTTGCCAAGGCAAAGGGTGCAGCTCCAAGTTCTGTTGGATCAACTCCCAAAACCAGATGATGCATTATTGGATTACCAACCAAGGTCATTTCTAGTATGTCCTCTGCATCGATATTCNTTTCGTTAATGATTATTGNTATTATCTCATTGATTGCTTCTCTCACAACGCGAGTCAGATCTTTTTCCCCANCTTCATTCATCATAATGTATGAAACTCGGCTCATGAGATCTTCACCAAAACGAATTTGTGGATTCATTAAACCTGCACTTCCTGAGACTTCTCCTGTAAATAAGTTACATAAATGAGCAGCTATAGTGGTTGAGCCTACATCGACAGCGATTCCAAACAGCTCATCCTTAAAGCCAGGAAATACAGCGATGATTTCTTCATTATTGCGAACTGCGACTGTAACTTTCCACTCACCCTCTCTTAAGACTGTTTGCAGTGACTGCAGCACCTCTAGTGAACAATCTAAATTATCTAATCCCCATTCCTCACTNAAGGCTATTTTTAACCTTGATAAATCTCCTGTCCCTTTGTGCATATCNGGTTCTTCAACAGAAATTTTGAATGTTTTTATTTCATGCAAGGAGGAATTTGATTCTTTTTCTNNTGACTTTTCTTTTTGTTTTTCGACATTCACANAATATGGTTTTATTATTGGATTGATATCAATNTCATGTGACTCATTCTCTTTCCTTACCACCTGTTGGTGAACCTGAGACGATGCCGGGACATCAATCACTGCATCTGAATTNAATAGAGATTGGCAACTTAATCTTCGGCCTTCATCCAGTCCTCTTCTNTCAGCATATTTCTTTTCTGCTTCTGAAATCTCTGTTACTGAAGCGAAATCAGAATGAATATTATGTTTTGCAAAATCGCCCACGAGAATATTGACCTGACAGCGACCACAGATTGCTCTACCACCACAAACAGAATCAATATCAACACCGAGTTGTCTGGCTGCATCCAACACTTTTGTTCCGCTCTCAAAAGAGCCCCTTTTCCCTGAGGGGGTAAAAACGATTTTTACTTTCTCTTGAGTATCAGTCATTGATTTCTTTTTTAGGTCATATTGTAGTGCTATATTTAAGACTGATTTTACTTTCAAATATAATCTGGGTATACAAAAAATTGGGGGATTTACATTATGGATTCAAGTAAAAAAATTTTCACAATTCTCTTGAGCATATTATTCTGGGTGCCCTTGAAAAGTGATCCTCAAATTAAGAATAGCTCATTTATTTCNCCGTCCAGTGTCAAGGAAATAAGGGAACAATTAAAAAAACTGCCTAAAGATAATATTTGGTGGACTGTCAATGGAAAGGACATGGCCTGGAATAATAAAAATCTTCACCAGATTCTAGCTACAGTAAATGTNCACAGATCTGGTCAAGTTAGCACTCTCGATTATAATTTAGTCAATAATATTAATGATACTGAGGTAAATACACCAGTCGGTCTCATGAATTTTGAAACCTTCATTCATCACGATGAATCTACTGTAATGGGCGTTGTGATTGCTCATAAAGGTAAAATAATTTTTGAGAGCTATCCCAGAATGCAAGAGCATGAGAAGCCGATTTATTGGTCAGTTTCAAAAGTACTCCCAGCAACTCTTCTAAGAATATATGAGGAGCGAAAACAATTAGATGTGAACAAACCAATAGATTTCTATATAGATGCATTAAAAGAAACAAGCTATGCTGGAATTAGCATAAGAAATATTCTGGATATGGCCTCAGGACTCGATTGTTCTGATAATTATGAAACTTTTGAATCCTGTTACTACCTCTATTCTATGTCCATTGGTGATGGTTTTAGAACTGAAGATGCCAAAGATACTCCATATGACTTTGTCATAAATACAAAAATTGAAAGAAATGCACCACAAGGTGAAATTTTCTCTTACTCAGGTGTTGATACGTTTGTATTGGCATGGCTTGTCGAGGAACTCAGCGGTATGCCCTATCAGGATGCGCTGAGTAAAGAGATATGGACTAAGATTGGAGCAGAGTCAGATGCATCTTTCATCGCACCTAGATATGGGATTCCAATTTCACATGGTGGTTTTCTGGCAAATATGAGGGATATGATTAGATTTGGATTGTTATTCACACCGAGTTACAAAACGGTATCAGAGGAAAAAATCATAAGTGATGAACATATTGATCTTATTCTAACCAAGGGTAATCCAATGCTAATGCAAAATTTATATCAAAATATACCTACTGCAAATATGCCTGATGATCTTAGACATAATATTTATCAATGGGATGCAGTGTATGAAAATGGNGATTTTTTCAAAGGTGGCTGGGCAGGTCAAGGNCTACTCATAAATTCAGAACGAGATACAGTTGCTGTATGGACTGGTTATAAAAGAGATGAAAAACATCAAGCAAGAGAAATGAGGGGAATAATGAGAGAATTATTAGATAAAACTTTTGAAAAAAAATAANTATGAAACCATCCACTCACACTGGCTCATATTATGCTGCCAGCATCAATAAAGAAACAAATTACCCTGAGCTTCAGGGTGATCATAATGCAGATGTTTGTATCATTGGCGCTGGTTTTAGCGGTGTGTCAGCAGGACTTCATCTGAGCGAATTGGGCTATAAAGTCATAATGATTGAAGCCAATAAAGTTGGTTGGGGTGCATCTGGAAGAAATGGTGGTGAGATTATTGGTGGCTTCTCAGGCGATGATGTAATGCTAGAAAAGTATGGCTCTGATTATGATGATTTGATTTGGGATATGCGATGGGAAGGCAACGAAATCATCAGAAAAAATGTTGAAAAATATAATATCAATTGTGACTTAAAATGGGGTTATTTAGACGTTGCCATAAAGCGAAGACATATGAGAGACATTGAAAATTTTTATGAGGCCATGCTCAGTCATAACTACCCTCATGAAATAGCCGTTCTCTCCAAACAAAAAACAACTGAATTAATTGGGACTGATGAATATATAGGTGGTCTCCTCAATATGGGCAATGGACATCTGCATCCACTCAATTTATGTATCGGCGAAGCAATGGCAGCAGAAACACTTGGAGCTAGAATCTTTGAGAGTTCGCCTGTAATTAAAATAGATAAAAATAGAAAACCGCGTGTGCATACAGGAAAAGGATCTGTGTCTGCTGATAGTATTTTGTTGACCGGAAACGCGTATCATCAGTTCGATAAAAAAATGAAAAATTTTATTATTCCAGTCAATAGTTTCGTTATCACAACCGAGCCACTTTCTGAAGAACAAATCAAAATCATAAATCCAGAAGATTTAGCTGTCTGTGATCCGAACTACATACTTGAATACTTTCGTCTAACCGCTGATAAACGCTTATTATTTGGAACACGGCTTA
Organism: Woeseiaceae bacterium; assembly: GCA_002715745.1. Classification (GTDB taxonomy): domain Bacteria; phylum Pseudomonadota; class Gammaproteobacteria; order Steroidobacterales; family Woeseiaceae; genus SP4260. Next base: position 32,821 of record PBAE01000006.1, read on the forward strand.
ATTATCATGGAGATAACGATGAATATATAAAGAGAGAACTTAGAAAAAAAATGTTACGTATATATCCAAATCTAAGTAATGTAAGCATTGATTATGGATGGACTGGAAAAATAGCAGTAACAATCAACCATGTTCCGCAATTAGGGAGATTGGATTCAAATATATATTACAGTCAAGGTTATTCAGGTCATGGAGTCAATACGACGCACCTGGCNGGNAAAATTATGGCTGAAGTTATTTCTGGCTCAATGGAGCGATTTGATCTATTTANCAANATCAAACCAATTNCNATNCCNGGAACTCATTTCTTTCAAAAACCNATACTNGCATTAGGTGTAATGCTCTATAAGATTANAGATCTNTTATAAATAGAGAAGATGGTGGTGATGGGTGGACTTGAACCACCGACCTATGCGTTATGAGTGCATCGCTCTAACCACCTGAGCTACATCACCATTATTTACAANAGAAGAANAGGAATTGTCCGTTGAAGCAANTGCGGTGTCAAGNAAGTCTTATAAATCNNNTACCTAAACATTAAATCTAAAATGCATAATATCGCCTTCTTTAACAACATACTCCTTCCCTTCTAACCTCAATAAACCTGCTTCTTTCGCACCCTGTTCACCGTCTTTTGATATAAAATCCTGAAATGAAATCACTTCAGCACGAATAAAACCTCTCTCAAAATCAGTATGTATTTCAGCTGCAGCTTTTGGTGCGGTTGCATTAATCTTCGACGTCCAGGCTCTGACCTCGTTCGGTCCTGCCGTGAAAAATGTTTGCAGTCCCAATAAATCATAACCACCCCTAATGACCCTATTGAGACCCGGTTCAGTCTGACCAATGTCCAATAAAAACTCATGTTTGTCGTTACCATCCAGCAAGGCAATTTCAGACTCAATAGAAGCACAAATCGTCACCACTTGTGACCCCTCTTTCTGAGCATATTGCGTCAACCTATCAGTGTGCTTATTCCCCNAAACTCCGTCTTCGTTAGTATTGGCTATGTACATGACAGGTTTAGAGGTTAAAAATTGCAATTCTTTAATTGTGCTTTTTTCAACATCATCTAAGTTAATTGATCTCAATGGATAGCCATCATCGAGATGGGAGTATATTTTTTTTAANGTGTCGACCTTAAGCAGTGCCATTTTTTCATTTGTGCGGGCATTTTTTATAGCCTTATGAAGTTGTTTTTCAACCATCTCCATATCAGATAAAGCCAATTCTGTGTTGATTACAGTTACATCATCGATTGGATCTATTCCTCCAGAAACATGAGTCACATCATCGTCTTCGAAACATCTCACAACATGTGCAATAGCATTGGTTTCTCTGATGTTTCCCAAAAATTGGTTGCCCAAACCTTCACCCTTTGAGGCACCGCTGACAAGTCCTGCTATATCAACAAATTCCATTGTTGTAGGAATAATCTTTTTGGGTTTTACAATATTGGCAATTGCGTCCAAGCGTTCATCTGGAACCTGAACGATACCTACATTGGGTTCAATAGTACAAAAAGGATAGTTTTCAGCTGGTATTTCTGAAGCAGTAAGTGCATTAAATAGGGTAGATTTACCCACATTTGGTAGCCCAACAATTCCACATTTTATTGACATTTATTATCATCCTCATCTGAATTTGCTGAGGCTGAGTGAAGTTCTTTCATTGCTTCCTGAATTCCTTCCGATATCAGTGTGGGAAGTATAGAGATAGCATTTGCAATATTTTGATTTACTGCACCGCGGAGTGATTTTGATGCATTTTTTAGAACATAATTTGTAACTTCTGTTTTATTGCCTGGATGACCTACTCCNAGACGAACACGCATAAAATTATTATCGCAATGTCTTATTATGTCCCTCAAACCATTATGACCAGCATGACCACCGCCAATTTTAAGTTTAATAGAATCTGGTGATAAATCTATTTCATCATGTGCCACTAACATTTTGAATGTTGGAATTTCATAGTAATTAAGAAAAGCAGATATTGGCCCGCCACTATTGTTCATATAACTCTGAGGCTTGATTAACCAAATATCAGTTCCTAGTAAGTTAATTTGAGATATTTCAAGATTAAATTTTGAATGTTTTAAGAATCCAATATTGTTCTGTGATGCAATTTCATCAACAAACCAAAAACCCGCATTATGCAGTGTTTTTGAGTATTTTTTTTCTGGATTACCTAAGCCCGCAATTACTGAGAGATTTGAATTCATAGAAAAAACGCCTTAGACGCGAGCAGCAATGATGTTATTGCTAGTCATCTTTTGGAGTTTCTTCGCCGCTATCCCCTTCAGATTGAACTTGTTCATCTTTTTGATCTTGTTCTGTTGAGTCTGATGTGTCATCAGCTTCAGCTTCTCCCTCAGAGTCTTCACCTTCAATGTCCTCTTCGATAATTTCTTTAATTTCTTGAATCGAGACTATTGCGGGATTTTGTTCAATCAAAAGCTCTGTTATTTCCGTGCCTTCAGGCAGCTTAATATCTGAAACATTCAACATCTGATCAAGCTCAAGCTCTGATATGTCTACCTCAAGAAATTCAGGCAAATCCTTTGGTAAACAGGATATCTCAAGCTCCGTCATAAGCTTGGAAACAGTTCCACCACCCAATTTGACACCGACAGCTTCCTCTTCACCAAGGTAATGTATTGGAATTTGCATCTTAATTTTTTCATCCTCAACAATTCGTTGAAGATCAATATGAAGTATTCGTTGTTTAGCTGGATGTCTCTGAATATCCTTGACAACCGCAGCACGACTCTTGTCTCCTACCTTGATATTAAGAATACTGGAATAGAAAGATGGATCTTCAAGCTGTTGAAGTACCTTATTGTGATCAAACATCAGCGACCTCGGCTCTCGACCAGCTCCGTATATAATTGCTGGCACTTTACCTTGTCGACGAAGGCGGCGGCTCGCACCCTTACCCTGATCGTCTCGCATTTCTGCTATAAGATTAAACTCTTCGCTCATTGTTAATCTCCATAAATAATTGATTACATTGTAAATTTATCAAAGCAGATCGCGACCAAACTGCATTGAGTTGGGCATAATAGCTTAAAGGAAGCACTTAGGAAATAGTATTTTTATTTAAAATCAATTTTTTTTTGATTATTCAAGATAGAGGGAGCTAACTGATTCCTCTTCACTGATTCTCCTGATAGTCTCAGCTAAGAGTTCAGAGATTGATAATTGTCTTATTTTACCGCAATCTTGCGCCTCAACACTGAGGGGTATTGTATCTGTGACAACAATTTCATCGATTTCTGATTTCAAAATTCTATCAATAGCTGGTCCTGATAATACTGGGTGAGTAATATATGCATGTACAGTATTGGCACCACTCTCCTTTAACTTGTCTGCTGCTTGGCATAACGTTCCTGCAGTATCGACCATATCATCTATCATGATGCAATTCTTTCCCTCTACATCACCGATGATATTCATTACTTCAGATTTATTCGCCTTTGATCGTCTCTTATCAATAATTACTAAATCAGCATTATCCAATCTCTTTGCTAGCGCCCTTCCTCTAACAACTCCACCTACATCTGGAGATACCACTACCATTTTTTTGTGTTTTTTCTTCCATGCATCACCAAGAAGTATTGGAGATGCATAAACATTATCAACAGGAATATCAAAGAATCCCTGAATCTGCTCAGCATGAAGATCAACGGTTAACACCCTATCAATTCCAGCAGATGCGAATAATCTTGCGACCAGTTTCGCTGTGATTGGAACTCTTGATGACCTTGGTCTTCTATCCTGTCTTGCGAAACCAAAATAAGGAACCACGGCTGTAATTTGATTGGCAGACGCCCTCCTGCATGCATCCGTCATTACCAGCAGCTCCATCAGGTTTTCGGCGGCAGGTGGACAGGTGGNCTGGACTATGTATGCGTCTTTACCGCGAATATTTTCAAGTATTTCAACATTAAATTCTCCATCACTGAANCGTCCAACCTGAGCTTTAGTGAGTGGTAAATGCAAATATTTTGCGATATCTTGCGCTAATTTTGGGTGTGCATTTCCNGAGATAATTGNTATTGATGCAGAATCCAAAGTTTAGTTCCTCATAATCATGNTTGATATTTNAGCTTTTTAACAAACAACTCTCTTTTACANCCCTTATTATGGCTGGGGTGGCAGGGATCGAACCTGCGAATGACGGGATCAAAACCCGTTGCCTTACCACTTGGCTACACCCCATCAGACCCTTATAGNTAAAATNTAATCANNTAATTGTGAAGTTCGTTTTTGAATGTGTCAAATCNCGTTTATGAATTAATAAATTTAATCAGATTTTCCAGTCAGATATCAGGATAATAATTGAAGATTCAGAATTACTGATGTTAATTTTCTCAGGAAAATAGAACGAATCNATTTCTCTATTTTCAAGAATTTTTACATTCCACCCTGATTGAGAAAACGAAANATTTTCAGAGTCTTTAGAGANGGNTGAAAATTTGATCATTGGATTAGGATTCCCGGTAAGCCAGAAGCGCATCTCACTCAGAGGTATTAATTCTAATAGACCTTCATCAGCGATTATGTCCTCAGAGGCAGCTCCATCTATNGAGTTTATACCCTGATCGTTTCCTCGAAATAGAACCGATCTCATGCCCAATGAATTNNAAATACGGAGTTCAAATTCNTCTGTTTCCTGTTTCCATATAAATTTTGCGTTTANTGATTCCTTTTCATGATTGAAAATAAANCGTCCACTTGCTTTCCACTCATCGAATAACGGATAAAGAGTGTCTTTATTGTCCTTTAAAAACAAACTTTGATTGNTAAATGCACAACCTGTTAGCAGNTANATCATCATAATTAAGAAAATATTTAAATTAGGNGATATTTTCATCGANTCACTCAAGAAAGCTTTNGCTGACATCCTCAAGATACTTGTTGTTAATAAATAAATTTTGAGCCTCGCTCAAACGGATCTTTGCCTCTTCTTTTCGATCTAAAACTAGTAAAACCTCGATTATGTGTGCTGCTATTTCAGGATCTTTAAATAAGTCATAGGCTTTTACTAATTCTTTCAATGCTGAATCATATTTACCTAATCTAAATAATACCCAGCCATAACTGTCAATTATTGCAGGATTTTCTGGATCTAATTTGATCGCTTTTTTTATTAATTTCTCAGCTTTCTTGAAGTCATTAGAATGATTGGTGAGAACATATCCATATGCATTCAAGATCAACGGATCTCTGGGTGAGTTTTTTACAAGCAGTGCGTATGCATTTATGGCTTCAGGCACTTGATCGAGTTCCAATAATATATTCGCTCTAATTGATGCAACTAAGCTATCATCAGGATCATAAGAAAGCAGCTTTTCTGATAGAGTCAAAACTGAATCATATTCTCCTAATTGTTGATGTAAACTCATTTCAAGCATCATCGAGCGCTTCATATACTTAGGATGAGTTTTTCCAAAATTTTTAAGATGATTCTTGGCCTCATCAACCTTACCCATGGAGAGCAAAAGTTGAACCACTTTATTTTGGGAATAGATTGCATTTATACCAGAGGTCACTTGTGAATATAACTTGATAGCCTCCGCTATATTAGATTCTTGTTCATTAATTCTGGCTAAATAAAAAATAGCATCCATCTGAAAAACTTTCTGCGCAAGCAATTCATTAAAATCCTGTCTTGCTGAATTTAGGTCGCCTAATCGAAAATTAATTATTGCCATAAGCCTAATTGCATCAAATTCCATATTTCTTTCTAGAAGGATTTGACTCACTTGACCCAGAGCATCTTCTAGCCGATCAGATGACATATATGCCAATGCCAACTCCAGTCTGGATTCTTTACTTGGATTGAGTTGATCTCCTATTAAATGAGCAAGGAAATCAATTGCTTCATCGATCCTGTCTGCGAGAAGGAGTGCTCTAGCAAAGAGTAAACTGGATTTCTCCCAACTTGGTTCTAATTGAATGGCTAATTCTGATTGAATAAGTGCCTCTTTAACATTTTCGTTCTCAAGCAGAGAAGAAGCGTATATATATCTTACGTATGCTGACTTTGGGTATATCCTAGTGAATGAGTAAATTAGTTTTTCTAAATTTCCTGGTTTCTCATCAGATAGATATGAGTATATGGAAAAAAGAACCTCTTCNGGATTTTCTTCAGTTTTAATAATTATTTCTTTTAAATTCTTTTTTGCCGCNAGAATTAAGCCTGATTCCAATTGCCTGTTNGTAAGNAATAATAATGCTNTGTCATTNNCNGGTTCTCTATCANCCCAAATTTCTGCAAATTGCAATGATTGANCTAAAAATCCATAATTTTTTGACAGCCAAGCAGCTTCTTTCAATATTTCAATATTGCTAGAAGAATTCACAGCATCTTNGTATCTTTTTATNACTTCATCAAAATTGGAGTTTTCTAGTGCTATTTCAGCTAATTTAAGGTGCGCTTTTGTNGTTTTATTTAANTCAGTTGATTCAGTTATTTNAGGTAATAGNAAAAAGATTGATAGGCAAGCAAGTGAGATATAAGTAATTGAAATACNGTATTTTTTTCTAATTAACATATGTTTATGATTNATAAGNTTATTNAATTTTTACTAATACTATGCAAGCAGATAGAACTCAGTTGATTTATCATACGTCAAAAACCACTATTTGAATAAAAATAATGAAACTCAGAATAATTGGCCTCAATCATCATAATGCTTCGNTAGATTATAGNGAAAAGTTAGCATTTTCTCGTGAAGAGATTCAATCCTGCNTGAAAGATTTAATAGCAAGCAANANAATAAAAGAGGCCGTGATACTTTCAACATGCAACAGAACNGAATTTTATTTAAATGCTAATGAAGAAGGNGAGGAATNTACAANAACATGGCTNAAANAATATAAGAATATCAATAAAAATACAGAAGANCTCCTCTTTTCATTGGANGGCGAAAAAGCAATAATCCATTTAAGTCGGGTAGCATGTGGTTTAGATTCAATGATNTTGGGCGAACCGCAAATACTAGGGCAACTGAAAAATGCATACAAATCTTCTGTTAAATTGGACGCTATAACAAAAGATTTTTCAAAGTTATTTGATCATATTTTTCGTCTCGCAAAAAANATACGTACAAATACAAACATCAGCAACAGCNCTGTTTCTGTATCTTATGCCGCTGTTATTTTAGCNAACCAATTNTTTTCAAGATTAGATAATCATTCTGCTCTTCTTATTGGTGCTGGTGAGTCAATAGAATTGGTCGCAAAACACTTAGTGAACAAGAAAATTGATAAACTTTTTATAGCAAANAGAAATATAAATAAAGCTCAAGAACTGGCAAAGAGATACGGTGGCTACGCTCTAGATCTGGAAAGTCTTGATGGTGTAATTGAGATTACAGATTTAATCCTTAGNTCGACAGCAAGTGATCACTATATCCTGAAAAAATTTCAGATCCAGAAAGCATTAAAAAATAGGAAGCGTAAACCAATTTTTGCGGTGGATATGGCTGTTCCAAGNGATTTAGATCCAGAAATTCAAGAGATAGAAGACATTTATCTCTATACAATTGATGATCTGCAAAAAGTTGTNTTAGAAGGNCAAAATAAANGAAACCTTGCTGCGNTCGAAGCAGATGAAATTATAATAAAAGAAACAATAAAATANTCGAATNCNANAAAAGCAGAAGAAGTCGAGCCTACNATNATTGAATTAAGAGAATATGGAGAATCTATCAAAAATGAAGTGCTTAAACAAAGCATAAAACAGATGAAGAAAGGCGATNATATTGAGNCTATCATTGAAAAAAATGCATCTTTGATGATTAAGAAACTATTACACAGCCCAAGCNTTAAAATCAGAGAGGCAGCTGAAAACTCAGATCAAGGTTTTATAGATAATGCTGTTGAATTGTTTGATTTAAAGAAANAGTAATTCTAATGAAAAAATCGATTATCGATAAACTTGATTCAACCGCAGAAAGATTAGAAGAAATCTCCGCTCTACTGTCTGATCCTGAAATAATTTCAAATCAAGAAAGATTTAGAAACCTTTCGCAAGAATTCTCTCAAATTGAACCAACCGTCAAGCTTTTTCATAAATATAAAAATTTAATGGATGACAAGATTGCTGCCAAGGATATGCTAAATGATAAAGATATCTCCATCAGAAAAATGGGCGAAGACGAGCTAATAAATATCCAAAAAACAGAAGAAGAAATACAAAATCTCATAAAAAAATCTCTAATTCCAATTGATCCAAAAGACTCGAGTAATATTTTTCTTGAGATCAGAGCTGGAACAGGAGGGGATGAAGCTGCAATTTTTTCTGGGGATCTGTTTCGCATGTACTCAAAATATGCTGAATCGAAAAAATGGAAGATTGAGATTATAAATATGAGAGAGAGTGACCATGGTGGATATAAGGAAATCATTTGCAAAATATCAGGTGAAAATATATTTTCTCGTCTCAAATTTGAATCTGGTGCACACAGAGTTCAGAGAATACCTCAAACCGAATCTCAGGGAAGAGTCCACACATCAGCCTGCACAGTGGCAGTCCTCCCGGAAGTTAAAGAAGTAGAAGGACTGGAAATCAACAACAATGATCTCAGAATTGATACATATAGAGCTTCCGGTGCGGGTGGCCAACATGTGAATAAAACAGATTCGGCCGTTCGTCTTACTCATCTTCCAACAGGCTTAGTGGTAGAATGTCAGGATGAAAGGTCACAACATAAAAATCGCGCAAGAGCTATGTCACTCTTGCAGGCTAAGCTTCTAGATCAAGAGCTAGCAAAACAAATTGATGAGCAGGCTCTTGAGAGAAAACTACAAGTTGGATCAGGTGACCGATCCGAGAGAATAAGAACGTATAACTTCCCCCAAGGTAGAGTTACTGATCATAGGATCAATCTCACACTTTATAAACTAGAGGAGATTGCTGAGGGTCATCTTGATCAAGTGATACAGCCGCTAATTGATGAGTATCAAGCTGATCAACTAGCGAGAATTGGTGATTAACTGTTTAATTTTTTCCTCAAATAATTCAGGACATCTGAACGAGTAATTAANCCCAAGAAGATCTCATCATCCATGACAGCGGCATAGGGCTGGACATGCAAAAGAGCAACTAGGTTATCTATTGTGGTCTCTTTATCCAATTTTATAAATGCTGTTTCCATTGCGTCACTCACTGAACGATTCATCATTTCAGGTTTACCAAAAACAAAGCGAATGATTGTATCTTCCGTTAGTATTCCAACTAACTTATTGTTATCAATTACCGGTAATTGAGAAAACCCTGCATTCCTTAATCTATTATGAGCTGTTGTTAGAACATCATTTGGTCCAACTACCACAGTGGCTCTTTCATTATGCAATCTTCCAATTAAATCTCTGAGATCACCGTGTGCTTCCCTTTCTATGAAACCTTGATCTTCCAACCAAAAATCATTGAAACACTTAGATAAATACTTATTCCCTGTATCACAAGCAAAAGTGACAACGTTTTTTGCCTCTGTTTGTTCTCTGCAATATTTCAATGCTGCTGCGATTAACGTACCACTCGATGATCCAGCAAGAAGCCCCTCATTCTTCAAAAGTTCTCTTGCAGCTGAGAATGACTCTTTATCAGAAATTGCATATGCTTTTTTTACTCTGGAAAAATCTGAAATTGAGGGCAGAAAATCCTCTCCAATACCCTCAACTAGCCAACTTGCATTTTTTTCTTTTAGTTCACCTTCATTTATGTAATCAGCAAGTATTGATCCCACAGGATCCGCTAAAATAATGTCTACCTCTGGTGCATTTTCAGCAAGATATTTACTTACTCCTGTAACTGTTCCACTTGAACCTACTCCTATGATAATTGCATCAAGATCACCTTCCATTTGACTCAATATTTCGGGAGCTGTTCCCTCTTCATGCGCCAGCGGGTTATCAGAGTTTCCGAATTGATTGATAAAATACGCTCCCTTTTCCTCTGCAATAGATTCACCTAAGTCTTGGTAATACTCTGGATGACCTTTGGCTACATCTGATCTCGTTAGAACTACTTCAGCACCCATTGCACGAAGATTGAAAATTTTCTCCTGACTCATTTTGTCAGGCAGGACAAGTATAAGTGGATATTTCTTTTGTGCTGCAGCAAGAGCCAGCCCTAGACCGGTATTTCCTGCAGTTGCCTCAACTATTGTATCTCCTGGCTTCAAGTCTCCTCTCTTTTCAGCTTCCTCAATCATTGAGACGCCAATCCGATCTTTTATTGAGCCTGCTGGGTTCATAAGCTCAAGCTTAAGAAAAAGACGNCATTTTCCAGTATCCAAATGGTTCACCTCAAGCATTGGTGTTTGACCAACCATATCAAGTATATTTGAGTAGACTTTCATGAGATTATGATTCCTNTATACAATTAAGATAAGTTTTCCAGAGTAAGCATAAAACAGTCAAAAATTAAAATCATTATGAACATTAAAAATATAATGANCGATCTATCAGTGAAACTGTCAAAAGTGAGNTCGAGTCCAGANTTAGATAGTGAAATATTGTTGATGAAGGCACTGAGGGTATCTCGTGCTTACCTGTATACATACAATGAAAAAGTTATTNCAGANNCAAAAAANAAGTTACTCGAGGAACTGGTAAACAGAAGAATGAATAAGGAGCCAATTGCTTACATTCTTGGAAAAAAGGAATTCTGGTCAAGAGATTTTTATANCAATCAGCATACATTAATTCCTCGACCAGAAAGNGAAATGTTAGTTGAANTAATAATACAAGNCAANNCCAGAAAAAAAATATCCTCTATCCTTGAGCTTGGCACAGGTTCTGGGTGTATNTCTGTGTCATTAGCAAAAGAGCTGTCTCANNGTCAGATTGTATCCACAGATATTTGCGCNAAAGCATTAGAAGTNGCAAATAAAAATGCGCAACATTATGGNGTGAANAATATCTCGTTCATAAAAAGTGATTGGTTTAATNAATTAGATAATCNGAAATTTGACTGNATAGTNTCTAANCCGCCTTATATTAGAGANNATGATCCNTATCTNANTGAACTCACATTTGANCCATCTAAAGCNCTGNTATCAGGNGATGACGGCTTGGAAGCAATAGANATTATATCTTCTAATGCAGCGGAGTATTTNTCTCCCGNAGGAAAGATNTTNATTGAGCANGGAAANGATCANNAGAAAGAANTTCAGAAAATCTTTGAATTAAATAATTGGAGAGACATAATCTGTCNNAGAGACTTNGGTGGTTTACCNAGAATNACAACAGCAAAATTTTGANNCTGAGAAGTAAAATAATTAAAAAAAACNAAGAGAGTAAAATCATGATCAAGATGACAACAACGAGTGGTGATATAACAATTGAATTNTATGAAGATGAGGCTCCAATCTCTTCNGAAAACTTCATGGAATATGTNAAAGATNNTTTTTTCAATGACACTATTTTTCANAGGGTCATTCCAAACTTTATGATTCAGGGNGGTGGNATGACAGAAGATATGATGAGTAAGCCAACCAGAGCGCCAATCAAAAACGAAGCAAAGAATGGCAAAAAGAATCTNAGNGGAACACTGGCNATGGCCAGAACAATGGAAATTGATAGNGCAACATCTCAGTTTTTTATAAATCTGGTGGATAATAATTTTTTAGATCATGGAGATCGCGATTTTGGATATGCAGTTTTTGGTGAAGTGATCGAAGGAATGGATGTCGTTGATAAGATAGCGAGCGTTTCCACAGGATCCAATCAAGGTCATCAGGATGTTCCAACTGATCCTATTTTTATAAAAGAAGTGATAATTGTTGACTGAATGAGCCAACCAAACAAAAGTCTGGGAAGAGAGGCTCGCCAAATATCGCTTCGACAAATTGGGATTGAAGGTCAAGAAAAACTAAATAATTCTGTTGTCGTAGTCATAGGCATGGGGGGCATAGGTTGTATTGCTGCAAGCTATCTTACAAGTTCGGGTGTTGGGAAAATATTCATCTGTGATTTTGATTCAATAGATAGGACAAACCTCGGAAGGCAAATTCTTTATACCGAAAAAGACATTGGAAAACAAAAAGTCTTTTGTGGAAGAGAGAAATTAATCGAGCTGAATCCAAAAGCGAATATCACTGCAATCAATAAAAGAATAACCCAGACGGAGTTATCGAAAATAAGAGGTATCGAGAACGCAGTATTTCTTGATTGCACAGACAATTTTAGTTCTCGTTTTGAAATTAATCGATTTGCAGTTGAAAACAATTCTTACCTAATAACGGGCTCATCGATTCGTTTTGAAGGTCAAATTTGTGTCTTTGGAAATGATTACAATCAATCTTCCTGTTATGAGTGTCTTTATTCGTTCGATGATGAATCACTGGATGATTGCTCTGGAGGAGGTGTATTGAACCCAATTCCTGGAATGATAGGATCATTGATGGCAATTGAGGCTATTAAAATCATAACTGGCAACGAGATTAATAATTCACTTAAAATCTATGATGGGCTATCTAGCGAATGGAAGTCAGTTAACATATTAAAAAACTTGGAATGCCATGCCTGCGGAAAAAATAACAATGACTTTTAGTTGGAGAAATTATGAAGAATAAGATTACATTGATAGATGGAGCCATGGGCACAGAAATCCGTGCAAGAGGATGCGAGGTTCCATCTCATCACAGTTCAATATGGTCAGCTAAAGCATTAATGGACAATCCGGATGTTGTAAAGGAAATACATAAAGATTATATCCTTGCTGGAGCAGATATCATCGTAACAAATAACTACGCGGTCACACATAATTTACTCAAACGAGAGAACTTAGAGCATAAATTAAGCGACCTTACCTCACTCTCCATTGACATAGCTAAGTCAGCCAAAGAGGAGTCTGGAAGAGATATTAGGATTGCAGCATCTCTTCCGCCGCTTGACACAAGCTATCGTCCAGATTTGGTTGGAGACATTGAATCAATAAAAGAGAAGTACAGAGAAATAGTAAACATCGTTAAAAACCAAGTGGATCTGATCATTATCGAGACAATGTCATCATCTCTGGAAGCCACCGGTGCACTTGCTGCATGCGAAGATCTCGATAAAGAGGTTTGGCTTGGATATACACTTCAAGGAGTTAGGATGAATACACTGCCTAGTGGTGAGTATCTAATGGACGCGATAGACAAAATAAAGCACTTTAATATAGCGGCATATTTAATCAATTGTTCAAGTGGGAACATAACAACTGAAGGTATTAAATTATTGTCTAATGAGGTTGATTTGCCATTTGGGGGTTACGCAAACCCTGTGAATGTCACTGAAATAAAGGAGAATAAGGGCGAAGATGATAATGTTGAATATCTTCAAGAACTTCATCAGCAGGACATTGATGCTAACCAATATTGTGATGTAGTCGCAGAATGGATTAATGATGGTGCAACGATTGTTGGCAGCTGCTGTGGCACTTCGCCAGAGCATATCAAGAAGATCTATAATCTCATCAACGCATAATTTTCCTAGGCGCCAGCCCAAAAAGCTAAGGATTTTTCATTTACGACATGCTCACAATCTAGCATATTAATGATATTTTGATAGAACTTGTCGGCTTCAATATCTGAAACCAGTAATCTAATAGAACGGATGATTCTGGTGATCCTGAATTGATTATGGTTGTATCTAGACTGCCATGCTTTATTTCTCTTTAGGTAGCCGAGAAACCATGAAGCAGACTTTAACATTTTAGCCCTTATTATGAGATCAGCGCGAATTGCATTAATGAGTTCCTGATCATGTAAATAGAAATATTGTGAAGAGTTATTACTCTTAATCTCCAATGGAAAAACCAACGATATGAAATCATGTGTAAATTCTATTTGTTCATCATTAAAGCTCCATATGTCGCTGAGGTATCTCCCTTTAACGTCCTGTGTCTCACCTCTTAAAAAGCCCTGAAAGTCCATTGAATTGTTTTCAACCATCCATTGTCTCCTTGATTCGCCATCTGGAAATTTTTTTATTTAAGTTTATTCTTTAGTATCTCATTTACTTTCTGAGGATTAGCCTTNCCCTTGGTTTCCTTCATAANTTGACCAACAAAATAACCCAATAATTGACTCTTTCCACCCAAGTATTCTTTAACTTGTGATGGATTATTCTNAATGANCNTNTCAACAATANCTTCAATTTCACTGTCATCNGTAATTTGCACNAANCCTTTTCTTCTCAATGATTTCTTCAGCACTGCCCTCNCCCTNCCACATGGCTTCAAATACTTCTTTAGCNATTTTNCCTGAGATGGTNTGGTCTGCAATTTTATTTAAAAGNCCCGCTAAATCAGATGCTGATATTTTTGATTCTTCAATTTCCAAATCCGCNTTATTCAGGNCCGCCATGTAATCACCAATGACCCAATTTGCAGTANTTTGAGAGTCAATATCAGTGTCTTTATCAACTTCCTCAAAAAAATCTGCTAATTGCTTGCTAGAAGTAAGAACTTCGGCATCTGCTGATTTGAGTTGATAGGATTTAACAAAACGATCCTTTTTGGCTGAGGGTAATTCTGGTAAAGATNCTCTAATTTCATTGATGTATTCTTCATCAATTATGACAGGCAGTAGATCGGGGTCAGGAAAGTATCGGTAATCATTGGCTTCCTCTTTACTTCGCATGGATCTGGTTTCATCTAAATTAGAATCATAGAGACGTGTCTCCTGAACTATTTCACCACCATCTTCAATAATCTCGATCTGACGGATTATTTCATGTTGAATTGCTTTCTCTACAAATTTAAATGAATTTAGATTTTTCAACTCAGTCCTGGTGCCAAGCTCTTTTTGTGAAAAAGGTTTAACGCTAACATTGGCATCACATCGAAAAGATCCTTCTTGCATATTGCCATCAGAAATACCTAAGTAACGCACAATGGAATGAACCTTTTTCATGTAGGCCACTGCTTCTTTTGCAGAACTGATGTCTGGTTCTGAGACGATCTCTAGGAGTGGTGTGCCCGCTCTGTTAAGATCGATACCCGAAGCATTTTCAAATTCATCATGAATGGATTTTCCTGCATCCTCCTCAAGGTGAGCTCTGGTGATACCAATTATTTTTTCGTTACCACTGTCATCTAGAATGCTCATTTTCCCGCCTTTCACTATAGGCAGATCGAGCTGACTGATCTGATACCCTTTTGGTAAATCGGGATAAAAATAGTTCTTTCTGGCAAAAATGGAGCGAGAAGCAATATCGGCATCTACGGCCAAGCCAAAGCGAACTGCCATTTCAATCGCTTTTTCATTCAAGACTGGTAATGTTCCTGGATAACCCAAGTCAACCAGGCAAGCTTGTGTATTCGGTTCGCCACCAAATGCAGTTGATGCCCCAGAGAAAATCTTACTCTGCGCCGCTAACTGCGCATGTATCTCAAGACCAATCACAACTTCCCAATGATTGCTCACTTGAAATCCTCCGGTGTTTGCTTGTGCCAGTCTGTGATTTGTTGATATTGATGACCGCATTGCAATATGGATTCTTCTCCAAAATGCTTACCAATTAATTGCAAACCAATAGGCAAATTGTTTACAAACCCACAAGGTATAGACATTGCTGGCAATCCAGCCAAATTTGCACCTATAGTAAAAATATCATTTAGATACATTTCTATTGGGTCGTCCATTTTTGCACCTAATGGAAATGCTGGGGACGGTGTTGTTGGCCCAGCAATTACATTCACTTTTTCAAATGCATTTTTAAAATCTTCACTAATCAGTTGTCTTACTTTCTGAGCTTTTAGATAGTAGGCATCATAATAACCAGCCGATAAAACATAGGTGCCGGTCATTATTCTTCTTTTCACTTCTGAACCGAATCCCTCACCTCTTGTTTTGCTATAGAAATCAGTCAAATCATTGAAATTTTCAGCTCGGTGACCAAAACGAATGCCATCGTATCTTGATAAATTAGATGAGCACTCAGCTGAGGCAACAACATAGTATGTTGGAACTGAAAGTCCAATATTTGGCATATCAATTTCTATGATTTCGGCACCCTCACTTTCAAGTGCCTTAAGCGCCTCTCCCAAAACTTTTTTGTTGGTTTCATCTAGACCCTCTTCAAAATGCTGTTTTATGAGCCCAATTTTAATGCCTTTAATAGAATTATTAATTGAGGCAGTGTAATCGGGAACAGGCTCAGCTGAAGAGGTAGAATCGAACTCATCCAAACCGGCGACTTCAGTCAATAATAATGCAGCATCCTCAGACGATTTTGTGAAAAAACCACCTTGATCGAGACTGGAAGCAAAAGCAATCATACCGTATCGAGAAACACGTCCATAAGTTGGTTTTATTCCTGTTACTCCTGTAAGTGCTGCCGGCTGACGAATTGATCCCCCGGTATCAGTCCCAGTTGCCGCTGGAGCCAATCCTGCTGCTACAGCAGCTGCTGAGCCCCCTGAAGATCCTCCTGGAGATAAATCTAAATTCCAAGGATTTGAGACGTTACCATAGTGACTTGTCTCGTTGGAGGATCCCATTGCAAACTCATCCATATTGGTTTTGCCAATCATAATAATACCGGCATCTTTTAATCTTTTGACCACAGTTGCATCATAAGGAGGGACAAAGTTGCTTAACATTTTTGATGCACATGTGGTTAAAATGCCATCTGTACAAAAGAGGTCTTTGTGAGCAAAAGGTAATCCAGTTAAAGATTTTGCTTTTCCCTTTGCAATATTTTCATCAGCCTCAACTGACTGGGAGATTGCCTGTTCTTCCGTGATTGTGATAAATGCATTCAGAGATTTGTTTGTCTCAGAAATTCGCTTTATAAAAGACTCGGTAATCTCTCTTGAGGATAAGTTTTTGGCAACCAAATTACTCTTCAATTGAGACAATGTCATCCTATGTATATCGGAAGTTGTCATTTCACTCAATAACCTTAGGAACTATATACATGCCTCGATCTGTACTTTTCGTATTCTTCTGTATTTTGTCTCTGTTATTTTCTTCAATGACTTTATCGGCCCTCAACCTCTGAAATTGATTCAAAGGATGAGCCATTGGTTGAATTTCCTCTGTATCAATAGATTGCAGCTGATCGACAAAATCAATTATTTTCGATAGTTTTTCTTCAACATCATTCATTTCACTCTCTTGAATATCCATTCTTGAAAGTAACGAGAGATATTTTATTTGGTCTTTGTTAATTGACAAGGAATGATACCTTCAGAATTAATTTAAGTATAAATTGCAATTAATTAATATATAATAACATATTATGTCTTGCTGAATGTTACGCTCATTTGGTAAATTATCTTGATTATAAAATTAATAGTGTGAATTTTTCCATGTTACAAAACATTTTAGGTTATTTTTCAACCGATTTGTCAATTGATTTAGGCACAGCCAATACTCTTATTTACTCCAGAGGTGATGGTGTTGTTCTTAATGAGCCTTCGGTTGTTGCTATTCGTGAAAATGTATCAAAAGGAAGAACGGTTGAGGCTGTTGGTGAAACCGCCAAACTCATGCTAGGAAGGACACCCGGAAACATTACTGCTATCAGACCTCTTAAAGATGGAGTGATTGCAGACTTTACTATCACTGAAAAAATGCTTCAGCATTTCATTCAAAAAGTCCATGGATCAAAATACTTTAGACCCAGCCCTAGAGTGCTTATTTGTGTTCCATACGGATCAACTCAGGTTGAAAGAAGAGCTATTAGAGAGTCTGCAGAAAGCGCAGGTGCGGGTAAAGTTTACCTAATTCCTGAGCCAATGGCGGCTGCTATTGGTGCAGGTATGCCTGTTCATGAAGCAAGAGGATCAATGGTACTAGATATTGGTGGAGGAACATCCGAAGTGGCCGTTATATCACTGAATGGGATCGTATATGCTGCATCAGTCAGAATCGGTGGGGATCGTTTCGACGAGGCAATCATCAATTATGTNAGACGAAACTATGGGATATTGGTCGGAGAAGCCACAGCACAGAAGGTTAAGCATGATATCGGCTCCGCATTTCCAGGACAAAAAGTTAGAGAAATTTCAGTAAAAGGAAGAAACCTCTCAGAAGGAGTTCCAAGAAGCTTCACTTTAAATAGCAACGAAATTTTAGAAGCACTGCAAGAACCTCTTCAAGGAATNGTTGGGGCTGTTAAAGCAGCACTTGAACAAACACCGCCAGAGCTTGGTTCAGATGTTGCTGAAAGAGGAATTGTTCTCACCGGAGGCGGTGCAATGATGCGTTCACTTGACAAACTTATCCAAGAAGAGACGGGATTGCCTGTGNTTGTTGCTGATGAACCTCTTACATGTGTTGCAAGAGGCGGTGGCAGAGTTATCGAATTAATTGATGAGCANGGTCCCGCAATATTTGGATTAGAATAAGCTTCAATAACTAAAAAATGGTTGCAAAAAAAGACGATCATAGCCGCCCAAGAATCCCNGCATTAACATCTAAATTTCTATTCTTTGTAATCTTATCTGCATTTATGCTTATAAATGACCAAAGAAACGATTACCTTTCTATACTGAGAAATTCAATAGCCATTGCCATATACCCTCTCCAATCACTAGTAGAAGCTCCAACAAGAATAAGTAACTGGATTGAAAAAAGAGTCNTATCAAGAGAGATGCTTATTGAGGAAAACAAAAATCTCCAAGATCAAGAAAAGATNAATCTTATAACACTTCAAAGATATGCNTCNTTNGAGCAAGAAAATATTAGATTGAGAAGGATTTTAGATGCTGCGGATAGACTAAATCATGAGGTTGAAATAGCCAGAATTATTACTACAAATTCAAATCCATACAGACACACGATTACCATAAATAAGGGAATACAAGATGGTGTGTATGAGGGTCAAGTATTATTAGATGCAGATGGTGTTCTAGGTCAAATCCTGCATTCAAATTTTCTTACATCAGAAGGTATCTTGATAAGCGATGCAGATCACGCAATACCAGTTCAGATAAATAGNAATGGACTCAGAACTATTGCTATGGGTAACGGATCTTTTACGAAGTTAAATGTCCCTTACATTCCAAATAATGCTGATATAGAAATAGGAGACCTCTTTGTAACATCTGGTTTTGGTGGAAAGTTCCCATCTGGTTATCCTGTAGCGGANGTTATGTCAATCATCAGCNATCCNGGAGAGCAATTTCTTACTGTATCAGCAAAACCAATAGCTCAGTTGAATCAAGTTCGCGANTTGATGTTGCTTAGAACGGCCAACAATGAATAAAAACGAACAAATAAATAAAAATCAAAATCGGATCATTGCATTTTCCATTTTNGCTATTGCTATGATGCTTACAATAATTCCCTTTCCAGAATTTATTGTTCATTATATGCCGGATTGGGGTCTCATGGCTTTGATATTCTTGTCAATAAATCTTCCGAAAGAGTTTAATCTCAGTACCGCGTTTTTTGTTGGCTTAATTACAGACGTAATNAAAGGTNCTATTTTAGGTCAACATACACTTTCATCTCTGATAATTGTATTCGCCACAACCAAATACCACCTTCAACTAAGAAGTTTTACAAAGATACAACTATTGGCAAACATATTACTCTTATCCATTCTTTATCACTTTATTCTTTTCTGGGTAAATGGAGTTGCTGGTGTTTCTTCTTCACTGGAGAGTTATTGGGCGCCAATCATAGGAAATTTTATTGCTTGGCCAATCATAAATGAAATACTGAGCAAATATTTTATTTATAATACCCCCAAAAAAGAGGTTTAATTAGAACGAATGGCATCCAAACACATAAAAGACCATAGAAAGGAAAAAGAACTTTTTTTAAATAGAACCATAATTTCAATCTTCGTTGGGCTTTTATTGATCTCAGTCGTCTTTATCAGGTTGTATCAGTTGCAAGTTGTTGAAAATGAGTTTTTTGCCGAGAAGGCTCACGGAAATAGGATCAATATCAGGGCAACGCTCCCTCCAAGAGGAGTGATCTATGATCGTAATGGTAGGATACTTGCTGAAAANAAGACCGCCTTTCAGTTAGAACTCATTCCAGAACAAGTAAAAGATATTGATGATTCGTTAATGAGNCTCTCCAATCTAGGATTAATAGATNATGAGAGTNTAAATTCAATAAAAACAGANATACGAAAAACACAACAATTTAAACCAGTTACGATACGTACATCCCTAACAGATAACGATATTGCAAAGTTTGCGGTCAATATGCCCAATTTTTCTGGAATCAACCTGCAACCAAGATTGATAAGAANTTATCCTTATAGTGAGGCAACCTCTCATGTGGTCGGTTATTTAGGTGCCTTAAGCAAGANTGATCTGATCAAATTAAATAGATCCAGTTACGATCCAAATGAAAAGATAGGAAAAACTGGATCAGAGCTATTCAATGANGATCATCTACATGGTGTTCCAGGTTTCAATCAATTTATAGCAAATGCAAGAGGAAGAGAAATTCCTATTAAAACAGATAGCATCTTCCTAGAAAAGAAGGCNCCTGA
The DNA here is from genome assembly GCA_002715745.1 of Woeseiaceae bacterium. GTDB lineage: Bacteria > Pseudomonadota > Gammaproteobacteria > Steroidobacterales > Woeseiaceae > SP4260. The sequence goes on from PBAE01000006.1 coordinate 53,289, forward strand.
GCCGGGTTCAAACATCTATCTAACTATTGATCTGGAACTTCAGAAATTGGCGACTGAGCTTCTAGGAGGAAGAAAGGGTGCGGTAGTAGCTATTGATCCAAATAATGGTGAAATACTGTCTCTTGTAAGCTCTCCAACTTTTAATCCAAATATCTTNTCNAATACACTGACTACGAATCAGTTCAATGAGCTTCAATCAAACGANGATCAGCCTTTATTTAACAGAGCTGTTCTGGGAACTTATTCTCCAGGCTCGACTATAAAACCAATCCTTGGGCTAGCTGCACTTGAAATTGGAGCTACAAATTTAACTCGCCGTCACGTTTGCAAAGGTTTTTACTCCCTTCCAGGAAATTCGCATCGTTATAGGGACTGGCTGCATACTGGTCATGGATCAATCAATCTTCATGCTGCGATATCGCAGTCGTGNGATGTTTATTTTTATGAGATTTCCAATGAGATTGGGATAGACAGAATGCATCAGTATNTNGATGCTTTTGGATTGGGCCAAAAAACCAATGTTGAACTCACTGGTGAGAGAATTGGTCTGATTCCATCTACAAAATGGAANCAAAATATGTTCAGAAGAGAAGAAGATAANATATGGTATCCAGGGGAGACTGTCATTGCCTCCATCGGACAAGGATATATGCTAGCAACACCTCTTCAACTGGCAAATGCNACAGCCGCACTTGCAACAAGAGGTAAAAGATTCCAAGCTAAATTAATTTTGGCGACAGAAGATCCAATAAATAAGGAAAAGAAATACAAAAATTCAACTCAGCTCAATGACATCGAGATAAGCAATCAAAAATATTGGGAAGAGGTAGTTTCTGCTATGCATAATGTCATGCAGGGCAATGGGACTGCACAAAATGCTGGCCTCGATGCACCATATAGAATGGCTGGTAAGAGTGGTACTGTTCAAGTAATTTCAGTTGGTCAAGAGGAAGAATATGATGAGACACTTTTGGAAGAAAGGTTCCTCGACCATGCATTATTTGTGGCTTTTGCGCCTCTTGAGAATCCAAAAATTGCGGTCTCAGTCATTGTTGAGAATGGACAAAGTGGAAGTCGTGTCGCTGCTCCTATCGCCAGAGCAATAATGGATAAATATTTAGGTTATTAATGGTCTAAAGACCGAATACGATGATTACTAAATCAAAAGAAATTAACCTNACTAATGATCGAAATATAAAATCATTTAAATTTGATGGATTTCTATTCTTTACAATTTCACTCACATGCCTAATGGGGGTATTCATACTTTATAGTGCAAGCAATGAAAGTACTGACGTTCTGATTCGACAGATATATAGGATTATTATTGCTTTTGTAGCCATGATTATTGTTGCTCAGATTCCTACAGAAATACTCAGAAAACTTTCACCTTGGGCCTATTTAGGCGGAATCTTGCTACTGTCACTCGTTCTTTGGCTTGGTGAATCAGGTCAAGGTGCACAGAGGTGGCTAAATATTGGAATCAGATTCCAACCATCTGAGATAATGAAACTCGGTGTTCCCATGATGGTTGCATGGTATCTTCACGAAAAAAGATTACCGCCCAATCTAAAAGAATTAATTTTTATTCTAATTGTCATCGCAATCCCAAGCTTTTTAATTGCGAAGCAACCTGATCTCGGGACTTCTATTCTCGTCATGGCGGCAGGTCTGCTTGTACTCTTTTTATCTGGAATCTCCTTTCGGTATATACTCTCGTTGGGACTTTTAGCAATTCCCAGTTCTTTTTTCTTATGGGAATTTATGAAAGATTATCAGCGACAGAGAGTCTTGACGCTTCTCAATCCAGACAGCGATCCCTTGGGAGCGGGTTACAATATTATTCAGTCAAAAATAGCGATGGGATCTGGTGGTATATTTGGCAAAGGATGGAAGAATGGTAGTCAAGTTCAACTTGAATTTTTGCCAGAAAAAAATACTGACTTTATCTTTGCAGTTATTGGTGAAGAATTTGGACTGTTGGGTGTATTATCCATACTGTTTTTATATCTTTTAATTATAGGTAGAGGTCTGGTAATTGCTACCCAAGCTTCGGACTTATATGGAAGGCTCCTTGCAGGAAGCCTAAGCCTTACTTTCTTCTTTTATGTATTTGTAAACACAGCGATGGTAGTAGGTTTGATGCCAATAGTGGGAATACCACTGCCTTTGGTGAGTTATGGAGGTACATCCATGGTGACCTTAATGGTTGGATTCGGTATGCTTATGTCTATCAATTCAAATAGAAAACTAGTTGCGAAAAAATGAAAAAACTATACATCATTATTTTTTTATCAATCATTATCTCTTCTGTATCTCATTCACATAATGTTGAAAGAGATAATATNAGAGTCTTCATTAACAATATGGTAAACAAACATGGATTTAAGGAAGAGTACCTTATTGATGTTCTAAAAAAAGCAGAATCAAAAGAAAGTATCCTTGAAGCCATCAGTCGTCCTGCAGAACGNACTTTAACTTGGAATCAGTATAGAGATATATTCATTAAAAAAGAGAGAATTAATGCGGGTGTAGATTTTTGGGTTGACCACAAAGATATTCTCAAAAAGATTAGCGATAAGACCGGTGTNGANATNGAGATAATGTTAGGAATTATNGGAGTTGAGACTTATTTTGGAAGAATTACTGGNGGATATCGNGTCATTGATGCGCTTTCCACCCTCGCATTCGATTACCCAAAACGTTCGCCCTTTTTTACCCGAGAACTTGAATCTTTCTTGTTAATCGTAAGAGAAGAAGAGATGGACCCTTTTNATGCAACAGGNTCATATGCTGGTGCAATGGGTTCCCCGCAATTCATGCCAAGTAGCTACCGTGCNTATGCNATAGACTCAGATGGAGATGGAAAAAGAGATATATGGAANAACTGGGAAGACGTAATTGGAAGTGTTGCCAATTATTTAGTTGTACATGGATGGCAGAGAGGAAATCANATTATCGTCCCAGCATTATTAGCTGAAGATTCTAAAGAAATTGAAATTAAAAACGGATTAAAAGCCACTGAATCAATTGAATCACTCCTTTCAAAAGGCGTAATTTTTAAAACAATTATGAATGGTGATCATCCTGCTGAGCTTCTTAAGCTAGAGCAAAAAAATTACAGTGATTACTGGGTNGCAATGCACAATTTTTTTGTCATTACCAAATACAACCACAGTATTATGTANGGTCTTGCTGTTCATCAATTGGGGCAAGATATTGCAGAGCAATTTAAAAAATCAAATGAATAANACTTTAAAGAACTTATTTCTAGTCCTTTCATGTTTTCTATTNATTTCCTGCATTTCAAACTTTATGNGAGATGGANCACCCAAAATTTTTANAAAAAGTTTTTCGCGAGATGCTGTNCCAAGGAGTGAGCCTCTGAGTGAATATGGAAATGGTGACGAGAGAGGATACTATGANGTAAGAGGAAAGCGTTACANAGTAATGCCTTCCTCCNGGGATTATTCAGAGACAGGAATTGCATCATGGTANGGAACAAAATTTCATGGGCGTCTTACCTCTAATCGGGAGATTTACAATATATATGCTATGACTGCAGCTCATAAATCACTGCCACTNCCAACATATGTAAAAGTAACNAACANANAAAATAAGAAAACAGTTATCGTGAGNGTGAATGATAGAGGACCATTTGTTGATGATAGAATAATCGACTTGTCATATGCAGCGGCGTTAAAGCTTGATATGGTCAAGAGTGGCACTGCAAATGTNTTGGTTGAAGCTATTGATGATGACTCNTCANGCGCGACNAACATTGATATTAAAAATGAATCATATATTCAGGTGGGNGCATTCTCAGAGAGAGAAAATGCTTATGATTATTTANATATCTTGAAAGAGAANAAATTNAGAAAAGCCCGAGTAAAAATGAAATACAGTTGGTTAAAACCGCTCTCGATATCTTACNTAGTTCANATTGGACCGATAGATACAGAAAAGGATTATGATAANATCATCAATAATTTAAAAAAAATTGGTGTCTATCAAACTAAAATAATAAATGATTAAATCAACAAAATTTATAAAACTCTNAANTATTAAAAANNAAAGAAACAGGCTAATCCATATGCACAAGTTACCAAAAAAATGCCCNAATCGNCTCATTCCTCCTTACGCTTGTCATGAGCATGAGGTTAGAAGCGCAAATTCTTACTATCCCTTCTCCACCNGTAATTGGAGCAAAAAGTTACCTAGTTATTGATGCAACTACAGATTTTGAGATAGCAGCACTGGATCCAGATTTAAAATTACCGCCAGCAAGCATAACAAAGCTGATGACTGCTTATGTCGTCTTTCAAGCTNTGAAGAGTGATCAAATCATGCTCAGCGATGAAATTACTGTTAGTGAGAAAGCATGGCGTGCTGAAGGGTCCAGAATGTTTATTGAAGTTGGTAAGAAAGTTNCTGTAGATGATCTATTGATGGGTATGATTGTCCAATCGGGGAATGATGCAAGTATTGCTTTGGCAGAACACATAGCCGGCAATGAAGATTTATTTGCAGACATTATGAATCAATATGCTTATCAACTAAATATGACAAATTCAAACTTCATGAATGCTTCTGGTTTACCTGACGAAAATCATTATTCTACTGCAAATGATCTAGCGATCCTCGCTAAAGCAATCATTAAAGAGTTTCCGGAATTTTATAAATTATACTCAACAAAAGAGTTTACTTTTAATAATATCAAGCAACCTAATCGCAACACACTCCTTTGGAGAGATCCCAGTGTNGATGGGATAAAAACTGGAAGTACGAGCGAGGCAGGATACAGTCTTGTATCATCTGCCATAAGAAATGAAATGCGATTGATTTCTGTAGTGCTCGGCACTGCTTCATCAAAAGCAAGAATTGATGGTAGNCAAGCACTCTTGAATTACGGTTATAGATTCTTCTCAACCGAGACACTATTTCGGGCAAATGAAGAAATAATAAATCCNAAAACATGGAAAGCTGAAAATAATTCNACGTCAATTGGTNTTGCTGATGACTTAACNATAACNNTGCCTAAAGGAGCTTCAAAAAGACTGGTGTATGAAAATAATTTACCAGANATNATTGAAGGNCCAATTATCAGCAAGCAAAAAATTGGATCNGTATCCATAAGTTTNGATGATGAAATAATTAATACTGTCCCATTGGTNGCNCTTGAGGATAACCCAAGCGGCGGANTATTGAAGCAAATTCANGATACAATCCAATTGTGGTTTGAATAAAAAAGAACCATGAGTGAAGAAAAAAGCCNTGAAAGTCTCATTGATTTTCCTTGTCAATTTCCTATTAAGATAATTGGAAAAGATTGTGGTATTTTTGAAAATACAGTATCACAGATAATGGCAAAACATGATCAGAAATACTCCGAATTCAGTGTAAAGAAAAATAAAAGTAAGAAAAAAAATTATATTGCTCTAACCTGGGTTGTAAATGTCAACAATCAAGATGAACTGGATAATATATATAGAGACTTATCGAAAGATAAAAATGTCCTCTACGTACTTTAGTTACTTATTTAATCAAATCTAATGAAAATTCTTGAGTTTGAAATAGGAGATTACAAAGAAATCTGGGAGAAAATGATTGAATTCACCGCAACAAGGACAAGAGATACACTGGATGAATTATGGATTACTGAACATAACCCTATTTATACACTCGGAAAAAATGCAAATGAAAATAACATCATTGATGCAGATAATATACCTGTTCTCAGAGTCGATAGAGGNGGTGAAGTTACCTATCATGGACCAGGNCAAATTATAATTTATGTNCTTATTGATCTTAAAAGNAAAGGCTTAAACGTAAGCGATCTGATTTTTATACTTGAAGAATCAATNATTNGATTGTTAAAAAATTANAATATTNTGGCAAACCGGATGNAAAAAGCTCCCGGTGTTTATGTTGATAGTATGAAAATTGCAAGTATCGGCATAAGAGTTTCCAGAGGTTGTACTTATCACGGNCTTTCATTTAATTATGATGTTGACTTAAAGCCTTTTTTTGGAATAAACACATGTGGATTTGAGCAACTTAANGTTACNTCNCTAAAGAAACTNAATATNAANGAAAANAAAGCNANTCTNTTAAGAGAGNTCAAAGNNATNTTGACGGACANGCTANTCAATTAGTTTGGTTNAANCTATCGAGTCTCTGTGGTGTCCCTACATCCTCCCANATNCCTTCATACAGAAAACCACTCAGNTTTNTATNCTGNCTTAGAGCATTNATTGNGGGNACNACAGAAAATCTTGATACGGNNTTATCACNNAANACCTGNGGATCATATANAGCTATACCGCCAAAAGTAAATTTTGGGNTACTATCAAAAATTACTCTGCCTTTATCNAGACTGAAATCACCTTTTGATCTNTGANCTGGTTTTGGAACAAGCATNAGATGACCAAGCATNCCAGCCTCAAGATTATTTATTGGTAATTCAAAATCAGTAAATATGTCCCCATTGATTACCCAAAATGGCTCGTCACCCAGNAANGGTAGNGCCTTAGTTATTCCTCCCCCAGTTTCTAGTATTNNATCGCTTTCATCACTATAAACTATCTCAAGATTAAATCTTTCGCCGTTACCCGCAACTTCAANGATCTTTTCACCTAGCCAACCAAGATTTATTACCACCCTCCTCACTCCAGATCTTGATAGCATTCTCAAGTGCCTCTCGAGGAGAGNTCTCCCTCTNACCTCNACCAAACATTTGGGGATTTCGTTTGTTATNGGCCTTAATCTCTCACCTCTTCCAGCAGCTAGGATCATGACATTCATCTATTCATCCTNTNNGTTTCACTTTTTTTATTAATTTCACAAGAAAATTTATTTCAGGATATTTTTCAGCTACTGTTAGAATGTAATTCANNGTTCTTGGTATGTCATCGAGATAAATGCTCTTTCCATCTCTGTAATTTAATCTTGTAAAAATTCCTATAGCCTTNAGATGTCTTTGAATACCCATTAGATCAAAAAATTTANTAAATTGATTGTAGCTAATNNCTGCTTTATCTTCCTNATCAAGATTTTTATAAAAATATAAAGAAAAGTCTGATACAACATCTGATTTCAATGACACATAACAATCTCTTAAAAGTGANACAAGGTCATAGGTTATTGGACCAATCACTGCATCTTGAAAGTCAAGAATACCGGGATTATTAGAATCTAAGAACATCAGGTTTCTAGAGTGATAATCTCTATGCACCAGAACCTGAGGCTGAGATAACGCATTCTGTGTAAGTATATGCGAGCAATCTAACCAGCTTTCTGTCTCAGATTTACTAAGTTTATATCCATGATGGTGATTCAGAAACCAATCAAAGAATAACTTCATTTCTTCTCTAACTAAGCTTTCAGAATAGGGTGAAAACATCTCTTGGTAAGCCTTACCCTTATTTTGCATATTAAGTAATGTATTTATTGCATCCTTGTATTGATTATTATTTCCTGAAACATTTGAATTTAATACATCCAAATATTGATCACTGCCAAAATCTGTCATCAATATAAAACCTTCATCTGATGAAGTTTTGATGAGTTTAGGCACATTTATCTCCATTTTACTGAATATTTTTGCCGCTTGAATAAATGTGCTGCAGTTTTCTTTATCTGGTGGAGCATCCATGACAATATAAGATTCTTTTTCATAAGTAACACGAAAATATCTACGAAAACTTGCATCTGAGGATGCAATTCGAATATCTTGATAATTACTCAGATCGTTTTTGCTCAGCCACTTTTTGAGTTTTTTAAATCGAAGATCAATATTTTTATTTTCTCTACTAATTTTTTTCCCTTATATCTGATTATTAAATAAAATAAATGATGAATTGCAAAAAATGTACTTTAATTTACTCATATCTTTTCAAAAATAATAATATTGATTTATTAANAATAGAATAAAAGCACTTTTTGATTAAAAAAAACATAAAAATATTACTGCTAATTTTTCTTAGCTCGAGTATAGCAAATGCACAAGGATTTCTTTCTTGCGATATACCCCTGCAAAATAATAAATTTCATTTAGAAAATTCTATTAATTTTGAAGCTGATAATATATTTGTAGGCAGAGACGATGATTTAACTACTGAACTAGTTGGGAACGTCAGAATAATTGGCGCTGACAGTACAACCTCATCTGAAAATGCAACATATAATCAATCAACGGAATCATTAACACTAGAGGGCGGGGTTAACTTTGAACAAAACAATGTATCTGTAAACAGTGAGATAGCTGACTTTTCCTATCTCACAGAGACATTTTCTTTCACTAATGCTTCGTTTGTTTTAAATGACAACAATTCAAGAGGTGATGCAGAGAANATTCAAATAAATAGTGATGGAGTTTTAAATCTGAATAATGTTAGTTATACGACTTGTCCAGTCACAGACAACGGTTGGTTGATAAGAGCAGATAAGATAACTTTGAATCTTGATAAAGGTGAAGCATCTGCAAAAAAACTTGGTTTAAAATTCAAAGGATTTCCTCTCTTATATGTTCCAAGAATCTCATTTCCGATAAATACCGCAAGAAAAAGCGGATTCCTTGCACCAGAAATTGGTGGTGGAGGAAGAAGTGGCAATGAGTTGAGAGCACCATTTTATATAAATATAGCAAAAAATTATGATGCTACTATTACGCCAAGGATANTGNCTGGTCGTGGATTTCAGTTNGGCTCAGAGTTCAGATATCTCGATAAAAATAATTCCACAACACTGCAATTTGACTATCTTGAGGATGATAATATTTTTGGAAAATCACGTTATTTCAAAAAAATTGATCATGAGACAATATTTAATAATGGAATACGCGCAAGAATAGANTATGGTGACACTTCTGATGGAAATTATTTCGAAGATTTAGGAAGAAATTTAAGTCTAACCAGTATTACTCACCTTAACCGAAGCCTGATATTAGANGCCTATGGTGAGAATTGGTCAATTTTTTCACGCTTCCAAAATTTTCAGACTATTGACGANGCTATCANACAAGGAAATCGACCATATCANNGACTTCCACAAATAAAAATATGGGCAACTCATCCTAGACAACCGCTTGGAATNAGAGCATCCATAGACACGGAGTTAGTCTATTTCGACAGGGAATATGGTGTAACGGGATGGAGAATAGACAATGAGCCTAAATTATCATNGGAAATTCGTAATGACGGTTGGTATNTAAAGCCGTCATTATCAATNAAAAGNACTCAGTATCAACTTAAAAATAATTCAAACGAAATGGATAAAANNATTTCCAGNACACTGCCGATATCTAGTATTGATGCCGGTTTATTTTTTGAAAGGTCTTTGAGAANANATACAAACCTAATCCAGACACTTGAACCACGGATTATGTANCTCTANGCNCCATATAGAGANCAATCCAATNTCCCTATATTCGATACCATTGAACCNGATATGAATATANTCCAGTTATTTCAAAAAAATCGGTTCCTCGGAATTGATAGAATTGCAGATAGCAACCAAATAAATNTNGGTTTTAGTTCAAAAATTTCAAACAAAANAACTGGGAATGAGTTGATTTCTGCAACACTTGGTAAAGCATTTTANTTAGAGAATCAGAAAGTGAGTCTTCCAGGNACTTATAATAATATCGACTCATCCTCAGATTATATTGCAGAGGTAAGACTAGCGNTGATAAATAANCTAAATTTCAATTTTTCTCNTCAATGGAATGATGATCAAACAGGTGTAGCAAGATCTCAGGCGAAACTTCAATATCGTCCGTCTGAAGACAAATTGTTTAATATTGGATACAGATTCAGAGAAGATCTGCTAGAGCAGGGAAATATTTCATGGTCATTTCCACTCTCAGANACATGGAATTTNCTTGGTCATTATAATTATTCATTAAGAGACAAAAAAACTTTAGAACAATTCTATGGAATAGAATACGAGAGTTGTTGTTGGGGTATCAGGCTGGTTTACAGAGATTATGTATCAACTAGAGATGGTCAAGAGGATAGCTCAATTGGCATACAATTTATTTTAAAGGGAATGACAAGCATAGGAACGAATGCAAACNAGCTTCTAGAACGAGGCATTCTNGGCTACTCATCNGATAGCATTCAGTGATAAAATATANNTTATGANAGACATANTAAAAATNNTTTTAGTTACANTTTTTTCGTCATCGGTGATTGCNCAAGAAGATNATAGAAATCTAACATCNCTCGATTCAATTGTTGCGATTGTGAATGAGGGTGTTGTCTTAAANAGTCAACTCAATACACAGATTCAAATTGTAACTGAAAGAGCCAAAAAAGACGGGTTTGCATTACCAAGTGAGGAAATTGTAAAAGAACAAATTCTAGAACAGCTTATACTAGAAGAAATTCAGCTTCAAAGAGCAGATAGTATCGGTGTNAGGGTATCAGATCAGATGTTAAATGGTGCTATTTCTCTGATCGCTGAGCAAAATAATACAAGCTTTGAGAGACTCCCGGATCAACTTAAGANAGATGGAATTGATTACNGTGATTTCAGGAGAGATTTGAGGAAACAACTNATTCTAGATCAATTAAGAGATATCGATGTAATTGGCAGAATAAATGCATCAGATAGAGAACTAAATCAATGTTTAGAAGTTGTAGAAAATAATATTGTCAATGAATCGCAATATAATCTTTCTCATATACTNATATCAGTTCCTGAAGCTGCAACTGCNGATGAGTTTGATAGTTCAAAAAATGAAGCAATGGAAATTTATAATCAGCTTGAATCTGGTGCTAGCTTCANTCAGATGGCGCTTNAGNATTCTGATAGTGAGACAGGAATAAATGGAGGGGAACTNGGATGGAGAAAAGGTAACCANCTCCCAACATTTTTCCTTGGAGCGATAGGAGAATTAAAAAAAGAAGATTTTTCAAGACCAATTCAATCAGTCAGTGGCTTTCATATCATNAGAGTTAATGATATGAGACAAAATATTGAGAAAAGTGAGATAGAACAGATGGAAGTTAGGCATATCTTNGTTATACCTAATCAAATAATTGATAATGAAACAGCNAAACAAAAACTGANGGANGCTCGGGAGCAAATTCTGTCTGGAGAAGAATTCAGTGAAGTAGCAAAACTATTGTCTGAGGATCCNGGTTCTGTTGACGANGGTGGATCAATGGGATGGNCAAATCCAGGCACATTTGTNGAAGAGTTTGAGAATGTTGCAAACAATATCAAAATGGGNNAGATATCTCAGCCATTTCAATCCAGATTTGGATGGCACATCCTTGANGTAACTGGTAANAGAACNTTTGATAATACNGATGAACTAAAAAAAGCAAATTGTATTAATCAAATTAGAAACAGNAAAATAGCGAACGAGACTCAGCTTTGGCTGAGACGAATAAGAGACGAAGCCTTCGTTGATATAAGAATATAATGAAAGTTTTAAATAATGAATACGATTAATTATGATCAATTAATTGCCGTTACTGCTGGTGATCCAGCTGGNGTAGGTCCAGATATTTGTCTTGAGCTATCNAATCATGCTNTNAGNAACAAAATTGTTGTCCTCTCAGATCCGTCTGTTNTNNAGGAAAGAGCGAAGAATCTAAAAAAAAACATAAAAATCACTGAGTGGGATCCAAAAAAAANTGATAATGGGAAACTAAGTGAGAACTCTCTCTTTGTATGGCCCCATTACTTNAGATCAGATGTTTTATGNGGCCATCCAAATTCANAAAATTCTGAGACAGTACTTTCATCTATGAATAGNGCCATTGATGGGTGCAAAAGAAAAATATTTAAAGGAATGGTGACNGNTCCAGTCAACAAAGCAGTGATTAANCAAGCTGAGTTTCAGTTCACTGGTCATACAGAGTTCATTGCGAATAATACTGACACCGAAACACCTGTAATGATGCTNNCTGCTGATAAATTTAGAGTTGCACTGGCTACTACGCACATTCCACTNAGCCAAGTAAGCTCATCAATCACNAAAGAAAAAATAATAAACATAATCGAAATAATCCATGCTGATTTGNAAAAATATTTCAATATTCANAATCCAAAAATNTTTGTCTGTGGCTTGAATCCTCANGCAGGNGAAAATGGGTATCTTGGTAANGAAGANAAAACAATAATCGAACCAGCNATTAAATATCTCAGAAAAAAAGGACTTTCTNTTGAAGGGCCNNCCTCGGCGGACACAATTTTTCTGANTGAAAAAAAAGCTGATATTTTTCTNGCCATGTATCATGANCANGGTTTACCAATATTAAAATATAAGGGCTTCGGTAATGCNGTNAATGTAACNCTCGGNCTGCCTTTCGTAAGAACCTCAGTTGATCATGGAACTGCTTATGACATNGCTGGCACAGGTAAGGCTGATGCAAGAAGTTTAATNAGNGCNGTNGAAATGGCCTTTCAAATGGTTAATTAATGATTTTTGCATACAAAGCAAAAAAANATTTAGGTCAAAACTTCCTAAATGATGAGATTGTANTTCAAAAAATTATNGAGTCCATTAATCCTTCNAGTAATGATNTATTTGTTGAGATTGGTCCTGGAATGGGAGCAATAACCCTTCCAATAGCAAATACNNAAGCAAAACTTCATGGCATTGAGTTAGATCAAGACCTTTATTCATATTTGAATAAAGCNACTGAAATATATTCAAATATCAATTTATATCACAANGATGCTCTNAGTTTTAAATTGTCCNAGTTAGGTAAGGATCTCAGGATAGTCGGAAATTTACCCTATAATATTTCTACTCCNCTNTTGTTTCATGTTCTCAAGGAGAAACAGTGCATAAGGGANCTTCATTTCATGCTTCAAAAAGAAGTTGCAGATAGGCTTTGCGCTTCACCTGGNAATAAAAAATTTGGAAGACTTTCNATNATGTTNGGTNCATATATGANAACAAAACATTTATTTGATATACCNAATANTTCATTTAAGCCANGNCCNAAAGTAACCTCATCTTTTGTTAGNATCAAACCAAAANNGGATAANGAGATCATAGTAAAGAACAATGAGCACTTAGATTTAGTTGTAAAAAAAGGATTCTCCCAAAGAAGAAAAACAATGAAGAATGCGTTAAAAGGCATGATTAGTGAAGATATTTTGACTAAGCATGAAATTGATCCCTCTCAAAGACCAGAGGACATCAGTATATTAAAGTGGTCGAAACTGTCTAATGTGGTTACCAATAATGAAGAATAATTTTAATATTAGAATAAAAGTGAAGACCAATTACATAAAAGAGCAATCAGCTCCTGATGAAAGTCGTTATGTGTTTTCATACACAATTAATATAAAAAACTTGGGTAACAACTCTGCAAAACTCATCAGTAGACAATGGATTATTACTGACTCCAATGGGAATATTCAAGAGGTAAGTGGTGACGGTGTTGTAGGCCAGCAACCAAAAATCGACTCGGGAGAAGAGTTCATCTACAGCAGTGGAACAATTATTAAAACTCCAGTCGGCTCAATGGAGGGAAGATATTTTATGGAAGACAGGAATAATAAAAAATTTGAAGCTCTCATTGCCCCTTTTACTCTCGCTGTTCCAGGCTTAATTAACTGATATGTCTTTATATGCTATTGGTGATATTCATGGATGCTATGACTCATTAAGAAGACTACTTGATAAAATCAATTTTGATGAGAAAAGTGATTCTCTCTGGTTGACAGGCGATTTAGTTGGTCGAGGTACACAATCTCTTGAAACACTTCGTTTTTTAGAAAGCATAAAAAATAATCTGGTCTCTGTGATGGGGAATCATGATCTACATTTACTCGCACTCTATTACCAAGTAATTGAATTAGATAAAGATTCAAAGAGTTTGGAAAGAGTTTTAGATGCTCCAGATTCTGAAAAACTGATTTTTTGGTTAAAAGAAAGACCTTTTGTTCATTTTGATAATTATAGAAATATATTATTAGTTCACGCAGGCATTCATCCAGAATGGACAATTGGCGAATCCATCACATATGCCAATGAGCTTGAAGAGTTAATTCAGGGGGAACAAAGCAAGAATATTCTGGAGAATATGTATGGTAATAATCCATCAAGGTGGTCCTTAGACTTGGATGAAATTAATCGATATCGTTTCTTCATTAATGTGTTTACAAGAATGCGTGTATTAGGAAGTGGCAACACCTTAGATTTAAGATATAAAGGCGCAGAACCATCTCCAGACGAGCAGATTCAATCATGGTTTAAATCAAGAAATCATAAATGGAAGGATACAACTATTATATTCGGTCATTGGTCAGCTCTGGGCCTGATGATAAAACCATACTTTGTATGTCTTGATAGTGGCTGCGTATGGGGCAGGAACTTGACTGCAATAAATCTAGATTCAAAATTTAAAACCACAAACATAAGTCATCTGTGAAAAAATCCCATATAATAATAATTAACAATAATCTCAGGAGATAGTTATGAAGTCACTCATGGCGTTTAATTTTCAAGAATGGATTGAAGAGCACCGTCATCTACTCAAGCCTCCAGTATGCAATCAACAAGTCTTTGAAGATAACGACTTTATTGTGATGGTAGTTGGTGGTCCCAATATCCGAACGGACTATCACTTTGATCCAGGACCTGAGTTTTTTTATCAGATAGAGGGAGATATGCTTCTGAAAACTATCCAAGATGGAGAACGAGTTGAAACTGTTATAAAGGAAGGTGAAATTTTTCTCTTGCCGCCTGAAGTACCTCATTCACCGCAAAGATATGAAAATACCGTTGGTCTTGTCATAGAAAGAAAGAGATTAAAGCACGAGCTGGATGGTTTTTTATGGTTTTGTGAAAAGTGCAATAACAAATTGTACGAAGCGTATATATATATTACCGATATAGTTGGTCAATTACCGCCAGTCTTCGAAAAATTCTATGGATCTTTAGAAAATCGTACATGTAAAAAGTGCGGTGAAGTTATGCCCGCAGAATAAAAAGCATTCAAATGCTTAAGATTGATATTCATACTCATATCCTTCCAAAAAATTGGCCAAATCTCAAAGAGAGATACGGTTATGGAGGTTTTGTTCAGCTTGAGCATTGCTCCGGATGCTCCAGAATGCTCATAGATGGTGAGCATTTTCGTGACGTGACTAAAAATTGCTGGGATCCTAATACAAGAATTGAAGAGTGTGATAAGACTGAAGTAGATGTTCAGGTTCTTTCAACTGTACCTGTAATGTTCAGTTATTGGGCAAAACCCAAGGATACCGCTGATTTATCTATGATTTTAAATGATCATATTGCGGATTTAGTAACCGAGTTTCCTAAGAGATTTATTGGACTTGGGACACTTCCTATGCAAGATGCAGATCTTTCAATAAAGGAATTAACTCGTTTAAAAGAGATAAAAGGTATTGCTGGCGTGCAAATAGGCTCCCATATCAATGGCTGGAATCTGGATGATTCAAGAATATTTCCGATTCTTGAAGCGGCGCAAGATCTGGATTTGTCTGTTTTTGTTCATCCATGGCAAATGCTTGGAAGTGACCGAATGAATCTATATTGGCTCCCTTGGCTAGTTGGAATGCCAGCAGAAACTGCATTGTCGATATGTTCTCTTATATTTGGAGGTGTTTTTGAAAAGCTTCCAAACCTCAGAATTGCATTTGCCCATGGTGGTGGCGCATTTCCCAGTATAATCGGAAGATTAGAACATGGTTACAATGTTCGATCTGATATCGTCGCCACACACAATAAACACAATCCAAGAGATTATATCGGGAAATTTTATTTAGACTCACTCGTACACGAACCATCAGTACTTCGGTATATGATTGATCTATTTGGTGCTGACTGTATCGCACTGGGCAGTGATTACCCGTTCCCACTTGGAGAAGAGATACCAGGTGAAATGATCAAAAATATGAAATTAGACAAAAACATAGTCAGTGCTTTATATGCTGATACTGCACTTAAATGGTTAAATCTAACACGACAGGATTATAATAAATGAATCACCTAAATTTAAAAACTGATCTTGATTATGCAAAAGATCAAGATGCCAATGATGAGTTAGGGCATTTTCGCTCTGAATTTCATATGCCAGAAGATAAGAATGGATATTCTTGCATATACCTTTGTGGAAACTCTCTGGGTCTTCAAACAAAAGATACAAAAAAGTATCTGGAAGAAGAACTCGATGATTGGAAAAAATATGGAGTTCATGGGCATACAAAGGCCAGGAGGCCATGGCTGACTTATCATCTTCAGGCAAGAGAAGGTTTTGCTTATTTGACCGGCAGTAAGGAAAGTGAGGTTGTTGCAATGAACACTCTTACGGTAAATCTACATATGTTAATGGCTTCCTTTTACCGTCCAACAAAACAGAAAAATAAAATACTAATTGAGTCTACGGCATTTCCATCCGATAGATTTGCCGCAGAATCTCAAATCAGACTTCATGGTTATGATCCAGAGGATGCTTTGATTGAATGGAAGCCAAAAAATGATCTGCTATTGCTTGAAGATTTTCAACATATCATAAATCAATATGGAGATGAGATTGCACTGATTTTACTTCCTGGTATTCAATACTATAGTGGTCAGGTTTTACCGATGAAGAAGTTGTGCAATATTGCAAGGGATTCGAATATTAAAATAGGTTTAGACTTAGCCCATGCTGTTGGGAATGTTGATCTTGAATTGCATGNTTGGGAACCTGATTTTGCNNCNTGGTGTACNTANAAGTATCTNAATGGTGGNCCNGGATCAATAGCNGGNGCATTCATTCATGAAAAATATCATGGTGGTGACGGTTCTAATCAACTATTAGGATGGTGGAGCAATGATTTAAATACACGGTTTGAAATGGGAACATCATTTATTCCGGCCTCCGACGCAGATTTATGGCAAGTCAGTAATCCACCTGTATTTTCATTAACTCCGGTAATATCTTCGCTACAAATTTTCAAGNAAGCTTCTTTTGAAAAAATAAGAGAAAAATCGAAAAAACTGACCAGTTACATGGATTTTTTGATTGNAAGCAAATACAAAGACAAAATTGTCTCTATAACGCCACGTGAANATNGAGGATGCCAACTATCACTGGTAATAAGAGACNAACAACTTAATGGAAAAAAAATATTTAACTCTCTGACAGAAAAAAATGTTATTGGTGATTGGCGAGAACCAAATGTAATTCGTATGGCACCAACACCGCTTTATAACTCATTTCAAGATGTNTACTATTTTATTGAGCGTCTGTCTGAATCAATCGAGAAAGAGTAATCAAGCGTGGTCAAGAAAAAAATAAACATAATAGGTGCCGGTTTATGTGGAAGTTTAATCTCTATATTGATGGCAAAACGTGGTTATGATGTCGTTGTTCGAGAAAAACGCTCCGATCCAAGGATGAATTCTGGTTCTGCTGGCAGATCAATAAATCTTGCGATGTCAGCAAAGGGTATAAATGCCCTTAGATACACTGGGATTTTTGATGAAGTTGAACACCTTCTAATGCCAATGAAAGGTAGAATGCTTCATCTTCAAGATGGGCAAACTGACCTTCAACCCTATGGACAGTTTGATCATGAGTTCATTTATTCTGTATCTCGATTAAAACTAAATCATTTGTTGATTGATAAAGCNGAGAAATTGGGGGTTGAGCTAAAATTTGGTCATTCCGTAGAAAAGTTTGATGACAGCGGTATATATTTTAATTCTGATGGGACCCCCTATGTCTTGCCCGCAGAATCAGTGATCATCGCAGATGGAGCAGGCTCTAAAATAAGAAAAAGTTATGATCAGCATAAACCGATAATGCCTTCTGAGGATATTCTCCCGCATAGCTACAAAGAACTCACCATTCCTCCGAATGATGACGGAAGCTTTAAAATATCAGAGAGAGCACTTCATGTCTGGCCTCGTGGACAATTTATGTTGATTGCATTACCAAATCCGGATGGTGATTTTACACTAACATTGTTTATGCCTACGAAAGGTAATATCAGTTTCGATGTGTTACGAAATAATATTGAAGTTGAAGATTTTTTTGAAAAATTCTTTCCGGATACGCTAGATCTAATACCAAATATATCAGAACAGTTTTTTCANAATCCAACTGGGATACTCGGGACCGTCAGATGCAGTCACTGGCATCATGATGATCGATTTATACTTATGGGTGATGCTGCTCATGCCATGGTTCCTTTTCATGCTCAAGGGATGAACTCAGCATTTGATGACTGTATCGTTTTTGATTCNATAATAAGNGAAGAATTTNCGGACTGGAANNAAGTTTTTCAGAAGTTTGAAAAAAAACAAAAAAAGAATGCAGATGCAATTCAAGCTATGGCNTTAGATAACTACATTGAGATGCGAGATGGTGTCCTAGATCCAAAATTTTCCTTAAAGAAAGAGCTGTCTTTTGAGCTCGAGAGGAGGATACCAGGCCACTTCATACCGCGATACTCAATGGTAATGTTTCACGAAGATATCCCTTATTCTGTGTCCCACAAGAGAGGTGAGATTCAGAAGGAAATACTTAACGAATTGACAGAAAAGGCGAACAAAATTTCAGAAATTGATCTTGATTGCGCTGAAAATATCGTAAGAAAGAGGCTAGATCCTCTCTAGAATTTCAAGATTGAATCCTATTTTTCTCTCAGTATTCAAAGGGTACTCTTCTTTTCTGATCATCTTCCATTTTGATAAATCTATATCAGGAAAAAAAACGTCTCCATCAATATGTTTTTCAACATTTGTAAGGTAGATACGATTGACCATACCAAAGAAAAGCTTATATATCTCTCCTCCACCAATAATCATAATTTCTCTGGCTTCATCNCACATTATTAATGCCTCTTCAAGGGTATGGGCTACAGATATATCATTTGCCTGATACTTCTTATCTCTGGTCATGACTATATTTTTTCTACCTGGAAGTGCTTTACCAATAGACTCAAATGTGGATCGACCCATGATCATTGGCTTTCCCATTGTTAGTGATTTAAAATTCTTGAGATCTTCAGGAATATGCCATGGTAAGTTACCTTCATTTCCGATTACGTTATTACTTGATTTAGCGACAATTATAGATATATAACTCATAACTTCTAGACTGATATCGGTGCCGATATCTTTTCATGTGCATCGTAGTTAATAAATTCTATATCCTCGAACTTATAATCAAAAATTGAATTAATATTTTTTTTTATTGCAATTTTAGGCAGATTTAGTGGTTCTCTTTGAAGTTGAGTCTTTGCCTGATCAATATGATTTAGATATAAATGGCAATCACCCCCTGTCCATATAAACTCGCCTACTTCGTAGCCGGTCTGTTCTGCAACAAGATGAAGTAACAGTGAATAAGATGCGATATTAAATGGCACACCAAGAAAAATGTCAGCACTTCTCTGATAAAGCTGACATGAGATTTTATTTTCAGCCACATAAAATTGAAACAGACAATGGCATGGCGGTAATGCCATTTTATCCAATAGGCTCACATTCCATGCCGAAACAAGATGTCTGCGTGAATTTGGATCACATTGAATTCGATTAATTAAATCGTTAATTTGGTCAAATTGCTTACCATCTGGAAGAGGCCAACTTCGCCACTGTGAGCCATATACTGGTCCTAACTCACCGTTTTCGTCTGCCCATTCGTTCCATATAGAAACTTTATTTTCATTAAGATACTTTATGTTTGTATTGCCACTCAAAAACCATAAGAGCTCATGAACTATTGAGGGTATGTGCAGAGTTTTTGTTGTAACAAGTGGAAATCCTTTTTGCAGATTAAATCGCATCTGATGCCCAAAAACACTTGTTGTTCCAGTGCCAGTTCTATCCTCTTTTTTTACACCTTCATCTAAGACATGCTGCAATAAATCAAGATATTGTTTCATTGCTAACCTCTCGAAATTTTTTCTTTATTATTTGCCAAGATAAACATTGTCATACCAATAATGATCATCGGAGCTGTAAGTATTTGACCCATTGTAACCCACCCAAAAGCCAAATAATTTAAATGCGAATCGGGTACACGATAAAACTCAATAAAGAATCTAAAAATACCATACACTATGAGAAATATCGCCGAAGAATGCATTTTTGGCCTCTTTTTTTCTGTGAAAAACCACAATATAAGAAATAGAACCAATCCTTCNAAAAAAGCCTCATAAAGNTGNGTAGCATGCAAAGATTCGCCATTGACCTTAAAAGACCAGGCGACATCCGTTGGTTTTCCCCAAAGCTCTCCATTGATGAAATTACCAATTCTTCCGAAGCCTAATCCCAGGGGAACAATAGGAGCCACAAAATCCATCATTGTAATCATGTCCTTATTGATTTTTTTTCCATAAAGCCAAAGAGACACTATTACACCTATTAATCCACCATGGAACGACATACCGCCTTCCATAATTCTAAAAATGTACAATGGATCCAAAATTAATTGCTGCCATCCATAAAAAATGACATAACCCAATCTACCGCCCAAAATCACACCAAGCATGCAATAAAATATTAAATCATCAACCTCTGAACGCTTAATAGGTGACCAAGATTTTTTTGTTCTTGCTTTGGCGAGCATGATTGCCACAACAAACCCCAATAAATACATCAGGCCGTACCATCGAATCTTTAGAAAACCAATTGAGAATATAACTGGGTCAATTTCAGGATAGGTAAGCATTTTTTAAGCTTGCAGAAATGCCATTGTGATGTCCAGTTAAAAAAGTAAATTTCAAAAAAAAGCCCATATTTCTATGGGCTTTTATTCATTTTCTAACGTTAAAACCTATTAGAAAGTCATAGTTACTTCACCATGAATAACGGCTGGTTTTCCAGAGTTAATGAGATCGGCATCAACTGGTTTATTCCCAATAGTGTTTATATTATCCGTACCACTTTCAGTCTTTGGTCCAACATTTATTAAGTTGGTCCACGCTGGAAGATTAGCTTCTGATAAAGTGTAACTCAGTGAGCCTTTAGCCGAAGCTTTCAATTTCAGCCATTGGTCACCGTTGAGCGCTTTCACTTTGTACTTGGTGTCATTATCTTTTCTGTATAACTCAGGATCAACACCATTATGAGGCGCGATAACGAAACGATTCACGTAACGCAAGTTGTCGTTCCAAGCACCATTGTAAAACTCACCCAAAGCTTCACCAGTAGTTACGTTAATAACCTGGCCAGGGATTCCCCAAAGCTCACCAAATCCATTAAAGTCAAGCCTCACACTTTTACCAGCATCATCTCCAAATGAAGCATCATTTGGGACGTCATAATAGAGTGTTGTCGGTCTAGCAAAGTTGACATAATCCGATGTAGACTGATCAATTACGTAACGTTTTCTGTCCCATTGACTGGCACCAAAACTCAACTCATACCAGGTATTTGGGCCTGTTCCATCCCAAAAGCCTTGTTCACAATAACGCTTCGCTGTTGCGTTAAATGTAGGATGAGTCTCAAGATAGGGATTACCACCACTGACAGCTGCGTTGTTATCTCTACGATCACACTCCAGTTTATCAAGTTCAGNCTGAACTGCAGCATCNGTTNCGCCACCGACTAAACGGCCAGTTCTAATACCCCACTCCATCTGTTCTTGCCATCCATCACCGGGGAACTTGATATAGCTAACTCCTCTAATAGTTTCTTCTGTAATTGAGTTTGCAAATCCCATTAGATTTCCATCAGCATCTTTTATACCTAAACCCTCAGGTGTGTAACTTTGAACATCTGAATCAAGTACACCGGAGAAATACTCATTCTGTCTGCCGCCTGATTTGATGTATTGCACAGTTTCAGGAATATAAGGTGATACGACATTCCCTCCTCCACCATTAAGTGCTACTGCTGCACTTGCACTTGCATCAATTGTCGCTTTACTGACGCAATCAAATACGCATTTAAGTTTTGATGGGTACTGGGCAGGAGTCAATTCTTCCTGGTTCTCAACCAATATCCCATTTGTTGCAGTACCATCTGATGGATTACTTATAGCACGATTATGTATGTCATAGCCCTGTCCAGTATCTGGTGACCAAGCCCATATGCTTCTGTAATCAGTCCATTCCCATGACTCACCTGGATCATAAACTTTCTTCATATTTGCAACCCATTGAGCATTAGTAAAAGTGATTGGTGTTCCCAATGTGGTCTCNTGCCATGTTGGATTCCAAGTTATCTTCTTGGTGAANNTCCAAGTNGCAGNTCCTTTNTCGTAANNACCNTCNTANTCAGCATCNTCAGCNGGGAATCCNAATGCNACNAACTCNGNNTTCCANTAAGATCCNTTNGCNGCATCCACATACATTANNGCTGTTAATTTATCCAAATCATCAAGTGCTAAATAACTTCTTGAGAATTTAGTGAGCCGCTGATTTGCTTGAGCAACTGTTACTGTCATAGCTGGTCCTGTGTCTCCAGCGAACTGTTCTCTTGTGAATACAGTAGCATTTGCATCAGGTGCGTATTTTACTAAATTTGAAAATTGTTCATCTACATGCACGAACCAATAATCAGCAAAACCAAAGATTTCTTGCTCATTACCATTTTCATCTGTCACTTTTGCATTCATTGGAAAACCAGAAACACCATCGAGTGCTGCTCTAGCACCTGCAGAATCGTAGACACCATAACGCCATACATTCTTTTGGGCATCAGCCTCATTCAATGAATAACAAGACTCCTCAGTGGTTAAACCTGACGGCTCATGAGGTAAAGTGACTGGTGTTGTTGCTGGGAATCCCTGAGCATCCATGTTATCAAAATCCATGGTTGCTGCCGAAAGTGTTTTGGAGCAATAAACTGCTGCATCACCGCTGTCGAGAGAGAAAGCGGTAATGAGCTGCATATCAAACCATTCATAATCAGGTGCACCACCACTAAAACCAGTTTCGTCGACTGTTACGCCTTCAATTTTTGAGCCACCATCCGAGTAACTTATTACAGTTCTCAGAGGTGCATCATTCGTTCTGAAGTCTACATAAGAAACTTCGTTTTCATTAGATTGAATACGCATGCCACCAACATATTGTCCGGCTTCAATAAGACAGCCTGCTTCAATCTTTTGCTCTCTTGTCATATTATTACCGCCGGTCATCCCACTGTAGCCACCTGGGCCCGTGTTGTTGCCGGGAGGTGGAGCTCCCATGTCACACATGTCTTGTTCTGAAGCCATAGTAAATGTCATTTTGTAATCAAATTGACCAAACTGAGAGGTCTCAGACGGACCCGATGTTGTTCTGGCATCGATAAAGATGTTGACATCTGGATCTTTGGTCGGCATTCCATTATTTACCATGTCTTCGAGTGCATCTGCTGGCATATCCTTTATCCACTCGTACTCTTCACCTTCAAGAAGTAACCATATTTTTGCTTTTTGTATTGCATTTTCATCCGCGCGAGTTACTTCAACGATACCAGTAGTCACTTTCTTAGCTTCTTGATTGTTATTGCTTCCGGAGTTTCCCGCCCCCTGTTGTTGCTGTTGAGCGGACTTCGGCTTTGCTTTTTCTGCGTCAGATGATGATGTATCGGCTTTTTCACAGTCATCTTCATAAAGAGATACCTTGTATTTTCCTCTATTCACCATTTTGTCCATGCCCATGTTACTCATCATGCACATAACAAAGTTTAGTTGCTCTAGAGCATCATTAGCTGCATTGTTCTCTACATAGAAATCAACTGGATCATCCTGATAGGCAGTTTGAGCCATTATTGAAAAAGGCAGAATAGCAATTAACCAAAGTGTTTTTTTTAATTTAGTCATTTTATAGTTCTCTCTTAATTAATTGATCTTTAAATTACTGATAATTTATTTTATTTATTAAATTATTTAACTCTTACTACATCTAATTCTTTTGGCACCTTTATACCAGCTACTGGAGGTGGTGTTGCTGGTGTTGCTGGTGTTGCTGGTGTTGATGGAGGCGTTGAGGGAGGCGTATAAGAAGTTCCCGTTGGTTGAGGAGTTGAATCGCCATATCCGCCACCGCCTCCGCATGCGACATTTAGGAGTAATACTGCTAGACCCATTACCCAGACCTTCCCTTTAAGAAGATTCTTTAACCAAAAACCTTTTATTTGCTCTGACATTCTCACTTCTCCTGTGATACGTATTTTGCCGATATATTTATATAGTATTTATGCAGTTATTACTAACGATAACGCTTATGCAGTTATTATTAATGATAACGCTAAAATAAAAATCCCATTTCTTTACAATTAACATACACTTTTTGCTAAATTCTTTCAAATATCAGCTCACAATATTGCTTATGTTTCATTTATAATCAATTCAAATGATGATGAGAAAAAGACAGAAGATGAGTAAAACCAATAAACTTTCTAGAGAGACCAGTCCATACCTAATACAGCATTCAGAAAATCCTGTTGATTGGCATCCATGGACAGAACATAGTTTGAAAAAAGCCAGAGCCATGAATAAACCCATATTGCTCTCAATTGGTTATTCAGCCTGTCACTGGTGTCATGTAATGGCTCATGAATCATTCGAAGATGATGGTATTGCTGATGTCATGAACAAACATTTTTTTAACATCAAGGTGGATCGTGAAGAGCGTCCTGATATTGATCAAATTTACCAAATAGCTCATCAAATCATTACGCAAAGACCTGGTGGCTGGCCACTGACCATGTTCTTGGATCCTAGAAATAATCAGCCTTTTTTTGGTGGCACCTATTTTCCAAATGAACCTCGTCATGGTATGCCTGGTTTTTCAGATCTCTTGATCAGGATCTCAAACTATTTCATCAACGAGAAAAAAAACATTGATAATCAAAACAAAAAACTTAATGAGATATACAAAAAAATTCAACCAAATGGACTTTCTAAAAATGAAAAAATCAATGCTGAGCCGATAAAAACAGCCAGAGAAATGATTGAAAGAAATTTTGATAAAGAATATGGAGGAATAGGAAGTGCTCCTAAATTCCCTCAGCCAGCATCACTAGAATGGTTACTAAAATATTGGAGAAATAGTGCCTTTCAAGAAGAACCCGATATAGAAGCACTCTATCTGTGCACTCTAACATTAAAAAATATGGCGGAGGGCGGACTCTATGATCAAGTTGGAGGAGGTTTTTTTCGCTATTGTATCGATAGAAACTGGCAAATACCTCACTTCGAAAAGATGCTTTATGACAACGGTTTGCTCTTAAGTCTCTACGCTAGAGCATACTTAGCAACTGGAGATAGTCTCTTTAAAAGGGTGATTGAAGAGACAGTCAATTGGCTATATTCTGAGATGCGCTCTGAGTCAGAAGGTTTTTATTCCAGCATCAATGCGGACTCTGAAAATGAAGAAGGCAAATTTTATGTCTGGGAAAGAGACGAAATAAAAAAAATAATTCATTCAGAAGATTTCAATGTCATCGAAAAATACTACGGACTTGATAAAGAAGCAAATTTTGAGAATAGATGGCATTTGACGATCAGTAACGACATCGAGAATATCGCAAAAGATTCGAAATATGAGAGAGAAAAGCTAGAAGATAAAGTAAAAAAATGCAACCAAATCCTAATTAAAGAAAGAAAGCTGAGAATACCTCCCTCACTTGACAAAAAACAACTTGTCTCATGGAATGCACTGGTAATTAAGGGTCTTGCTATTTCAGGCAGGGTATTGGAAAGAAAGGATTACATTCAATCAGCGAGAGAATCTCTTGAATTCATAAAGAAGAATCAGTTTGATAAAAACACATTGATGGCTTGTTACATTGATAAAATAAGTAAGTATCCCGCCTATTTAGATGATCATGCATTTCTTTTGGATGCAATACTTGAGTTCCTTCAATCTGAATGGAATACAAAACTACTACATTTTGCAATGAAGCTGGCTGATAATCTGATTGATAATTTCTTTGATGAGGAAAAGGGAGGATTTTTCTTTACCGGAAATAACCATGAAAAACTTATTTTTAGGACTAAGCCTATGTCAGATGATGCATTGCCCTCAGGAAATGGAATCGCCTGCTTCACACTTCAACGACTCGGTTTTCTTATCAGTGAAAAGAGATATCTTGCCGTGAGCAAAAAAACATTGGAAAGTGGATTTAGTTTACTAAAGGAATCACCGCATGGTCATCTTAATCTTTTGAATGCATTGGAAGAAAATTTAGATCCGCCCGAATCCATAATTATAGTTGGCGAGAAAAACAAAATTTCTGAATGGGCAAAATCAACAAATAAGATTTTCTCTCCAAAAAGAATGGTCTTTTCAATACCGAATAATGAAAAGGATTTACCCGAGTCACTCGCGATAAAAAGATCAAATGAGGGCAAACCAACGGCTTACATATGCAGGGGTCACAGTTGCACTGAACCTATTGAAAAATTCGAAGATCTTATAAAAAAAATAACCGAATCCAGCTAGATTCAACCGAACGGACTGT
This sequence comes from Woeseiaceae bacterium, assembly GCA_002715745.1. Lineage (GTDB taxonomy): Bacteria > Pseudomonadota > Gammaproteobacteria > Steroidobacterales > Woeseiaceae > SP4260. The sequence continues at coordinate 79,681 of PBAE01000006.1, forward strand.
CTATTGACTTAGAAAAATCAGTAAATAATCTCGGTCCATCATCAGTCAAATACAAACAATCCTCCAGTCTCACTCCAAACTCGCCAAAAATATATATTCCCGGTTCATTTGAAAAACACATGCCTTTTGCAAGAGGTGTTTTTTCGCCTCTGACGAAATTAATAGGTTCATGGCCGTCAATGCCTATTCCATGCCCTAATCGATGAGACAAACCAGGCGTTTTGTAATCTGGGCCATATCCCTGTGTCTCATAGAATTTTCTTACTGCATCATCAACATTTCCTGCAGGTACACCAATTTGTGCAGTCTCAAGAGCAAGCTCTTGTCCTCGTTTAGCGGTGTTCCAAACCCGGCGTTGTTTTTTTGTCGGAGATCCAAATATCCACGTTCTTGATATATCAGACTGATAATCGTGAACAGAGCATCCCGAATCCATGAGGATGATTCCGCCCTTCTTTAATCGCTGGGGCTGTCTGGTTCCATGAGGATAAGCACTCGCTTCATTTAGGAGGACAGATGAGAATTTTGGAGTACCACCAAATTCTCTTGTTTTTTCGCTCATCATGTAGGAGATCTCTTGTGGACTCATACCCAATTCGATATTTTGATAGACATATCTGTAAGCATTCATAGTGATATTGTTTGCAATCTGCATGAGATTTAATTCTGCATCTGATTTGTACATTCTGCAGCCTCGAGTAATATCATTTCCCGATATCAATTCATATTTATTTGAGACTTTTTCAATGCCATCAACAATGAAATGTCGCGTTGTTTCTTCAATAGCTAATTTTCCATTATTTATCGATTTATCCATGAGGATATTTACAACCATTTTGAACGGGTCTTCATGCTCATGCCAGGTTCTGACTTCCACATCAAAAGCCATTTTCTCTCTAATCGTAGGCTCTTCAAAATAGGGAGTAACGAATATTAGATCACCCTCTCTTGGAATAACTACTCCAGTAAATCTCTCAGATCTTCTCCATTTAACTCCGGTAAAATATATTAATGCTGAGCCAGCTTCCATAAGCAATGCATCAATATTATTTTTTTTCATTATTTTTTGAGCTTTTTTTACTCTTTTCTTTCTTTCTTCAGATCCAATGGGAACTGCATGAGTTGTCATATCATCCGCCTTAGAAGTATTTTTATTTTGCTCTTTGGCAAAGAGCTCTTTTATTGGAAAAATAGAGTTGGCAGTTAATGCCACTGATGCTTTTATTAAGGTTCTCTTATTCATAATCTTGAAAAATCATTCAATAACTGACCTATTCCATTCATATCCGTTCTTTTTTATTTCGTATGCTGGCCAATATCTATTGTTTAATTTCATTGTAATAACATTCTTACTTCCATTCCAAGAGAGAGTGGCTAACTTGATCGTATCATTGAACTTCTTGGAACGAACGCTCTCTTTAAAATCAGCGAGATTCGAGATCGGAGTATCATCCACCTCAATAATACTCAGTCCCGCACTTAATCCATATCGTGTAGCGGGTGATCCATAATTATTGAAAGCCACATAAACCCCCTTAGATTCAATTCCTCTTTGATTTAGCGCTCGGTGAGGTTTATGTATGTGAGCACCAGCCCAGAATATAGCTTCATCAATACTATTGCCATTAAGTTCTGAAGTTGACGCGGAGACCTCAATCCTCTCTTTATCACGCCAAATCTCAAGTCTAGGATTTTTTTCCTGAATCGCCACCTCATAGTCCCTGTATGATCCAATAAGACTCCCATTGATGGTAAGAATTATATCTCCTGATTTGATTTCATTGGACATAGGTGAACCTGCAATAATATTTTTTACAACCAGCATTCTTTGTTTAGTTTCTTTTTGTGATTCAAATCTGGAAATCCAGTCATCATTCAAACCTAATTTTCGAGCAGCAAATAGCGGAATATAATTTAATTCGAGCTCCAATGAGCGAAGCGATTCTTCTTTTTCAAAAGAATCAATGAAATCTGAAATCAATTCAGCATTGATGCCTCTATTCATTTGATAGGATTCCCCTCTTGATCGGTAGGAGAAACTTGTCCACATTGCCCTTATGCGCCCATTATCATCGGATAGAACACCAACGATTTCATCCGGTGCATTTGTTAAATTAATTACCTCAATATTCGTGTCACGAAAACTNAGNGATGNNGGAAGCATTANAGGATCGATTGANGAAACATTTGTTTTCTGNGTATAAAGCTGATGATCACTTTTTAAGCCAAATAACCATATTTCATCTCCTTCATCAATCTTCTCAACATTAAATTCTGCGCTCTGAACTGGTGTATTTCCAATTAAATCGACGTCGTAACTTAAAAGTACGATGTTATGAATAGGATGAATATACTCAACCCTTGCTGGTATTTGGAGAGAGCCNGCAAANGTTAATTTAACATCACCCATTGAAATAGGTACAGTATTCCTATCAACGATAACAAGGCCTTTTTCATTATCAACAACTACTCCTGTTCCATAATAATGCTTCTCCATTATNCCAGCTAAGGGATAGGGNAAATCAAAATTCACATGAACTAACGATGCGCTAATCTTGTTCTTTCTNGTATCAAGATAATCAATTAANTTCGTAGATTGTTTTTTTTGTATTCTCGGAAACTTTTTTATCTCTTCAATTTTTCTGCAAGGCCAAAAGCCATCTTCTTTANTTAATGAACAACGTTCACTCATAAACCATTTATGATCAACTTCAATAGATCTTAAGACCTCATTTATGGGATCAGAATAACGAACATAACGAACATTCATTTGTTTACCATCAGATAAAGATGATATCAAAAGCTCNAGATCATCTAGGTTTCTTATCGCAATTCCATCGGCTTCNAGTATCACTGAACCTGTTGGTATTCCTGACCTGGAGAATATGTATCCCGGATCGGCAATATAGGCTCCTTCTAATTTTCGNTTNTAATGTCGNGCTTGCTGATACGAGAGNTTATTTATGATGGCACCACCGAATGTAAGATAAGATTCGGGTGTAACATTGAATAAGTCAGTTACCACAACAGAAAAGCTAATTTTCTTTCCACTTCTCTCTATTTCAATTGAAATTGCTTGATCCACATTGCCATCTAATTGATCAGCCAAATCAATATAGTCAGTGATGTGNTTACCATTGATTTTAGTTAAGATATCTCCTGATTTAAGGTAGTTATANACAGGNGAATCTTTAATAATTCTCTTTGCAACCAACAAGCCATTNTCTTTATCTTCATTGTCTAGCAATANAGATTCAGTTNTTCGAGACATGCCAAGNCTTTTTAGCTTATCAATTGGTAAAAATTCAAACTCTGTAAGAATNGTACCCCTTGTGATTGGCTTTTTTTGCGAGATTAATTCAAGGGCTCTTATAACTCGATTTAGGGGCAAAAAGTAGCTACTGGCAGCTGAATTGTTTCCTCCTGCATTAAGAGCTACAACCTCACCCTTGATATTAATTACTGGTGAACCCGATGAGCCACCTGANGTACCTGAGGCTGCTTGCATATAAAATGTATTGAAGTCATTATAGTTTCCTCTTCCGTAGTTTGGTGCAGAACGATCCAACCTTGCAATNATTCCNGTAAGGATGGATAACTTTTCTCCTGCATCGTTTCCTATAACCCTTATTTCCTGTCCCACTTCGGCACCTGANGAAATCAGNGGAAGAGCTGATGGATTNATGTGCTCTAATTTTTCTGGATCATAACCAAAGAAACCAAAATCATGAACCGGATCNCGATAAAGTGGTANCAGCTCTANTTCTTCATTATTTAAAAACAATGCTTCTGCATGNACAGGTCCTGGATTAACAACGTGACGATTTGTCAGTATGATTCCATTCTCAGCATCTACAATGAATCCTGTTGCTTGCGAAGATGACTTCCACTCTGTATCGAACGCTCTCGGACTATCTATCTTAATGCTTACAATGGANGAAGATACATTTTCAATTGTTTTTGACCATGTTTCATCGTCAGCTCTCAAATTACTGAGACATAAGAGAGAAAGAAGAATTATCAATAATTTTGATGAATGCATTCTTTACCCTAGAATCGAAGTTCTGATCTATCAATATACATCTGCATCTTATTCTCCTGATACATGGGTATATAAAATGAATCTGGATCACAGGAATATGGGAAAATTTCGGTTGCCTTATTTCTAACCCACTGCCTTCTTCTAATTGGAGCTTTTTTATAGTTTTCNGCATCATGCAATATNATTATTGCATTCAAGTTTTGTCCGTCATCACTCAAGAAGTANCTCTCTTCGATTGTGGCATTTTCAGANACTAATTCTCCTCGAAAATCNCTTATTGTCTTTTCNAGAAGATTTGTCTTNATTACGAGCGTGGAACCCTCCCATTTTCCTNCAGAAAAACCCATACGCGAAGGAGGCATGAACTCACTAGGCTCATCTTTTTCCATCCAAATTCTTCTTACCTTTGATTGATATTCATATANCATTGTTAAACGTCCCTCACTCTCAATTATTTCGAAAGGGAATGAATACGTTATCAATGCNGGAAGCCCAATAGATGTGCATCTCACATCTGGCTGATCGTAATAAGGCATATAGGTTTTAAGCCAATTTTCACCCTTTTCTGTCAATGACATTGTATATTTTCTAAAATCCAGTTCTTGTGTTGCTGCCCATGTTCCAGTTATATCAGGATGTTTNGCAATCATANTTTCCACTACCTTGTTTTCATTCCGAACGGCACTCCANGGACCTGGTTCTTCTCTTTGTGCAGCCGCTCCCTCCTGTTGATAAGTGCCTGACATAAAATTNTCTTCAAAAGTCCCGNTCATNCGNCTGTTGAAGATGAATCCNCTGACATCTCTNCTNTCAGCNATTATCTCAATAGAATNTTCACCATCAATTTTTATGTCAACAGGACCACCCTCTANATAACCTATTAATCCAGAATCTGTTGTTTCTATTTCAAGATCTCCAATCAGTGTTCTGTTAGAATCTTGCAGAGAAATTCTCCAAATACCATCAATATCTGAAGCCATACAATTTGTGTATATCAAAAGTAAAATTGTAATGAAGCTTAAGTTGTTTTTAAATATCNAGTTCATCTGCTTGGCGCCTTATCGATGAGTGTAGATCCATCTGATAATTTAACCTCAATTATTGAGAGCATTTTTTTACCATCGTGGCCTGGATACCCAGAGACAGTTATCTCNTCTCCTTTTTTTATNCTATCTTTTGTCCATCCTTTTCTTGCCAACCAAACCACTGGTGANCCTCTAAGATCCCACGTAANATTTTTGTTATCCTCGTCTTCAACTTGAAGCAAGTAACGTACATGAGGATTTTTGAACCATACTTCTTGTATCACTCCACTCAGCTCTATCACTCTCTCTGCTGAAAATTCTGCTGTAAATGAATGATGCGCATGTATTTCAATTGAGATNAATTGAATNACAAATAAAAAAATGCAAGTTNNTTTTTTCATNAATTTAATCCTTTTNTGATGATGATNAANTGTAATNTTANATATTAAGNGCAATTTTNATTGCTTTATTTTTNAGCANNGTNNTCNNNTTNAAAAATCTCATNCCANACTTTCTGNCNNNANTCAAACTTTCNTAATTTACTGAGAATAACCGATTNATNAAATCNACAAAATNTANCATTANACTGTTCGCTGCTCTTCGTTTTCTTTCATAAGGTCTCAATGAAGTNAAGTCNCCAATGTATTGTCCTTTTTCAAAGGNTTCCTCTANAACTTTANANAGATNATAAGCATCTGCGATNCCCAAGTTTAAACCTTGNCCNGCAAGNGGATGNATNGAATGTGCTGCATCNCCNATTANNGCGAATTGNTTNGNAACATAGNNCTTAGCNTGTTGATATCTGANAGGNAAAACAGCACNTNNACTTATAATTTTNAGATTNCCAAGNNNAAAATCACTCTTTTCNGNNAATAANTGNCNNAGNTCATCNTCNNTCAANTTTNNNGCNTCAGNGGCAATNGTGGGTGTTGTNGACCAAACAATTGAAACTTNTTTCTCTCCNAGAGGTANAAGNGCGATCGGNCCNTCTTTCAAAAATCTCTGNTAAGCAATCNCCTCNTGANCNNTNTCNGANTGNACAT
>PBAE01000001.1 GCA_002715745.1 Woeseiaceae bacterium
GCTTAAACCGTTATATAATGGGATTAAAATCAGGGTAGGCGAGGCAAGTGAGAGACCTGGACCCAGTGTTGATGTTTCTGAGGATATCAGGCTTGTAGAGGAAGAGCTCTTAGGATGATTTAATAAATTTTGATGAATATCTAATTGACCAGATGTCTGACTGCGCCCAGGTGCCAGGGGTGGCAACTAATCCCATTATCAATGTTAAAAATGGTGCTTTATTGTCAGTAGTGAATGTCGCTCCAATAAACAATAGAGAAAATCCTCTTCCACCGATCTAGAGGATTGCGATGATTAATCGCCTGATGATTTCTAATAACTTATTTGTGATAACCACTTAATATAATCACTACTCATCGATCGGCCAAGGCATTAATTTTTCCTTTGTATCATCTTTCTTGGCTATTGTTTTACTTGATGTTTTAGATGTGTCTTTATTCGTTCTTTTTTGTTTAGTGGGTCTTTTTTTATTTATCTCATCTTTTTTCTTAGTAGTATTTTTTTTCTTTTTTTGTAAATTAGACTTCTCTTTCTCTGTTTGATTTTTTTTCTGAGCAGGTTTTGGTTTTTTATTGATGTCTGCTTTTTTTTCATCAGAAGAGATTAAATTCTTTTTCGGAGAATTCGATCTATTTTGCTTAGTTTTTTTTGCCCGTGATTTTACAGGATCAGTTTTATTATTTTTCTTTTTGCTATTTGGCCTATCTCTATAGTTTGACCTCGCCTTTCTTTTATTACGATTATTGTAGTGTTTTCTTTTTTTGCTTTTTTTCTCATTGTCTTCATCAGATTCAAACAGATTTTTAAATATGCTCCATATATTCTTTGAATTTCCATCTTTATCCTTGCCAGGTGGTTTTTTGGGTAGCTTCGCATTACCAACCGCTGGTATTTCAGTGACTCTGTTAATCTCGCTTACTTCAGGGATAATTTGTTCGTCAAGTTTTTCAGTTAAGTCGAAACTTTGTCCTAAGTTTTCAGGAAGATTTACTTCATCAGTTCTCACTCTCTTTACTCTGAAATGAGGGGTAACGATGGATGAATTTGCGACTAATACAACCTTGGTATTATGGTTGGATTCAATGCTTTGAACCCAGTCCCTTTTTTCATTTAGAAGATATGTGGCTATATCGATTGGTAGTTGTGCAATAATTTTAGCTGTCATATCTTTTCTTGCTTCCTCACCAATGATTCTGAGTATCGATAACGCCAGTGATTCTACACTTCTGATACTTCCGATTCCTTTGCATCTCGGGCATATCAATTGATTAGATTCACTCAACGCTGGTTTTAGCCTCTGTCGCGACATTTCTAGGAGACCAAATCGACTTATCTTGCCAATCTGAATTCTTGCCCGATCATTTTTCGCAGCTTTTCTGAGTTGATTCTCGACTTCTCTTTGATTTTTGTATAAGTGCATGTCTATAAAATCAATGACTACAAGACCTCCCAAATCTCTCAGACGCAATTGCCTTGCGATTTCAACTGCTGCCTCAACATTTGTTGCCACTGCTGTTTCTTCGATGTCACTGCCTTTTGTGGATTTCGCGGAATTTATATCAATTGATACAAGGGCTTCTGTATGATCAATAACAATACTACCACCAGAGGGTAAATCAACTGAATGAGTATACGCAGATTCTATTTGGCTCTCTATTTGATAGTTAGTAAATATGGGAACATCTTCATCATAGAATTTAAGTTTTTTAAGATTCTGAGGCATGACCTGACCAATAAATTCTTTTGCATCGTCATAAGCAGATTTTTCATCAATCAGTATTTCGCCAATATCAAACGTAAGGTAATCACGTAATGATCTCAATACAGCATTACTTTCCTTATAAACCAAGAAAGGAGATTTCTTTTGAACAATTACGGTTTTTATTGCTTCCCAGATCGCTAATAAGTTATTTAAATCCCATTCAATTTCTTCAGAAGTTCTATCAATACCTGCAGTTCTCAATATAATACTCATGTTTTCGGGGATATTGATTGAATCTAGTGATTTTCTTGCGTTCTCTCTTTCATCACCAGTAATTCGTCTTGAAATACCGCCAGAATTTGATTTATTCGGCTTCAGAACAATAAATCTTCCTGCGAGACTAACAAATGTAGTTAGTGCTGCACCTTTTTTCCCTCGCTCTTCTTTATCTATTTGAATAACAATTTCTTGTCCTTCTTTAATAACATCGCGGATATTTGGCCTGTCTTCTGGGTTAATATTTTTTATGAAATATTCATTAGAGATTTCTTTTAGTGGAAGAAATCCATGTCTTTCGGCGCCATAATCCACAAATGCGGCTTCTAGGCTGGGTTCTATACGCGTTATCTTGCCTTTATATATGTTAGATTTTTTTCGTTCATTTGAAGGTAGCTCGATATTTAAATCATAAAGATTTTGGCCATCTACCATGGCCATTCGCAACTCCTCTTTTTGAGTTGCGTTTATTAGCATTCTTTTCATTTTGCCCTACTTATAATTATGGGCAATGAACATTAAACTTTATTTCAAATACTTTTATTAAATTATTGATATTATTATATTATATATTTTTATTATAGAAATATTAAAAACGAATTTTACTTAGCATTTATATGCTCATTGCCATTATTTTTTTACTATTTCTGATCATCAACCGATCAAAAATAAAGGAATTTTTTCAATATGTTGTATATTTATTTATATCTTTATATGGATATTTTTTATCCATATACTATAAAGATAGCATAATTGTAGTGACTTTACTTAATTTTGTGCTTTCTAAAAATTTATTACTATCCTAAAGTTATGACGAATAACAGTCGCAATAAAATGACACAAGTCCAAAAGTTGATTATTTCTGAGTCTGAGGCGGGCCAGAGAATAGATAATTTTTTGATGCGTAAATTTAAAGATTTGCCTAGATCAAAAATATACAAAATAATTAGAAAAGGTGAGGTAAGAGTCAGTGGCCGTCGAAAACAACCAAGTTATAAAATTAAAACAAATGATGAATTGAGAATTCCTCCGCTCTCTATCGTACCTAAATCGAAACTAAAATTTCCAGCTCATAAAACAAATATTGAAAAATTTATAATTTTCGAAGATCAAGATTTTATAGTTATTAACAAACCCTCTGGCCTAGCAGTCCATGGTGGCAGTGGGATTAGTGCTGGCGTCATCGAGCAATTGAGATCATTGAAATCAAATGAAAAAGATTTAGCTCTGGTGCATCGAATTGATAAAGAGACATCAGGCTGCCTCATAATTTCAAAGAGGAGACGTGTTTTGAGGGATATTCATGAGAAATTTAGGAACGGCGAGGTAAACAAGAATTATTTTGCGATTGTAATAGGTACCTGGGACTATTTTAAAAAATCAATTGATCTTCCATTAATGACNCANCATAGAAAAAATGGTGAGCGACACGTAACTNCAGATGNCAGAGGGAAGAAATCCAAAACCAATGTAAAGTTANTCAATCAATATAAAANATTTGCACTNATTCAGTGCCAACCAATCACAGGCAGAACACATCAATTAAGAGTTCATCTTTGTGAGATAGGATATCCAATTTATGGAGATAAGAAATANATTGATGATCAAGNCCCAATTNNTAGNAAAGANGCTAAAAGACTTTATCTTCATGCGCAATCNTTAAGTTTTGTCGATAGAAATGGGAACGATCGTATATTTTCATCACCACTTCCGTCTGAATTTAATGCTTTTTAATTTTAAGTGTAATTATATCTGCCCTAATTTAGAGAATTGTTAATGAAACTTTCAGACTCGATTTCAATTAAACCCTCACTTAATGATAATCAAAGAATAAAAGGCGAATATAAGATTGATAATTTTGAAAAAATTGTTCGTCTTATCCAAAAAGATCATTTAAATGCAAGAGACTTTAAAGATTCGCGAGATTGGCTTAAAGAGAAGGTTAGAATTGATCTCAAGCAAGAGATTGCAGATCTAAATTCTGATGAGAAAAAGATATCAGGTAGTGTAAAAATTAAACTTTACCTTACTTGTCAGAATTGCTTATGCATAGTTGAAAGCAACTTGAAAATTCCAGTCAGTATAATTCTCTGTAAAAAGTCAAAAAAGGTTATTAAAGGATATGAAATTTGGGAGATTTATGAGGAAAAAATAAAGCTAAATGATTTGATTGAGGAATTAATCATTATATCCTTGCCTCTCTATTTTAAGCATGAAAGATCTGAGGACTGTATTGTATATGATTATGAGCCTGAGAGTGATAGGACAAAAACACTGCCATTTGCTAATTTAAAAAATCAGCTAAATAATGATGAATAATCAGGTATAATANCCATCTNAAGTCATCGTCATATCATTTAAAAAAATAATGGAGATTAAAAGATAATGGCTGTACAAAAAAATAAAAAAACTTCCTCAAAAAGAGGAATGCGACGCTCCCATCATAAGCANAAGCAACCATCTATGTCAGTTGATCCTGTATCGGGAGAGACTCATTTGAGGCATAGGGTCACAGAAGATGGATTTTATCGTGGTAAGCAAGTAATTGAGCCTAAAGAAATAGAGATTGAANATTAGGCTGTCTACACAGTAATTCCATACTATCCTCTGTAAATGAGCGAACATTTAAAATCTGAATACACCATTGCATTGGANGCAATGGGNGGTGATCATGGTCCCGAGATTGTAATNCTTGCAGCAAAAGAGAGCNTGGAGATNCATGAAAATCTAAGAATAGTTTTTTTTGGTAAAAAGGAGGAGTTGGACGACCTNTGCAAAAAAAATATAATTGATCAAAANAGAATTAATATAGTTGATGCTCAGGATGTAGTAGAGATGTCGGATTCGCCAGTTGATTCCATCAGAAATAAAAAAAATTCATCNATGCGAATAGCTTTAGATTTTGTGAAAGAGAAAAAAGCTGATGCTTGCGTTAGTGCAGGTAATACAGGGGCACTGATGGCAACGGCGAAATTCGTTCTTAAAATGTTACCTGGTATTAACAGACCTGCAATAATTGCAGAGCTACCCGCTAAGAAAAAAACAGTTCACATGCTTGATTTAGGTGCCAATATCACGAATGATCCAGAACAACTTTTTCAATTCGCTCTNATGGGATCCATTGTTTCATCAGATATATGTCAGATATTAAATCCAAAAGTGGCCTTACTGAATATCGGTGAGGAGGATCTAAAAGGGAATGAGAATGTTAAAAATACAGCTCATTTATTATCTCAGAGCAGTCTNAATTATATTGGATTCATTGAAGGAAATGAGATTTTTTCAGGAAAAACAGACGTAGTTGTTACTGATGGGTTCTCCGGTAATATTGCTCTGAAGAGTATAGAGGGAACGGTAGAGTTCGTGACTAGTTCGCTCACCCGTGCGTATAAAAAAAATTGGCTTACTAGGNTACAAGCTTTGATGACAAAATCAGTGCTTTCAGATTTGATGGTGGAAATGGATTCAAGAAAATACAATGGAGCTTCATTGGTGGGTCTCGATGGAATTGTNATAAAGAGTCATGGAGGTGCAGATGCTTTTGCATTTCATCATGCAATTGAAACNGCGATTGTAGAGGTGAAGCATCAAGTNCCAAATCAAATAAGAAGTTTATTAGAAAAGGAAACATCATGATTTATTCAAGAATAGAAGGTAGTGGTCGACATCTACCAGAAAAAATATTAACAAATCATGATCTTGAAAAGCTTGTTGATACAAGTGATGAATGGATTAAAACAAGGACCGGGGTAGAAAGAAGGCATATAGCATCAAAAGATCAAGCTACTTCAGATCTTGGTATTGAGGCAGCAAAAAAAGCAATTATAGACGCTAACATATCAAAAGAAGATATTGACCTGATTGTTTTAGGAACCACAACACCAGACTATGTTTTTCCAAACACAGCTACATTAATACAAGAAGGTTTAGGTATACATGGTTGTCCTGCATTCAGTCTAGAGGCGGCATGCTCAGGCTTTGTTTACGCACTTTCAACTGCTGATAAGTTCGTGAGATCAGGAAGCTCCAAGTGCGCATTGGTTATAGGGGCTGAAGTTATGACCAAACTAATAGATTGGGAAGACAGGTCTACTTGTGTTCTTTTTGGAGATGGAGCAGGTGCACTGATATTAAAGCCATCCGAAGAGCAGGGTATAATTGATTGTAAGTTAGGTGCTGATGGAAAATATAAGGACTTACTCTGGTATCCTGCTGGCGTATCCAAAAACTTCGATAAACTCGGTGGAAATCTGACTAATCTCGAGATGAGTGGAAATGATGTTTTTAAAGTTGCAGTGAAAACACTTGGAAATGTAGCAGAGGATACACTTAATCAAAATAATATAAATAAAGATGAGCTTGATTGGTTAGTCCCTCATCAAGCCAATCTTAGAATTATTCAAGCAACAGCAAAGAGGCTTGAATTACCAATGAATAAGGTTATCCTGACGGTTCATGATCATGGAAATACCTCTTCAGCGTCAATTCCAATGGCTTTTGATGTCGGAGTTAAAGATGGTAGGATACAGAGAGGACAACTGATCCTTATGGAGGCATTTGGTGGCGGCTTTACATGGGGTTCAGTATTAATGAGGTATTAAATCGCAAAATTTTTTTATCAAAACCCAGTAAGAAGAAAGTCAGTGAAAAAACTCACGAAATAAGAGAATTAATAATGCCCAAAAAAGTTGATAAAGAACTCGGTGTTGATAAATTAATTACCCGACGCGACTTTGTTTATGGATCCTCACTATTTATAGGTGGTGCATTTGCNNGTGGCAGTAATGCCTCTNANGCAAAAACAAACTCAAGATACGACTACTCATTTAATGTTGGAGCTGATTGGTATGGACCGGGCGGTGTCGGGGATTATGCAAGCTCGCATGGAAACAATCCTGAATTAATTAAAGCTGCTCATAAAATTCGATCTGGTACCTATGAATCAGAATTATCTGAAGCAATGGATACTGGAGAAGAATTCGACNTGATAGTTGTCGGAGGCGGGTTTTCTGGCCTTTCTGCTGCTTATCATTTTAATAGAATTAACCCCTCTAGTCGTGTTCTTATAATAGATAATCATCCAATATTTGGTGGGGAGGCAAAACGAAACGATTTTATTGTTGATGGATATCATGTTTCTGGTCCGCAAGGCTCAAATGACTTCGCCCTNCCAACTTCTGTTGGTGGTCCTGATGATTATTTTTCAGCACTGAATATGCCAAGAGAGTTTGAATATCAAAAACCAGAAGGCGCAGCTTCTGAAATGCGAATTCCGATTGATAATTTTGATTATATGACTTGGTATGAAAATAACTATGATTGCGGNCATTTCTTTGCAAGAGCCAATAAGCCTTGGGTAAAGGATGTTTGGAATAGTGGTTTAAACTCAACCCCATGGAGTGAGGATCTAAAGCAAGCTTTTACCAGAGTTCGAGCGATCAATATTAGTGAAAACAAAAAACATAATAATGACCAATGGTTAGATTCAATAACCCTGAAATCTTATTATGAAAATGTATTAGGCATGCCTCCAAAAGTTACCTCATTCTATGATCCAATAATGGCAAGCATTATTGGATTTGGCTGTGATGCTCTCAGTGCATATTGGGGAAAATATTTTGAAATGCCTGGATTTATTAATACCGATCAAATCGAGGCGCCTCATTTACAAAGTTTTCCTGGCGGCAATACGGGAATAGCCAGACACTTTATAAAGAAATTAATTCCCAATGCAATTAAGGGAAACACTTTTGAAGATATATTATTCAATCAAGTTGATTTCAGTCAGCTGGATAAGGAAGTTAATCCAATCCGTATGCGTCTGAGTTCAACAGCTGTCAGCGTTCAGCACACTGGTAAAGGCATTGATAATGAGGGCGTGCAGGTGATTTATAATAATAAAAATAAACTTTATCGAATAAAATCAAAAACAGCAGTAATGGCTTCCGGTGGATGGGTAAATCGAAGAATTCTCAAGGATTTGCCAAGAAAATATCATGAGGCATATAACAAACTTAATCATTCTCCTGTTCTTGTTGCGAATGTCGCGCTGACAAATTGGCGATTTCTCGAACGGTTAGGTATAGCAGCTGCATTTTGGACGGAAGGTATTGGATTCACCAGTAATATTCGCAGACCAATGATTGTAGGTGGTAAGTCACAACCACTGGATCCAGACAAACCAATAGTAATGACATTTTATATCCCGATTATTAAGCCAGGTCTGAATGCGAGAGAGCAGGGAGCTATGTGTAGGGCAGAGCTGCTTAGCACTTCATTTCTCAGTTATGAGCGACAGATACGAGAACAAATGACATTAATGTTTTCTGCAGGTGGTTTTGAACCTACAAGAGATATTGCCGGTATTATATTAAATCGCTGGGGACATGCTTATGTTAATCCCGGTCTAAACTTCATGCATACCAGAGATGGAAGTGAAACTCCATCTGACATCCTCAGACAATCATATGGAAGAATTGCAATAGGACATTCAGAACTTAGAGGGCATCAATACTGGAATGGAGCAGCTGGTGAGGGTAGACGCGCTGTAGAGAGTTTAATTGATCGTTATTTTTAGTCGAGCAAGTAATCAAATCGATATTTTGAGATAAAGGTATTGCGTAAATTAGTATACTGTATATAATTACATATGTTTTTATATACAGTATAAAAGAGCTACGCATAATGAATGATTTGACTCCAAAGCAACGTATTGTTCTGAATATGATAAGGGATTTTATGGATGAATATGGTATACCTCCGACTAGAATGGAAATTGCGACTGAGCTAAAATTTAAATCACCCAACTCCGCCGAGGAGCATCTGAGAGCACTTCAGAAAAAAGGTGTGATTGAATTGATAAAATCCTCATCCAGAGGAATAAGGCTAAAAGATTCATTAAGAGAGCAGATTGGCCTTCCATTAATAGGGCAGGTAGCAGCAGGAAATCCAGTATTTTCAGAAGAAAACTTTGAAACTTATGTGAATATCGACCCAAATTACTTCAGTCCGGAGCCTCATTATTTGCTTAGAATAAACGGAATGAGCATGAAAGACGCTGGTATTTTTGATAACGATATTGTCGCCGTTCATAGAACCAGCGAAATCAGAAGTCGTCAAATTGTTGTTGCCAGAATAAATGATGAGGTTACTGTTAAAAGATATACTCAAAATAACTCAATAGTCACATTACTCCCTGAAAATGATGAATTTTTACCTATCGAAGTTGACCTAGAATCAGATGAAATGGTAATAGAAGGTATAGTAGTTGGAGTGCTTAGATCGAATGTTGAGTAAATTTAAGCAATTAGATTATTAATTTCGAAAATAGGCAGAAGGATAGCCAAGACAATCAAAAGAACGATGATAGCCATTATGACTACTGTGAGTGGTTGAAGTATTCCAAGTAAAGAGTCAATGGTATTTTTGAATTCTTCCTCTTGGTTTTCGGTGGCCTTATCGAGCATCTCCTCCAATTTCCCGCTTTTTTCACCGCTCGCTATCATATAGATCATCATTGAAGGGAATAAATTCGTCGATGACAAAGATGTGCTTATTGATTCTCCTTCACTGACTTTAGTTACTGTCTTTTTAGCTGTGTTTCTCATCGGCACGTTAATTATGACTTCTGCTGATATCTTTAGTGCGTCCAAAATCGGCACACCACTTGCTGATAGAGTACTGAGTGTTTGCATGTATCTTGCACTATTAGAATTCATGATTAATTTACCGAGGATAGGTATTTTTAAAAATAAATTATGACACCACATTTTTACTTCTTTTTTTTGTAACAAAATATTCGCCCCAGNAAAAAATGCTAAAACTAGCATAGCTAAAACTATAAAATGATCTCTTATAAATTCACTGATAACTATCACTACTTGTGTGATGATAGGTAGATCTTGATTAAAATTTTCAAATATATATATTACTTTTGGTACTACGTAAACCAACATAAATGAAATAACTAAAATGGATGTAATAATCAATGCAGAAGGGTAGATGAGTGCATTTTTTATTGATTGTTGAAGCTTATTTTTTGATTCAATATAATCTGCCAGCCTCCTCAGCACTAATCCTAAATTTCCAGAGTTTTCTCCAGCTGCTAAAGTTTTTATATAAATATCTGGAAAAGAGTCAGGGTATTCAGCAAAGCTGTCGGAGAGAGAATATCCTTCCATAATTTTAGAATGAATATCGAGTATTATGTTTTTATGAAACCGTTTTTTTTGCTGATTTTCAATTGAAATCAAAGTCTCTGATAGAGGAATACCAGATTCTATAAGTGTGGCAAACTGTCTTGTAAAGAGGGCTAATTCAGTTGCGTTAAATTTCTTTCTATTAAAAGTAATTTTCTTGGTGTTATTTTGATTATTCGTGACACCGANTANAGATATNGGGTGCAAACCTCTCTCTCTTAGTATTAATCTGATATGCCTTTCATTGTCTCCCTTGATGGAACCATTTATTTCTGAGCCATCATTTTTAACTGCTGTATACTCGTATGCTGGCATTTATTTAATTAATCGCTTTGTGTTACTCGAAGAATTTCATCTAATGTTGTGATCCCAGAGAGAACTTTATTTTTACCATCTTCTCTTATGCTGGGATTATTTTTTCTTGTATATTTTTCAATTTCTCTTTCACTGGCACCCTCGTGAATAAGNTCTCTCACGTTGTCATCAACATGCAGTAATTCATAAATTCCGGTCCTTCCGGAAAATCCAGATGTCCCATCTGCATGATAGATANGTGGTGGATCTAAAGGATTGATTCCGAGGGTCTCACATTCATAAGTTTTAGCTTTTATGGGTTTTTTTGTTGTTGGGTTGAGAACTCTGACCAATCTTTGGGCTACAACACCAATGAGAGTTGACGATATCAGATACGGCTCAATACCCATATCTCTTAGTCTTGTTATGGCACCTACTGAAGTATTTGTATGAAGTGTAGCCATTACTAAATGACCTGTTAAGCTAGCTTGAATAGCAATTTCAGCTGTCTCAAGATCACGTATCTCTCCAATCATTACTACATCTGGGTCTTGTCTGAGTATAGCCCTTAAACCCTTTGCAAACGTCATGTCAATCTTTTTATTTACTTGCGTTTGCCCAATTCCATCTATCAAATACTCAACTGGATCCTCTACTGTCATAATATTTCTTGTNTTGTCATTAATCCTCTCAAGGGCAGCATAAAGTGTCGTCGTCTTGCCTGAACCTGTTGGTCCCGTNACAAGCAANATTCCATGTGGCTTTTGAATTAAATTATCGATTGAGATTAGCGTTTTTTCTTCCATGCCAAGTGATGACATTTCTAGTCTGCCNGCTTGCTTATCCAGTAACCTCATGACTACTCGCTCACCATGACCNGAAGGTATCGTAGAAACTCTTATATCGATTGATCTTCCAGCGATGGCAAGAGAAATTCTCCCATCCTGAGGTAGTCTTTTCTCAGCAATATCAAGTTTAGACATGACTTTTATTCTAGATACAATGAGTGAAGTTAAACCTTTTTTTGTATCTAGAATTTCTTTTAAGACTCCATCNATTCTATATCTTACCGTCAGCCTATTATCATATGGTTCTATATGTATGTCTGAAGCCTTATTTTTGAGAGCTTCTGTCACTACCGCATTAATGAATTTTATTATTGGTGCATCNTTATTGCTATCCAGTAAGTCGGCTGGTTCAGGNAGATCTTCGGCTACGCTCAATAAGTCATCATCATCATTTATTTCATTTGCTATATCCAGATTTNATGTTGATGATTCTTCATATATCTCACGAAGNANGCTATCAAATTCATCACTCGATGCTTCTTTTAANCTTATTGGTATGCCNATNAATCGCCTCGTTTCNATAATTTTCTCTACCTTAATNTCTCCATGATAATAAACCAGTGCTAAATTATCTTTGCATGAAGTTATTAGGATCTTATTTTTTTTTGCAAATGAGTAAGGAAGCNTCGAGGTATTAAATGAATTTGAATTATCACTGTTTGTATTCATCAGTAGGTGNTATTGACTATTTTCGATATAGCTTTCAATTTCNGGTAGGAGGGGANTATCATCNAATAATTCTCTCTTTTCTGGGTTTGAACTTTNCTCTTCAATCTGAAGATTTCTTATGTAGTTATATTTTTTGTTTGTTTCAAAGGAAGCTTGCTCNTCCGTATCTAGAATTTTTGGTCTTATAAAAACCATGAGATTGGTTTTTACTTTTGTTGTTTTCTTGCTCTTAAATAANTTTCCTAATAATGGGATATTACCNAGTACNGGNACTCTNTGGTCAGACTCTCTTAACTGATCTTCAAGTAATCCTCCAAGTACCAGTATATCTCCATCATTTACAATCACAGTAGTATCGATGGTTCTTTCATTAGTAATCAAATCTACAGCNCCACTNGAAGAGGCNGAAATATTTGAGATTTCCTGTGCNATACTTAAAAGTATNGAATCNCCTTCATTNATTTGAGGAGTTATCGTTAAGCTAACACCGACTTGCTCNCGCTGAATGGTTTGAAAAGGATTGATGGCNCCACCAGTACNNCCAGTATTGGANAAAGANCCTGTTACAAANGGNACCTCTTGGCCAACGTTTANACTTGCTTCTTCATTNTCAGTTGTGACAATTGAAGGAGTTGAAATTATATTTGTATCTGCGATACCCTCNAATGTTCTCAATATTGATGCAAAGCTAGTTCCTTGTTTGGTAATTTTTCCAACCCCGATAGACATTCCTTGTCCAATGAAATTAGANGGATTGATATTGATATTATTANTGTTATTNGCAAGACCAGCTANNTGAATGACNCCNGGNCCCATGTCAGGAAAATTTGTTGCTCCTATAACATTGTCATTATTGCTTCCATCGGTAGCCCATGTGACACCCAACTCCGATGTCCTATCTGCTACGACTTCGACAATGATGGCCTCCACAAGAACTTGCATTCGCCTTATATCGAGCTGATCAACAATGCTCATTAGCGAGCGCATTGTCTTTGGAGGTGCATTCACAATAATTGCGTTAGTTTGTTGATCTGCCCAAACATTCATACTCTCTGAAGTACTGGAGGCACTTGAATTATTAACTTGGTTTTGCTGGGTAAAGTGCTGTTTGAGATTTGTTGCTAAGTTTTCGGCATCAGCATATCTGAGATATCTAACTCTTGTTGTATCTCCCTCTTCAGAAGAAGTATCNAGGTGAGCGATGAGAGCTCGTATTTTTAATCTTCCGTTTTTTTCTCCTCCAATTAGAACGCTATTAGTCCTGGAATCTGCCACCATTGATATTCTGGAAGGGGCTCCATCTGTTCTTGGGGCATTAGCAAGAACAGTCAGTACACGCACAATTTCAGAAGCTGAAGCATAATTGAGCTTTATAACCTCTATCTCATTTTCGTCTGACTGATCTATTCTGCGAACTATATCAATAATCCGATCTACGTTATTCGCTCTATCTGATATTATCAGCACGTTAGATCCAGCATGTGCAGCCAAGTGACCATACTGAGGTAGAAGAGGCCTCAGAATTGGTACAAGTTGTGTCGCACTAATGTTATTAATTTCTATGACTTGAGTCACAAAATCTTCATTTGATGCGACTTCTAAATCAGGAGAACCAGGATATTGTCTTGAGCTGGCATCGGGAACAATTTTTATTATTTCACCTGAGGTTACAGCGACAAATCCGTGAACTTGCAACAAAGACAAAAAAGCCTCATAAAATGCATCAGAGGACATTGGGGTGGAAGAGAGAAGCGTCACCTCAGCCCTCACTCTGGGATCAATAATGAAGTTTTTCCCGGTTATAGAGCTGACTGCTTCAATTACAGATCTTAGCTCTACACCTACATAATTTGGAGTTATGGATTGTTGTTGAGAAGTCACATTTCCTGAAAATAGAAGAGATGTGAGTAGGATAAACAAAAATCCTCTAATAATATTGCCAGTTATACTGTCTCTATGTCTGCTCATTAAATTGATCGCTATTAATTTTTAGTTCAATGGATTCATTGTTCCTCATAATTGTAAGGGTAACTTGGCTTTCTTTTTCGATATCTTGGAAAATCATCATAGCTTTTTGCGGATCATTTAAAACCATACCATTTACACTTGTTATAAGGTCGCCTGACATCAAGCCCAAAGACATAAATTTCTTTCTGTCATTTCCAGGATAAACTCTGTAACCGGCTTGTTTTCCAGATGTGAAATATGGCGTAGGTCTTATTGTGTCAGCAAGCTCGGCCCCAAACTGATTTAAAGGTTTTATATTGTTGTCTATAATTTTAGTTATTGAAGTAGGCACCTCTTCTTTGGGTAATTTTAAACTTTCTAAATCATTTCTGTTATCGAGTATGACGCGGTCAGCATAAATGGAATGCAATCGAGTCCCTTGAACCACTGTATCATTTATTTTAAAAACTTTTGCTTCTTCTTCGCTTCGTGAGATTAAGGCTAGTGACTCTGAGCTCATAGCATCGTGGATAATACCTTTTATTTTGAGATTGAGAGACGTTTCCTTTACATTTGATAACATCTCTAATTCTTGTGCTGTCTCATCAAAAGCTTTATTTTTTTTGTCTTCGGATGCTCCAAATAGATTTTGATTTATTATATTACGTGAGTCGATACTTCTNATACTGCCTTCATTTTTCATTGATTTCTGATGCATATTTTCAGGAATTTTGATTTTTTCGATTATGGGATCTGGTGTGAAGCTTTTCCACATTATTTGTGAGACCTGAAAACATAAAAGTAATAAAACTATCCAAGAAAAAAAATCCACGCTTCTTTTTACATTAAATTTCATGAGTGAGTTAAAATTCGTGGCACGGCTGATCGAGGATTTTATTATATTTTTCATATGTTGATAAATTTAACATTATTAGCACTATTTTGATAACAAGATATATTAAATTGCTTTTAAAATAGTTAATATTAATTTTATAAAATGATTGATCTCTGATAATGATTTGAGCGCGATNTATAATGTTCATAAAAATCTAGACAACAGGCAAAAAACAAAATGAACGATAAAGACATAATTAACATAAGCCAAAATGATCTTCTCTCTAAGCAAGAGATAGAGACAGAGAAACCCACTCTGTATAGAGTTATCCTTATTAACGATGATTTTACACCGATGGAATTTGTTGTTGATGTCTTAATGAGTATTTTTCATATGGATAAACATAATGCAACNAAAACCATGCTTAATGTGCATACGAAAGGAAAAGGAATCTGTGGTTTATTCACATATGAAATAGCTGAGACAAAAGTTGCCCAAGTTAAGAAGATGGCCAGAGACAATCAGTATCCATTATTGTGCTCATTNGAAAAAGAATAAACATGTGATTTTGATGCAAATATGATTAGTAACGAGCTTGAATTTTATCTTAATGAGGCTTTTCTCAACGCGCAGAACAAACATCATGAATTTGTCACATTGGAGCACCTGCTGCTCTCATTATTGGATATGCCTGAGATATCGGAAATAATAGAAAATTGTAATGGGGATATTAGTAAGCTCCGAGAGCAGTTANAGAATTTTATTGATAAGAATACCCCAAAAATTGANNATGATGAATCTCACGAGATTCAGACAACTCTGGGTTTTCAGAGAGTGCTTCAAAGAGCGGTATTTCAGGTTCAATCTTCAGGACAAAAAGAGGTTAAAGGGAGAAATGTGTTAGTAGCCCTCTTTAGCGAAAAACAATCTCAGGCTGCATACCTTCTATCTAAGCAAGACATCACTCGATTTGATATTGTGAGCTACATATCTCATGGAAATGATGTCAAGCAGCAATATAGGATTGAAAGCGATAAAACTAAAGAAAAGGACGCAAAAAAAAATACAAATTATCTGTCGAAATATACTGTTAATCTTAATCAGCTAGTCACTGATAATAACAACGATCTCCTTATCGGAAGAAAAGATGAGCTGAATAGGATTATTCAGGTCCTATCAAGAAGAAAAAAGAATAATCCCTTATTGGTAGGAGATACTGGTGTGGGCAAAACTGCAATTGTTGAAGGATTAGCAAGATTAATTTCTGAAAATAAGGCACATAAATCATTGTCAAGCACGGAGATACTGTCACTGGATATGGGTTCTCTTCTTGCAGGATCAAAATATAGAGGAGATTTCGAAAAACGATTAAAAAATGTAATAGAAGAAATCAAAGAAAAGTCAAAAGCTATATTATTTATTGATGAAATTCATACTGTAATTGGTGCAGGGGCTGTATCAGGTAGCGTGATGGATGCGTCCAACATCCTAAAACCTTTTCTTACTAATGGTGATATCTGCTGTATCGGATCTACGACTTATTCAGAATATCGAAAGATATTTGAAAAAGATCATGCGTTCTCTAGAAGATTTCAAAAAATTGATATTGATGAGCCATCAACTCAAGATACTATAAAGATAATCGAGGGTATTATTTCAAAGTTTGAATCATTCCATGATGTTAAATATGAACAGGAATCAATTTATGCCTCTGTCGAACTGTCTGAAAAATATTTAAATGACAGAAATTTTCCCGATAAGGCAATCGATGTAATTGATGAGGCTGGAGCATTCTTCAAGCTTCAGGATAATAAAAAAAATCAAACTACAATCTCAAGATCCAATATCGAGGATATAGTAGCTTTAATGGCTCAGGTACCGTCAAAGAATGTCTCACGATCTGATAAGGATATAATAAAAACGCTTGAAAGAGATCTTAAATTAGTTATTTTCGGTCAGGATAAGGCCATTGAGTCACTTGTATCATCGATAAAGATCTCTCGTTCTATAATATCTGATGATGATAAGCCAATTGGTTCATTCTTGTTTTCTGGTCCTACAGGCGTTGGAAAGACAGAGATATCAAAACAATTGTCATTTTTGATGGGTATAGATTTAATCAGGATAGACATGTCCGAATATATGGAAAAACATACAGTTTCAAGATTAATTGGTGCGCCACCCGGATATATTGGATATGAACAGGGAGGTTTGCTGACAGATTCGGTTAATCAAAATCCACATAGTATTGTACTTTTAGATGAGATTGAAAAAGCACATCCTGATATCTTCAATATTCTGCTGCAGGTTATGGATCATGGTGTCTTAACGGATAGCAATGGGAGGAAGGTTGATTTTAGGAATATCTTGCTTATCATGACAACTAATGCTGGCGCGGAGCGAATGAGTAGGTCTTCAATGGGCTTTACTAATCAAGATCATACTAAAGACAGTATTTATGAGTTAGAGAAAATTTTCTCGCCAGAGTTCAGAAATAGACTAGATTCGGTTATTGAGTTTTCTGCACTCGATAGGCATTCAATTGATCGAGTTATAGATAAACTCATAATTGAGTTGGAACAAAAGTTAGAGAAAGATCAGATAACGATAAATTTAAATAAAAAGGCAAAATCATGGATTGCAGAAAGAGGCTACGACAATAAAATGGGCGCTAGACCTCTATCAAGAATAATCAACAAATATATAAAGATACCACTCGCAAATGAATTATTATTTGATCGCTTAAAAAAGGGCGGAACTGTAGAAGTTTCAGTTAAAAGAGATCAAGTAACAATAGATTGCCTGATAAAAAGCGAAAAATAATTATTTTCCTCTAAATGTAATACGACCCTTTGTTAAATCATAAGGAGTCATTTCTACTGTTACGGTATCTCCAGTTAATATCCTAATATAGTGTTTTCTCATCTTTCCAGAGATATGAGCGATTATACTATGACCGTTTTCTAATTCTACCCGGAACGTCGTGTTAGGGAGCGCTTCTGTAACAATACCCTCCATTTCAATTGCTTCTTCTTTGGCCAAAATTTCCCCTTTTTTATACTGTATTTTTCAGATAGTTAATCTNGTTAAATTTATTTTAGTTAAGATTTTGAAATATTCAATGAATCAAGGTATTTTTCTGCATCTAATGCACCCATGCANCCAGCGCCTGCTGATGTTATTGCTTGTCTATAGATTTGATCTGACACATCACCTACAGCAAAAACGCCCTTGATGCTGGTTGC
This sequence comes from Woeseiaceae bacterium, assembly GCA_002715745.1. Taxonomy (GTDB): domain Bacteria; phylum Pseudomonadota; class Gammaproteobacteria; order Steroidobacterales; family Woeseiaceae; genus SP4260. Next base: position 18,015 of record PBAE01000001.1, read on the forward strand.
AGTTGCGTCTCCGTTAAGACCGGATTTGATTTTAATATAGTCGTTCTTCATATCCAGTTGATTTCTGAATAATTCGGTATTTGGTTTATGGCCAATAGCAATAAATACGCCGTAAAGTTCAATTNTTGTCTCTTCGTTACTGACCACATTTTTTATCTTAAGACCATTTACTCCACTTTCGTCTCCGAGAATCTCATCTACCACATGATCCCAATAAATGGATATTTTTCCTTCCTTTTNTTTTTGGAATATATGATCCTGAAGAATTTTTTCTGCTCTCATTTGATCTCTTCTATGAACGAGATATACTTTTTCTGCAATATTGCTTAAATACAGTGCCTCTTCAGCAGCCGTGTTTCCTCCACCGATTACCGCTACTTTTTTGTTTTTGTAAAAAAAACCATCACACGTCGCACACGCGGAAACACCCTTACCTTTATATTTTTCTTCCGAGGGGAGGCCAAGATACATTGCAGTTGCCCCAGTAGCGATAATAAGGGCATCGCATGTATATTCAGATGTACTGCCCTTCAAGTGAAAAGGGCGATTCGTTATATCAGCACTCTCAATATGATCATTGACTACATTTGTTCCAAACCTCTCCACATGTCTAAGCATTCTATCCATCAGCTCTGGCCCCTGAAGACCCTCAACATCACCTGGCCAATTATCAACATCTGTAGTTGTCATCAATTGACCCCCTTGTTCCATTCCAGTAATTATGACTGGCTGCAAATTGGCACGTGCTGCATACACAGCCGCTGCATATCCTGCAGGACCTGATCCAAGTATGATTAATTTTTTATGTTTAAGAGAAGACATGATTTTAACTCAAAATTTATGACTAATTTCTACGTTATAATAGCTATCGATTCATCATAAATACAGCGGATTTTTTTTGTTACATGAATGAATACTGTTATCTGTGTTGTATTATCAGGCAGGAAAGAGTTTTGTATACTATCGCTAAAATTACTACATTTTATTTTTATAGTATAGACTTAATCAATTACCATTTTTATTATGAATAATGTCTAAAGTAAATAAAATTAGCCTATCTTCCAAATTAAAGCAAAATCTTAGAGAATCTACTCTTTGGGTAACCGGCGCCATTGGTTTGATTCTGTTCTTAGCACTATCAACTTATGATATCGATGATCCTGGTGTTTCATATGTGGGCAATGAATCACAAATACAAAATGCGATTGGCAAATTAGGTGCGCTGTTGGCTGATTTTCTTTTTAATCTTTTTGGAGTGTCTTCTTATTTATTNGTAATAATTGTGNTGTATTTTGGCTGGTCAANATACAAAGAATCTAGATATCAAGAGACCAATAATCGTGGTGATTTATTTATGAGGACGATTGGATTTATGTTGTTACTCATTACAAGTTGTGCGCTTTCTACTCTTCATTTTTCTGNTGANTTTTTCAGGGAGACAGCAGGAGGGATCCTAGGTCAAGTGATAGGTAATTATCTTGAATCTTCAATGAAGCTTCTTGGGGCAACTACGTTGTTATTCTTTGTATGGTTAGCTTCCATTTCACTTTTTTTAAATATTTCATGGATAAAGATAATCGATGAAATCGGCAGATACAGTTTAGTTTTATGGGAATTCTGTCTTGGTAAAATTGATGAGATTAAAGACAAATTCGAAGAAAAAAGAAAAAAAGCAGAGAGAAAAGAAATTTTTAATGCAGAAAAAAAGCGAATAGCAAAAAAAGCGCCCCCTAAAATTGAACCAATTGCAAACGCATTAGAGAAAAGCAATCGTGCAGAAAAAGAAAGGCAAGTTCCAATGTTTGAGCCTCCACCTGATGGTGAGCTGCCTAATTTAGCTCTCTTAGATGATCCGCCATCNCGAGAGCAAGCTTATTCAAATGAATCACTGGAAGCAATGTCAAGACTTGTTGAGCTTAAATTAAAAGATTTTGGGATTGATGTTGAGGTAGTCTCCGTTTCACCTGGACCGATTATCACCCGATTTGAGCTTGATCCAGCACCTGGAGTTAAGGTTAGTAAGATTTCAACTTTATCAAAAGACTTAGCCCGATCTTTATCAGTTGTGAGCGTGAGGATCGTTGAGGTTATACCTGGTAAATCATTCGTTGGACTAGAAATACCTAATGAAAGTCGAGAGTTGGTTACGTTAGGTGAGATTTTAAAATCAAAAGTATATGACGAAATGTCATCGCCTCTAACTTTAGCTCTTGGAAAAGATATTGGAGGTAATTCAGTAGTTGCTGACTTATCTAAAATGCCACATTTATTGATTGCAGGAACAACTGGATCTGGAAAATCAGTTGCAATCAATGCCATGATATTAAGCCTATTGTATAAGGCTACCTCAGAACACGTAAGATTGATTATGGTAGATCCCAAAATGCTCGAACTTTCAGTTTATGAGGGCATACCACATCTTCTCACGCCGGTAGTCACAGATATGAAAGAGGCAGCTAATGCACTCAGGTGGTGTGTCGCAGAGATGGATAGGAGATATAAGCTCATGGCTGCTCTNGGAGTNAGGAATATTGGAGGCTTNAATAAGAAAGTTAAAGATGCAATTGCAGANGGTANCCCAATNCCNGATCCATTNTTTAAATTACCAGAATTANNAGATGATGATGAACCAGTANATCACCCAACACTAAATACACTTCCATACATAGTGGTAATAATTGATGAGCTTGCAGATATGATGATGATAGTTGGAAAGAAAACTGAGGAACTGGTCTCAAGACTCGCACAAAAAGCAAGGGCTTCTGGCATTCATATGATTCTGGCTACTCAAAGACCATCTGTTGATGTAATAACTGGATTAATCAAAGCTAATATTCCAAGTAGGATTGCTTTTCAAGTCTCGGCAAAAGTAGATTCTAGAACGATACTAGATCAGATGGGAGCAGAAACTCTTTTGGGTCATGGAGATATGCTTTATCTTCCGCCAGGAACATCATTGCCAAACAGAGTTCACGGTGCATTTGTCGCTGATAATGAAGTTCATTCGGTTGTCAGCAATCTCAAAAAGGTAGGCTCACCTCAATATATTGAAGAAATAATTCAAACAACTGACTCAAATATAANAGGATCTGGAGANGATGAGNCTGATGCTGAAAAAGATGTGCTCTATGANCAAGCAGTTCAGATTGTTATTGACACAAAGAAAGCATCAATATCAGGAATTCAGCGACGACTAAAAATTGGCTACAATCGTGCTGCAAGAATGGTTGAATCAATGGAGGCAGCAGGTCTTGTTGGTCCGCTTGAATCAAATGGAACCCGAGAGATACTTATCCCCTCAGTGCATGAAGAATAATCACTAAATAATAACTATGCCATTGAGATTGATAACTTTGATTGTAATCTCGATTCCTCTGTTCTTGAGTGCGGATGATCGTGCCAATGAATTAAATTATGCAAAAGGATTGATCAATACAAACATATTTTCTAATAATTCATTTCAAAGCCACTTTGAACAGATTATAAGAGATGAACAAGGTGAAATTATTGATAAGATGGACGGAACTATATCAATAATGAAGCCAGATAATTTTAGATGGCATTATAAGAATCCTTATGAGCAAATAATTATTGGAAATGGAGTTAAGTTAATTTCGTATGATATTGATTTAAATGATATTACTATAAGAGATTATCGAAGTATTAACAATACAGTGCCAATTATAATGCTAAAAAGTGATGAAGACTCAGTAAATGATCTAAAGTTGATAAATAGTTATTATGACAGTGANAATCTTTTTTGGGTAACAGCGCAATATCAATTGAGTAATAATGATGAGTTTGTATTTGATGTTGCTTTTTCTAATAAAGTAATCGCTAAAATGTTAATAAAAGATTCACTTAATCAGGATATGATTATCAATTTTTTAAATCCAGTCATTAATNCAAAGCTGGATTCAGATTTATTTGATATAGAAGCGATGCTTCTAAAAAGTGAAATAGGGCAATAGAATGCATTTCTATGATCTTGAGAGACCAAAGCTTTGGTTTAATCTGGGTTTCTTAATGATATTTTTCGTAACGTTTATTATGCTCGCTCCTCCTGAGTGGTTATTTTCATCAGAGATAGAAGAAGAATCGACATATATCGATAAAATTATTCATATGCTTGTATATGCATTTTTGGTTTTATGGTTCAGCGGGCAAGTCAGAATGACATTGAGTTTTTTTGTGATTGTGTCGTTTTATGGCTGTATCATTGAATTTATACAATACTATCTGCCTTATAGATCCTTTGAGTGGCTNGACTTACTATTCAATCAAATCGGGATTGTCACTGGAATTATNNTTGGAGATGTGCTTTTAAATGGATGGTCNCTTAATCTTGAAGACTTATTATCAAAAGATAGATAATTTCANTAAAAATCNTAACTTGTTCATTTCTTTCGGGTATCATGAATTTTTATGATNNCAGACAGAATGATTTTTTTAAGTGAAGATTATAAAATACTGAATGAGAGCATGTTTATTCTATGTTAGATCCAAAGAAACTAAGACAATCAATCGATGAAATAGCTAAAAATCTCGCAAGAAGAGGTTTCGAGTTTGATACCAAGGCTTACGCCAATTTGAACGATGATAGAAAAAAACTTCA
>PBAE01000007.1 GCA_002715745.1 Woeseiaceae bacterium
TCATTAAAAACTGCTGAATCAGATAGACCTGATCTTCAAACAGCCAAAAAAGTTGTTTCAGGTGGAAGAGCACTTGGTAGTGAAGAAAATTTCAAAATCATATATCAGCTCGCTGATACGATGAATGCTGGAGCTGGTGCCTCCCGTGCCGCAGTTGATGCTGGATATGTACCAAATGAGATGCAGGTCGGCCAGACTGGAAAAATCATTGCGCCAGATTTATATTTAGCCATCGGAATATCAGGTGCTATTCAACATTTAACAGGTATTAAAGACGCTGGCACAATTGTCGCAATTAATAAAGACGAAGAAGCACCAATATTTGAGATCGCTGATATTGGACTCGTAGGTGACTTATTTGATGTTGTGCCTGAATTAGAGGCAGAATTAAAAAATTAAAATTAAAGCTTGGATAGTACAGATTCAGCCGTACTTACTTCTATTTTACCGGGCTCGTCAATAAATAGTTGCGTTATTTTAGAATCATTTGCAACAAGTGCGTATCTCCTGCTTCTGATACCCATACCAAAAGCCGTACTATCGATCTCTAAGCCAATTTTTTTTGTGTAGTCGCAATTACCATCACTTATCATCATGATCTCGTTTGAAATATTCTGGCTTTTTGCCCACGCACTCATCACAAAGATATCGTTAACAGCTAGGCAGACAATTTGGTCTATGCCTTTTGAATAAAGCTCACTTCTATTTGAAATAAATCCAGGCAGATGATTAAGTGAACAACCTGGTGTAAAAGCACCTGGTACGGCAAATAAAAGAATATTTTTATTGCCAAATAAATCTCCAGTATCAATTTCAGATGGTTTATCGTCTAACATGATATTGAATGTGCCTTTAGGCAAAGTATCTCCGATCTGTATAGTCATCTTTTTTCTCTTNTTTGGTTTAATACTCGTTTTCTGCTATGTGAACGATAAGGCCATCCATATCATCATTAACTTCAATCTGGCAGGTCAACCTACTATTCTCCTTTCTTTCGTAGGCAGCATCTAACATGCTGTCTTCCATATCATCNACCTCNGGTATTTTNTCTATCCATGAATTATCAATATAAGCATGACAAGTTGCACATGCNCACGCACCNCCNCACTCAGAAGGCATNCCATCGATATCATTATTAACCGCGCCTTCCATTACTGTATATCCATTTTCGACTTCTACTTCGTGCCTCACTTGATCTTTTGTAATGTAAATTATTTTTGGCATATTAGTATTTTACCTTAAATAATTTAAGGTATATTAAAATTTTATGATTACNGAAAAGAGGCTAAATTATCTTTAAATCCTNGCGGCCTGCTCTCTTCGTTTTTTTAGATCTTCNAGTTGTTTTCTTGCAGCTGCTTCAGCTAGATCGATTTGTCGATTTCGCTCAATATCACTCTCTATCACAGATATCCATTGACCAGATATTCTTCTTGATCTATTNGTTTTGCTTGCAGCTTTGAAAGCATCAATNGCNTCTTCATATTCTTTTTCATTATAAAGGCACATTCCCAGAGATATTTGTGCGTTATCAGGACTTTTGATCTTTCCTTTTTTTAAACCTGCTCTAACAGATTTTACACAATCACCATACATTGCAAGATTTAGATATGCATTACCCAATCTAAGATCCATTTCACCCTCATCAGAGAGTTTTGCAGCTTCTTTTAATGCAGGTATTGCTTTTTCATCTTCAGCTGCCANNGTAAATGCTTGCGAAAGAAGACGNTAGTTTTTTTCGTTTTTGTCAACACGGCCATTCTGAATTTCTTTATCTAATAATGTTGCAGCTTTATANGGCACTTCAGCTTGCATATATAATTGTGCCATTGTTACAAATTCAGCAGATTTTTCTAACATATTCTGAGTATGAGCGGCATCGTATGCATAGATCAATTTTTCATCTTCACCAAGTTCAGTGTAAGCACCAGCCAACGAAAACCAGTATCGTTTTTTGGGATAATGCATCAATAATGTTTTTTGGATATCTCTGACCTTACTGAAGTTCTCCTGTTGAAAATAAGCAAAATTCAAAAGGACATACCAATCTTCTTTAATTAGCGGCTCTGTATTTGCCCTTTCAGTAGCTTTNTCAAGTTCTGCACGAGCCGCAGGAATTTCCTCTTCGCCTCTAGCTTTTTTAAATGCAGCTTGTGCTTTTTCTAAGGCTATCTGTCTCGCCGCTTTTTGCCTTCTAACATCATTCACCATTGCTGTTTCGATTGGTGGAATCATTTCTTTATATCGCTCAAGTTGATAAAGATTTTGTGCNTATAAGATATGCGCAGCTGGTGGTGGATTTGTTTCTAAACGNAAATATTGCTCAATGAGAGATATAGATTTCTTATAATTCTCCTCCATTGTATTTAATTGAGCTAGTGTATATGTTGTTGTTTTTCTCATTTGCTCTTCAATACTTGGTATTTTTAGCATGTCTTCGTAAGCTTTCATCGCTCTTGGAAAATCTTCCATATTGTAATAAACAAAACCAAGATAATTTAATACATTTTGCTGTTCATATTCAGATAATTTGGAACTAGATCTTAATGCCGTCAATATTTTTAGTGCACCCTCATTATCTCCTGCCTCCATAATTTCTTGCGCTCTCGTAATTTTTTCATAAACACTTTTACTTACAGCTTGAGATTTTTTAGTTTTTTGTCCATCGCGTTTATTTCTCTCTTCTCTCGCTCTATCTGCTTCACTTTGAGCAGATGATTGAGCAAAAGACTGCTTCTCAGCTATCGGAGCAATCAGTACTAATGACAAAGATATTAAAACAGTGTTTTTTAGAATATTTCTAAATAATCTCATTGCTAATTCCTTATTAAATTATTTATGACGTTTCTCTTAGTCTTCGATTTTGAATGTAATCCTAGTTCTTACACCAGGAACAGTTTGAGGTATTCCATCAACGACTCTTGGCTTATACTTGAATTTTGTAACCGCTCTAGCTGAAGATCTCTCAAACAATGAACTTGTACAAAATTCTGCAACTGGATCGATGACAGTTCCTGCCGGTGTTACTGTAAAATTCATATCACAATATCCCTCAAGGTTTCTTGATAATGCCCTAGCAGGATAGATTGGAGCCACTCTAACTATTGGGAGATAATCGCCCTCNGCAATATTCATTCCACCTGGACCTCCGATATTGAGGTTATTATTAACAGCTGGAGGTGGTATAGCAATTGTTGGTGCGTTAGGATCTATGCTATCCATGTCTTGAGGAGGCATCTCTTGAGGAACCTCAGGTGGTTTCGGCGGTTTTTCAGGAGTTAAGTCTTCTGTATTAACATTTTCATTTCTTCTTACACGAACGAATTCCAAGAGATGCCTTGCTCTTGGTTCAGTCAGTGCACTCTTACCTGAAGCAATCAATAGCTGCATTACGAATAACAACCCAACTGTTATTGTGGTCCCAACGATTATTGAGTAAATATACCTTGTGTACATCAGTGCTCCTCTATTTATTCGTTGTTCGCAGCAATCGAGACATTGAATACTCCGGCTTGTCTTGCCGCATCCATAACAACTACCAACATCTCATTAGTAGATTTCTTATCAGCCTGGATGACNACAGATCCTTTAGGGTTTTCTGCATGCATCCTTTCTATATTTGCTCTTACAGCTCNGGGATCAATTAACCTTCTGTCCATATATATTTCATCGTTTGGACTAATTGCTACNAGAATATTTGCATCTTCAACTCTTTCAGATGTNGGNGCATCAGGTCTATTAACATCAATACCTGATTCTTTAATAAACGATGCAGTAACAATAAAAAATATAAGCATAATGAATACGACATCTAACATCGGTGTTAGATTTATTTCATTTTCTTCCTCTTCTTGATTCATTGCATTATTTTTTCTCATATATTTTATCCTTTTCTTAGTGATCCATTGTAAGAGAGTCTTCAAGAAATTCAACTTCTCGAGCAGCTCGTCTTGTCAAGATTGTTACAAGGAGAACACCTGATAACGCTCCTACCATTCCTGCCATCGTTGGTACCGTTGCTTGTGACACACCTGCAGCCATAGCTCTCACATTTCCTGATCCTGAGACAGCCATAACTTCGAATACTTTAATCATTCCTGTCACAGTTCCAAGCAGGCCCAGAAGTGGGCATAGAGCAACTAGGGTTTGTATCATTGGAATAAACTCATTTGTTGCCATTGAGAATTGAGAAATCATGCCGTCTCTGATTTGATGAGCATGCCATGATTTTCTCTCATTTCTTTTTTCCCATTTATTTTTGATATCACTGGCCAATAAAGACATCGTTGATCTGAAGAATAACAATCTCTCGATTATCAATACCCACATCAAAAATATTGTAATAGCAATCCATCTAAGAACATTCCCGCCGAGATACAGAAAATCTATTATTGCATCCCATGAATCTGCTAACCAATACATAAATACTCCTTATTTATAATTAAATACTTAATCATTAGCCTCAGAATGTTTTGCAACAATNCCTGCACTCTGAGATTGAAGTATATTAATGATCTTTCTACTTTGACCGCTGACAACTGTGTGAAGAAGTACCATTGGTATTGCTACACAGAGCCCGAGTACTGTTGTCATAAGTGCCTGAGAAATACCTCCAGCCATAAGCTTAGGATCACCAGCACCATATAGTGTAATCACCTGGAATGTTTTGATCATTCCTGTAACAGTACCAAGAAGACCCATAAGTGGTGCGACTGCTGCAATCACTTTAATAAAAAGCAAACCTTTTGTGAGATTAGGCATTTCTTTTAAAGCGGCTTCACTTAATTTAAGCTCCACTGTTTCCGTGTCTGCACCTTTTGTTTCATCATATGCAGATAGAACTCTTCCTAAAGGATTATCACTTGATGCAGTCTGACTCGATAATTGTGCTGTAACCTTTTTGCTGTCTTTGGTTAATGATAACCATCTCCATATCGCTATGAATAAACCAACAAGGCCAAGCGCTATAATACAATATCCAACAATTCCACCTTGATTAATTCTNTCAGTTATTGTTGGAGACTCAACCAATAGTGCCAATATACCACCTCTGGTAACATCTAATCCGAAACCAACATAACCGCTAGACTCTTCCATTATGTCTTCAGCAGAGTTTGTGTATTGTGACTGGTCNGGTTGACGTTGTAGCTCTGTCACATTACCAGTAGTACTGTCATATTGTAGATAACCATCTTCAAAAACTAAGTTAAAAACACCAACTCTAACTACATCTGATGTAATTCTTTCACCATCAGCAGTAGCATATTCTGTTTGGTATTTAACTATTTTGCCCTGTTCTGTGATCTCTCTTTGAAGTTCGTACCACAAGCCCTCTATATCTTGTATAGATGCAAGAGTACTAGCACTTGCCATCTTGCTGCCCAACTCAACCAAAAAGGCTTCACGGTTAGGATATTGAATATTTGTGAGAGAGCCATTAAAACGAGTCTGAGCATCACCAGAAACGGTTTGAAGTACACCAAAAAGCTCTTTTAAAGCGCCGAGCCTCTTATCTAATGCAGCTCTTGCATCTACGATTAATTGCTGATTTTTTGCAAAAGTATCTTCGAGTTTTTGACTTTTATCTTCTTCTCTTTTTCTTTCGGCACGAGAATTATTCAGAAGTCTTTGTTGCTCATTTCTCGCAACCTCGAAACGTTTTTCTCTGTTTTGGGCCTCAACAGAATCTCTGGCCTGTCCTTGTTCAATCTGCCTTAACAGTTCAGACATTGAAGAAGCATCTTCTTGAGCATTGAGCTGGCCAAATGTGAATACCAGCATCAATAATGTAAATATAATTCTAGTCATTTTAAGAAGCCTCCTTAGCTGCTTGAACAGGAATNAAGAGTANCTCAGGCGCTATAAGCTGTCTGGCCATTCTTAAACCTTTTCTTATTTCTGAGCGATATTCATCATCNACCACCCATGCATTTTGATCAACATCCCACATACCAGTAATTGAGGAATCATCTGATTGAAAATAAAGACCAATTCTTCCTACTCTCAGCATNTTATAGTCTCTTACACCAAAGTCACTTCCTAGATCCAGAGATTGCTTATAAAATTCTGCTGATGAGCCATAATCGAGTTCGATTTGATATGCCTCCATCACTTTTCTGAATTTTTCAGCGACACTGACATCTGATCTAGACATGAGTGATTTTAATCCATCAATACGACCAACACGCTCTTCTTTAAGAAACGGAATGTCTAATGCTATCGATTGCTCAAGACCGTCAATCATTCTTTCCATTAGCGGAAAAATTTGCCTGTTGATCACATCAACTTGATCCATGGAAATTTTGATATCTTCAAGTGTCGCTTCTTGGCCCTGGACTTGCGCTGTCATGAGGCGATTGTAGACTTTTAAACCATCAATTTCTTTGTTAATTGCTCGAAATTGGTCTGTTAATGTTCTAGTACCATCAACAGTCTCATTGATTCGCTCTTGAGATGCCTGTGCAAGTTGCAATCTTTTTGCATCTGCCGTTAAAACATCATCAACTGTTTGAGCGAATGCTCCCCCATTGACAACAACCGAGCTGAACATAATTGTTAGCATTACTCTTGTTGTCAAAAAATATTTTATGCACCGTTTCATGGGCACTCCTTAATAGTTTTTTTAAAATTAATTTCCTACTACCGTGAATTCACAATTTTCTTTGAATATTATTATGTTTTTTTTTGAGTATAAATCAAGTTAAAAATAATTATTGGCAAATATCTTTACAAATCTTTATTTAACTACGTTAACAAGGATAGCATAAAAAAAATTTATATCACTAGTTCGATTTAATTTTTTATTTTCTGCATACCAAGTTCAAGTTTCGCTAATTGAGCCATATGAACTTCATCAGGTCCGTCTGCCAATCTGAGAGTTCTTGCCATTGCCCAGGCTGCTGCTAATGGAAACTCACTACTAACTCCTCCTCCCCCATGCACCTGGATGGCTCTATCGATTACATTAGTTGCCATATTTGGAGCAACTATCTTTATCATTGCAATTTCTTTTTTTGCGATTTTATTACCATACTTATCCATAATGTCTGCAGCTTTAAGAGTTAATAATCGAGCCTGATCAATTTCNATTCTCGATCTTGCAATCATTTCTCTTACAACACCTTGTTCTGAGATTTTTTTACCAAACGCTTCTCTTTGATTGGCTCTTTTGCACATTAGTTCAAATGCTCTTTCAGCAAGTCCAATCAATCTCATACAATGATGTATTCTTCCTGGACCAAGCCTGCCTTGTGCGATTTCAAAACCTCTTCCCTCACCAAGTAATATGTTTTTTTTTGGAACAAGGACATCTTTAAATATTACCTCAGCATGGCCATGGGGCGCATCATCATAGCCATACACGCTCAATGGTCTCACAATTTTCACCCCAGGTGCATCAGCTGGTACAATTATCATTGATTGCTGAGAGTATCTGTTAGCATTTAGATCAGTTTTTCCCATGAATATTATTACTTTACATCGTGGATCCATCGCTCCTGAAGTCCACCATTTATGACCATTGATAATATAATTATCTCCATCAGCCTTTATTGTAGATTGAATATTTGTAGCATCTGATGAGGCAACATTTGGTTCAGTCATCGCGAAAGCAGATCTAATTTCACCTTTGAGAAGTGGTTCCAGCCATTTCTCTTTTTGTTCATTCGTGCCGTATCTAACAAATACTTCCATGTTTCCTGTATCTGGTGCAGAACAATTGAAAGCCTCTGGTGCAATGAAGCTTCTTCCCATTATTTCAGCCAAAGGCGCATATTCTAAATTAGATAGTCCAGCACCATAATCACTATCAGGAAGAAATAAATTCCACAAATTTACTTTTTTTGCTTCATCTTTAATTTCTTCTATTACTGATGGTATATTCCAGCGTGATTCAGACGATTCAATCGCTTTAAAATATACCTGTTCATTAGGATATATGAATTTATCCATAAATACATTAATTTTATCAATTAAATCATTGATTTTATTGGTATATTCAAAGTTCATAGGCTGTTATCCTTATTATTGATAATTAATTTTATAAATTATTAATTTACTTTTTCATCCATTGAACGAATTCTTGATTAATCCTCTAATATTCTCTCTAAATAAAAAAATCACAGCATCAATAAGCTAAATTGCATTGCAACAAGATGTTGACAACAATCCTTCAATAAAACATCATTAGCACTATTATGAATATTCTAACAAAACAAATAGTGATTATATCGACAAATCAGTATATCAATCTGATCTGCCTATCTCTATTATTACTCGTTGAAAGGAAAACGGGTTGAGTTAATACTTATACAAAAATGTTATTGACCCCGCTTTCAGAAAAAAGAATGTGGGGTTTTTTTTTATAAACTCATTACAAAAAATAAAGGATCATAAAAATGAGAATGTACTCTGAACAAGATGTAAATCCATCAATACTTGAAGATAAAAAAATAGTAATTCTTGGTTATGGAAGTCAAGGTCGAGCTCATGCATTAAATCTAAAGGATAGTGGTTTCAATATTGTCGTTGGATTGAGGAGAAGTGGTGCTAGCTGGAATAAAGCTATATCAGACGGGCTGGACGTATACGAGCCAAATGATGCGGTCAAAGATGCATCTATCGTAATGTTTCTCACACCAGACATGACACAAGAAAATATATACAAGAATATAGAACAATCTATCGAAAAAGATGCTGCGATTGTATTTGCTCATGGATTCAACATTCACTATAAAAGAATCAAGCCGAGAGATGATCTTGATGTTTTTTTAATAGCTCCTAAAGGTCCTGGAGGCCTTGTCAGAAGACAATATAAGGAAGGTCATGGTGTTCCTTGCTTGGTAGCTGTAGAGCATGATAGAAGCGGTAAAGCACTTGATCTTGCCCTAGCTTATGCACACGGAATTGGTGGTGCTAGAGCAGGAGTAATTGAAACTTCATTTGCAGAAGAAACAGAAACAGATTTATTTGGCGAACAAGCTGTTCTTTGTGGAGGTGCCACCGAGCTGGTTGTAGCTGGATATGAAACACTAGTTGATGCCGGATACCAACCCGAAGTTGCTTATTATGAATGCATGCATGAATTAAAATTAATTGTTGATTTACTGCATGAGGGAGGGTTGAAGAAAATGCATGAATTCATAAGTGACACAGCTGCATATGGTGACCTTGTGAGCGGCCCGAGAGTAATTGATGAGCATGCTAGAAAAAAAATGAAAGAAATATTAGATGATATTCAAACAGGTAAATTTGCAGAAAATTGGATAAAAGAAAATGAGGCTGGCCAACCTGAATTTAAAAGAATGATGAATAATGATCTTGAACACCCTATTGAAAAAGTAGGTACAGACTTAAGAAGCAGAATGGATTGGCTTGAAAAATAAAAGGCATTTAAAATGAGTAATGGTCATGTAAAAATTTTTGATACGACACTAAGAGATGGTGAGCAGGCGCCAGGTTGCAGTATGACACTTGGCGAGAAACTAAAGATTTCACGCGCTTTAACCGACCTGAATGTTGATATCATTGAGGCTGGCTTTCCAGCTGCATCACCAGGCGATTTCAACTCTGTAAAAGAAATAGCAGACCAAAATCTTGGGCCAATCATATGTGGCCTCGCTAGATGCAATGAAGATGACATAAATAAAGCATATAATGCGGTTAAAGGATCAAACAATCATCGTATTCATGTTTTTGTAGCAACTAGCTCAATTCACAGAGAATATAAGTTAAAAATGGCGAANGAAGAGATTATCAAAAATGCTGTTTCATCGATATCTCTNGCAAAAAGTATGTGTGATGATATTGAATTCTCCCCAGAAGATGCCTCGAGAACAGAGCTATCATACCTAGCTGAAGTTGTGTCAGCAGCCATTGAGGCTGGTGCAACTACTGTCAATATCCCTGATACAGTTGGATACACTGTTCCTGATGAATTTGATCGTGTATTTAAGTACTTAAAAGAAAACGTCAGAAATATAGAAAAAATTACATTGAGTGTGCACTGCCATGATGACTTAGGAATGGCAGTCGCAAATAGTTTAGCCGCAGTAAAAGCTGGCGCAAGACAAATAGAATGCACCATAAATGGAATAGGAGAAAGAGCAGGAAATTGCTCACTCGAAGAAATTGTCATGGCAATAAAAACAAGNAAAGAGCATTTTAATGTAGACACAAACATAAAAACAGAAAAACTTTATCCGACATCAAGAATGGTTGCATCAGTCACAGGCATTCAAATACCAAGAAATAAAGCAATNGTAGGTGAAAATGCTTTTGCNCACGAAGCTGGGATTCATCAACATGGAATGCTTCAACATAGCTCTACATATGAAATAATGANACCAGAGGANATCGGAATCAGTAAGTCAAATCTTGTGCTNGGGAAACANAGTGGNAGNCATGCCTTCAGAAANNGAGTTGAAGAGTTAGGTTTCGAGGCAGACGACGATAAAATCAATAGTGCTTTTATAGAGTTTAAAAAACTCGCAGATGCAAAAAAAGATATCTATGATGGCGATATAGAAGCATTAATAATGAATATTGATACTTCAATTGGAGGACCATGGATACTCAAATCTCTAGAGATCAGCTCTTTGTCTGGAGAACCCTCCAATGCAAAAGTATCTCTTGTCGACGAAAAAGGTCATGTGTATTCAAGATCTATGAGTGCTTCTGGGCCAGTTGAAGCAGCTTTTAGTGCNATAAAAAAAATCACAGAAGTAGATCTGACCCTTAAAAAATTTGATCTCCATAGTCCGACAATTGGATCTGATGCTCAAGGTGAAGTAACAGTGAATGTTGAACACGAAGGTCAATCTTACAGGGGCTCAGGAACAAGTGTTGATATAGTTGAAGCCGGAAGTAGAGCTTACCTTGGTGTTATAAACAGAATTATAAGACGTGAAAAACAAGGTATAAAATCAGCGCCCCAAAATAATAACATTCACAGAGTACCAATTTAGATTTATTAAATATATTCAAGGATAATATCATGTACAAAGGTGGAAAGTATATTTGGCATAACGGAAGAATAGTTGAGTGGGAGGATGCAAAAGTACATGTGCTCTCTCACGCACTTCACTATGGATCTTCTGTATTTGAGGGAATTAGACTCTATAGAACACCAAATGGGCCAAAAATATTTAGACTTCAAGATCATATTTCGAGGCTGTATAACTCTGCAAAAATTTATCGTATGGAAATCCCTTATTCTCAGGATGATCTCTTAAAAGCTTGCAAAGATATAATCGCTCAGAATGAATTGAATAATGGAGCTTACATTCGTCCAATCGCATTTCGCGGATATGGTGAAATTGGTCTCGCGCCAAAAGATGATCATCCGGTGGATGTCTCAATAGCCGCATGGGAATGGGGTACATACTTGGGTGAAGATGCGCTTAAGAATGGTGTAGAAGTCTGTGTTTCGAGTTGGCAAAGAGTTGCACCAAATACAATACCTACTATGGCAAAAGCTGGGGGTAACTATCTCTCCAGCACCTTAATTAGTACTGAGGCAAAGAGACTTGGATTTGATGAGGGGATTGCTCTATCTTCAAGCGGCAAAGTATCTGAAGGCGCGGGAGAGAACCTATTCATTGTCAAAGATGATGTTATATACACTCCACCAGCCTCTTCAGGAATACTTACAGGGATAACAAGAGATACCGTTGTTAAACTTTCAAAAGATGCTGGATTAAATTTAAAAGAAGAAGAAATAAATAGAGAATCTCTATATCTAGCTGATGAAATGTTCTTCACTGGCACAGCGGCAGAAATAACGCCAATAAAATCAGTCGATAGAATACTTATAGGTGACGGAAAAAGAGGTCCTGTAACAAAAAGACTACAAGATAAATTTTTTGGCTTATTTTCAGATAAAACTGATGATAAGTACTCATGGTTAGAATCAATATAAACGGTTTTATGGACATACAGCAGCCACTTACACTCTTTGAAAAAGTATGGAATGAGCATATCGTTCGTCAAGAATCGGTTGCTAATCCAGCAATATTATATATTGACCTCCACCTGATACATGAAGTGACGACTCCACAGGCATTTTCAATGCTAAGGGAGCGAGGTCTTGATATAAGAAAGAAAAATCTGACAATTGGAACTATGGATCATTCGATACCAACAATGCCGATTAATAATTTCAAGGATATCGAAATAGCAGGTGCTGATGCTGCAAATCAAGTCAAAACAATGATAAACAATTGTAAAGAATTTGGTCTCGAGCTCTTTGATTTCGATAACATTAACAGGGGTATTGTTCATGTCATAGGACCAGAACTAGGATTAACTCAACCGGGAAAAACAATCGTCTGCGGTGATAGTCATACAAGTACTCATGGTGCATTTGGCGCACTCGCATTTGGTATNGGCACAACAGAAGTTGGGCATGTATTAGCCACGCAATGTCTCCTTCAAAGAAAACCGAAGACATTATCAATTGACGTAAAAGGAAAATTGAANAGAGGTGTAACAGCGAAAGATCTTATCCTTGCAATAATNGGTAAAATTGGAGTTGATGGAGGCACGGGTTATGTCATGGAATATAGNGGTGATGCAATATCTTCAATGAGTATGGAAGGACGNATGACTATGTGCAACATGTCTATAGAAGCAGGTGCCAAGGCTGGTATGATCGCTCCAGATGATACAACTTATGAATTTTTGATTGACAAGCCTAGATCTCCTAAAAATGAGATGTGGGATGATGCGCTAACTCGTTGGAAATCACTTCCCAGCGATGATAACTCAGAATTTGATAAAGTAATAACGATTGATGCTGGTAACCTTGAACCAATGATCACTTTCGGTACAAATCCAGGCATGGTGATAGGTGTCAATGATCCTGTCCCGATTAATAATGATGCTGCATTTACTAAGGCAGTGGATTATATGCAAATAACCCCAGGTCAAACACTTCATGATAAAGATATTGATGTCGTTTTTATAGGAAGCTGCACAAACTCTAGGTTGAGTGACTTAAAAGAAGCAGCGAAGATACTGAAGGGAAAAAAGATTTCAAATGATGTAAGAATGCTCGTTGTTCCAGGCTCTCAAAAAATTAAGAAAGATGCTGAAGCACTGGGGCTAGACACAATATTCAAAAAAGCAGGTGCAGAATGGAGAGAAGCCGGATGTTCCATGTGTCTTGGAATGAATGGTGATACCGTAGCATCTGGAAAACTTAGTGTCAGTACCAGCAACAGAAACTTCGAGGGTAGACAGGGAAAAGGAGCGCGAACAATTTTAGCAAGCCCCTCAACCGCAGCTGCATCGGCTATTGAGGGGAATATCGCCGATCCGAGAAGGTACATAACATAATGAAGAGGCTAGAAAAGATAAATTCTAAAATTCTCGTTCTACCTAACAAGGATGTTGATACTGATCAAATTATACCAGCTAGATTTTTGACAACAACGTCGAAAGATGGCTTAGGGAAACATCTATTTCATGACTGGAGATACGAAGAAAATGGTGATAACAAACCTGACTTTGTTCTGAATAAACATGGAAATAAAAAAATAGAGATCCTAGTGGCTGGAAATAATTTTGGATGCGGGTCATCTCGAGAGCATGCACCATGGGCTCTTACTGACTATGGTTTCAGAGCTGTTATAAGCTCAAAGATAGCAGATATATTCAAGAGCAATGCTCTGAAAAATGGACTTCTTCCAATTGTTGTGTCTGAAAAGATATTGAATACAATTATGGATAAACCTGACTCTGAATTATCGATTTGTGTCCAATCGTCTAAAATTACACTTCCAAACAATGACATCGTTGAATATGAAATCGATGAATTTTCAAAATTCTGTCTCATAGAAGGCATAGATCAACTCGGCTTCATTCAGAGGAATAACAGCTCAATAGTTGAGTTTGAGGAGAAAAGAAATTGGACGCCATGATAACACTTCTTCCTGGTGATGGAATAGGCCCAGAGGTTACGGCCTCGGGAAAAGCTGTTTTAAAAGCTATTGAATTGTCATTTGGGCATAAGTTTAAGTTTGAAGAAAAATATATCGGTGGTGCAGCAATTGATCAATTCAATGATCCATTACCAAGTGATACTCAAAAAAGTTGTCTCGACTCAAATGCTGTAATACTAGGAGCTGTTGGTGGTCCAAAATGGGATGATCCGAATGCGAAAATCAGACCTGAACAAGGTCTTCTATCATTAAGAAAGTTACTTGGCGTCTTTGCAAATATCAGACCAATCAAAGTTTACCCTTCTTTGAAAAAATCCTCTCCACTGAAAGAAGAGAAACTTGATGATGTTGATTTAATCGTTATCCGAGAGTTGACTGGCGGAATATATTTTGGCGAAAAGAAGAGATCTGAAAAAAAAGCAAGTGATTTGTGTGAATATCACGAATTCGAAGTCACAAGAATTATTAGGAAAGCTGCTGACATCGCAATGCAAAGACAAAGAAAATTATGTTCTGTTGACAAGGCAAATGTTCTTGAAACCTCAAGATTTTGGAGAGACATTACATCGAAGATTGTATCTAGAGAATATCAAGATATTGAAATTGAACACATCTTGGTAGATGCGGCAGCTATGTATCTAATTAATAATCCATCAGATTTTGATGTTGTTGTGACTGAAAATATGTTTGGAGACATATTAACAGATGAGGCCTCAATGCTATCTGGATCTCTGGGAATGCTCCCATCAGCATCTCTTGGTGACGGAAGTATTGGTCTATACGAGCCCATTCATGGGTCAGCACCAGACATCACAGGGACAAAATCAGCAAATCCATGCGGCATGATAGGCAGCATTGCAATGCTCTTGAGACACAGTCTAAATCTTCAGGAAGAAGCAGAAATTATCGAAGGAGCAATGTTCGATGTAATTGAAGGTGGAGCAAGAACGAAAGACATAGCTGAAGAGAATGATAGAATTATCAATACGGACGAAATGACTCAACTAATAATAGATAAGATAATCTGATGTCACGAAAAGTAATGAGCTTGAAAAATTTAGTCAGACCAGAAATTCATAATTTGCCCATAATTAATATTCCAGAATCAATTCCAAGCACGATCAGATTGAATGCTAATGAGGTACCAACATCACCATGGACCTCACTCGACCATTATATTCCCAACAGATACCCTCCTGTAAGACCTGACTCACTTATAAAACCAATTTCAGAGCTGTTAGAAGTTGAGGAAGACCAATTATTAATTTCGAGAGGGAGCACAGAGGCAATAGATATTATAATCAGGACTTTCTGCAATCCAAACAAAGATGAGATTATGATATGTCCTCCTACCTTTGATATGTATGAATTTTTTGCTATCAGCAATTCTATTCAAACACATGAAATACCATTAAAGAAGGCTGAAAATTTCAAAGTAGATATTCAGCGTCTTATTGAAAGTATGCAAGGATCTACAAAAATTATTTTTTTAGCCTCACCAAATAATCCGACGGGTAATTCATTAACCAAGGATGAAATAGTATTATTATTGGAGGAAGTAAATAATAGAGCGATTGTTGTTATTGATGAGGCTTACATCGAGTTTAGTCCAATAGATTCAATAGCGAGTGAAATAGAAAATTATAATAATTTGATCATATTGAGAACTTTATCAAAAGCTTTCTCGCTTGCAGGCTTGAGATGTGGTGCAATGATTGCATCTTCTGACTGTATTAATTTTTTAAAAAGAATTATTTCACCATTCTGTTTTGCAACGCCTGTGATTAATTTAATTAGACAAGCAATTGAATCGAATAATGCGAATGATGCAAAAAAACAAATTCAATTCATAGCTACAGAAAGAGCGAGAATTATGAAAGATCTGATTGAAATCAGTTGTGTTAAAAATGTATGGCAAAGTGATGGAAATTTTTTGTTAACTGAATTCAAAGATCTCGATAAAATAAGCACACTTCTTCAAAAGGTTGGCATCATTATTGGGTGCCCAAAACATAAAGAGCTAGAGAATTGTGCAAGAGTCACGATTAGTAACGAACAACAAAACAATAAATTTTTAGAAGAGTTAAAAAAATTAACTTGATCATATTTTAAATAATAATTTCATCTGGCATCTCTCTCAGATTATATTCTGAGGCCATGGACCTCACATACGCTCCAGCGTTCGCGATAAGAATGACATCTTCTTCATCAGTCTCAGGAAACTCTCTATTCTCTCCAAGCTTATCGCCAGATTCACAAATAGGTCCTACGATTGAAACAAGTAATTTACGCTCTTGATCGTACTTCGTAAGATTGACTATTTCATGATAAGAACCATACAAAATGGGTCTTATCAGAACATTCATCCCGACATCAACGCCGATGTAGTTTTGATCATCTTTTTGTTTTATCTGTGTAACATGAGTTATCAATGCTCCTGATTCACCAACTATAAATCTACCTGGTTCAAACCACATCGCAATATTTTTAAAGTTTTTTTTCAAATCAATTAACATTTGAGAAAATTTATTGAAATCAAATTCTCTCTGATTTAATTTCTCCTTTATTGGAATGCCACCTCCGAGATTAATCACTGCAGTATCTTTGAATTTTTTGGATAATTCGAGCAAGAGTTTTGCTGTATCTAACCATGTTGATATATTTTTTATACCACTTCCATTATGCGTATGTAAGCCTATTATCTTGATACAATACTTTTCACATAATCTGAGAACTTGATTGATATCTGATAGTGGAATTCCAAATTTAGAATGACTGCCAGCTGTTATCACATGATCGTGGTGCCCGTCACCTTTGCCAGGGTCAATCCTAATCATGATATCTTGGTTCTCGAATATATCAGGCCATTTTGCGATTGGGTATATACTGTCAACTATAACTATAACTTGGTTAGCTAGTGCCCATATATAGTCACTTTTTTTTGCAAAATTCGGTGTAAATATAATTTTTTTACGATCAATGTTTGGCATGAGATCAAAAAGACGTTTCATTTCACCGATTGACACGCATTCGAACCCAAGTCCTGACTTATATATGATGTCTAGAATCTCAGAATTAAAATTTGCTTTCATGGCGAAAAATAATTGATCTATAGCCTCAATTTTTTTTAGCTTTTTAATTGAATTTTCTATTGTAAACNTATCGTAAATAATACAGTTGGATGTCTTAGATGCTATGTTAAGTAGCTCATCTTTTTTTTTTAATCCACCACAAAATCTTCCCTCAATCAGAGTTTAGTTTGGCTATGAATCAGCCAAGGTAATTGCACCATCTGAAGCAGACGATACGCACATTCGATATTTCGCAAGCACGCCTGATACCCTTTCCTTACTGGGCTTTATCCATTTTTCACGTCTTTTTTTCAGTATTTTATCATTTACTAGAATGTTAATAATTTTGTTCTCCGCGTCAATAATAATTTGATCTCCATCCTCGATGAGAGCCAAGGGTCCTCCAACCATTGCCTCCGGTGAGACATGACCAACAACGAAACCATGACTTCCACCAGAAAATCTACCATCGGTGATCAGTGCAACGTCAGAGCCCAATCCTTTGCCCATTATTGCGCCAGTCGGGCTTAACATTTCACGCATTCCAGGACCACCTTTGGGGCCCTCATATCTAATAATTATCACATCGCCTTTTGAGATTTTATCAGATAATATTGCANCCATTGCAGCCTCCTCTGAATTAAAAGTTTTNGCTATTCCAGTGAAGGATGTNCCCTCTTTTCCAGATATTTTTGCTACCGCTCCCTCTGGAGCNAGATTTCCATATANAATCTCGAGATGACTTGATTTTTTGATTGGAGNCGAGAAATCCTTAATTATNTCTTGGTCCNNGGGATAGTCTTCGACATGTTTCAGATTTTCNGCCATAGTTTTACCAGATACGGTTAAACAGTCACCNTGTATTAATCCTCTCTTAAGNAGCCNTTTCATAAGTGGCTGAATNCCACCAATTTCAATTAAATCAGACATCAAATATTTTCCACTTGGCTTCAAATCNGCCAACACAGGAACATTTGATCCNATTCTTGTAAAGTCTTTTAACGACACATCAACACCTGCCTCTTTTGCCATAGCTATTAAATGAAGAACTGCATTAGTTGACCCACCAAGTGCTATAACAACTGTTATTGCATTCTCAAAAGCTTCTTTAGACATGATATCAAGAGGTTTTATATCNTTTTTTATTAAATCCATNACAGCCTTGCCTGCTTCACGACAATCATTAGTCTTCGCATCAGATACCGCCTCTTGNGCCGAACTATTTGCGAGACTCAATCCTAGNGCNTCAATCGCCGANGCCATNGTNTTNGCAGTATACATNCCACCACANGCACCNGGACCNGGAATTGCTGTCTTTTCTACTTTGAGAAATTCATCATTATTGATTTTTCCACTTGAGAGAGCACCAACAGCTTCAAACACAGAAACAATATCNGTTTTATTTGGACCTGGTTTTATTGTTCCTCCATATACAAAGATGGAGGGCCTNTTCAATCTTGCCATTGCCATTACACANGCAGGCATATTTTTGTCACAACCACCTATTGTAANNAATCCATCAAATCCTTGTGCTGCTGTCACTGCCTCAATNGAATCAGCAATAATTTCTCTTGATACTAGTGAATATCTCATGCCTGANGTGCCCATTGAAATCCCATCTGATACCGTTATGGTATTAAAAATNATTCCTTTAGCNCCAGAATCTGAAACGCCATTTGANGCCTCTTTTGCTAATTCATTAAGGTGTATATTACACGGTGTTATCATGCTCCACGTNGATGCAATTCCTACTTGNGGAACTTGGAAATCCTCTGTTTCAAAACCNACAGCTCTGAGCATTGCCCTACTTGGNGCCTGTTCGACTCCATCTACAATTTTTCTTGAGTNTTTTCTTAGATTTTTNTCACTCATTACNAGATCCACTGAATTAGAAATATNGTATAATTTTACAGNAAAAGGCTGANAATGTTAGATTAAATTATAAATGATAATCAGATTTAACAATATTNNAGTATGATGACCAATCTATNTTNCTTCCACACATAATGATTACTGTTGTCTTATTATTTAATCTATCTCGCAAGGGATCCAATAANGCGGCTGTTGTNANAGAGCAGGCAGGCTCAACTGCAAGATTCATCTGATTATAAATAANGCTCATNGAATCGCNTATTTGACTGTCTCTCACNGTTACGACCTCATCTACATTATTTNGGCAATAATCAAATGAGATAGGCAAGGAAAATGGNGCTGCGAGACTATCTGCTATAGTATGAATTTTCATNTCAGATTGAACTTNATTTTTTTTGATACTGATTTGCATGGANTTAGCATTTTCAGGCTCAACACCNAAAACCTGNATATTTTTATTGCTCTGTTTAANAGCATGAGAAACACCNGCTGCCANGCCACCACCTCCAATTGGAATCAGAATAGAGTCCATATCCTCACATTGATTAAAAATTTCAAGACCTAAGGTAGCTGTNCCACTAATTATATCCTCGCCTTCAAATGGATGGATAAATTCTCGTTNTTCAGATTCTGATATCTCATTAGCTAATTTAAATGCNTCNGNGGGATTTTTTGCAAAAATAACTTTGGCNCCANGACTCTTACAGTAATGCACTCTGAANGCATTTGAACNCTCTGGCATTACTACCTTACAATTTGTGTCAAATAGCTTAGCTGCNTAAGAAACTGCTATGGCATGATTTCCAGCGCTAACTGCAACAACACCATTATTTTTTTTCTGNTTAGTTAAATTTATTATTGAGGCTATCGCACCTCTAATTTTAAAAGTACCAGTTTTCTGTAAAAACTCTAATTTAGAGTAAATCTTTGTATTTTTGGAAAAGTAACTTTCTAAATATTTGCATCTAATTAATGGAGTTCTATAGATATAATCGTCTAGTATTATGTTTAATNTNCTTATTTCACAAATTGAAATTGCAGCTCTCACAGGACTAACCTTTTGTATTAGACACAGTTGGTCGGGGCGGCGAGATTTGAACTCACGACCCCCACAACCCCATTGTGGTGCGCTACCAGACTGCGCTACGCCCCGATATATGTATAATTAATTTCGTAANATCTTAGNAACTTCTTCAAGTTCTATTCTTAACTGCTTGATTATCTGTTGACTTTNNGNAATATCNGATTTNGATTCATTACCTGATAATTTTTGACGAGCGCCNCCNATNGTNAANCCTTCATCATATAGTANAGCTCTAATTTGCCTAATAAGAATTACATCTTTACGTTGATANTATCTNCGATTGCCCCTTCTCTTTACTGGTTTTAACTGAGAAAATTCTTGCTCCCAGTATCTTAGAACATGGGCCTTNACTCCACATAAATCACTTGTTTCACCTATTGTNAAATATCTTTTGCCTGGGATTGGNGGTAAGTGATTGTTACTCTCAGCTTCCAACATAACCTTCAACTTTATTTTTTAACTTTTGTCCTGGTTTAAAAGTTACTACTCTACGAGCACTAATNGGAATACTCTCACCTGTCTTTGGATTTCTTCCGGGTCTTTCTTTTTTATCTCTAAGATCAAAATTACCAAAGCCAGATAATTTTACTTGCTTGCCATTCGATAATGCTTCTTTTAGCTCATCAAAGTATATCTCCACCAGTTCTCGAGCTTCTCTTTTGTTAAGACCAAGCTCCTCATAGAGTGATTCGGCTATGTCAGCTTTTGTTAATGCCATNTTTAATCTCTCAATTTAGCTGAATATTNACTTTGCAGTGATTTTAAAGTCATACTGATAATANCATCTGCTTCTTTATCTGTAAGGGTGCGTGATTTTTCCTGTAAAATCAAGCCTAAAGCGATACTTTTTCGTCCTTCTTCTATGTTTTTTCCTTCATAGACATCAAAAACATTCACGGATTGGATAGTTGATGGTTTAATTTCTTTTACAGCCTTGATTANCTCTGAGGATGTAATATGAGAATCCACTACAATTGATATATCTCNTCTTATTTGCGGGTATTTCGAAATAGGTTTTGCTATTATNGGTGACCTCNNAAATGCCTTTTTATAGTCAATTTCAAAAAANTAAACATCCCCAGAGATATCANTATTTCTAGTAAGGATTGGATTTANCNTTCCAATTACNCCTATTATTTCATCCTTTCTATAAATGTNTGCTGAATAGCTAGGATGNAAAATCTTATTATTTTTATTGCNTTCATATCTAAATAAGTCCTTCNTCNTNATTATTCATTAATAANGAGTCAAGATCNCCTTTTAGATTGAAAAAACTAATATCATTATTATTTGAGTCCCAACTTTCCTCTTCNATTGGTCCGTTTGCTATTGCTGCAATTTTTTCGACCTCATTGTGATTTTTTATATNCCCACTGAATACATTGCCTACTTCAAATAATCTGANTCTATTGTTTTGTCTTGAGAGNTTCCTCTTAAGATTTTGTAGTAAGCCTGCTAGATGTGAAGATTTCATCACTGCCATTTCTGTTGAAATTGGATTTAATAATTCTAACTTTGATTCNTNCCCAGATATTTGATNATCTGTGTCTTTTTTGACAAAACTNTAATTTATAACTTCATGATATCCTCTTACACACAAATGATNAGAAATAGCATCTTTACTTAAATCGGGACGCTCGATCGGTGAAATTGGCATTGTAATTGATTCTGTTTGACGCTCTATATTTTCAAAACCATATATACGAGCNATCTCCTCTATTAAGTCATCTTCAATATTAATNTCGAATCGGAATGAAGGGGCTNTTACTTCCCAAGAATCCTTTTTAATGTTAACTATAAATCCTAGCTTCTTAAATATTCTTTCTACCTCAGATTTAGGTATCTTTTTTCCAAGTATTTTATTTAAACGAGATTGTCTCAATCTAATTAGTTTTGTTTGCGGTAAATATTTTTTATTTTTTATATCATCAATAGGACCTGCCTTACCTCCTGTAATTGATAGCAATAGTTGAGTAGCTCTCTCGACGGCAAAAGCCTGTATCGCTGGATCTACTCCTCTTTCGAATCTCAATGATGCATCAGTTTGCATGCCATATTCTCTCGCTTTTCCTGCCATGAATTCAGGTGGCCAGAAGGCTGCTTCAAAAAAAACTGAAGTAGTTTTATCAGAGACAGATGTTGAATTACCACCCATGATACCAGCTAACCCTATTGAGCCAGATTCATCTGATACTACAATCGTATCTCTATTAAGCTTAATTGTATTTCCATCTAATAATTGGAGTGTCTCATTATTCTCTGCAAATCTCGGGCTGACAACGCCAGTAATCCTGTCGAAATCATATGCATGAAGAGGTTGCCCCAACTCAAGCATCACATAATTAGTGATATCTACGACTGGGTTTATTGATCTTATACCAGATTTTCTGAGTTTTTCAGTCAAGTGTATTGGTGTTCTGGCTCTGTTATCTATATTTTCGATTACTTGTGATGCAAATCTTGGGCAAATATCAGGATAAGGTGTTTTAACCTTGCACTTTACTTTTGAAGTAATACTATTTTGTATTCTAAAATTATAATTTAGTTTACTATTAGGTTCCGTATTCAAATCACGAGCCACACCCATCAGTGAAAAACAATCGCCTCTATTTGGGGTTAAATCTAGATTGAGAATATTATCAGGCAGATTAAGATATGCTCTGAGACCTTCCCCAACTGGTGCGTCAGTGGGAAGNTCAAGAATACCATCATCTTCCTGCCCTAGATCAATTTCTGATGCTGAGCACAACATCCCGTTGGATGTCACTCCTCGGATTTTAGATTTTTTGATTTTTATTTTATTCGGAAGGATTTGACCAACTCTAGCAAAAGCTGTTTTCAGGCCTACCTGAACATTAGGNGCACCACATACTACTTCAACAATTTTATTGGAACCTATATTTACATTNCATAAACTTAAGCGATCAGCNTTTGGATGCTTTTTGAAATCAACTATTTCAGCGATTATAATGCCTTCAATTGATAATCCATCTTTTGAAATTCCATCAAGCTCATGGCCTATCATTGTAAGTTTATGTGAAAGTTCATCAGAACTAAGGTTTAAGTCAATAATTTCTCTTAACCATGATTCAGAAAATTTCATTTACTTTTACCTAGACTTATGAGAATTGCTTGAGGAAACTGATATCATTATCATAGAATGTTCTNAGGTCTCTCACTCCATAATAAAGCATAGCTAGTCTCTCAACACCCATACCAAATGCATAACCACTGTATTTCTCAGGATCTATTCCTGAATTTCTTANGACATTTGGATGAACCATACCGCATCCTAAGATTTCTAACCATTCATTNTTCTCCCACAGAATATCAACTTCAGCGGATGGTTCAGTAAAAGGGAAGTATGACGGACGAAATCTTAGTTTTATCTCTCTTTCAAAAAAGCTTTCAACAAACTCATGCAGTACAGCTTTCAAATTTGCAAAACTAATATCCTTATCAATCACTAGTCCTTCAACTTGATGAAACATTGGCGTATGAGTCAGATCAGAATCACATCTATAGCACTTTCCAGGTGCAATAATTCTTATTGGCGCACCATCTGCAATCATAGAACGAATTTGAACTGGCGANGTATGCGTTCTTAATAGTTTTTTTCCCTCAAAATAAAATGTATCATGCATCGCTCTTGCGGGATGATTCTCAGGAACATTTAATGCAGTGAAATTATGGTAATCATCTTCAATTTCTGGTCCTACCTTAATCTTGTATCCAGAATTCTTAAAAATTTGTTCAATCTTACCTCTAACTAAAGATATTGGATGTCTACTCCCTTTGGAGGAATTTGATCCCGCAAGTGAGACATCAATAGGTTTAACATTGAGTGAGTCTAATAATTGTTTACCTTCTAATTGATTTTTTGCAGATGAGAGATTTGTTAAAAAAACATTTTTAGCTTTGTTTATTTCCTGACCGAATAAAGGCCTATCGTTGGCAGGCAAATGTCTTAACTTTTTAAGCTCATTTGTAAATAGACCTTTCTTGCCGATAAAATCAATTCTGATATTTTCGATGTCTTCGATTGAAGCAGCGTTACTTATTTCCTCTAATGACTTCTCTAAGATTTCTTTTACTTTATTCACAAAATCACTGCATCAACTATCCAATAGACATCAAATACTATAGCATATTTTGCGATCGGCCATTATCCAGCTAGCGCTGACTTTGCTTGTTGCGCTATAGCCTGGAAAGCTTGAGGGTCATTAACTGCAATATCTGCTAATACCTTTCTATCTATGGTTATATTTGCTTTATTCATTCCATTGATTAGATTGCTATAAGATAAACCNTGGGTTCTTGATGCAGCATTTATACGTGCTATCCATAATGCTCTAAATTGTCTTTTTCTCTGTCTGCGGTCTCTATAGGCGTACTGTCCAGCCTTGATCACTGCTTGTTTTGCAGTCTTAAATAATTTACTACGGGCACCATAGTAGCCTTTTGCCTTTTTTAATATTTTCTTGTGTTTTGCTTTAGCTGTAACACCATTTTTTACTCTAGCCATTTTTAATATCCTAAATTAGCTGTATGGAAGCATACGTTTGACGCTTTTTTTATCTGCTTCAGAAACTTGCTGTGTTAGTCCCAATTGACGTTTTCTTTTTGACTTTTTCTTAGTCAAAATATGATTAAGATGTGATTGAGATCTTTTGAAACCACCTTTTCCAGTTTTTTTAAACCTCTTTGCTGCGCCACGATTTGTCTTCATTTTTGACATTTTTCCACCTTTTTATTTTCGCTTAGGTCCCAAAATCATAACCATCTGTCTACCTTCCATTTCAGGATGCTGCTCAATGGTACCATACTCNTCTAAGTCAANCTTNACCCTNTCNATCAANTNAACNCCNAGTTCTTGNTGAACCATTTCTCTTCCTCGNAATCTCAACGTTACTTTTACTTTGTCTCCATTTTCAAGAAATTCNTTTAATTTACGCAACTTTATATTGTAATCTCCTGTATCAGTTGTGGGACGAAATTTNATCTCTTTAACTTGAGTTCTCTTAGTTTTTTTCTTGGCATTCTGTCCTTTTTTATTTAATGAAAATAGATGCTTTCCAAAATCCATTATCCTGCATACAGGGGGAGATGCATTAGGTGAAACTTCAACTAAGTCTAGTTCCTCGTCTTTGGCCATCTTTATTGCTTCAATCAGTGGCATAACACCTGCTTGCTCACCTTTTGAGTCAATGACTCTGACTTCATTACACTCAAGCTCTTCGTTTCGCCTTACTCTTTTTGTCGCTGCGATACTTTTATCCTCCACTATTTTAATAAGATAAATTAGGTAACGAATTTTATAGATGAAAGGCTAGATAAACAAGGTTTTATCTATGAATTTCAAAGCTATAAATAATTTATTGGTGGGCGATGGTGGTCTCGAACCACCGACCTCCACGATGTCAACGTGGCGCTCTCCCCCTGAGCTAATCGCCCATTTCTTATCATTTAAANTTCTTGGCTGTTTAAAACTTAAAATAATATCAAAATATCAACAACTCTCATATCTTAAAATTCACGACTTTTTCATATATTCTCTAATATTTTTAATCTCATCTCGAATACTTGCCGCTTCCTCAAATTCAAGATTTCTTGCATGTTTTAACATCTTTTTCTCTAATTTATTCGATTCCTTTAATAATTCAGAAATCTCGAAATTGATGTATTTAGATTTTCGTTTTTTCAAGGGTAACGCATAATTTGAATCGAGAATATCAGGAACGTCTTTTTTTATTGACTTTGGGACTATGTTATTTTTCTTGTTGAATTCTATTTGATAATTTCTTCGTCTCTCTGTTTCATTTATTGCTCGCATCATTGAGCCAGTAATTTCATCGCCATATAATATGACCTTACCATTTATATTTCGTGCTGCACGTCCGATTGTTTGTATTAGTGATGTTTCTGATCTGAGAAAACCCTCTTTGTCAGCATCTAATATAGCTACCANAGAAACCTCTGGCATATCNAGCCCTTCTCTNANAAGATTAATCCCAACCAAAACATCGAAGACACCTAATCTCAAATCTCTAATTATTTCTGTTCTCTCCACTGTACCAATATCAGAATGCAAATATCTCACCTTGACTCCATATTCGAAGAGATAGTCGGTGAGATCTTCTGCCATTTTTTTCGTAAGAGTAGTAATAAGAATTCTATCGCCCTGATTGACGCGATCATTAATTTCAGAGAGAACATCCTCCACCTGATTTAGGGCTTCACGAACCTCTATTACCGGATCAACCAGACCCGTTGGTCTGACTAGTTGTTCAATAACATTTTCCGCCGTATTTTCTTCGTATTTTCCTGGCGTTGCTGATACATATATAGTTGCTGGCACAATACTTTCAAATTCATCAAACCTAAGTGGGCGATTATCAAGAGCTGATCTCAATCTAAATCCATACTCCACCAAAGTTTCTTTACGAGATCTATCCCCTTTATACATTCCTCCNATTTGAGGGACAGTCACATGACTCTCATCGATGAACAATATTGCATTTTCTGGAATATAATCAAGTAGGCATGGTGGGGGCTCTCCTTCATTTCTTCCAGATAAGTATCTAGAGTAATTCTCAATACCCTGACAATAACCAAGCTCTCTTATCATTTCTAAGTCATGCAACGTTCTCTGTTCAAGCCTCTGAGCTTCAAGGAGTTTATTATNTGATTTAAATAATTTTAATTGCTCTTGNAATTCAATTCTTATTTTTTCTGATGCACCTAATAACTTTTCTTTAGGTGTTACATAATGAGTTTTAGGAAAAATCGTTACTCTTGGTAGTTTTTTTGTTATTACTCCTGTGAGAGGATCAAATTGATAAATAGCTTCAATTTCATCATCGAATAGTTCAATACGAACAGCCTCTAATTCAGATTCAGCAGGAAAAATATCAATTATGTCACCCCTCACTCTAAAATTTCCTTGTGAAAAATCGATATCATTTCTTGAATATTGGATCTCTGCTAACTTCCTCAGTATCTCTCTGTGATCAACTTTTTCTCTAACGGAAAGATGCAACACCATACTAAAATAAGCGTCGGGATCACCAAGGCCATATATTGCTGAGACTGTAGCAATAATAATTGTATCNGATCTTTCTATNACTGCTTTAGTCGCAGATAGTCTCATCTGCTCAATATGCTGATTTATCGAAGCATCTTTTTCTATGAATGTATCTGAGCTTGGAACATAGGCTTCAGGCTGATAATAATCATAATAAGATACAAAGTATTCAACCGAATTATGTGGAAAATATTCCTTCATTTCTCCATAAAGCTGAGCAGCCAGAGTTTTATTGTGAGCAAGAATAATTGCCGGTCTCTGTGTTGATTGAATTATATTCGCAATAGTAAATGTTTTACCTGAACCTGTAACACCCAGAAGTGTCTGCCTAGATAAACCCTCTTGTATACCGTTGGATAATTCTTTTATGGCCTTATTCTGGTCACCAGCTGGTTTATATTTTGAAACCAAATCAAAATTAAGATATTTTTTATGATCTTTTCTCTTGGTTGGAGCTTTTTGTTGTCGTAACATTGTANTTATTTAAAAGGTTAAAAAATGCATCAAGTTTCTGAAAGAATGAATANAGTTTTACCTTCAGCNACAAGCGCTGTGCTCAATCTTGCCGCAAAATTAAGAGAAGAAGGAAAAGANATAATTAGTCTTGGTGCAGGTGAACCGGACTTCGACACTCCCCTCCATATAAAAGAAGCTGCTATTAAAGCNATNAAAGACGGACATACGAAATANACAGCCATAGACGGGACATTAACTTTAAAAAAAGCAATTATAAATAAATTCAAACAAGATAACGACCTAATCTATGATTTTGATCAAATTATTGTTTCTAGTGGTGCAAAGCAAACACTATTTAATCTCTGCATGGGGCTTCTTCAATATGGTGATGAAGCTATAATCCCGACTCCTTATTGGGTTTCATATCCAGATATGGTAAGAATTGCTGATGCCACACCTAGGTTTATTGCCACAGACATAGAAAGTAATTTTAAAATATCGCCTAAAATACTAGAAGATTCTCTTAGTAATAAAACTAGATTAATCTTTTTAAATAGCCCCTCAAATCCAACAGGGAGTTGCTATACAAAAGAAGAGTTGATTGAAATTGGAAATGTTCTTCTTAACTACCCAAACGTGATTATTGCTTCTGATGATATTTATGAAAAAATACATTGGGGAAAATCTAAGTTTTATAACATCGGTACTGCTGTGCCCGAACTCAACAATCGGGTTATATCGATAAATGGTGTTTCAAAATGTTATGCAATGACCGGATGGAGAATAGGATACGCTGGTGGTCCGAGAGAAATTATTACTTCAATGAAAACAGTGCAAAGTCAGTCAACTTCAAATCCATGTAGTATATCTCAGATTGCAGCCACGGAAGCTATAAATGGAAATCAAGATTGTGTTGTAAATATGGTAATTGAATATAAAAAAAGAAATGACTTTATTATAAATGCATTAAATAAAATACCAGGGTTTGAGTGTAATAGTGCGGATGGAGCTTTCTATGCATTTCCTAGAGTAGATAAAGCAATACAATCAAATAATCTTAAAAATGATATCGAACTTGCAGCTTTGATCCTTAATAAAGCTGGGGTAGTAGTTGTACCAGGCACACCTTTTGGCGCTCCAGGTTATATTAGATTGTCCTATGCTTGCTCGATGAATGATTTAGAAAAAGCGACTGATCGAATAACTAAGGCAATTGAATAAATTTATATTATTAATAATTTATCTCAATGCTTGACTTGTATGAGTTGCTGAATCAGAATTCCACTCAAGTTATAGATATATTCCCCGGTAGCTCAGTTGGTAGAGCAGTTGACTGTTAATCAATTTGTCGCTGGTTCGAGTCCGGCCCGGGGAGCCAATTTATAGACAAGCTAATCACTTATTAATGGCATCCTCTGAAGAATTGAATCAAACTGAACGTTCGAAAAAGGTCTCTGTGTCTCCCATTGCTTGCAACTTGGGCACAACCAAAGCAATTTCTGACTTGAAAAACCACAAGATTCGCACTGGTATCTTGATGTTGAGCGCCCTAACTTATAGAGGCTACGTTTTATCTTGTCCACAGATATAGTCTCTATTTTCAGTTTATCCTTTTGATTATATGAAATACCAAGAAACTCCTTCAAGNTAACATCATTTTCTATGTAGCTATTTGCACAATCATTAAGCGACGATACATCGTTTATATTATTAATTATCACTGTGTATCCTATATCTCTGGACAATTTTTGATTGCTCTGACTTATTTTTTTAATAAACTCGTTGAGTTCGTCTAAACTCATTAATTGTTTATGCAGATCCACGAGCTCCGGAAGTGCTTCAGTAATTAAATAATTACTGTTTTGGATTATTTCACTGTATATTTTTACTGCANTGCTATACCTTTTCATTAGTTTCTCAGATTTCGCTTTAACCAGATCTGTTCTCAGAGTCATGGTTTTTAATTTTTTTGCGGAGCTAATAAATTCTGAGCTTTTTTTTACATCACCATTGGCAACTGCTATCTCTGCAAGCTCGCAAAAATAATGTGAGATTTGAAGATCAAAGGATTTTCTTGTAATTTTCGCTAATGTATTAGTGTATTTAATACACTTTTTCCATTCTCGCTCTATTTCATAAATTTCAGTTAAAGAATATAGTGATTGTATTTGAAAAAGTGAATCTG
Organism: Woeseiaceae bacterium; assembly: GCA_002715745.1. GTDB lineage: Bacteria > Pseudomonadota > Gammaproteobacteria > Steroidobacterales > Woeseiaceae > SP4260. The sequence goes on from PBAE01000007.1 coordinate 29,693, forward strand.
CTGACAATCGCCTAAAAAGAACCTCAGCCCTATCCAAAAGTCCAGCATGATGATAGTCCTTNGCAAGCGAATAAAAAGCCTGATCTCTTTGCTCATCTGATATGTCAGGCCTAGCAATTATATTTTGATGAATTCTTATTGCTCTATTTACTTCTCCTCTTTTTCTAAATAAATTACCGAGAGCAAAATGGGTTTCGATCGTAGTATTATCTACTCTTACCATCTTTAAAAAATGCTCAACTGCTTGATCAGTCTGCTCATTGAGCAAAAAGTTCAGACCCTTAAGATAGTCAATATTTAAGGGTGGCTGGTCGTCTCTCTCTCCAAAATACCCAAGAGCCCAACCAGTTGCAGCAAGTATAATAAAAATAGAAGCTAGGATAAAAGTTGATTCAGTTGGCATTATCTAATGGTTTTTTCGTAATGAATTAATTTCACTCTTATATGAAACTAATCTTGATGATAGGACTCTTTTTTCATTTAATATTTTGAAAATGTAGTAAGCGCAACATGTGATGCCAAAAAACCATCCGCAGAGAAATATAAGAGTGAAAACTAAACTTGCTTTTGATGTAAATTTAAAAATTTTAAAGTTAATTGATATAGTTTCAGGATTAAGAAAATTAAACCATATGACCAGAATAAAAACACAAACAATAGCGATTATTCCTATGAATCTCACAATCATGATTATATTAATTCATTATTTTTGCNGATGATTANCAAATTATTGAAATCATTTGTACAACCATTAATTTGATTGAATTTGAATTGAGTGCTCCCTACTCTCGTTAACCTTTTGCTTGAGGTCCTTCCCAGGCTTAAAATGAGGGACATATTTTTCTGACAAAGACACAGGCTCACCAGTTTTGGGGTTTCTGCCAATTCTTGATGGTCTGTAGTGAAGCGAAAAACTTCCGAAGCCTCGAATTTCGATTCTGTCTCCTTTTGACAAGGTATCACTCATCAGTGAGAGTATATGCTTAATTGATAGTTCAACATCTTTCACTGGAAGATGGGTTTGCTTTATTGAGATCTTTTCAATAACTTCAGATTTCGTCATTTTCAATAATTACCTTATAGTAGACATTACATATGTGTTTTTCTTAAGTGCAAATTTTAATTATAACTACTCTAAATGATCATACAAATAATTATTTGTCTTCCATTTTTTCTTTTAATAACTCACCCAATGTTGTTGAGCCAGATGATGCCGCAGAAGTATCTGATTGATAACTATCTAACGCATTTTTCTCATCTTGCTCTTCCTTAGCCTTGATGGAAAGTGAAACTATTCTTGTTTTTTTATCAATAGAAATAATTTTAGCTTCAAGCTCATCATCAATTTTTACGAATGATCTAGCGTCATCAACCTTTTCAACTGATAATTCTGAAGTATGAATTATCCCATTAATATCATCCGTAATTTGCACAGTCACATTTTTGCTATCAATTTCAGATACCCTCGCTTTAATAATAGAACCTTTTGGATTTTCAATTATCCAATTAGCAAAAGGATCATCATCTAACTGTTTGATTCCTAGTGATATTCTCTCTCGATCTGTATCTATTGCGAGTACGATTGCTTCAAGATCTTGTCCTTTTTTATAATTTCTTATTGACTCTTCATCAGCGTTATCCCATGAAATATCAGACAGATGAACGAGACCATCAATACCTCCGTCTAATCCGATAAAAATACCAAAATCAGTGATTGATTTGATCTGACCTTTCACACGATCACCTTTACTTACTCTTGATGAAAACTCCGCCCATGGATTTATTTGGCATTGTTTTATCCCNAGAGAAATTCGTCTTCTGCTTTCATCAATCTCAAGAACCATCACCTCAACTTCCTGGCCAACTACTACTATCTTTGACGGGTTGACATTTTTATTCGTCCAATCCATCTCAGAAACATGAACAAGACCCTCGACACCTTCCTCTATTTCAACAAAACATCCATAATCAGCGATATTCGTAATCTTACCTTTTAATTTCTTTTGTATCGGGTAACGATCTTGTATTTCATGCCATGGATCTTTACCGAGCTGCTTCATTCCTAGTGATACTCTTTGTTTATCTTTTTCGTATTTGAGGACCACTACATCTATTTCGTCTCCAATATTGACCAATTCTGACGGATGCTTGACTCTCTTCCATGCCATATCTGTTATGTGAAGAAGACCATCGATACCACCCAAATCAACAAAAGCTCCATAGTCAGTTAAATTCTTAATAATCCCTTTAGCTTTCGAACCTTCTTTTATACTCTCCAATAGTTGACTTCTCTCTTCACTATACTCATTTTCTACGACAGCCTTTCTGGAAACAACAACATTATTTCTCTGCTTATCTACTTTAATAACCTTAAGCTCTACTGTCTTCCCTTCAAGATATGATGGATCTCGGACAGGTCTTACATCAACAAGTGATCCCGGAAGAAATGCCCTTATACCGTCAATCTCAACAGTAAAGCCACCTTTAACTCGACCACTAATAAAACCATTAATAACTTTATCTTCATCATGAGACTCTTGAAGATTAATCCAACTTCTTGCTCTGAGTGCTTTTTCTCTTGATAGTTTTGTTTCACCAAATCCATCCTCGAATGAATCCAGAGATACCTCTATCTCTTCACCAATACTGATGCCATCTTTTTCTGACCCAAATTGTGATAGAGGAATAATGGCTTCTGATTTTAGTCCTGCACTTACAGTTACAAATTCGTTATCTATATCAATTATTGTGCCTTTAATAATTGAGCCAGTTTTAATGGTTTGACTTGCGAAGGTTTCTTCGAAAAGTGAAGCAAATGATTCTGTCATAATTTTATTCCCGAGATCCTGAGATGACCTCTTCTATGCTACAAACAATCCATTGTGTGTAACGGTTATTAATAATTACCAAATATCCTCTTTGGCGGTTTATGCTTAGCTTTAAATTAATATATTTTTTCGTGATAATTGAGTATCTCTGAAACAACAATATCAATCGATTTATTTGTTGAGTCAACTATGATTGAATCATGTGTCATAGCTAAAGGACCATGTTTGCGTTCTCTGTCCTGCTTATCACGTGTCTCCATATCTCTTAAAATGGCCGTCAGGCTAACATTTATACCTTTTTCTTTCAACTCTTTGTATCTTCTCTTGGCACGCACATTTATATCAGCAGTTAGGAATACCTTTATTTTTGAGTCAGGAAAAACAACTGTACCCATATCTCTTCCGTCAGCAATTAATCCTGGTTTTTTTAAGAAATTCCTTTGAAGAGCTATCATATCCTTTCTTATTCCCTCATATTTTGCGATAACTGAGGCATTAGTGCCACACTCTTCTGTTCTAATGCCCTCACTCGCATCTATTCTGTTTATGAGGATTTTTTGTTTATACGAACTATCCAGCTTAAATTTTATTGTAGTTTTTTTAATAAGCCTTCTAATATTTAATTCATCTGACAATTGAAGATTATTTTCCATTACAAAGAAAGCAACTGCACGGTAGATTGCACCACTATCGAGAATATTCCAACTCAGAATCGAAGCTAATTTTCTAGATATAGTCCCCTTACCAGATCCGCTCGGACCATCAATTGTGATGATTGGAATTGTATTTTTATTAATTATATTATTCCTTGTTGGCGTTAATGCAAATACCTATTTTCCTAACACAATCTAAAAAAGAAGGGAAAGATGTATCGATAGATTCAACATTTTTTACCCTTATCGGATTCTTAGCTGATGCGCCAGCAACAGCGAATGACATAGCAACTCTATGATCACCAAAACATTCGATATCACCACCGTCAAGTTTTCCTCCCTCAATTTGAATACCGTCTTCAAACTCAACTGTATTTATCCCTAACTTCTGAAACCCTTTTGCCATTGAGGATATTCTGTCGCTCTCTTTGACTCTTAATTCTTTGAGACCCCTAAATATACTTGTTCCATCTGCATTTGCAGCAAGAATAAATATAGCGGGAAACTCATCAATTGATAGTGAAACGAGCTCATTGTCATCAACTTGAATCGATTGAAGTGATGATGTTTCAACATTAATGTCAGCAACGGACTCATATCCCTCCATTCTTTTATTATGTATATCAATATTTGCTCCCATCATCTTTGCAATACGAAGAAAACCCGTCCTTGTTGAATTAGTGCCAACATTTTTTATTGTTATCGATGAATTAGGAGTTATCAAACAAGCAACAATCAAAAATACAGATGAAGAAAAATCACCTGGTATATTTAATTTAATTGGATTTAATNTTCCCTTGCCNTCCNCTGNAATAATATTATCAGTNACTGANATNGGATAACCCATTGACNGCATCATCCTTTCAGTATGATCTCTAGTAANCCATTTCTCTTTAATCTTAGATTGAGAATCAGCATATATTGAAGCAAGAATTAGTGAAGANTTAACTTGCGCACTTGCTATTGGCAATGAATATTTNATACTNGATACCTCATTTACTGNNTTGATATGAATGGGNAGTCTTCCATTNTTNCTTTGAATNTTAGCACCCATTTTTNCAAGTGGATCCANTACTCTGTTCATCGGTCTTCCNCTGAGTGACTTATCACCCTCAATAGTNGATNCAAATTTTTGTGCTCCCAATAATCCTATCAACAATCTAGCAGACGTTCCTGAATTACCTAAATATAATGCTTCTGATGCTTTATTTAGACCATTTATGCCAACGCCATGTATAATGAGNTTATCATCACTTAAATTAACCTTGACACCCAGATTTTTGAATGCATCCAGAGTCGCGAGACAATCCTCGCCTGAGAGAAAATTTGCAAATTCAGAAACACCACAAGCTAAAGCTCCAAAAATTACAGCCCTATGTGATATAGATTTGTCTCCAGGNATCTCTATCTCGCCTGACAGGTTTTCTGATGGTTCTATGTAAAAATCCATTTCGATTCGTTTTAATCAATTGCTTTTGGGTATGACCCGAGCACTCTAAATAATGAACAATTTTTTTTGACTGATTTAAGTGAACTTGCCAATACCGGGTCATCTATATGGCCATCTAAATCAAGGAAAAATACATAATCCCAATTTTTTTTATGAGACGGTCTGGATTCAATTCTGGTTATATTAATCTTATTTTGGGAGAATGGCTGCAGCATTGAATACAGCACTCCAGACCCAGTTTTTGTATCGTCATTTGATATGAGAATTGAAGTTTTATCGTTGCCGCTCTTAGAAATTAAATTTCTACCAACAATTAAGAATCTCGTAGCGTTGTCTGGATGATCTTCAATATTTTTTGTGAGAATATTAAGATCATAGATATCACTTGCTATCTCACTTCCAATTGCTGCTGTTCCATCTTCATCTCTGGCTCTTCTTGCGCCAGCGGCATTGCTGCTTACACCAACTAACTCAACGTCTCTAAGATGCTCTCTAATCCAACCTCGACACTGTGATAAGGCTTGTTCATGAGCACATATGCGCCTGATACTTCTAATATTATCCATTTTTCCTATTAAATGATGATTGATCTTCAGCTCTACTTCACCACAAATCTTTAGCGGTGATGAGACAAACATATCCAGAGTATTATTCACTGTCCCTTCTGTTGAGTTTTCAATTGGGACAACACCAAAATCAGCGACATTACTCTCTACTTCTTGGAACACCTCATCTATGGCGCCGAATGGGAGCGCTTTTACAGATTGACCAAAATGTTTATAAACCGCTGCTTGGGTAAACGTGCCTTCGGGACCTAGAAAGCCTATTTTCAGGGCTTCTTGTTGTGCAAGACATGCTGACATAATCTCTCTGAACAAACGAACCATTTCCTCATTATTAATAGGTCCTTTATTTCTTTTTTTAACTAAGTTTAAAACATCTGCTTCCCTCTCTGGTCGGTAGTAATCAGTAGATGATCCGTTTTTTTCTTTTGTTAAACCAATTTTTTTTGCGAGCGCAGCTCTTTCATTAATTAATTTTTGTATTTTGTCATCAATTGAATCAATTTTGTCCCGAGTTTTTTTAAGGATTGCAGGCTTTGTATTTTCTTTTTTATTGCTCATATCTATAATTTGATTTTAGTAAAAGAAACAAAGCTAACATATTGTATTTGATAATAAAATTATTAATTTAATTAAATACCAAGATATCTTAACCTCAATATACCATCAATATCAGATATTTTAGCCAAAACATCATCTGATATCTCTTTATCTACATCCACTATTGTATAAGCTAGTNTCCCTGAAGATTTATTCAGGAGATCCTCAATATTAAGATTTTCTGCTGCCAATATTGCTGTAATCTGTCCAACCATGTTAGGTATGTTTTTATTTGCAACTGTAAGTCGATAAGCACTATTCCTTGGCATATTTGCCTCTGGAAAGTTTACTGAATAGTTTATGTTNCCATTCTCAAGGTAGTCTTTTAAATTTTCAATNACCATTANAGCGCAGTTTTCNTCNGCTTCNTGAGTAGATGCNCCNAGNTGNGGAAGNGCNATNATTTTNTCATGANACATNATNNTTGGTTCAGGAAAATCACAGACATAGCANTTCAATCNATCATTATCAAGNGANCTCAAAACATCNTCTGTNTTCACAATACCTGCTCTNGANAANTTAATTAAAATTGATCCTTTTTTNANCANNTTGATACTTTTNGAGTTTATNAGGTNCTNAGTCTCNTTAATCAANGGAACATGGATTGTTACAGCNTCTGANNNNTGAAATATTTCNTCCAATGATTCAACCTTNTGAACTCCTGANGANAACNTCCATGCATTATTGATTGTGACNTTTGGATCAAAACCAACAACTTTCATACCAAGNGCAAGTGCTGTGTTNGCNACNCTTACNCCAATAGANCCAAGACCAACTACACCTAAAGTTCGNCCAGGAAGNTCAATTCCTGCAAATTGTTTTTTTCCNGCTTCNACAGATTTTTTTATNTCGAATTTTTTGTNGNTCCAATGAGCGNACATAATCTCTNGCNGTGCAAATATTTCTNGCTGCAATCAGTAANGAAGCTATNGTAAGTTCTTTTACNGCNTTNGCNTTTGCGCCNGGAGCATTAAAAACAGGGACNCCTCTATCGCTCATAGCATCNACNGGGATATTATTTACNCCNGCACCAGCACGTCCAATNGCATCAATTGATAGNGGTATATTATCCTNTGTGAGNTTATGTGANCGAAGAANAATTGATGTGGATTTTGATAAATCATCTATTATTTGATACTTATTTGACTCTAATCTTTCTAGACCCGAAGTTGCGATATTATTAAAAATTTTTACTTTGTACATGGNCTTTTATCCATACTTTTGTTCGAAATCTTTCATGAAAGAAATTAAATCCTTTACAGCTTCCACCTCAATTGCATTNTAAATCGAAGCTCTCATTCCTCCTACAGAACGATGACCTTTAAGATTAGCTAAACCCGCTTTAAAAGAGTCAATTAAAAAGGTATTTTCTAGATCTTTATCTTTTAGTAAAAAAGGAATATTCATTCTTGATCTNCANCTTTTCTCAACTGGATTTGAGTAAAAATCTGAGTTATCAATAAAATCATAAAGTAGATTTGATTTTTTTATATTTGTTTTTTCAACTACTTCAAGGCCCCCCAAATCGATAAGATATTCAAATACTAATCCAGCCACATACCATGAAAAAACTGGCGGAGTATTATACATAGACTGTTTTTCTATATAATTTCTATAATCAAGCATTGCTGGGATTTTAGCTTTATTGTTTTTTATTAGGCTGTTNTCAATGATGACAATAGTCAAGCCTGCTGGACCNATATTCTTCTGTGCNCCAGCATATATCAGTCCATATCTATTAACATCAAGAGATCGTGACAAAAGAGTGCTTGAGGCATCAGTTATCAGTGGNACTCCATTCGTNTCTGGATCAAAATGATACTCGACACCTGCAATTGTNTCATTTGAAGTGATATGNANATAATCAGACTNTTCANNCTTAATCCACTCCTNTTCATTAATAATAGAGGTNTAACCTGAAGNNCNNGAATCGCATACAATATTAACATTTGTANATTTTTTCGCCTCGGCTACAGCCTTNTTCCCCCAGGAACCTGTNANAGCNTAATCAACACTAGAATCANTATTTGAAANATTCATGGGNATCATCGAAAATTGCAANGAGGCTCCACCTTGAAGNAACAAAACATGATAATTNTCAGGAATATTGAGAAGCTNTCTAAGGNTCCTCTCTGCNTCANNAGNAACNTCCACNAATTCTTTACTTCGATGACTNACTTCAATTATGGACATACCCGATTTNTTCCAATTAGGAAAATCAGTTTTAATAATTTCAATTACTTTTTTTGGAAGAGCGCTCGGTCCTGCAGAAAAATTATGAACAAGTTTGCTTGANATACTCATATANACTTGGTTTNACTTANTCCTNATCAATNGAAATTATTTTGGCAAGCCCTACTAATTTTTGNTCGTCGACTAACTTAATNAAGGTAACACCTTGAGTATTTCTNCCCACTACCGAAATTCCATCAACNGGNGTTCTTATGAGAACACCATTAGAACTAATCAGCATAANNTCATCATCATCAGANACTTGNGTCGCTCCTATTGTTAGTCCATTTCTTTCGGAAGTTTTAATTGCAATAACACCCTGACCACCTCTTTTTTGAGTCGAGAACTCTTTTATTGATGTTCTTTTTCCATAACCATTCTCGGTTGCNGTTAGCAATAGATATTCATTGACTATAGATAAAGCTATTACGTTATGTTCATCTTTGAGTCTCATACCCCTCACGCCATGAGCTGTCCTTCCCATAGCCCTTACATCGTTCTCATTAAATTTTATTGCTTTTCCATTACTGGCTACAAGGAGTACTTCCTTTTTTCCATTAGTTATAGCTGCATCAATCAAATAATCATCTTTAAGGTTGATAGCTATGATTCCAGAAGATCTTGGCTTTGAAAATAATTTTAAAGGAGTCTTTTTTACAGTTCCATCACTGGTGGCCATAAAAACAAATGAATCGTTATCAAATTCTCTTATTGGCAGTACTGTACTAATTCTCTCTCCATCCTCAAGCGGCAACAAATTGATAATTGGCTTGCCTCTTGCTCCTCTACTGGCCATCGGCACTTGATAAACTTTCAACCAGTAGAGTTTTCCTTTACTCGAGAAACAAAGGAGAGTGTCATGAGTGTTTGCTACCCAAATTTTATCTATGAAATCCTCATCCTTCATTTTTGTAGATGACTTACCTCTACCACCTCTTTTTTGAGCTTGATAAGTATCTGGTGATTGAGATTTAATATACCCACTATGCGATAGAGTAACTACGACCTCCTCGTCGGGTATTAAGTCCTCATCAACAAGATCTGTATAGTCGTTATTTATTTCAGTTAATCTAGAGTCACCATAATCAGATAGAGTTTCATTTAGTTCGTTTCTAATTACATCCATTAACACTTCTGTGTGCGTGAGTATTTTTGTATATTCACTAATCAAGTCAAGAACTTTTATGTATTCTTCAATAATCTTCTCTTGTTCGAGACCTGTTAACCGATGAAGTCTCAAATCAAGAATTGCTTGTGCCTGGATCGGAGATAGTTTGTAACCTTTTGGAGACATTCCAAAACTCCCAACTATATTTTTAGGTGAAGTTTCGGTGTTACCAGAATTTTTCAGCATTTTCTTTACAGCTCCTGGTTTCCAGGATTTTTTAAGTAGAGCTTCTCTGGCATCAACAGGTGTGGGAGATGATTTGATAAGCTTAATCACATCGTCAATATTTGAAAGAGCGACAGCCTGACCTTCCAGGATATGTGCTCGATCTCTCGCTTTATTGAGATCATATATCGTTCTTCTTGTAACTACTTCACGTCGATGAGAAATGAATGCCTCTAGTACTTGCTTTAAGTTGAGTAATTTAGGCTGACCATCATGCAGAGCTACCATATTGATTCCGAAAACAGTTTGCAGCGATGTTTGTTTGTATAAGTTATTTAATACCACGTCAACGACCTCGCCTTGACGAAGCTCAATAACTATCCTCATTCCATCTTTATCTGACTCATCTCTTAGTTCAGTGATACCTTCAATTTTTTTATCCCTAACTAATTCAGCAATTTTTTCAATTAATCGTGCTTTATTAACCTGATAAGGCAACTCTTTAACGATTATTGCTTCTCTATTTTTTTTACCTATTGGCTCAATTTCAACTTTTCCTCTGATATGAACACGTCCTCTTCCAGTGAGATAAGCCTCACGGATACCTTGTGCACCATTTATTATTCCAGCTGTTGGGAAATCTGGTCCTGGAATGTGCTGCATCAGCTCCTTAGTTTCTATCAAGGGATTGTCTATCATCGCCAAGCATGCTTTGATAACCTCTGAAAGATTATGAGGCGGGATATTTGTGGCCATCCCAACCGCTATCCCAGAAGAGCCATTAATCAGCAGATTTGGAAATTTTGTTGGCATTACAGATGGCTCAGATTCTGAGCCATCATAATTTTCGATGAAATCCACAGTTTCTTTGTCCAGATCAGCAAGTATTTCATGTGAAATTTTTGCCATTCTCACTTCTGTATATCTCATTGCAGCAGGTGAATCACCATCAATTGAGCCAAAATTGCCCTGACCGTCAACCATCATATATCTCATAGAAAATGATTGAGCCATTCTTACTATTGTATCGTAAACTGCAGTGTCACCATGTGGATGGTATTTACCTATTACGTCTCCTACGACACGTGCTGATTTTTTATAAGGTTTGTTATAATCGTTTCCAAGGACTTTCATAGCATACAAAACTCTTCTATGAACTGGTTTTAGGCCATCTCTTACATCAGGCAGCGCCCTTCCTACAATCACGCTCATGGCATAATCTAGGTAGGATTGTTGCATTTCCTTTTCAAGGCTGACTGATAATATTTCTTTTGCTGGATCTTTCATAATGAAAATAATTCAAAAACTTTATAATATTAGTAAACAAACATCTAAGTTTTTTCTGGTGTTTTAAACGATTAATCTATGATAAAAACCTGATTATACAAGTCACAATATAGTATCATATCTACATGGAAGTGACATCATATATATTGAATTATTGAGACACGAAAATATAATATATTATTATTATATTTCAGATACTTATAAATTTTTTTTAAGGTAGTTATCTATTATGGATAAAATAAATGTAGATAGTAGTGAGATTGATAAATTTAATCGTTTATCCACAAGATGGTGGGATCCAAACGGAGATTTCAAACCACTGCATGAAATCAACCCTTTGCGACTTGATTTTATATTAAAAAATATCAATCTTAATAATTGTAATATTGCGGATATAGGTTGTGGTGGTGGGATTTTATCAGAATCGATGATTGATTATGGAGCGCATGTTACTGGAATTGATATGGCACCTGATGTATTAAGAGTCGCGAACATACACAAGAAAGAATCAAAAAAGGACATAGAATATATCAATATAACGGTAGAAGAATTAGCTGAGCGATCACCAAAATCTTTTGATGTCGTGACCTGCATGGAAATGATTGAACACGTTCCTGATCCCAGTAAAGTAATTGATTCATGTTCTGAATTACTTAAACCAAATGGCTTCGTATTTTTTTCAACTATCAATAGAAATTTAAAATCATTTATTCTTGCTATTCTTGGTGCTGAGCATTTTCTAAAACTACTTCCAATTGGGACGCATCAATATGACAAATTTATAAAGCCCTCAGAAGTTAATAACTGGTCAAGATCTGCATCTCTGGAATTAGTTGATACTACAGGTATTCACTATAATCCACTGACAAAGAAATACTCACTTGGAAGAAACCTCGATGTTAACTACATAATGTGTTTTAGAAAATTAACCAATGAATAAAAAACATGATAAAGCCTTTTTGTTTGATCTAGACGGAACGCTTATTGATACGGCTCCAGATATGATTCATGCGCTAAAGTCCGTTCTAGATAATAATCATACAAATACTCAAATATCAGATGAAACTCTCAGGAAATACGTTTCAGATGGGTCAATCGGCTTAATTAATCTTGTCTTTCCGAACAAAAATAATGAAGAAATACAGCGTCTTCAATCACAATTTTTGGATATATATGAAAAGAATCTTTTAAATGAATCTCGAATATTTCCTCATCTAGATGATTTATTAGTTTTTTTTAAAGATAATCATTTTATGTGGGGAATAGTAACTAACAAGCCAACTAGAATGACGTTACAACTTTTAAACTGTTTAGGGATATACTGCCCATTTGTAGTTTGTGGCGATACATTAAGAGACAGAAAACCAAGTCCCAAGCCACTATTAATTGCAAGCAAATTGATGAATATAGACCCAATAAATATTATGTATGTAGGTGATGCGAAAAGAGATATTGATGCAGGTAGACTTGCCAATATGAAAACTGTCTCTGCAGATTATGGGTATATCAAAGATGGGGATGATCCAAAATCGTGGAATGCTGATATATGCGTAAAATCTCCATTAATTTTAAACAAAATGATAAAAAAGGACTGCTATAGATAGTTAAATGGTTTTTTCAGATATAACAATATTTATTTTCGGTTTAACACTTGGTCTAATTTGCGCTCTTCTACTCAAAAACAAGAGTAATTCAAAACTCAGAGAAGAAAATCAAATTCTAAATTTGAAGATTAAACATCAAGATGAACTAGAGGACGAGAGAAATAAGGCTATTGATGCGGCATCATCACCACTTAGAGAAGCATTTCAGGATATATCCAATAAATCACTAAAACAAAATAGTGAAAATTTTCTTAGACTAGCAGAAGAGAATTTAAACAAACACCACGAAATTTCCAAAAGTGCACTTAAAAAACGTGAAAATGCAATTCAAGGTTTAATAAGCCCGATTGAGAAAGAGCTTAATAAAATTCAAATTCAAAATTCTAATCTCGAGCAATCAAGAAGTCAGGCATATGGAGGAATTAAAGCTCAATTACAGGAAATGCAGAAGACGAATAAATCTTTATTTGATGAAACTAATAACTTGGTTAATGCACTCAAGCGCCCTGAGGTTCGTGGTCGTTGGGGTGAGATTACATTAAAAAGATTAGTTGAGCTGGCTGGAATGAGTGAACATTGTGATTATGGTGAACAGGTCCATACAAAATCTGAAGATGTCGCCATTAGACCAGACATGATTATAAAAATGCCCGATAGGCGTGAATTGGTCGTTGATGCCAAAACATCAACGAAAGCTTATCTTGACGCGATGGAAACATCAGATGTAAAAAAACAGAAGATGTTTCTTAAAAAGCATTCTCAAAATGTGAAAGATCATATAAAAAAGTTGTCTGCAAAAAATTATTGGGATCAATTTGAAAATAGTCCAGACTTTGTAATCTTATTTATACCCGGTGATCAGTTTCTGAGTTCAGCTCTGAATGAAGACAATGAATTAATTGAGTTTGCCTTATCTAATCAGGTTATTCTTGCAACACCTACAAGTTTTATAGCGTTGCTTAAGGCGATTCATTATGGCTGGAGACAGCACAGCCTTGCTGATAATGCTCAGGAAATTAGGAGGCTTGCAGAAGACCTGCACTCTAGGTTGTTTGCATTTGTAAATCATGTAGATAAACTTGGCAATCAGTTATCCAGCAGTGTTGAAAATTACAATAAGGCGATAAGCTCACTTGAGAGCAGAGTCCTTCCTGGTGCACGAAAATTTAAAGAGCTTGGTGCAAATCCAAAAAAAACATTGAATAAATTAAAACAAATTGATGTAACTACGAGAAAACCTAACAAAGAATAATAATGAAAGAGTCAATTCATACAATACCAGCAAATATTAGCTTTAATCTTAACGATAAAATTATTCTCATTACCGGGGCAACCGATGGGATAGGAAAAGCACTAGCAAAAAAAACTGCTAAATTGGGTGCCAAAATTATCTTACATGGCAGAAACAAAAAAAAACTGGAATTACTGTCTGATGATATTGCAGCTGATAATGATTGCCAGAGGCCTTCCATAGCCCTTCTTGATTTTGAGATCGCTGATTTAAATTCTTATATCAAGTTATCTGATGATATTCATAATAACTTCAATAAACTTGATGGATTAGTTCACTGTGCTGGTATTCTTGGTGACAAAACAACAATCGAGCAATACAAGCCTGAGGTTTGGCAGAAAGTGTTGCATGTTAATCTAACAGCGCCATTTGTTCTTACCCAAGCATTATTTGGTGTATTAAAGTTATCGGATTCACCGTCTGTAATTTTTACCTCTAGTAATGTATCAAAAATAGCAAAACCATTTTGGGGGGCTTACAGTGTCTCAAAGTTTGGAATTGAAGCTTTAGGACAAATGCTAGCTCATGAAAATGACCATATCAAAATGAGAGTAAACATAATAAATCCAGGAGCTGTTAATACAAAAATGAGACTTCAGGCTTACCCCGCGGAAGATAAAGATCATTTAAAAAACCCAGAGGATGTTTTGTATCCTTACTTATACTTTCTCAGTGATGAAAGTATTGGCTCAAATTATATGAGCCTAGATGCTCAATATTAACTTTCACCCAAAGTATTAATATAATCATACAAATCTTGAGTTTTCCGTAAACTTAAATGACTGCATTTTCCTTTTTTCAGTGCTCTTGGTAAAACAATCGGGCCATAGCTTACCCTCATAAGGCGATTTACTTTATAACCAATTGTTTCCCACATCCTCTTAATCTCACGATTTCTTCCCTCAGAGATAGCTACTTTGAACCAAGAATTTAATTTTTTTTTCTTTGAAATATGATNNATNCTATNNAATCTNGCCANNCCATCNTCGAGTNGNANCCCTNNTTNTAATNTATTAATTTCNTCNCTTGTNGGGTTACCAAAAANTCTNACTANATATTCTCTGATAATACCAGATGAAGGATGCATTAACTTNTTTGCTAAATCNCCATCAGTNGTAAANATNAGCAANCCNGTTGTTGTCAAATCNAGNCGACCAACNGAAATCCACCTTTGTTTNTNTAGTTTTGGNAGAGATTCATAAACNGTTCTTCTNTTTTTNTNATCATNGCGNGTGCATATCTCATCGTCNGGNTTATTGTAAATAATGTGTTTATGAGATNGATTTANTCTAGTNNAAATGACTTNNTTANCNTCNANTGATATTTTGTCATTTTTTTTNACTTTNTNACCTAANTCAATANACTTTCCATTGACTTTNANACGCTTGTCTNGAATCCAGTCCTCAATTTNNCGNCTGGATCCATAACCNATGGAAGCGAGATATTTCTGNAACCTCATAANTTAATGATTTTTGANTTATTCTNTTTTGACTGNATCTGCATCANNACTGATATCATTTGNNGGATNTTNCNAATCTNTATNCTCACTTTCAATCAAATCATCAAAGTTTGNATCGGATATNTNAAGNGCACTCTTCATTGAAACGTCATTTTCATCAATTTNATNNTCTTCAATAATGACTTCTTGTGNATTATTTAATATTGGATTAATTTCTGGTTTGCTATTTTCATTAANATTTTTANCTTCNATTTCNGGAATCCCTAGCTTTTCTCTNACTGANTCCCAATCNGANAGATCTTCAAGTAGCGGAAGATCTTTAATATTCTTTAGNCCAAAATAGTCAAGAAAGATTTTTGTGGTACCAAACATTTCNGGCCTACCNGGCACATCTCTTTGTCCTGTAATGTAAATCCATTCTCGCTCCATTAATGATTTAATGATATTGCTGCTCACGGAAACACCCCTCACCATTTCAATTTCACCTCTNGTTATGGGTTGTTTATATGCGATTAAAGCAAGTGTTTCAAACAATGCACGTGAATATCTTGGTGACCTCCATTCCCANAATTTATCCAGCTTTTTTGATGTTTCTGACTTAACTTGAATACGATAACCAGAAGCCACCTCGATTAATTCAATATTTCTCAATTGATATTCTTGCTGTAATCTTCTTAGGCAATCACGAATTGTTANACGATCTGGNCTTTCATCTTCTTCAAATAAATCAAGCAATTTATCAACTTTCAGNGGTTTATCTGATGCTAGAAGTGCAGACTCTATAAAATACATTATTTCAGTTTGATTCATAATCTTTCTTCATCTTAATCTATATCTTCAATATATTTCTCACCTTCATCATGAACTGATGAGGAAACTTTTATATGCAACGGGGCAAATTCTTCATTCTGCACAACATCAATCATAGTATCTTTAAGTAACTCAAGAATTGCTAAAAATGTCACAGCAACTCCAAGCCTGCCTTCATTTATATCAAACAAATTTGTAAAATNAGTNAAATTGTTAACACCAATTTTATTGATAATNTGNGACATTCTTTGACGAACAGACAATGTCTCTCTCTCAAAATGCAACTCCGAGTTCAGCTCGGCTCTTTTGAGAACNTCATGGAATGCGATGAGTATCTCTTTAAGTGTCACATCGGGTAGCTTAATTACAACCTCTTTATTAGGNGCATCTATATTGGCTAAGACTATGTCTCTCTCCAGTCTGGGNAAATCATCTAAGTCTTCGGCTGCTTTCTTGAATCTTTCATATTCTTGCAATCTTTTGACAAGCTCCGCTCGAGGATCNTCATCCTCATCATCGAACTCTTCAGGTCTTGGTAAAAGCATTTTTGATTTAATTTCAGCAAGCATAGCAGCCATTAAAAGATATTCACCAGCCAACTCCAGTTTAATTTCCTCCATGAGATTAATNTAATCAATATATTGCTGTGTAATCTCTGTGATTGGTATATCTAGAATATTCAGATTCTGTCTTCTGATTAAATATAACAATAGATCCAGAGGTCCCTCAAAAGCCTCTAGGAATACTTTTAAAGCAAATGGTGGGATATATAAATCCTGGGGAAGCTCCGTTACTGGCTCACCTTCGACAATCGCAAAAGGCATTTCGTACTGTTTGTTTATTTCATCGCCAGTCTGAATTTCTGAATTCATATAATATTGCTTTCAAAATATGTTTATGAGTTTGTTATAATCAAAAATTAAATTATGAAATATCTNANTTGATGATACATCAAGAATAGCCCGATAAATAGGCATGGAAACTTTTTTTAATATTCTTATAAAAAATCTAATCTCATTATGAATNTATTAATTGAATATATACCAATAATCATATTTCTTATCNCCTATTTTGTGGGAGGTATATTTTTTGCAACAAAAGCTCTTATGATTGCAATGCCGATTGGGTTTATTGCACAAACAATAATTGCAAAGAAGATAAATAAGATCTATCTGGGTTCAACAGTATTNGTTTTGTTTCTGGGNTCAGCAACACTTTTCTTTAAGAATCCGATTTTTCTNTATTGGAAGCCCACNGTACTTAACTGGTTAATAGCGCTAATCTTNCTNGGAAGTCACTTNATCGGTAACTCAACAATTATTGAAAGAATGTTGTCTAAATCCTTAATAATGAGCTCTGAAAATTGGAAAAAGCTAAGTCTTGGCTGGATATTCTTTTTCTTGTTCAGTGGTTTTGCAAATATTTTTGTTGCTTATAACTTCTCAGAGGAGTTTTGGGTAAAATTTAAATTATTTGGACTAATGGGTCTTACATTAATTTTTGTAATTCTTCAAACGATCTGGATTAGTTCTGTTTCGAGAGAAATTAAATAAGCAAAGGAAAGAAAATGTGGTATTCAATATATTGTGAAGATAAAGAAAATAGCCTAGACCTAAGAATGAAAATTAGAGAATCACACCTAGAGAAATTAAAGCTTCTANTGGATCAAGGTAGAATCTTAATTGCAGGTCCCTGCCCCGCAATTGATAATGAAGATCCCGGTGAATATGGATTTACAGGAAGTCTNATTGTTGCTGATTTTCCATCCATTCAAGAAGCCAGAGAGTGGGCCAAAAATGATCCATATTATATTGCCGGTGTTTTCNAATCAGTGACAGTTAAACCTTTTAAGAAAGTTTTTCCTTGAAAATTGAAAAGAGAATAAANAATAAACTGGTCTNAGATATTGATCTTACTGAGATATCAGTAATCAATCAAAGTCANCTTCATAANGGCCATGATGGTTATAGCCCAAATAGTCATTTTAGTGTGAAGGTTATCTCTGATCAATTCAAAGGTANATCGAGAATCGAGCGACATAAAATGGTGTATAATTCTCTCTCTGAATTAATTNAGAGCGAAATACATGCTCTAAAAATTAAAGCACTAACACCTGCAGAANTTGCAAATTTAGAAAAGGGAAAAAGATGAGATTTAGTATNAGCTTAAAAAAAATAAATAAAGTTTTCACACCAATTAAAAAATTGCTGAGTATATTTATNATTCTGCCAGTTTCGATAAATGCTGAAACAATAAAAACANTAAANAATGTAAATATTGATAGCCTCGTTTTAGATATCTATATTCAAAATAGAACTCAACAATCATCTGACCAAATATCTGCTGATCANAGACTTCTTTTTCTTGAGGAATTAACTGATGTATATCTTCTCTCAACTCAAGAAGAGGCAGATGCANTAGCCACTGATAAAAATATCCAAGCACAAATAGAACTTCAAAATAGAATGCTGATTGCTCAATCTGTAGCTAATAATTTTTTCGCAAAGATTGAATTTACAGAGGAGGAGATATTAAATTTTTACAATGCAATGATAGAGAGTTCACCAAATAAAGAATACAAAGCAAGTCATATTTTGGTCGAATCTCAAAGTGAAGCAATAGANATAATAGATNAATTAAATAGTGGCAGTGATTTTTCTGAGTTAGCCAAGGAATTCTCAATTGGACCGTCAGCTANTAATGGTGGGTCATTGGGTAACTTTTTTAATCCATCGCAAATGGTAAAACCATTTTCNGATGCCGTTGAAGCTCTTGATGATAATGTTTACACAACTGAACCNGTTCAGACTGAATTTGGATGGCATGTGATTTTAAGAGAGGCATCTCGAGATACTATCTCACCANCTCTTGANAGTGTTAGACTGGAACTTGAACAGCAAATAAGACAAACACGCTTCCAGGAATACATAAACTCTCTNAGANAAAAATTACTCTAACNGATCTATCATTATTGCGATTTATTTAGGTGACTACTTAATCTCGCATGAAATATTTCTTCGTTTGAATCGTTGATCACTTCGTTTTGGATGAGACAGATCTTTTCATCTTCATTTATCTTGACCAATCCTAGCCTCTTAAATTCTTGAAGTGCAGAGTTTGGCGTTGCATTAATTCTTGCTTTTTTTATCAAATCATAAAATGAGTTTTTTGTATTCTTATAATCTAATTTCTTTGGTTGATTTTTAGGGTCTATATATTGATAGTCATTGATCCATATTTTTATAACCTTACTCAAAGGTGAGACACTATATGATTGCGAATTCAGATTTGACAATAATCTCGACTTAATCTTTCTTACTTCTCTTCTAGAAATTCCTGTCGCCACAGAGATTCTTGAATTATTTGCAATTCGACCTCTCTTGCCAAATTTTTTTGATGAGATTGAAACATATATTTCTTTAATCATTATATCAAGCGAACGATAACTGATACCAAAAACAACAAACAGTTCAATTATTGGCCTGATAACTTTTTTTATTAGCTTGATCGTGACTATTTGCATATATTATTCATACTGCGAGATAAAATTTTCTTCGTCAATTATATCTAACCCTAATTCTTCAGCTTTTTTTAACTTTGAACCAGGATTATCTCCGATAACAAGAAAATCAGTCTTTTTTGATACAGAAGAAGATACCTTACCTCCTCTATATTTAATAAAGTCCATAGCCTCTAGACGCGACATTTTTTCTAAGGTTCCCGTCAGGACAATTACTTTTCCTTTTAACAAAAGTTTTTCATCATTTTTATTCAACGACTCAATATGCCAAGTGACACCAGAATTGATTAGATTATTTATTATTTCTTGATTTGAATCATCTGTAAAAAAGTTTTTTATGTTATTAGCAACAATTGGTCCAATTTCAGGTACCTCCAGAAGCTGATCAATAGATGCTTTTTTTATACCTTCTAAACTTTTAAAATGATGCTCAAGTGTATCCGCCATGGTTAAGCCAACTTCTCTAATACCCATGCTGTATAAAAATTTAGAGAGTGATGTTTTCTTGCTTGTTGATATTGATGTAATTATGTTTTTAGCAGATTTAGAAGCCATTCTGTCTAATTTGCAAAGTTGTGAGTGAGAAAGCTTAAATATTTGATCTGGGGTAGATATTAAATTTTTATCAACAAGTTGCTCGATGAGTTTTGAACCCATACCATCGATATCCATAGCCTGCCTAGAGACAAAATGCTTCAAATACTCAATTTTTTGTGAGCGGCAGCTATAACCACCAGTGCATCTGTATATTGCTTCACTTTCGACTTTTTGAATAGTCGAGCCGCAAATTGGACAGCTTTGTGGCATCCTAACCATCTCTGATTTTTTTCTCTTTGAAGTAATCACGCTCACTATTTCAGGAATAACATCGCCTGCTCTTCTGACACTTACTGTATCTCCTATTCTTATGTCCTTTCTTTTTAGTTCATCCATATTATGAAGCGTGACATTTTGAATCGTTGCTCCACCTATAAATACTGGCTTTATTTTCGCTACAGGTGTTACAGCGCCTGTCCTTCCAACCTGAAAATGAACACCTTCAACAATTGAGTATTTTTCTTGAGCCGGGAATTTATGAGCAATAGCCCACCTTGGAGCTCTTGATACAAATCCAAGATTTCTTTGCTGATCAATGCTATCAACTTTATACACCAGACCGTCAATGTCGTAATCCAATGAACCTCTTTTCTTATAGATCTCCTCATAAAATGCCAGGCATTCTTCGATGCCTACTGCAATGTACCTGTGAGGACAAATATTGATACCCCAATTTTTAAGATTATCTATAGTTTCATGATGATTTTTTGGTATAAAATCTTTGCTAATTTGTCCTATTCCAAAGAAAAATATATCTAATGGTCTATTTTTTGTAATATTTGGATCAAGCTGTCTTAGACTTCCAGATGCCGCATTTCGTGGATTAATGAATACTTTTTCATCATTTTTTTCTGCAATCTTATTATGCTCACTAAACCCAGAGATTGTCATAAAAACCTCGCCTCTTATTTCCAAATACTCTGGAAAATCGTCTCCAGTCAATGTCATAGGTAAAGATTCAATCGTTCTGATATTATGAGTAATATCTTCACCTTTTTTTCCATCACCTCGAGTAGCTGCTCTCATGAGATTACCGTTTTTATATATAACGCTCACAGCTGCACCATCAAACTTAAGCTCACATGAATATGTTACAGGTTCATTTATTGGTAATTTTAATTTCTCATGAACTCGTTTATCAAATCTTTCAAGCTCTTCTTTGTCAAATGCATTCTCAAGCGATAACATTGGTACATCATGAGTTACTGTATTGAAAGCTGAGCCAGCTATAGAGCCAACATTTTGAGTGGGGGACGATGCATCTTTCATCTCAGGAAATTTTTCTTCCAAAGAGCTCAGTTCGTTAAATAGTTGATCATATTCATGATCAGATACTTCAGGAGTGTCCATCACATAATAGAGATGATTGTGATTATTTAAGATATTTCTGAGATTAAATATTCTGTTTTTGACTTTGTCTTCAATCATATGTTGGAGAATTTGTTTTGTTCTTTAGCATATACTCAATAACTTCCTCGCGAATATAACGCTCCCGTTGAATACTCAATGTACTTCCTGCATCATCAAGCAGTTCAGCTTTAAGCAAAGTTTTTATTCTTTTTAACACCATCATCATTTCATCAAATGCATTAATTTCATTTGAATTGAGTGGCAAAAGCATAAAAAAACTCAAACCTGGAATCTTCACATCTTCTATTTCTTGTTCATTAAATACGCCTGGTTCAACTAGATTAGCGACAGAAAATAATTTTGCTTTATTATGCTTATCGAGATAATTAAAAATGCCACTATCATCCAAAAATAGGCCATTTCCATTTAAAATCTCCAAAACTTGATTTCCATTAAATGGCACAGAGTCAATTGGGGTCAATCTGACTGTAATAACATGATCGCATTCGACCTTTCTTTTGTGACTGTCGACATCTATTTTGATACGAGTATTATTATCTGAATGTGCTCCTAGTTGCCCTTCATTTGTTTTTGGTCTATCCGGGCTGTTCTCGTTATGAAATGTTGGTTCAATCTTCTCTGACTCTTTCGGATTCTTGTTTAAGATAGATTTAAGATAACTCTCATAAATCATTATTCCAGCAATAAGTGTAATACCGGAGATAATTAATACCCACCTGATTTCTTCCATTTAACTAGCTCACTTCCTGTATTATGTCTCTGAGAGCTTAATAGCTTCATCAATATCAACAGAGACAAGTCTTGAGACGCCGGGTTCCTGCATTGTAACACCGGATAATTGTTTCGCCATCTCCATAGTAATCTTATTATGAGTAATGAATATGAATTGCACTTTTTTTGACATCTCATCCACAATTTCACAAAAACGATTAACATTTGTATCATCCAGCGGAGCATCAACCTCATCAAGCATACAAAATGGCGATGGGTTTAATTCAAATATAGCAAAAACAAGTGCAACTGCCGTCAATGCCTTTTCCCCTCCTGATAGAAGATTGATCGAGCTATTTCTTTTTCCAGGTGGTCTGGCCATAACTGTCAC
Source organism: Woeseiaceae bacterium (assembly GCA_002715745.1). Lineage (GTDB taxonomy): Bacteria > Pseudomonadota > Gammaproteobacteria > Steroidobacterales > Woeseiaceae > SP4260. The sequence continues at coordinate 52,393 of PBAE01000007.1, forward strand.
ACCAGCAGTTAACAGATCATTACCGATCAACTCCATATATGCCTGTCCACCACCAAATAGTTTTGGGAACAGAGACTCAAAGCCAAAATTTACTTTATTAAATGTTTCTCTGAATCGTGATCTTGTTTCTGTATCTATTTTTCGGATAGCACCCTCCAAAGTAGATAATGCGCTGTTCAAGTCTTCCAATTGACTATCAAGGTATTCTTTTCTTTCTGTATTGGATTCAAGTTCATCAATTGCTGCCAAATTAATTGGGCCCAATCGATTGATCTTATTTGTTAATTTTTCAAGATTTTGGTTCATATCTTCCAAAGATTCTGACTCGTCCAGATTGTCTATTAGTTCCTCATACGTAAAATTTGTCTGACTGAGTTGCTCATTGATTCCCTCTTTTCTACCCTGAATTTCCTGAAGATCACCTTTAGTCTCAGCTAGCGATGTTTTTGCTTTATCTATCTTTCTCTCAACTTCCATCCTCGATTGGTCTTGAAGATTGATATTACTGTCAACTTCATCCAATAGTTTTCTTGCCTCATTAAGCTTTTCTTCAACATCAACTTTTACATGAAGCTGTTCCTCAAGAAGTTTTTTATTATCGATGAGTGGCTGTTTGTTTAATTCAATTTGTTCTAGAATTTCGTTTTTTCTTGATTGAAATAACATTTTTTGCGATTGCATCCTCTCTAAATTTTGCGAAGCTGATTCTTTTGAGGTTAATTTTCCCTCAAATTGAATCTGCATTTCTTGATAGCGAGTTCGATCCTCTTCATATTGATCTCTGACCCTGCTTAATTCATTTTCAATATCAGTTTTTTGTATATTAAGCTCATTTAATTGTTTATTGCTCTCAACTAACTCCTTTTTGTACTCCTCGATCAATGAAGAAACTTCAATTATTCTCTTTTCAAGTGAAGAGATTTCAATGCCTATTGCATCGATTGAAATTTTTCCTTCGATCACATTTTTTTCCAATCGCTCTAGTTGCATAACTAGGTTTTCTTTTAGATTTTTTATATCAACATTTTCACTGAGCAATGATGGGAGTCTCTCTTGAAGCCTATCTCTATCTTTATTAGCAATTGATAAATCATTTTTTGCACTGGATAAGCTTGATTCATCTTTATCAAAGTTTATTTTCAGGTTTTTTAACTTTGAATCTAGTTCTTGTATTTGCTTCTCTCTGGATATTGCATTGTCCTTCTCAGCATCTAAACCCCTTGAAATCCTTACCCAATCTTTGCTAATCCATATTCCATTTTTTATTATTACAGATTCACCAGCGTTCAACATATCTGTCATATTTATAGCATTATCTATTGAGTCTGATAAAAAAACATTACCCAGAATAGAATATATTGCATCTGGTGCATTACTTACTTTTTCAGCAAGTGTGTTGGATCTACTTGAGTTCTTTTCATTATTTATGTCATTAAAAAAAGTAACTTGACCAGATTTAAGGCTTGAGCTTACATCCATTGCACGCTGTATGCTGTCTATCTTGATTCCACCTAAATAATCACCCAATACTGTTTCTACTGCAGTTTGCCATCCTTCAGATACCGAAATATCATTTATGATGCGCTTATTTTTTTTAAAATTATTCTTTTTTAACCATGAATTTAAATTGTCGCTACTATTGTATGACGAATCCTGCATAGCAATTAATTTAATATGTTCAGATTCAAATTCATTTAGATCCTTTTTTTTGCGATTAATTTCTATAGTTAGATTATTTTCTACCTCTCTAAGATCTCTTATTTCATTACTTCTCTCTTCGATTTCACTTTTCAGATCATCTAATAAGACATAACTTTCATTAAACTTTATGTTTGCTGACTCTATTTCTTGCTTAAGAGCTTCCCTATCAGTTGAAAATATTTCTTCATCAATTTCTTTCTCATTTACTTTTAAATTTTTGAGTCTATTTTGGAGATTTTCTAATTGGTTTGATTCAATTGATATATCTTTTTGGAGCTCATTATTTTTGATGTTTTCAGCTTCCCAATTAGATTGCCATCTTTTGAGTGAATCATCAGCTTCTTGATAAGATTCTTTAGAAGACGTCTCGCTTATTTTCACTCTTTCAATATCTGGCGTCAGCTCTTCAAGACTGGATTCGATATTAGTTATTTTTTTCTTATCTTGAGAAATAATAGATTGAATTTCCTCTTCGTTAGAAATTGCATTCTCGAGGTCTCTTTTTTGTCTCTCTTGAATTTCATTTGTATACTCAATTGATTGCTCCAATCTGCTAATTTCTGAACCAATTTTGTAATACTGAGCTTGAATTTCACTGAATTTATCATTCTTATCTGATTGATCAAGCCTAAGATTTTCAATGTTAGATTCTATTTTTCTTTGCTCGGTTACCTCAGATTCTAAAGTAAGCTCTTTTTTTGTGTATAACTTGTTAAGGAGATCTTTTTCGCTCTCTAAATTTCTTATTCTTAAGGCAAGAATATTTGCAGAAAGCTGACGTTCATCATGACGCATCTTTTTGTATCTTTCAGCTGTTTTTGCCTGTCTGTTCAGATGTTTGATTTGTTTATCCACTTCTTCAATAACATCAAGTAGACGGTCTAAATTTTCTTTTGTTCTATTTATTCTTGTAGATGTTTCTTTTCGTCTTTCTTTATATTTTGATATTCCTGCTGCCTCTTCTAAAAAGATTCTCATTTCTTCTGGCTTAGCTTCTATAACACGAGAAATCATTCCTTGCTCTATAATTGAATAACTTCTTGGGCCTAATCCTGTCCCTAGGAATATGCCAGTAATGTCTTTTCGCCTACATCTCACTCCATTTAGATAGTAATTAGATACGCCATCTCTTGAGACTGCCCTTCTTATTGAAATTTCGTTATATTTTGAATATTCACCCTTGATAGTTGAGGACGAATTATCAAAAAGTAGTTCAACTGATGCCGCACCTATTGGTTTTCTTGAGCTGGAACCCTTGAAGATGACGTCAGTTATAGAGTCGCCTCTCAATCTACTTGCTGAACTCTCTCCCATCACCCATCTTACAGCGTCAATTACATTAGATTTACCACAACCATTTGGACCAACAACACCAACTAAATTTGAGGGAAATGTTATTGATGTTGGATCAACAAAGGACTTAAAACCAGAGAGTTTAATCTTGCTTAGTCTCATTTTATTTGCTGATCTGGAAGATTGTCATGATTTCCAATTGTAATGTATTTAAATAAATAAAACGAATGTTCATTCATATTTGATTTGGCCAATTCTTGACAAAAAAAACCATAAGAATAATAATTTTTCTTCCATGATTTTGTTAGATGAGTATAATGCTCAGGTTTCTAAAATTAAATCTTAAACACTTCTAAATAATTAAAACAATGACAAAAAAGAAAGTTATAAAGAAAACGAAAAAAAAGATCGTCAACAAAAAAGCTAAAGCTGTCAAAAGTATGCCTAATAAGGATATCTTTTCCAGCCCAATAAATGAGATAGGACCCTACAAAGCAAAAAGAGGTGAGGCTTATATGTCAGACTCACAATTAAAATACTTCAAAATGCTTCTAACAAAATGGAAGAATGATCTCATTGACGAAGTTGATAGAACAGTAGTTCATATGAAAGATGAGGCAGCAAATTTTCCAGATCCAAATGATCGTGCAACACAAGAATCAGAATTTGGCCTTGAATTGAGAACAAGGGATAGAGAGAGAAAACTTTTAAAAAAAATAAATTCTGCATTAAACAGGATCGATGAAGGAGATTATGGTTATTGCGATGAAACAGGAGAAGAAATTGGCTTAAAAAGATTACAAGCAAGGCCGGTGGCTACCCTTTCTCTTGAAGCGCAAGAAAGACGAGAAAAGGCAGAGAGACAATATAGAGATAGTGACGATAGGTACAGATAATAAAGTAATAAAAAAGAGATAGAAAAAACCCTAGGGAGATAGAAATGATAGTGGGCATAAAAGACTAAGCAAGTGAGTATCTTCATCCCGATTTAAAACTCCAGAAATCATAGTTGAAAGAAATATTAATGCTATATGGACTGGGAATTTAAAAATTGAAAAAAATAATTAAAACAATTATTTAATATGAAATAGTGATATTTATTATTAAGATTCGACTTCTTTCATGCTCAAGCGAACTCTTCCTTGCCGGTCAACTTCTAATACCTTCACCTTAACATCGTCGCCTTCAGATAATTTATCGCTGACTTTCTCAACTCTCTCTTCTGATATTTGAGATATGTGAACCAAACCATCTTTACCAGGTAGAATTGTTACAAATGCACCGAATTCCATCAAACGAACAACCTTCCCCTCATAGATTTTTCCAACTTCAACTTCTGCAGTTATCAGTTTAATTCTTTTTACTGCTTCTCTTCCTGATGAGCCATCTACTGAGGCAACTTTAACTGTTCCATCTTGATCTATGTCGATTGATGCGCCAGTTTCCTCAGTAATACCCCTTATTACAGCTCCACCTTTACCAATAACATCTCGTATTTTTTCAGGATCAATTTTAAATGATGTAATTGTTGGCGCCCATTCTGACATGTCGGTTTTAGATGAACTGATGACCTTGTTCATCTCACTTAATATATGAAGTCTTGCATCTTTTGCCTGATTTAGGGCAATTTCCATAATCTCTTTGGTAATTCCCTGAATCTTAATATCCATCTGAAGTGCAGTTATACCATCTTCAGTTCCTGCAACTTTAAAATCCATATCTCCGAGGTGATCCTCATCGCCAAGAATATCAGTCAGTACTGTATATTCCTCATCCTCTTTAACTAATCCCATTGCTACACCAGCAACAGGAGATTTTATTGGCACTCCTGCATCCATCAAAGATAAGCTTGTACCACAAACAGAGGCCATTGAACTTGATCCATTAGATTCTGTAATTTCAGATACAACGCGAATTACATAGGGAAATTCTTCTTGGTTAGGCATAACAGCCTGGATACCACGTTTAGCGAGTTTACCGTGTCCTATCTCCCTTCTCTTCGGAGAACCTACAAATCCAGTTTCACCAACACAATAGGGAGGGAAGTTATAATGAAGCATGAATGTATCTTTATACTCACCTTCTAACGCATCAATGATTTGAGCATCTCTATCAGTCCCAAGTGTCGTTACTACTATCGCTTGTGTTTCACCTCTCGTGAATAATGCAGAACCGTGCGTTCTCTCAAGAACACCTATTTTCACATCAATTGGTCTAACTGTTGTGGAGTCTCGCCCATCAATTCTTGTTTTCTCTTTTACAACATTGGATCTCACAATTTGTTTTTCCAAGGCTGAAAATGCTTTACCTAAATCATCAGATGTCCATTTATCTTGATGTATGTCACGGAGTTGCTGAATTGATTGATCTTTTATTGATGAAATTTTTTCACGACGTTCTTGCTTATTCTTAGTGAGATAGGCGTCTTTTATTGATTCAGCACAAGATTGCATAATAGCTTCAGAAAGATCCTTGTCTTGTTCTGGAGGACTCCATTCAATTTGAGGTTTTGATACTTCCTCTGCGAGATCATTGATAGCTGATATAGCAATTTGCATTTGCTCGTGTCCATAAATAACCGCTTTTAGCATAACATCTTCAGAGAGAATATTAGCCTCAGATTCAACCATTAAGACTGCCTCAGAAGTTCCTGCAACCACGAGATCAAGATCGGATTCCAGAAGTTGACTTTTACTTGGATTTAACACGAAATCACCATCTATGTAACCAATTTTAGCTGCTCCGATTGGTCCCGAAAACGGTAATCCAGAAAGTGAAAGAGCAGCTGAAGAACCTATAAGTGATGGTATATCNGGGTCAATTTCTGGATCAAGAGACATAACTGTTGCAATTACTTGCACCTCATTATTGTAACCCTTTGGAAANAGTGGCCTTACAGGCCTGTCAATTAACCTAGATACAAGCGTTTCTTTTTCGGANGGTCTTCCNTCGCGCTTAAAGAAGCCACCNGGTATTTTNCCTGATGCATANGCTTTTTCCTGATAGTTTACTGTTAGTGGAAAAAAATCNCGATCAGGATCACCTTGCTTTTTTCCGACCGCAGTAACCAACACAGAGGTATCTCCAATAGATACAAGTNCTGCGCTGTCTGCTTGTCTGGCTATTACTCCGGTTTCAATTTTTACTTCATTATTGCCATATTTGAATGATTTTATGATTGATTTCATTTTATTTGATTCGCTCTCAGTGATTTATTCTTTTTTGTGGATTGGTTCTTTCTATTTTTGGAATCAAAAAAATTAACGCCTCAAACCTAATTTTTTAATTAGTTTTGAGTATCTGTCTTGATCATTTGTTTTAAGGTAATNCANCAATTTTCTTCTCTTGCTTACCATGCGNAGAAGACCTTGNCTNGAGTGGTGATCTTTTTTATGCTTTTCAAAATGAGCAGTNAATTCAGAGATACGNTCAGTCAATAGTGCTACCTGAACTTCAGGTGAACCNGTATCNGCCTCTCCTCTTGCATTATCTTTNATAATTTTATTTTTTATTTCACCTGATAGTGACATTTTCNTANACACTCCCAATAGTATTTTTTCCAATTTGAGGCGCTATTCTAACGCTTAGATGTCTTAAGTAACAGCTTTTATATCAATTAATACAAAAAAATATGATGATGAAAAATTAGCTNAAATGAAAAATTCTNTTNGGAGCNANTGTNTTTTGATTTTTTTTATAAGCNATTCCNACNAAATTANTATTGTGATCATAAACCTTAACATTATCANCAAAATNTCCNTTAANTTCTANTTGCTGNCCATTTCGAAATTTACTTNATTGNAGATTATTNAGANTTACAACTGAAAACTCTGTNAAAGCTTCATCTATNGTTATGAAATAATCAGAAATTNNNAGATTACTATTTTGTGTCAGNTCTTCCANNATCGAGAGTTTAACCATTTTNTTCTCACAAAAATTACCAACACTTTTTCTNCNTAATCGGGATACNTGGGCTAACATTCCNANTTTTTTTGCTATGTCTTCAGCAAGGACTCTNATATANGTTCCTTTTGAACATGTNATTTCNANATNTATCNTNTNTTTAGATAGGTCGACCAGNTCTATAGAAAAGACTTCTATCTNTCTTGCAGCTCTATCAACAANCTCACCTTTTCTTGCNAGTTCATAAAGACGCTTACCCTTGTATCTTAANGCTGAATGCATGGGAGGTATCTGCTCTGATTNNCCCTTNAACTCATTTAGAATTTTTNTCCANNGATCNTCTGGNTATTCTTTTATTTTGCTATTACCAGTAATNTCGCCATCTATATCACCTGTNGAAGTTGATATACCCAATNTTACTTCTACTAAATACGTTTTTTTCTCATTTAATANNTAATGNGAAATTTTTGTNGCCTCNCCAAAACANAACGGCAACATTCCTGTTGCGAATGGATCAAGACTTCCCGTATGACCNCCTTTTTTTGCNTNNATNAGNGCCNTTACCCTCTGAAGNGCTCTATTTGANGTNATNCCNGNTGGCTTATCNAGTAAAATTANANCGTTGATNTTTTGCATNCNNCTANTTTTAATTANTCTTTGATTTTCTAATTAATTCNGATATCTCATGTGCTTTTTCACTGCTTTGATCATGAAAGAATCTTAATTCTGGAACATGCCTNATTTTAATNTCAGATCCAAGTCTCTTTCTNATAAAACCNGCCGCTCTCTTNAGNCCNNTCTTTGGAACATCNATATCTCCNTTGAGATNGAGTGANCTAAAGTAAACTTTTGCNATACTGAGATCGTGGCTTAAATCAATCGCAGTNAGCGTAATTTCNTGCAAAGATGGATCGTCTACATCGATNCGGATNATTTTATTNAAAGTTCTCAATATTAAGGAACTCATTCTTTGNTTTCTNGANAATTCTCTTTGCATAGAGGCTTGNATTTTCTGTGNATTAAACTATGGTTCTCGCTATCTCNTGTCTCTCANANCATTCGATTTGATCGCCAATTTTTACATCATTATAATTCTTGACACCAATACCACACTCNGTGCCACTTTGAACCTCTTTGGCATCGTCTTTAAATCTNCTCAGTGACTCAAGNTCACCTTCGTATATAACCACATTATCNCTGAGCACCCGGATTGGACTAGANCGTTTAACGATACCCTCCGTTACAATTGAGCCAGCTATGTTACCCAGTTTTGGTGAAACAAAAACCTCTTTTACTTCAGCNAGACCAATAATATTTTCTCTGACTTCAGGAGATAACATCCCNTTAATNGCTGCNCTGACATCATCAATTGCTTCGTAGATGATACTGTAATATCTTATTTCTGTTTCCGACTCTTTAACAGCNGATCTNGCAGAAGCATCAGCTCGTACATTAAAACCAATGATCATAGCATTTGATGCTGAAGCCANGACGACATCGGATTCGGTNATCCCTCCAACACCAGAGCTGATAACCTTGACCGCAACCTCTTCATTGTTGAGCTTATTAAGAGCATCNCTAAGGGCTTCGGAGCTCCCATGCACGTCGGATTTAATTAATAAAGAAACGACCTTTTTATCACCTTCACTCAGCTGTGAAAAGATGTCATTAACATCTGAACTTTGCTGTTTATTTATTTTTGTTTCTCTTGTTTTTAATTTTCTGTTTTCGGCAAGTTCTCTNGCTTGTCTCTCATTCTGAACGACATAGAAATTTTCACCTGAAATAGGTGTCTTCGGTAACCCTAAAATTACAAGTGGTGATGATGGGCCAGCAGAAGTGATTTGTTTTTGAGTATCATCAATCATACTTCTTATTTTTCCAAATTCGTCTCCCGCNAGGACAATATCNCCTTTTGAGAGTACGCCAGACTGAACTAACAGTGTAGCCATTACACCTCGTCCTTTGTNCAAGCTTGATTCTATTACAACACCTCTTGCTGNTCCTGATGATTGAGCTTTAAGATCCATCACTTCAGCNTGCAGTAGTATTTTATCTAAAAGATCATCTACACCCTCTCCTGTCTGAGCAGANACTGAAGCAAAAAGATAATCTCCCCCCCATTCCTCTGAAATAATCTCATGGTTNGAAAGTTCAGTTTTAACTCTTTCTAAGTCGANATCCTCTTTATCAATTTTGTTAATAGCCACAATCAATGGAACTNCCGCAGCTTTGGTATGTTCTATNGCCTCAATTGTTTGAGGTTTTACGCCATCATCAGCTGCTACTACCAGNACAACAATATCAGTAACTTGAGCACCTCTCGCACGCATAGCAGTAAATGCCGCATGACCCGGAGTATCCAAAAATGTAATATCACCTTTTTGAGTATTTACATTATAGGCGCCAATATGTTGAGTAATTCCTCCAGCCTCTCCAGCTGCAACTTTGGATTTCTTAATAAAATCCAGTAATGACGTTTTACCGTGATCTACATGTCCCATTATAGTTACCACTGGCGCTCTTGATTCCATTTCAGATTGATTATCATCNTTGATTANAATATCCAATTCATCATTTTCTTCAGCAATTTTTGCTTTGTGACCTAATTCTTCAATAACTAGAATGGCTGTATCCTGATCAATNATNTGATTTANATTCACGGCNGTACCCATNGNAAACAATGTTTTAACAACCTCATTCGCTTTTATAGCCAGTTGTTGNGCTAACTCNGANACNANNATGCTNTCAGGTACAGNTANCTCCTTGATNACTGGTGCGGTNGGCTTCTCNAAGCCATGTTTTGAATCNCCNTCTATTGANGCAACNCTTCTNCTNAANGATGGTTTCTTTTTTCTNCGGCCACTCATGTCACCAGCAACATGAAGCTCTTCTCTCCCATAACGAGTATCTGAAAANCCTTTTTTAAATNTCTTTTTTTCTTTTTTTCTTTTTTCTGATCTATCGGTATCTAGAGGCTTTTCTTTAATCTCTTCAGACCTTTCAACATCATAGCTTGGTCCAGATTTAACTTGCTCTTCGTTTTTCTGAAGTTCCTTTTTTTTCTTTAGCTCTTCGGCTTCTTTTTGCTGTAGCTCTTGTTTTTGCTTCTCTAGTATTTCTTTTTGAATTTTTTCTTGCTCTTGTTTTTCTCTTTGTTCTTTTTCTTTCTTTTCTTGTTCTGCTTGATTTTCTAGGACATCTCTTTTTACGTACGTTCTCTTTTTTCTGACCTCTACATTGACAGTCCTAGATCTGCCTTGTGACCCTGAGAGCTTTAGCTCAATTTGTGATTTCCTTTTAAGGGTTATTTTTTTTGGTACTGTCTTTTCTTTGTTACCTTCATCAATTCCATGGCTCTCTCGAAGATGATTGAGTAATTTCATTTTAGCATCATCATTTATAGTATCGTCTCCACCATTTACTACAATCCCAGCATCAGCAAGCTGAGATAAGAGTTTCTCTAGCGGAACTTTAAGTACACTAGCGAATTGTGAAACAGTTACATCTGCCATTTATTGACTCCATTCATATTTATTCTTCGTCTTCATCAAACCAGTGTGATCTCGCATCCATAATTAATGCATCTGCTTTTTCTTTTTCCATATCCTCTATTTCAATCAAATCATCAGAAGCTAATTCAGCGAGATCTTCTCGAGTAATAACACCCTTACTAGCAAGTTTAGATGCCAAACTCTTCGTAACTCCTTTTAGCTCTAGAAGATCATCAGCTGGTTCAGCATTCTCAATAATTTCCTCAGCAACAATAGCTTGTGTGAGAAGCACATCTCTCGCTCGATTTCTTAGCTCATCAACTATGTCTTCATCAAATTCCTCTATCTGCATCAATTCAGAAGCGGGCACATATGCGACTTCTTCAACAGAAGCAAATCCTTCTTGAACAAGAATCAATGCAACTTCCTCATCAACATCTAGTTGTCCTGAAAACAATTCAATCAAACCACGTGTCTCTTGTTCATTTTTCATATCGGCGTCAACTTCTGTCATCACATTCAACTCCCACTCAGTTAATTCGCTTGCAAGTCGAATGTTTTGACCACCTCTTCCGATTGCCTGAGATAGTTTCTCCTCTTCTACAGCGACATCCATACTGTGCGCATCTTCATCAACAACAATAGATATAACTTCAGCTGGAGACATTGCATTAATTACATATTGAGCTGGATTATCGTTCCACAAAATAATATCAACTCTCTCACCAGCAAGTTCATTTGATACTGATTGCACGCGTGATCCTCTGATACCAACACACGCTCCAACTGGATCGATTCTGGGCTCATTGCTCTTGACAGAAATTTTTGCTCTGAGACCAGGATCTCTTGCAGCGCCAAGGATCTCAATTAAACCTTGTCCAACTTCGGGAACCTCAATTTTAAAGAGCTCTATCAAGAACTGTGGAGACGTTCTTGTTAGGATAAGTTGTGGGCCTCTTGGCTCGTCTTTGACCTCAGCGAGTATGGCTTTGACACGATCGTGCATTCTAATGGCTTCTCGAGGTATTAGGTTTTCTCTGGGTATAAAACCTTCTGCATTCCCACCTAGATCAATATAAGCGCCGTTCCTATCTACACGTTTTACTAAACCCGAGAGCAGTTCACCCTCACGATCTTTGTATTCGTCAGTGACTTGATCTCTCTCAGCTTCACGAACTTTTTGCACAATCACTTGTTTGGCCATTTGGGCCGTGATTCTCCCAAATTCAACCGAATCTATTGGCACTTCAACATATTCACCTGGCGTAGCATTTTCATCAATATCGACGGCGTCGATCATTCTGAGCTCTTGATCAGGAAATTCAAGTTCTGTAGATTCATCCTCGAAAACCATCCATCTTCTGAAGGTTTCATGCTCACCTGTTTTTCTGTCAATCTGAACTCTCGCGTCGATGTCCTCTTCGTGTTTTTTTGCTGCTGCAGAAGCGAGTGCTGCCTCAATGGCACCAAATATAACGTCTTTTTCAACGCCTTTTTCATTTGAAACCACCTCAACTACCGTTAGTATTTCTTTACTCATTTTAATTTATATCTCCAAAAACATTCTTTATAACTCAGGAACCAGCCTTGTGTTCTCAATTGAGCGCATTTCAATAGTATGCTTTTCATTATCTACTTTAACTACAATCTGATCTTTTGATGCTGATATTAATCTGCCCCGATAGTTCCTTCTTCCCTCTATCGTTGGGAGTAATTTAATTTTTACTTCACTATTCAGAAACTTCTGATAGTGCTCGTGTTTTTTCAAGGTCCTGTTTAGCCCTGGAGAAGAAATCTCTAGCACATAATCTTCAGAGATTGGGTCCTCTACATCAAGCAGTAAGCTGACTTGACGGCTGACCGATTCACAGTCATCCAATGATATGCCTTCAGGTTTATCAATGAATAATCTCAATAACTTTTCACGGCCATGCTGCTTTACTTCGATGTCTGACAATTCATAACCCATGCCATTGATTGCTGGCTCAACGATCGTGTTTATCTTTTCTATTTGCATTTTCCCATGTTTGACATACAAAAAAAGGGACCTTAGTCCCAATTAACGTTAACTCGTTCCCCTAAAAAAAAACCCCTTTGTGGGGTCAGATTTCTACGTTTAATATCTATCCAAGAACATTATAGTGCAATTTAATGTGGAAAAACAATAATATATTTCATTCTAATTCTGAATAATTAAACAATCCATTCACATCTTAAGCTCAGGGGACCTCTAAATGCCCATCCATCAAAATCAACATCATTGGGATCGGTTAATTTTAAATTTTTTAACCGATCAAATACTTTCGGCAAAGCAATATCAGCAATCAATGCACGTGATACCCATGCACCAGCACAATAATGTGGTCCAGCACCAAATGTGACGGTAGGTCTCAAATCTCTGCTTGAATCAAAGCAGTCTGGATTATCAAAAAATTCTTCATCCCTATTTGCAGAACTGAACATAAAAAAGACTCGCTCGCCTTTATCAAACTTAATATCGTTGTATGTGTATTCTTTTGCTATTTCTCTTGGGGACATTCCAATGGGTGAGATCCACCTGCCATATTCTTCAAATGCTTGTAACCATGAGTGATGGCCTTCTTTTACTTTAAGGAGTTGATCTGGCTCTCTCAAGAGCGCCCAAATACTGCCCGCGATAGCATCCCTTGGTTCATTTTGACCGCCGGATATTGCTAACTTAACATTAGCTCGAATCTGTTCTTCAGACAAACCTGCTTCAAGTTGCACACTGAGTATTGAGGCATTAGGTTTACTCTTTAACTCAGGAATCATTTCGTCGATATGAAAATCTATTGATCTTGTACAATCATAACAATTTTCTTCAATGGTCTTATCTCCAGCATAATTTGCACAGCCATCAATCATGCCTTGGCTCACTCTATCCATTTCTTGGTAACTCATATTTGTGAGACCGGTAACCAATTTAAGTGCTTCACCTGATAGTGGTTTGACATATGCTTCGATTAAATCTGCTGACCCTAAAGGCTCTATTTTAGTGAGTATCTGATCAGCCTGTTCGTCGAAGTGATTTGACCATGTTTCTTTGACAGTTTTTGGTGATACCGAGGAAGAGATAGCTTTTCTTTCTCTCTGATGTGCCATGCTGTCCTTTCTCATCATGTTCTCGCCCATGAGTTTTGTCATGAGACCTTCTGGTTGTCTTGATGAAAAGACATCAATTTTCTTCTCATTGATAAAAATATCGTCACGTTTAGTAAATAAAGTAGCATTTAGCTGGGGCACCTTAGCAATGGGTGCTGAATGACGCATTTCCGCCAGATCCGGATAAGGGTCTTTTTTGAATTCGCTCAGATCAATATTGTATTCAGGTGCGTTGGACATACTGAGATTATTTGTGTTTGCCTACTTCCCAGTCAGTATCACCAAGTAAATTATTTCCGGCTTCAATTGGCAGATCCTCCAATGCTGACCCCATAGAGTCATTCCATCGGTTTAAATAACCAAATAATGCTATTACCGCGGTAATTTCAACAATATCATTGTCTTCCCAATGTTCTTTGAGTTTATTTTCTAGTTCTGCATCGACACCATTAGGGACAGAAGCTGCCGCGTGCGCATATTTTAATGCAATTTTTTCAGCGTCTGTATAGTGCTCACTATTCTCATAGTTCCACGCATCCTTGAGGCGCGCTTCAGTTGAACCAAAACGTTGAGAACCTAAAATAGTATGTGCTTGACAGTATCTGCATCCTGATACATAACTCGTTATATAACCAATTATTCTTTTAAATTCCGGAGTTACATTCCCATGACACTCCATAACTGCCATATTCAGTTCGGTGAACGCCCTGGCAATCTTTGGCCTTCTCGACATCGTCCTGACACTGTTGGGTATTACTCCCAATGGCCCCTTAAAAAACTGGATAAATTCACAAAGATCGGATTCAATCTCATTCTCTTCAAGTGGTTTCACGAGCGCCATATTAACTCCTTTGTATAATTCACTTTATATATATATTTTAAATTATTGTTTTTATTATTTATTTAATATTAAATAAATTATTATTATATTGATTAACCTTCATAGCAATCATTTATTTGATAACAGGTAATAAGAGTCTCGACGGATATTTTTCACCGAAATAAACCTTTTGGTCTGCGATAACAATGTCCGAACTCATACCAAAGGGTTTGCCATTATTGAGATTTCTGGCAAATCTAGGGAAATTACTCGAGGAAATCTCCAGTCTCAATTTATGTCCAGCCGGAATCACGTAACTGGTTGACCAGAGATCTATATTGAATTGGTAGATTTCGTTGGGATTAATGTGAGATAGACTCTCGCTTTTGTTTCTATGACTTGCCCTCAAAATGCCCTCTTGAATTAAGAGGCTATATCCGTCTGGATATACATCCACGATGGCTGCCGTGAAGTCTGTATCAATGGCTGATGAAGAAGCAAACAGTTCCAATGAAATATCACCTGTTATCTCAAGATCTTCCTCTAAAGCCTCCGTCTCAAACACCAACACATCGTCTCTTTCAAGCAAAGCACTTCTATCTCTCATTTGAGACGATCTTGACCAAATGTTGGTACCTTCAGTTATTGTAATGGGATTATTCGGATCATATGTATAGCCACTCACCGAGTTCAAACTTGGAGGAATATTGGAAAGCATTTTATTTTCACTCAAATAAAGAGATTGAACTTCACTGGATGCAGGTGGCCATTCGTCTGTTTCTCGCCAATCGTCATTACCGATATTGAAATAACGAATTCTTTTATTATCAATAAATCCGTTATTCTCGCCTTTTAAGAAATAATCAAAAAACGCAGTAACGGTTTCTCCATAAGTATTAATAGCATTAACACCAAAATCTCTCTTTCCAATGGTTGTTTTAGGAGTAATATCGGCAATGTGCACACTCATGCTGTCGTGATCCCACGGACCCATTACCAACCATTGTTTATCGTGTACATCTGGATTTTCACTGTAAGTTTGAATGCCATTCCAAATTGCGATAGATCCCCGAGTAAAGGTGTCATACCAACCACCAAAATGCAGCGCAGGCACCTGAATCTTTTTGTATTGCTCGATTGCTTCTTCTTTTAGTTCACCGGGATCTTTTGAATAACCCTCCACCCGCTCTATCCAAAGGTTGTCCCTCATGTTGTTGACTGACCCTAATGTGATCATTGGCAGGTGGTACAAATTCAGGCTGTCTGTATCTTGATATTCGCCATTGACAATATCATCCATATTTAAGGTCCATAATCCGCTGGCCTGTATTGGGAATACACCATCTAAAGATTGCTTTTCTCTGGCAAGAGTAATGTTCGCTGGTGAAATAGCCTTTACAGCGGGATGACCGCTGACTGCTGCCATAAGTGAAGTATAACCATAATAAGANTCNCCCATNACNCCAACGTTGCCATCACTCCANTCTTGCTTGACTATCCAATCAATTGTGTCGTAAGCATCAGGGATTTCTTGACCTTCTACATAAGCCGTAAAAATACCCTCTGAACCAAATTTTCCACGAACATTTTGACTGACATANACNTAACCACGTTCATTAAAATACTCACCGTAAAAAGGCTGTAAAATGTAGTCTGATTTCGAACCATAAGGCACTCTAGAGAGAATAATTGGGAAAGGGCCTTTCCCCTCAGGAATATATATATCTGTTGATAAATTTACGCCATCTCGCATTTTAATTTGCACATTGTCTAATTGATTATTTGATGTGCACGAGAAGATTGTAAGTGAAATTAATAGCAGTATTGATGCTTTTTTTATCTTCATAAATAAAAAATAACACGAGTTTAATAAAATAAAAAACTAAATAAGATAAATAATGCTAATAACTCTATTTTATAAAAACCAATCTTTTTGAATTTGAACAATTTAAAAATATGAGACATTATTAATGGCATGTGTCTACTTAATAAAAAAAATTTTTCTTTAAGCATATTCTTGTCTTTGATGATTTTATCTTCGAACACTCTGTATTCATATCAAGATAAAGGTACGGAATTATATAGATCAGGAGACTTCAAAGCCGCTTATCGAGAATGGAGAAAACTTCATATTCAAAACCGAAATAGTACTGCGCAATACAATATTGGAATTCTTTACTATTATGGCCGAGGGTTTGAGAAAGATTATCAAACCGCACTTTTATGGTTTAATAGATCAGCAAAACAAGGACATATTAACTCTCATTTCTATATTGGAGAAATATATAAAAACGGAGGATATGGTGTAAAATCTAATAATCTTTCTGCCAAATATTGGTTCGAAGAAGGCTCAAAACTGGGTAGTTATAGAGCATCTAAAGCTTTAGCCGATCTCTATATCATTGATGCAGTTTCAGAAAGTGATAGAGAAATTGCCCTTGATTTATATATATTATCCCGAGAACAGGGAAACCCTGATAATTTAACTGGTGAAATATCCAGTATATCTAGTAATTTAAATAAATTTAATGGAAATGCATCTGATGAGTCTAAATCTAAAGACATTGACGAGATAAAAGAATCAATTGATCAGATAAATTCTAAATTAGGTAATTTAAATTATGATGATGAAGATGAAAATGAAAGCTATATATTGCTGGAGTACTTAAAACAAAAATTAGCAGAGCTATCTTACGACCAAGAGCAAGCATTAAATCAGATAAATTCTAAATTAGTAAAGGTAGATACCTTTGAGACTGAACTAGAAAATATAAATGAGTTATTTCAACAAGTAGATCTAGTACGGCAGTCTCTGGATGATACAAACACAACAGTTAAAGAAATAGATGCAATTATAGATCGACTTCAAAATGAGTCTTTAACATCAATAAAGAATATCCTCTCATTAGGAGACGCAGTTACTAGAAATGTAGAGCAGATTCAAACATTAAGACTAGAATTAGACGAATACGACAGAATAAATGCTAAAGAATCACCTAACATAATACTTATAATCTTGTTACTTCTTATATCAGTAGCAATAATTTATTTTGCTTTCTTTGTACAAAGAAACAACAAAGCAGAGAGAAGAATTGAGTTAAGTGAAGATGATATTAAATCAAAAAGAAAATTACTGAGAGAAAAAGCAAAAAAAGAATATGATTTATAACATCAAAACTCAGCTTTCATATCTTACAATCTCTAAAACCATATTCATAAATTCATGCGCTTCTTTGCGGCAGATTTTTTTTCTCATATACTCGGGAGTTACCTCAGCAAACTCTTCTCTATTTTGTGGCAACTCATTAACAAGTATTTTTATGATATTTTTATTGAGTAGACGTTCTTCATCATCTGTATTAGGAATTTCCTTTTTTACTATTTTATCGTTGAATCTTGTTAATTTATCTTCAAGTGGGGTGTCACTTTCTAGAATTAGTTTGAATTGATCTAGTTCATTAGATTGCTGCTGATTCTCAATTATTTCTTGATTTTTAGGCTCAGATTTAATTATCTCATTCAGCTCATTTATGATTGGATCAATTACTCTCTTCGAGTTATTGAACCATTCAGTAGACCATATTCTCCTTACAGTCCACCCCAGATTTTCTAGATGCTCTTGCCTGATTCGATCTCTATCTCTAGCTGTGACAGAACTATGATATGTCGCACCATCACATTCAATACACATTATGTATTGATCCTCTTTATCTGGGTGGAGTACGGCTATATCTAGAAAAAATCCGTCTACACCCAATTGCATCTCACATTTGAATCCACTTCTATTAAGAGATCTAGCTACATCAATTTCAAAATCACTGTCAGGTGGCCTATTTGTAATTTTTATATTTTGAGGTAGTTTTTTTGTCTTACAAAACTCAATAAAACCCCTAACAGCCCTATTACCATCTGAGTCACCTTTAATGTTCTCAGTTTTTAATGAGCTGATTACTATCATTTTCTTTTTAGATCTTGTTATTAAGACATTTATTCTTCTGTGGCCGCCAGGTTTTGAGATGGGCCCAAAAAAGCTGTTTAAGTTTCCATCTTTATCTTTTCCGTAAGTCATGGATATAATAATCACATCTCTTTCATCACCCTGAATATTCTCTAAATTCTTTATAAAGATAGGATCTTTTCTTGAAATTTTTCTTTTCCATTCTCGGAACTCTGAATCACCTCTCTCCAAATTTAGAAGTTCATCTTCTATTGCATCTGATTGTTTTCTATTCATTGCTGCAATACCAAGAGTTTCATTCGGATACATAATAGAATGATTTTTTATTTCGCCAATAACTGCAGTTATTTCATCATGGTTTATTCCATTATTAAAAGTTCCTTCTATTTCTCTATAGATTAGACCATAGCCACTCTTTGAACTATGAGGAGATGGAAATACCAATAGATCACTGTCATAAAATTGATGATTTGAGAATTTTATTAAATCATGATGTTTCGACCTATAGTGCCATCTGAGTCTCCTTAATCTGACTCTTGACATCATAAGGTCTAATATACTTTCCATGTCTTGGATATCTAATTCATCATCTTCATCTGGCTCTTCATAGAGTGTTTGCTCAAAAAATGTTGTAGGAGGTAATTGTTTTGGATCTCCTACTATAACAAGTTGCTTACTCCTAGCTATTGAGCCAATTGCATATTCAACCTTAATTTGTGATGCCTCATCCATTATCAACAAATCAAACGGTTCTATATTTGGATCGAGATATTGAGCAACAGAAGTTGGGCTCATTAAGAAGCATGGTTTTATTGTAGAAATTGTTTCTCCAGCCCTTGATAGTAAATTTCGAGTTGAGATAAACCTGGTTTTTTTTCCGAGCTCATGTTTTATACAATGTATCTCTGTTTTATTTGAAACTACAGGTGAATTTTCGCCAGATGGCAATGAAATATTGGAGGCTTTTGCAGCAATAAGCTCTCTTTGTGCTTTCATTAGTTTTTTATCAATCTCTCTAAACTTTCTTCTTAAGTTCTCATGTTCAGATGAATCGAAGTTACCGAGAATTTTATTGTTACTCAAGATAATCAACGAGATATGATTAAAAATATTCGCTCTAAAGTTTTCTATAATTTTTTCATTTAGAACTATGCAAGATTCTATTTTATCTACAAAATCAGCAAGCCCATTTATTGTTAACTCTTCTCGTGATCTTAAATAAGACAACCAATTTTTAAATGAATTTGAGGAATTTAGAG
>PBAE01000008.1 GCA_002715745.1 Woeseiaceae bacterium
GCTGGCCAATATCTATTGTTTAATTTCATTGTAATAACATTCTTACTTCCATTCCAAGAGAGAGTGGCTAACTTGATCGTATCATTGAACTTCTTGGAACGAACGCTCTCTTTAAAATCAGCGAGATTCGAGATCGGAGTATCATCCACCTCAATGATACTCAGTCCCGCACTTAATCCATATCGTGTAGCGGGTGATCCGTAATTATTGAAAGCCACATAAACCCCCTTAGATTCAATTCCTCTTTGATTGAGCGCTCGGTGAGGTTTATGTATGTGAGCACCAGCCCAGAATATAGCTTCATCAATACTATTGCCATTAAGTTCTGAAGTTGACGCGGAGACCTCAATCCTCTCTTTATCACGCCAAATCTCAAGTCTAGGATTTTTTTCCTGAATCGCCACCTCATAGTCCCTGTATGATCCAATAAGACTCCCATTGATGGTAAGGATTATATCTCCTGATCTGATTTCATTGGACATAGGTGAACCTGCAATAACATTTTTTACAACCAGCATTCTTTGTTTAGTTTCTTTTTGTGATTCAAATCTGGAAATCCAGTCATCATTCAAACCTAATTTTCGAGCAGCAAATAGAGGAATATAATTTAATTCGAGCTCCAATGAGCGAAGCGATTCTTCTTTTTCAAAAGAATCAATGAAATCTGAAATCAATTCAGCATTGATGCCTCTATTCATTTGATACGATTCCCCTCTTGATCGGTATGAGAAACTTGTCCACATTGCCCTTATGCGCCCATTTTCATCGGATAGAACACCAACGATTTCATCAGGTGCATTTGTTAAATTAATTACCTCAATATTCGTGTCACGAAAACTAAGTGATGGGGGGAGCATTAGAGGATCGATTGAAGAAACATTTGTTTTCTGCGTATAAAGCTGATGATCACTTTTTAAGCCAAATAACCATATTTCATCTCCTTCATCAATCTTCTCAACATTAAATTCTGCGCTCTGAACTGGTGTATTTCCAATTAAATCGACGTCGTAACTTAAAAGTACGATGTTATGAATAGGATGAATATACTCAACCCTTGCTGGTATTTGGAGAGAGCCAGCAAAGGTTAATTTAACATCACCCATTGAAATAGGTACAGTATTCCTATCAACGATAACAAGGCCTTTTTCATTATCAACAACTACTCCTGTTCCATAATAATGCTTCTCCATTATCCCAGCTAAGGGATAGGGTAAATCAAAATTCACATGAACTAACGATGCGCTAATCTTGTTCTTTCTAGTATCAAGATAATCAATTAATTTCGTAGATTGTTTTTTTTGTATTCTCGGAAACTTTTTTATCTCTTCAATTTTTCTGCAAGGCCAAAAGCCATCTTCTTTACTTAATGAACAACGTTCACTCATAAACCATTTATGATCAACTTCAATAGATCTTAAGACCTCATTTATGGGATCAGAATAACGAACATAACGAACATTCATTTGTTTACCATCAGATAAAGATGATATCAAAAGCTCAAGATCATCTAGGTTTCTTATCGCAATTCCATCGGCTTCGAGTATCACTGAACCTGTTGGAATTCCTGACCTGGAGAATATGTATCCCGGATCGGCAATATAGGCTCCCTCTAATTTTCGGTTGTAATGTCGAGCTTGCTGGTACGAGAGGTTATTTATGATGGCACCACCGAATGTAAGATAAGATTCGGGTGTAACATTGAATAAGTCAGTTACCACAACAGAAAAGCTAATTTTCTTTCCACTTCTCTCTATTTCAATTGAAATTGCTTGATCCACATTGCCATCTAATTGATCAGCCAAATCAATATAGTCAGTGATGGGATTACCATTGATTTTAGTTAAGATATCTCCTGATTTAAGGTAGTTATACACAGGAGAATCTTTAATAATTCTCTTTGCAACCAACAAGCCATTATCTTTATCTTCATTGTCTAGCAATAAGGATTCAGTTGTTCGAGACATGCCAAGTCTTTTTAGCTTATCAATTGGTAAAAATTCAAACTCTGTAAGAATAGTACCCCTTGTGATTGGCTTTTTTTGCGAGATTAATTCAAGGGCTCTTACAACTCGATTTAGGGGCAAAAAGTAGCTACTGGCAGCTGAATTGTTTCCTCCTGCATTAAGAGCTACAACCTCACCCTTGATATTAATTACTGGTGAACCCGATGAGCCACCTGAAGTACCTGAGGCTGCTTGCATATAAAATGTATTGAAGTCATTATAGTTTCCTCTTCCGTAGTTTGGTGCAGAACGATCCAACCTTGCAATGATTCCAGTAAGGATGGATAACTTTTCTCCTGCATCGTTTCCTATAACCCTTATTTCCTGTCCCACTTCGGCACCTGACGAAATCAGTGGAAGAGCTGATGGATTCATGTGCTCTAATTTTTCTGGATCATAACCAAAGAAACCAAAATCATGAACCGGATCACGATAAAGTGGTAACAGCTCTACTTCTTCATTATTTAAAAACAATGCTTCTGCATGCACAGGTCCTGGATTAACAACGTGACGATTTGTCAGTATGATTCCATTCTCAGCATCTACAATGAATCCTGTTGCTTGCGAAGATGACTTCCACTCTGTATCGAACGCTCTCGGACTATCTATCTTAATGCTTACAATGGATGAAGATACATTTTCAATTGTTTTTGACCATGTTTCATCGTCAGCTCTCAAATTACTGAGACATAAGAGAGAAAGAAGAATTATCAATAATTTTGATGAATGCATTCTTTACCCTAGAATCGAAGTTCTGATCTATCAATATACATCTGCATCTTATTCTCCTGATACATGGGTATATAAAATGAATCTGGATCACAGGAATATGGGAAAATTTCGGTTGCCTTATTTCTAACCCACTGCCTTCTTCTAATTGGAGCTTTTTTATAGTTTTCAGCATCATGCAATATGATTATTGCATTCAACTTTTGTCCGTCATCACTCAAGAAGTACCTCTCCTCGATTGTGGCATTTTCAGACACTAATTCTCCTCGAAAATCTCTTATTGTCTTTTCCAGAAGATTTGTCTTTATTACGAGCGTGGAACCCTCCCATTTTCCTACAGAAAAACCCATACGCGAAGGAGGCATGAACTCACTAGGCTCATCTTTTTCCATCCAAATTCTTCTTACCTTTGATTGATATTCATATAACATTGTTAAACGTCCCTCACTCTCAATTATTTCGAAAGGGAATGAATACGTTATCAATGCTGGAAGCCCAATAGATGTGCATCTCACATCTGGCTGATCGTAATAAGGCATATAGGTTTTAAGCCAATTTTCACCCTTTTCTGTCAATGACATTGTATATTTTCTAAAATCCAGTTCTTGTGTTGCTGCCCATGTTCCAGTTATATCAGGATGTTTAGCAATCATACTTTCCACTACCTTGTTTTCATTCCGAACGGCACTCCATGGACCTGGTTCTTCTCTTTGTGCAGCTGCTCCCTCCTGTTGATAAGTGCCTGACATAAAATTTTCTTCAAAAGTCCCGGTCATTCGTCTGTTGAAGATGAATCCTCTGACATCTCTACTATCAGCGATTATCTCAATAGAATTTTCACCATCAATTTTTATGTCAACAGGACCACCCTCTAAATAACCTATTAATCCAGAATCTGTTGTTTCTATTTCAAGATCTCCAATCAGTGTTCTGTTAGAATCTTGCAGAGAAATTCTCCAAATACCATCAATATCTGAAGCCATACAATTTGTGTATATCAAAAGTAAAATTGTAATGAAGCTTAAGTTGTTTTTAAATATCCAGTTCATCTGCTTGGCGCCTTATCGATGAGTGTAGATCCATCTGATAATTTAACCTCAATTATTGAGAGCATTTTTTTACCATCGTGGCCTGGATACCCAGAGACAGTTATCTCGTCTCCTTTTTTTATCCTATCTTTTGTCCATCCTTTTCTTGCCAACCAAACCACTGGTGAACCTCTGAGATCCCATGTAACATTTTTGTCATCCTCGTCTTCAACTTGAAGTAAGTAACGTACATGAGGATTTTTGAACCATACTTCTTGTATCACTCCACTCAGCTCTATCACTCTCTCTGCTGAAAATTCTGCTGTAAATGAATGATGCGCATGTATTTCAATTGAGATAAATTGAATCACAAACAAAAAAATGCAAATTATTTTTTTCATTAATTTAATCCTTTTTTGATGATGACAAATTGTAATGTTACATATTAAGGGCAATTTTTATTGCCTTATTTTTTAGCAGCGTGGTCCTGTTAAAAAATCTCATTCCATACTTTCTGACTGTAGTCAAACTTTTGTAATTTACTGAGAATAACCGATTNATNAAATCNACAAAATNTAACATNANACTGTTCGCTGCTCTTCGTTTTCTTTCATAAGGTCTCAATGAAGTAAANTCACCNATGTATTGTCCTTTTTCAAAGGATTCCTCNACAACTTTATATAGATCNTAAGCATCTGCNATNCCCAAGTTTAAACCTTGACCAGCAAGNGGATGTATAGAATGTGCTGCNTCACCGATTAACGCGAATTGATTTGTAACATAGCNNTTANCATGTTGATATCTNATAGGNAAAACAGCACTTNNNCTTATAATTTTNAGATTGCCAAGAGCAAAATCACTCTTTTCNGATAATAATTGACTAAGTTCATNATCATTCANATTTTTTGCCTNGGNGGCAATCGTGGGTGTTGTCGACCAAACAATTGAAACTTNTTTCTCTCCGAGAGGNAGNAGCGCGATCGGNCCCTCTTTCAAAAATCTCTGGTANGCAATCCCCTCGTGATCACTCTCAGATTGTACATNNACAACCAGAGCTGATTGATNANAANGNTATTTTTTCATTTTAATGTTTTTTAGTGACCTTATTNTCGAATTCGTTCCNTCAGCACCGATCAAAAGATCAGTTTCAATAGTNTTGTTGTTGTTGAGAGTTAATATTATTTGATTTTTTNNANANTCGTCATNGAGACNNTCAATTGTGCAATTCTGATAGAAAATNATATTCAATTTTTTTGCCATNTCATATAATTTAGATTGAATATGAGAATTCTCTATAATGAATCCGAGTTCACGACTACCGAACTCATCCGCACAAAAATTAATTGTTGAGTGACNATTAATAGGTTCACTNCCATCCCAAACTCTCATATTTTNAAATCTAAAAAGCCTATCTTCATCAAGGCTACTNAANAGATCTATCTTCTTNAANATTTCAATCGAGCCAGANGAAACGGCAGAAACTCTGATATCTATTTCTTTATNNTCAANAGCAAAATTCATATCACTTTTTTCAATAATGATAATTTGAGTCTCATCAGGAATTTTTGATTTTCGCAGAAGAATTGCAGCAAGCATGCCAACAATACCNGCACCAACTATNACGATTNTATTTTGCTTTTTCATTTGAATGGGATTCCCCTGGAAAGTCTAGGGAGCTTTCCAGCCAGGCCCATGGTATGCCTGACAAACAATCTCCTGAATCCCGGTATTATATCAAATCCAACCATACCAGCTCGTCTTAAGATACTCATTGAGTGACTTTTACTATCAAATAGCCTCACTAAACCATCGGTAAAATAGGTCAGTTTTTCATGGTCTGGTTTTCTCCAAGCTGAATATTTATTTAGTAATTTTCCAATGTTGGTCTCGAATTCTTCATTGATTATTCCCTCATAAATACAATCACTTAAAGTGGCAACATCACGAAGACCAAGATTGAAGCCCTGTGCTGCAATCGGATGCAAACTATTAGCAGCATTTCCAACCAGCACTGCTCTCTTTGAATGAAGTCTGAGAGCTTTTGTCAACTTCAGAGAATATTTAACACGGTTACCTAGATCACTGAATTTTCCGAGCCTCAGACCGAATTCTTTTTGAAGCAATCCTAAAAATTCATCATCAGAGGTAATCATCATTTGTTCAGAGTTTTTGTTCGGCAGAACCCAGATAAAAGCCGATCTGTTGTTCGCAAGTGGGAGAAAAGCAATTGATCCTTCAGAATAAAATCTCTCAAACGCCCTGTTTTCAATTGGGATATCGGTCATAACATTTCCTATGATCGCATCTTGCTGATAATTTATAACATTTGAATTAATACCTAGTAATTGATGCAGGCCCGAATTAGCTCCACTCGCAGCTATAAGTAGTTGAGAAGTGATCTCTATTTTATTCTTTTTCTTATCATTTGATTTCAGACTAACATTACACTCAGTCTTTCCCTCANAAAATGATTCNACCTCATATGGACAAAAGATCTTTATATTTTCTTTNTTCTNTAATTCNCTATTCATGACCCCNCCAAGGACACGATTAATAATNACATATCCAAGGGCTTCTACTTGTTGTTCTTNTGAGCAAATATGGGAAAAACCAAATTGTCCTTTTTCTGAGACATGAATTTTATTGATAGGTGTTGATGCCTTTTTNATTTTTTCCCATATTCCCATTGCTTCAAACATGTTTTGACTGCTCCTNGATAATGCAGTTGATCTATCATCAAAGCTCGGTTGCTCTTTACTGGTGCGCTTTATTCTTTCNACAACNGCTATCTTGAGGTCAAGAGATGACAAGGATAGNGCCATAGCAATTCCAATCATCCCTCCTCCAGCGATTACGACATCATATTTTTTTATTTCAGTTGAGTTCATTGCTAATAATTTCTTCAATCTCATTAATTTCTTTTNCGAGCCCACAAGTCATGACTTCAGGAGAGCTATTATTTACGAGGACCATGTCCTCAATTCTAACTCCAATTTNCCTGTATTCCTNTGGAATGTCNTCACTATCATCAATATAAATTCCTGGTTCAATAGTGAGGACCATGCCATTTTCTAGCGATCGCCATTCATTATCAATCATGTAATCTCCTACATCATGAACGTCCATACCTATCCAATGGCTGGTTCTATGCATGAAGAATCTTGTATATAACTTTTCTTTAATGAGGTCAGAGATATTTCCTTTCAAGAGGCCAATTTTAGTTAAACCTTGAGTAATTATAATAACCGCTGCATCATGAGGATCAGAGAATTTATTGCCTCTTCTGGCTTGGCTGATTGCTGCTTTTTGCGCATCAAGTACTATGTTATATATCTCTTTTTGCTGTCTAGTAAATTTGCCATTTACAGGATAAGTCCTGGTTATATCTGAGGCATAGAATTCTGTTTCACATCCTGCATCTATTAGAACTAAATCCCCATCTTTGAGGACAGAGTTATTGGAATTATAATGAAGTACGCAAGAATTCTTTCCGCTTCCAACAATTGGTATNTANGAGCTTGTTGAATTAGATTTAGCGAATTCATATTTAATTTCAGCTTCCAATTCATATTCGTATCTNAATGTCTTGACCTTACTCATTGTTTTTCTATGAGCATCGACAGCAATCCTAGCTGCTTTTCTCATTTTCCTTATTTCTGATTCACTCTTAATAAGGCGTATTTCATGTAGGATATTGGATGAGTTTAAGATTTTCGTTTTGGAATTTTTAATTTTTAACAATCTATCACTTGACTGAATCCATTTCTTTAATCTTAGAGAAAATTTTTCATCCTTATCGTATGGGGCATAAATTAATTTTTTCCCTTTTATCAAATTTGGTAGGAGCTCTTCTATTTTATCGATGGCATATGATTGGTCAGCATCAAAGTCCTTTTTTGCTTNAATTGGCCCGGCTATTGGACCATCCCATCTTTCTCTTAAGGGATCCTTGTCTTTGCAAAAAAGAATAAATTGACCATTTTTTTTGTCAGGAATTAACATCATTAACGAATCTGATTCTCCAAACCCTGTTAAATAGAAGAAATCGCTGTCTTGTCTGTAAGGATATTCAACATCTCTTGTTCGTTTGTAATGTCGAGCGCTTGGAATGATTAGCACAGAATCATTTCCTATTTTATCCATTAATATTTTTCTTCTTTTTTTGAAATCACTCTTCATAGCTTAATGTTATTTTATTTATGTATCTTTAAACTCAATTAGANTTAATCTTGTTAATGCTATCCCTAAAATCTGTTAATTCTTCATATACCAATTGTGCACAAGTCCTCAAATATTCACGGATTTCAAGGAGGTAACCTAACTCTTCATCATCGTCATCTGATGATGATACAGTTGCTCGTGTGAGCTCTACCATATCTTTGATGATGATATTGATTGGTTCTCTAGAAAAAAGACTTTTTAGTTCTTTTGGATTTTTTCCGGTGACTATGCCGTGAAGAAAACCGTCACACCATCGCGATAAGGCGATTGTTTGTTCCTTAATAGAGCTTTCATCAACAGGTAGNAGCAGATCAAAATCAGATTGTCTTGCATCTAATTTAGCCCAAGTAGCATTGAATAAATCTTTGATTTCTTTTTGCGATTGATTAAATTCTTGTGATTGTTTTTTTGAATGCTCAAATATTTGGCTCAAACACAACTCCAATGAAATTGGACCAAGAACCGAAAGACGGGCACAAATAAGCCCATGGCATTGTGATGCAAACCAATCTGAGCCACACTGCTTTAGATTAAATTCTAGATTTTTAAAATTAATATCAAATACTGTCATTGTTAATTCACTTATTAGGTATCTAGATTATATAAAATTTAACGAACTTAATTGATTAAATTACTAGTCATCTTTATATTAGACTGATGGAAAACAAAATAAATCTTAATTTTGAGAGTGATCTTAGAAGGCTTGAGGATCGTCTTGATGATCTTGTAAAGATATGCAATCAATTGCAGTCAGAAAACAAATCATTAAAAGAAAAGCAAGAGACACTCTCAAAGGAACGAGCCACGATGGTTCAAAAGAATGAAGAAGTCAGAGCTAGAGTTGAAGCAATGATTGTTCGCCTTAAATCTATGGAACAAGGTAAATAACTGGAGAGTATTCAATGAGCGAGATGTACGCACATGTTAGTGTAAAAATTCTTGAAAAAGAGTATCAAATTTCATGTCTCGCAAGCGAGAGAAACGCNTTGTTAGATTCTGCAGAAACACTCAATAAAAAAATGAGGGAAATAAGAGATAGTGGAAAAGTTGTTGGTCTCGATAGGATCGCAGTGATGGCGGCACTCAACATGGCACACGATCTTTTGAAAGCAGAAACAAAAGATAAAGCAATAGAAAATTCACTTGGAAATCGTCTTAAAATCCTAGCAGACAGACTTGATTCCGCGCTCGGTGGAAACAAACAACTCGAACTATAATTAATAACGCATTATAATTTGTTTGCTTCCTGTTGTGTTCGATATGCAGCGGGTACCTTCGATCCTAAATATACGCTTCGGGGTTATTCACTTTGTGATCATGTGTGCAAAACTAATTTTAGGCTGCCTGTTGTGATCTCGGTTTACCCCACTTGAATCTCCGGTTCGAGAGCGATGTTGTATAACGGCATGAACGGGAAGCACTTTTTAAGCTTATGGCATCCTGTAAAGAAAAAATCAGAACTGAAAAAAAATTGGCAAGAAGCAGATTGACTGATAGATATATCAACACGGCTTCAAGAAAAATCTGTGAATATCTCGTTAAATCATCACACTATAAAAACTCAACAAAGATTGGATGCTATCTTTCAACAAGATATGAAGTTCAAACTGGATTAATAATTTCATCAATCTATAAGGATGAAAAAGAACTGTTCCTGCCAAAAATAAAACCAAACTCAGAAATGAATTTTGTAAAAACGAGCAAAAAGACTCATTTTCGTAGAAATAAATTTGGCATAAAAGAACCTGAAACAAAAAATATCTCNATTGAATCAAACCTTGATTTGGTGGTTGTCCCTTTGGTCGCCTTTGACGCTAGAAAAAACCGTATAGGAATGGGTGGTGGCTACTATGACAGAAAATTCGAAAAGTTAAATACTTATGAATGCAATATGCAAAATAAAGAACCAATCCTGATTGGCCTCGGTTTCGATTGCCAAAAAACAGAAGAAATTCGAACTGAAAAATGGGATGTAGGGTTAACATGCGTAATCAGTGAGTCAGGAATTTTATTCTAGACAGAAAATATTAAAAACTATAGATTAATCATGATGGACCAAAATGAAAAAAAACTTAATGTCGCAAAAGCTGCGATACAGTANATNCATAATGATTGTTTACTGGGAATGGGAACAGGCTCTACAGTCAATTTTCTTATTGACTTGCTACCAGAGATAAAAAATAAAATTACAGCTGTTGCCTCAAGTTCAGTTCAGACAGAGAATTTACTTAAAAAGAATGGATTCGAGGTTCAACCATTGAATCAACTTGGTATGCTTGATCTTTATATTGANGGTGCTGACGAAGCTACCGGGAATCTCCATCTTATTAAGGGTGGCGGTGGNGCTCTAACACGTGAAAAAATCTTAGCAGAAAATTCAAGTAAATTTATATGTATCGCAGATGAAACAAAACTTGTTAAAAGATTAGGTAATTTTCCTCTCCCAATAGAAGTCATACCCATGGCAAGGTCCTTCGTATCAAGAGAAATAATAAAATATCAGGGCAAACCAGTCTTCAGAGAGAACTTTAAAACAGATAATGGAAATGAAATAATCGATATATACAATTTAGATATTATAGATCCGATTAAGTTAGAAAATGAGCTTAATCAGATTCCTGGAGTGGTAACAGTGGGAATATTTGCACGCAGGAGAGCAGATGTTCTTCTTATTGCTGATGAACAGGGGGTAGAAGAAATTTACCCTCAATGATTTAAACGTAGCCTGAGATGAAGACCAATACTCAGTCTTCGTTATCAACCTCTAGTGAATAATGATAGAAATCATTATCTCTCTCATATCCTAATGACTCATATAGTGACTGCCCAATAAAATTATCAGTTGCGGTTGATAGCTCCAGTCGATCGTATCCTTCAGATTTAGCAAACTCTGTTGCTTTATTCATAAGAGCTCGACCATGTCCATTTCCTCTGACTTCTCTCTTGACGAAAAGATCATACAGAATAAGAATTGGGCATACATAGACAGAACAAAAAGATGAGTATAATTGAACGAAACCTATTAACTCGTCGTCTGAATTTTGTGATACAAAAATTGTGGATTCATTGTTCTCCATTCTAGACTTGATAAAATTTTTTGCGAGATCCACATTGGAATCTTGTTCGTAAAAAACTCGATATGAATTAAATAATTCAGCTAATTCATCAATGTGTTCAATTTCAGCTCTGATTATTTTTGTCATATCAAGATCTAAAAAAATCCTATCTTTTAGAAAACTGTGTCGCCCTTCTAGATTTCCTGAGACCAACTTTCTTTCGCTCTACTTCTCTTGCATCTCTTGTAACAAAGCCGGCCTTTCTTAGTGCGGACCTGAGAGATTCATCATAACTCATTATAGCGCGAGTCAAACCATGACGTATTGCTCCTGCTTGNCCNGTTATGCCTCCACCCTTGACTGTGGCATTAACNTCAAATTTTTTATTNAGGGAGGTCAACTCTAGAGGTTGCTTTACAATCATCTGGGCAGTTTTTCTTCCAAAAAATTTATCCAAAGGTTTATTGTTCACAGATATATTTCCTGATCCCGGTTTAATGAAAACTCTTGCGGTGGATGTCTTTCTTCGACCAGTTCCATAATGTTGTTGATCAGTCATGTTTTTACCTTATGCATTTATTTCAAGTGGTATCGGTTGTTGAGCTGAATGATTATGCTCAGGACCAGAGTATATTTTCAATTTAGAGAACATTTTTCTACCCAAAGGGTTTCTGGGTAACATTCCCTTTACAGCATAATGAATNACTCTTTCGGGATGCTCCTTTAGTAACTTTTCAAGTGTCATGGTTTTTAAATTACCGACGTACCCTGTATATCTNTGATATTTCTTATCTTTGAGTTTATTACCAGTCACTCTGACTTTTTCTGCATTTATCACNACCACATAATCGCCTGTATCGACATGAGGAGTGTATTCAACTTTGTGCTTTCCNTTGAGTTTTGATGCAATATTTGATGCAAGACGACCAAGTGTTATNCCAGTCGCNTCNACCANGAACCATTTCCGGTGAACATCATCATGCTTTGCAGAGAAAGTTTTCATTATCATAATCCGTGTTTCATAGTCATTNGTATTATGAGGTATTTGATCACACATACGAATNACTTAATTTTTAATCTAAGGCGCGAAATTTTACTGCAGGTGAAAAAGCATTGCAAACAATCTCTAATAAAGCATGATTTTTTATAAATTTTCAAATTTTCATTACAAGAATCTTAATTTTGAATTAATCATGAGATATAATTGANNNATGGAAAGAAAAATACAAAGTCCACTTGATAAATTAATTTCTTCAATAGACGAAGTCAGACTGCTGATAGAATCAAATCGGTCTAAAGAGTATAGAGACAATCCAGCTTCAGGGCTTCCTGAAGATGATTTAACTACATCTGAAAAAGCACATGCAGCCGCTCTGATGCGAATTAATCATGCAGGAGAAGTAGCTGCGCAAGGTTTATATCAAGGACATGCGGTTTTCACAGAAAATGATTCACTAAGAGATCAAATGGAAAAAGCCGCAGATGAAGAATTGGATCACCTCAACTGGTGCAGAGAGAGAGTTGAGGAGCTTGGGGAAAAAACTAGTATATTCAGCCCCGTGTGGTACGCGGGGTCATTCGTTATTGGGGCTGCATCCGGATATTTCGGTGACAAATGGTCACTGGGTTTTATCGAAGAAACGGAGAAGCAGGTCAGCGAACACCTAACAAAACACCTAGAATCGCTTCCCGAAAAAGATAAAAAAAGCAGGAAGATTGTCACGCAAATGCGCATAGAAGAAGAAGAGCATGGTGAAAACGCAAAAAATGCTGGGGCAGAGAGTCTGCCAGAATTTGTTCGTAATACAATGAAAATCACTTCAAAAATTTTGACAAAAACGGCTTATTATTTCTAATCCTTAAAATTCTTTGAAATTCTTTGAAATCGAATTAATTTCCTTTCTCATTGATGAGATTGTTTCCTGATAATTTTCGCTACCAAAAATAGCAGAACCCGCCACAAAAGTATCAGCACCCGCTGAGGCAATTTCGGCTATATTGTCGATTTTTACACCCCCATCTACTTCCAAACGAATATCTCTACCCGATTCACTGATAAGTTTCCTAGAAGCACTTATTTTATCTAGTGATGACCTAATAAATGATTGCCCGCCAAATCCTGGGTTTACAGACATAATAAGGATCATGTCTATTTCCTCAATGAGGTGTTCAAGACAATTTAAAGGAGTTCCTGGGCTAAATACCAGACCAGATTTACAACCAAGGCTTCTAATAAGCTCAAGTGATCTATGAATGTGCGTGCTCGCTTCAGGATGAAAAGTTATATAGGTGGCTCCTACAGATGCAAAATCTTTTATCAGAGAATCTACTGGCTCAGTCATTAAATGAACATCTATGGGTGCTTTGATACCATATTTCCTCAGCGACTCACAAACCAGAGGTCCAATGGTAAGATTTGGAACAAAGTGATTATCCATGACGTCAAAATGAATAATGTCCGCTCCAGCTTGAATTACTGAATCAACTTCTTCTCCCAAGCGAGAAAAATCAGCAGAAAGAATTGATGGTGCTATGTATGATTTCAATTAATTTACCTGAGAACTTTTTGATATCTTAACCAATAACTTAATTATTTTCATTAATGAATTAAGAAGTTAAAATTTCTATTAGGGAATTTGTTTTTATTGAAAATATTATCTAACTAAAGAATACTTCCTATATCTATCCAAATCATTCTCAGAAGTCTTTGAATTAAATTTTAAAAAATGAAAGCCATGTTTCAATCACACATTCCTCATCTCAAGCTTTTGGGTAGAGGTAAAGTCAGAGATATATACGAAGCTGATGACCAACATTTGTTGATCGTTGCTACTGACAGACTCTCTGCTTACGATGTTATTATGCCAAATCCTATTCCTGGGAAAGGTGAAATTCTAACTTCACTCTCAAATTTTTGGTTTGAAATGATGTCAGATCTGGTTCCAAACCACTTGACAAAATTAAAAATCAATTCATACATCAATGATGAGAAAGAAATTAAAATACTAGAGAAGCGATCTATCATTGTAAAAAAACTTAAACCACTCCCAATAGAATCTGTAGTTAGGGGCTACCTGATAGGTTCTGGTTGGAGAGATTATAAAAAAAATAGTGCGATCTGCGGTATTAAGCTTCCTAAAAATCTAAACCAAGCTCAAAAACTACCAGAAATTATATATACTCCTGCAACTAAGGCTGCAGCTGGTGATCATGATGTAAATATAAACTATAAAATGACAGAATCATTGATTGGTGAAGAGCTAGCAAAAAGAGTTAAAGAAGTATCAATAAATATCTATGAGCGAGCTTTCGACTATGCCATTTCACGAGGAATAATAATTGCGGATACAAAATTTGAGTTCGGTCTGGATAATGAAGAAAATCTCTATCTGATAGATGAAATTCTAACTCCTGATTCATCTAGATTTTGGCCAAAAGATTCATATAAAGTTGGTATTAGCCCGCCGAGCTTCGACAAGCAATATCTCAGAGATTACCTAGATACTCTCTCATGGAAAAAAGTTGCACCTGGACCAGATTTACCTGGAGAGATTATTAAAAACACTTATCAAAAATATCTTGAAGCAAAAAAGATACTTAATAATTAATANCCTCTCATATAAATCAAAAAATAATCATGGAAAGTAAATCAGCAAAAAAACGTTATCATCATATGATTGAAAAACTTGGAGAGAGCTTACTAACGATGCCAGAAGAGATAATCAATCAATTAGAACTTAAAAATGATCTTAAATATGCAATATCTTTAGCAAAAAAAATTAAAAAAAGGGGAGCCCTTAAGAGACAAATTAAACTAATTGGAAAATTAACAAAGCAAGAAAATGTTGAAATTTTATCTCGCAAAATACAAGAATACAAAGATGAAGAAAACATTGAAAAGAAATTATTTAAAGAGACTGAGTTTTGGCGAGAAAAGATACTCCTTGAGAAAGATAGAGCGATAAAAAATTTTTTTTTGCAAACAGGCAGTGAAAATTGCGATATACAATCAGTATTCGAAAAAATCGAATCCTGTAATGAAATAAAACAGAAAACAAAATACAAAAAACAATTATTTAAAATAATTCATCAGCATCTTGCGAAAAAAAACTAAATCATTCGCCTATAAATTTTCTACGTAAATAGATTAGAATANAGTTNTTGTAGTNATAAATTAAAATTATGAANAAATCAAAAATAAGCATTATCATGGGTTCCAAATCGGANTGGCCTACAATGAAGCATGCAAGTGAAATGCTTGATAAACTNGATATTAAACATGATGTAAAAGTGGTTTCTGCTCACAGAACACCAGATTTATTGTATTCTTTTGCTGAATCTGCGAGAAAAGAAGGNGTTNAAATTATTATTGCNGGAGCTGGAGGTGCGGCTCATTTAGCAGGAATGACTGCATCGAAAACNTCAATACCTGTTCTTGGAGTCCCAATAGAATCAAAAACAATGAAAGGNATGGATTCATTATTATCAATNAATCAAATGCCTGCNGGTATNCCGGTAGGCACTCTGGCNATAGGAAAAGCNGGAGCNATAAATGCAGCTCTTCTTGCTGCATCAATTTTATCAATNAATGATCCTNTGGTTGAAAAAGAACTGGATGAGTTCAGAAAAAAACAAACTGATTTTGTTCTTAATAATAGCGATCCCCGTCAATCAAAATGATTATCGGTGTTATTGGTGCTGGTCAGCTTGGCATGATGCTTGGTGAATCAGCAAGAGAGCTCGGCTGCGATTGTATATTTCTGGATCCAAATAAAAATTCACCAGCAAAAAAAATTGGAGAAGTTCTTAACCATGAATTTAACGATCTGAAAGCAATTAAAAAATTAAGCTCTCAATGTGATGTGATCACTTATGAGTTTGAAAACGTTCCCGTCAAATCAATTAATTTTATAGATCCAAGAAAAGTTTATCCCCCCTCTGATGCGCTTGAGATCACACAAGATAGACTAAAAGAAAAACAATTATTTGATTCGCTTGAAATCCCAGTTGCTAAATATTTTAAGGTAGATTCTTTTTCTGATTTATTAGATGCAACTGATTCTCTGGGTTATCAGTTCCTGATAAAGACGAGAAGTTTTGGGTACGATGGTAAAGGTCAGTTCTTAATAAAAGATGAGAGTGATATTCAAAAAGCATGGGATCAATTGGGCAATCAACCATTGATTGCTGAGAAAAAAATTAAATTTGATCGTGAGATATCAATAATAGGTGCTAGAAGCTTATCAGGTGAAATTGCATTGTATCCACTGACTAAAAATAATCATGTGAATGGAATACTGAGAACATCTCGAAGCACAGANGAAAATGCTATTGTTACCAAACAAGCTCATGATTATCTCTCTTGTCTTCTGAAAAAGCTCAACTATGTTGGTGTATTGGCTCTGGAGTTATTTGTGAAGGATGATAAGGTAATTGCTAATGAATATGCACCAAGAGTGCATAATTCTGGTCACTGGACAATAGAAGGTACTAATGCAAGTCAGTTTGAGAACCATCTNAGAGCAATCATGGATATGAAGCTTGGAGATACCTCTGTCAATGGCTTNGCAGGAATGGAAAATCTTATTGGATGCATCCCAGCTGAGATAAGGGGTCTGAGTGATGAATTCTTTTTTCATGACTATGGTAAAGAGGAACGCCANGGAAGGAAGTTAGGTCATGTATCAATTGTTACTCCAAAAGAAGAAGACAGAGAGATAAAACTCAAAGAAATTCAGAGAATTATAAGTCAAACCTNAATCTCTAATATNCTNTCTATTTAATTTTGAGTCTNAGTACACATAAAANCNTCACTCATCGAAGAAAATATTGANGCNTTACTATTGTTNACCANAGGGTCAGCGAAAGGACCTTGGATGTTGTAGTATATTTGNGCCATTTCTTGTAATGGTTTTTTGAAAACCTGAGAAAAAATAAGCAATGCAGCGGCAGCNGGTGGTCCAGCAACAACGGCACCAACAATCGGTAAGGTATTGCCAATATTGGTGCTTACTATGGCTGCTTGATTGTATCTCATTTTGACCAAGTCCACATTTCCAATAACACCCACATCAGCTGCNGGTCCTTTCAAGCTCAAATTGCAGGTGCTTGCTATTCCATTATTAATGATAAAAGAGGCTAAAATTTCATCGAATCCCAGTCCTCTCTCTATGACATCTCTAAAATCTAATGAAAGACGCCTCGGTAAGGCAACTATGCTCAGAAGACCAAAAACACGACCAGCACCAGGATCAATCTCCTCAAGCTGNCCTGAGCCTAATCTCAAGTTAAATGAACCTACTAAACTCTCCAAAAACTCATCGAATGGACTGCCATCCCAATCTAAGTCTATTTGTATTTCTAGATCATCACTCTGGATAACTGGTTGATAGTCAAATTTTGACAATGTATCGGCAACATCATCACTTTTAAGCATTAAANCCATATGAGTTTTTGCTTTCTTATCAGACGTCTCATCNTATAGCCAGCCTATGTTTCCNGTCATTTCAAAGCTATCGTTCTTCGCAATTAATTCTTCTGCGATCAAACCATCTTTTGTTTTGAGAAAACTTCCATCAATTGATCCTAGGTGATAATTTGAAAATGAAAAGTCTTCCAGTTTTAAAATAATTGATGGTAATGTTCTTGGATCTAAAATATTCACTCCTGATGAATCCGNAACCTGATTCAAGTAAAGTCTTTCCATTACCAATTCAATAGGAATGTCCTCATCAAATCTGTATGGAAGATTAATATATCCCTGGGCATCACTTCCCTCAGCTTCAATAATCCATTCTGAAGACCCTTTGTTCACGATGAAATTCTGTTCAGNTANAACTCGATCATAAAATATAAATTCATTCATCTTAAGATCAACTGATCTAATTAGACCNGACTGGGGATTATCATCTGATTTATCGTTCTCTCTAAGAAGAAGTTCATACCAATCATTGAAATTAATATAATCAGTCATACCTTTAATATGGATACCTCTGGAATCTGCTGGTTTATAATCAACGGANCCAAATGTAAGAGTACCTTTTTTCAGTTCCCATATNTTTTCATCTTTCGCATAATCAATATTCCAGCTAATATCACTACCAACTTTACCCTGAAGCACCAAGGATGAATCTTCTGGAAAATAGATATCCATATCAATAAACTTATTGTCTTCTTTCAAGTCTCTTATTGGTCTTGGGAGCGAAATATCAATTGAGTCAATATTTGCATTTAAGTTAATAAAGAATGGTTGGGGGTTTTCACTATATCTAGGAACATTTATATTTANAGTATAATCAGTTGATCCAGANAAAGATTCTTTCAGCGAGGAATTAAAATTTTTGTCGATNTCATTTATTTCTGTTNNGCCGGTNACAGATATAACNCCTGATAAATCTTTTTCGTCAGTAAATGCCTTTCTCGCAGTGATCTTAATATCTGACCCAATCCATGATCCTGTCATAATCTCTGTTGATATGTCATGCCTCGAGATAGATGCCGATCCATTTATATTNTGTATTTTTGGATTTAACCCATCTATGTCAAGGGTTACGTCCTTTAGTNTGAAATTTGCTGTGTAATCATATTTAATTCTTTCTTTCACTNTTAGTGGCATAGAAACATCTACGAAATATTCAGCTTCACCCAAGGACGAAATATTGCGTAACATTCCTCCAAAATATTTATCTATGGGACTTGATATAAGAAAATTATTTATTGTGTTCAACTGTGCTGATGAGGATGCTTGCATTTCAAAAATTGGATTACTCAGATCTTTAATTTCAATTATGGCATCTTCAACCATCATTCCTGCATGCAGAGATTCATTTTTGAGGGAGTAAATATGTGCAGAATCTATTGTAAACTCCATATTTTTTACCTTAGCATCTGGCCACGTGTCAGCGTAGTTTAATGCTAAATCTTCAGCTAATGCTTTTATTTGAAAAATCCCATCATTTTTCCGAAAAGGAAATTTTTCAAGCAATCCGACCAGCCTTATAGACCCATTAGAAATTTTGCCTGACAAAAAAGCATTCTGCGCCCATTCATATAAAACAGGATTAAATGTTTTTTTTGGAAGAAATTTTACAAATTGATCCACATCTTCAACGTTCCAATAACCTTCTATATCTGCATAAGGTGTTCTTTGACCATCAAGCCAAGAAATTTCGAAGCTAGTAGCAATATCGAAGAAAGGATTTTGAAGCATGATATTATCCGATAGTATCAGTATGCCTTGCTCATTCTTTCGCCAAATGATTGCGCCTTCAGCACTGCTGAGACTGAGATTACCGTCAAAATAGTAATCCGAAGTAATTAGTAAATCTTGAGTAGATAGGTCTAGCCTTCCCCCAGTTTGATTTAAGAAAAATTTTCCACTTCCTCCCTCAATATTTAATTTATTTACTTCTTGATTTTTATGAGTAGTAACCATTAAACCAAGATCATCAAAATCGGTCGAAATATCGAATCTATTGTTCGGCTCTCTGAGATCAGAGATATTTATTTTTGTATCTTTTAGTTGCCCACTAGGCTGCAATTTTAAGAAATCTGACAAAAAATTATTCTCTATCACGGCAGATATTGAGCTTAAGTCTCTGAGATCAAGAAATGATATATTTGAATCAAGTGTTGTTCTGCCATCAATTTTATTTTCATTAATTTGAACCTCGATTCTTGATTCTGGCGAAAATCCATTCTCTCGACTTAATTGGAATTTATCNGCAACTGCAAACCAACCAAACTCATTATCAGAAAATTCAATTCGTGATTTAATATCTAGAGATTTTTTCCTNNTATTCTGATTCGTCAATTCATTGAGAGAAATATCAGCTGTCATTCTATTCAGGTTATCGAGATCAAACTCAAACCACGACTGAATGTTCAACTTGCCATTTATTGCATTCCCATTTTTAACTTCGGCAGCATTCATCCAATGCTGAATATCAAGCTCTTCACCCTCTATGTATAAAATCCATTCAGAAGAGGAGTTTACTTGTGAAATCCTCTTACTTGCTGACAAGAAAATGGAGTTACCAAAAATTTCTGGCAATATAAAATCAGTCTCTAGATTAATTTCATTATTGTTCCTCTCAATCTGTATCNGAGGAATANATAAGTTAATTTCCTCNTGACTTGGTAATGAAATATTCAGTAGTACAATCTCACCCTCAACATTTAAATTAGAAGAAGTATTATTTTNATGACCTATCAACTCAGTTAAATTAACTNAGGAGAGACCCTGAAACAGAAGANCACCAGCGGGTGAAAAGCTTANATCAATTTCTAAGTTTCTGAATTTTAATTGATTCGGCGTGACTGCTCGTCCCATAATGAAATCTACGAAACCGATACTAGCAATCAATTCTTCCATTTCAATAATGTTNAGCCTGCTCGATTTTTCTCTTATTACTGGGTTAGCCAGAATCAGCTCTGGACCCTCAAAAGTCCAACTCGCACTCATCTCTTTAAAGTCTATCTCATAATTATTGTTTTCATTAAGCCAACCTTTTATTTCGGCGCTATATTGATCAATATTTGGAGAGATAGTACTAATTATTCCTATCGAAATAGAAACAGTAATGAGTATAAATATTGCTATGTATTTTGATAGATTTTTTAGAATTATACTCATAATTAAATGACTTTAAAAACTTAGCTCTNTGTTTTTTGGTCGCCTTTGCATAGAGCATTAATCTCTATGATAAGGGTGATTAGACGTTAAAGTCCATGTTCTATATATCTGCTCGATAAGAATTATACGAGCTAGGCCATGAGGCAGAGTAAGTTTTGAAAAAGCCCAGATTAAAGAGCTATTTTTTTTTAGCTCATCTGATACCCCATCTGCACCTCCAATCACAAAACA
Source organism: Woeseiaceae bacterium (assembly GCA_002715745.1). Taxonomy (GTDB): domain Bacteria; phylum Pseudomonadota; class Gammaproteobacteria; order Steroidobacterales; family Woeseiaceae; genus SP4260. Next base: position 20,903 of record PBAE01000008.1, read on the forward strand.
AAGTTTGTTATTTATTTCAGCCAAAGAGGCCATTTTCANATAAAACTCTTTTGTTGAAAAGTTTTCTCCTGACTCATCTAACAATATTATTTGTTCATTTTTATTTATTTTGGAAATTATTTTACGACTCTCTTCATCAATTGCCTGTCTTGATGAATCATTTTTTGATCGTTTAACAGGATTAATTACATCAGTGGTCAACTTCCAATTTCCTGGAATGCGTTTCTTGTATTCATCAAAAGCACTTTTTTCCCATTTCTTTGGCTTATTTCCAACAGTGATTAGGTGAAATTGCATTGTAAATTACAATTCTTGAGAATGATTGATATCAATAGATTCAAAACCCCATAATTTCTCTATATTATAAAACTCTCTTACCTTAGGAAGCATCAAATGCANTAAAAAGTCACCAAAATCGATTAATATCCAGTCGCTTCCATCTTGCCCTTCGACACCAATTGAAAACAACTTATTCTTTTTTGCCTCAGCTATAGTAATTTCAGACAAACCTCTAATGTGCCGGGTAGAGGTTCCACTGGCAATAATCATAAAATCAACCGTGGATGTTAANTTTTTTACGTCAATCTTCAAAATATCAATAGCTTTATTTTCTTTTAAAATATCTATTATGGAATCTATATTCTTTGATATGTTCATAGTAAAAAACTATATTCCTTTTTATTTTTCTATATAACAGGAACTTTCATTAATTATTTTTGCCACNGAAGAAGGCATCAAAAATCTNGGGCTTCTTCCTATTCTCACAAGCCTTCTGATNTCGGATGAAGCAATTTCGAGTTGNGTTACTTCATGGATATAAATATGNCCAGATTTTGACTGATGAAGATCGTCTAATCTNTGTGTTCCTCTATCTTTCAATAATTCATGCAACGGACCTGCATCCGGCATTCTCCATCCCGGTCTGTGGGCAACCACAATGTGTGATAACTCAAGTATCTCTCTCCACTGATGCCACTCAGGTAAACCTAAGAATGCATCCATGCCTATTATCAAACCTAGTGATCTGAGTGGAAAATCCGTTCTTAGTGTTTTTAGAGTGTCTACTGAATAAGAAGGTCCATCTCTGTGTATCTCTCTGTCATCAACTATAAAACCCTTACGTCCTTCAACTGCTGCAGTTACCATTGCCAATCTTAATGTGCTATTGGCTCTTGGTTCACCACGATGAGGAGGTTCGCCGCATGGTACGAATCTTACTTCATCAAATTTNAGGGCTTGCTGCACTTCATACGCTGTTCTTAAGTGNCCGTAATGAATTGGATCGAACGTACCACCAAATACTCCTATTGGATTCATTAGTTTAGCTGACCAAATTTTTTCATATCAATTCTTCGCATTATTAACAGTTAACTGAATAAGTATATTACTGATTAGCTGCCAAACCTCACCTTTTTTTTGACCTTTTGCTACACTATCGGCATTTATGCAAGACTTAAGCATATCGTAGAATCCTTCGGTATTATGTCGANGCAAACAAGTATTCACAACATCTTTTCGTGATTGCCAAATAAGTCTTGTATTANTGGCTTTCGTNAAAGCCCCTGTTTTACTNAGACCCTCATCTATATACCCTGAGATCGTAGCGAGTGTTCTGATCTCTNTNATTAANAAAGCAATAATCGGAACAGCATCGGTCCCTTCATTTTTCAATTTACTCAGAATTTTCAAACATAATTGCAATTTACCTTGCAAAGCNATATCAATTAACTGGAAGACATTGTAACGACTGTCATCAGAGATTGCTGCGTCAATAATTTTTTCGTTAATGTCTTTTCCTTGATACGAAAGATAAATTTTTTCTACTGCCTGAGATGCTGCTAAGAGATTTCCATCAACTCGATCAATCAATAAATCTATCGCCTCTTGAGTGATCGTAAGATTTTTTTCTCTAAACTTATTTTTAAGCCATAAACTAAGCTNATTTCCTNTGATCGGCCAGACTTGAATAATTCCACCTATTTCTTTGATACGCTTGATCCATTTNGAAGAATTGGCAGTCTTATCTAACTTTGGGCATGAGATAATTATTAACACGTCATCATTCGAGTTGTTCAATACATCTAAAATTGATGATGAGCCTGACCGACCCAATCTNAGTGAATGGAGCCTTATTTCTAGAATCTTTTTCTCGGAGAATAAAGAGAGGGTATTCTGTGATCTTAATATTTCATTCCAATCACATGACTCTTTTTGATTGTAATAATTATAAATTTCTTTTGAATTGAATCCTACTTTCGTGGCAGCCGATCTAATTAGATCCAATGACTCCTGAATTAAAAGTGGTTCATCTCCTGAGAGAAGGTAATGATTATGTAATTTTTTCTTAAGAGCATCATTCAAGTTTTCCAAAGAAATATTCATACTAATGATTTATAAGAATTATCAACTGGTCTTTCTATTTTCTAGCTGATTCATTTTGATTGATTCATTTTCTAATAATACTGGTATGTCATCTCTTACAATATATGCCAATTCATAATCTTCAGTGATCAAGGCTTGCTCTATCTCATCTTTAAGTATTTTGCCTTGATTATTCTTAATGAGCCCGGCTGATATTGCGTGGTTGAGATTGGTAAGGCTCTCTTCATCGAGAATTTTCAATTGTTTTTTTGAGGATGGGCAGCATATTAATTTAAGAATTTTTTCGTTCATATTTATAATTATTTTCAGAAGAAGTTAAAATTAAAGTGTTATAATATATCATTATTATTTCGTATATAAGGTCATATTATGACTGACACAAATATAAAAACAAAGAAGCTCGATAACATATCAATTTATATTTCAGGATTTTGCTTAATCCACTGTCTTGCATTTCCAATATTAAGTGTATCAATCCCATTTTATGGTTTTTTTACGGAAAACCACTTACATGAAATACTGTTGTTTTTGATTATTCCGATAAGTTCGTTTGCTCTATATCGAGGATTTAAAAACCATAAAAATAGACGCATAATATCTGTTGGAATCATTGGCGGCATTCTTGTTTTTCTTGGTGCTACAATATTACATAACCAAGTGAATTCTACTTACGAGCTAATCATAACTGTAATTGGTTCTGTATTGCTAGCATTAGCCCATTTCAACAATAACCGTGTTTCGCATTACTGACGCCTAATTTACTGTGTTGATCGGACAAAATTATTCATCAGGAACTGGGTCAAAACCACTCTCTCCCCATGGGTGACACTTCATTAAGCGTTTCAAGGTCAATTTAAGACCTTTCATTAGTCCGTGCTTTATTATTGCCTCTTCACAGTAATGAGAGCATGTCGGTTGATATCTGCAATTTGATCCAATTAGAGGTGAAATAATAATTTTATATATTTTCAAAAACTTCAGCACAAATAGTACAACTAGCTTACTCATACTCAACGGCACAACTCTCAATTGCTTGGATCATTGATGACAAACCATTACTTCTCGTGGGGCTCAAATGTTGATCTAGACCCAATGAAACAACAAAATCTATCGATGCCTCACGAATATCACTTGGTTTTTTATTGCTGTATATTCTAATTAAAATTGCAATGAGNCCAGAGACNATNGCAGCGTCACTTATTGCACGNAAGACAAGCNGATTGTCTTTATACTCAGGTATAAACCATACCTGTGATTGACACCCCTTGATTTTATTTTTTTCTATTTTTTCATCTTCCGTCAAAGGAATAAGCTCTCTCCCTAATTCAATAATATATTGATATTTATCAATCCAATTATCGAATATCNTGAACTCNTCTATGATTTCANTCTGACTCAATTCCACTTCGTTCATGATTCACCAAAAATCAACTTTTAANACTCCATCTCACACCTGAAGGTGTGTCCTCAATTATTATATCCATATCCTCGAGCTTTTTTCTTATCGCATCAGCTTCTTTNAAGTCTTTNTTCGAACGNGCTTGATTTCTCATCTCAATCAATCTTTTTATNTCGTCCTCGCTCACATCTCTGCCTGTTATATCTGAGAACCAAGCCTCTGGATCTGATTGTAAAAATCCCAGCAACCTTCCTGAAGCATATATTTGATTCGTGATGAGTTTTTTTTGATATAAATCCTTTTCTTTATTGAGCTTCTTCACTAACTCAAAGATTTCTGCGATAGCCTTGGGTGTGTTTAAATCATCACAGAGTGCTTCGAGTACTGATTGAGCAATGTTTGCTTTATCGTCAGTTTTCTGAAACAACTCAATCCCTCTTATTGACCCGTATATCCGATCTAACATTTTTTTCGCTGACTTCAGTGTATTTTGTGACCATTCAATGGGTTGTCTGTATTGTGCACTCAATAGAGCCATTCTGATAACTTCTCCTGAATAATCTTGTAATAAATCCCTGACCAGTTGCATATTACCCAGTGATTTCGACATTTTTTCATCGCCAATACTGAGAAAACCATTATGTAACCAATAGTTGGCAAAGACTTTTCCATCATTAGCACAAGTGCTCTGAGCAATTTCATTTTCATGATGAGGAAAGATCAAATCTTGACCACCTGCATGAATATCTATTGTCTCTCCCAGAAATTTCTTTATCATTGCTGAGCATTCTAGATGCCAACCTGGTCTGCCCCTCCCCCAGGGTGAATCCCAACCCGGGAGATCTTTTGTGGATGGTTTCCAGAGTACGAAATCAAAAGGAGATTTCTTATAAGAAGCAACTTCAATCCTTGAGCCAGCCTCCATATCTTCAATTTTTCTGTGCGACAATCTTCCATAGGACGAATAAGACATGACATTAAATAAGACATGATTCTCTGAGATATATGCATGCCCCTTTTCTATCAGTGCCTCTATCATTGATACCATTTCAGTTATATTTTGTGTGGCTCGAGGCTCAATATCTGGCATACCAACTCCGAGCTGAGTCATATCTTCGTTGTAAGCTTGAATGTATTTTGAAGTTATTTCTTCTATTGGTATATTTTTTTTTGAGGCTTCAGCATTAATTTTGTCATCAAGATCAGTAATGTTTCTCGCAAAGTACAATTTATATTTCAGTCGCAAAACACGAGTAAGCAAATCAAATACAACAGCAGGACGAGCATTTCCAATGTGCGCATAATTATATACAGTTGGTCCACACAGATACATAGTCACCCTTTTAGGATCAATCGGTATAAATTCAACTTTTTTTCCCAAAAAAGTATCGTGTAGGTTTATTTTCATTTTATTTTCCGTGCCTAAACTTAATTCCGACTCATCACTGAGAAGATATCTGTCTCAGCATCAGTCTGACAAGGTCTGATGCTAGAGCCTCGATCAAGACTTCCTCTTCCTGCGATTTTCCCAGCACCAAATTTTCATTAAAGGTATAGCTTCTAGTTAGTTCAAGTTCTTCTGCATTCGAGTTTTTTTCTTCATTTACGAAACTATAAGACAATCGATAAAAAACTTCATATTCGGTGGCCACATTTCTTGCAGATACGGATAAAACACGGCGACCAGTCTCATCTCTATGAATTGTTATAATATTTTTCGCAATGGATTTTGAGGCAGCTAATTCAATATTGTTAGAATTTAGTTCTGCCCTAAGTTTTCTGTAAAATATGCTTCTTGAGTCATTTGTTTCGATGAATGTATTACCAAGCTTGTCGATATCAATTGCTGATTGTCTCAACTGAAAACCACATGAAGATGATAAAATTAATAAAAATAATATAATTGTTCTTTTATACAACAACATTGATGAGCCTTCCTCTGACATGAATGAATTTTTTTATTGGATTGTCTCCAATAAATTTAATTATCTTCTTATCCTTAAGAATCATTTGCTCTAATTCCGCCTCTGCAGAATCAATCTTGGCCAATAGCTTGCTTCTTAATTTACCATTGATTTGAATGATAATCTCAATGTCATCTTTTACAAGGAAATCCTCATTATATGTCGGCCAACTTTGATAAATTAGTGGCTCTTTATGACCAAGAATAAACCAGAGAGAATGACAAATATGAGGAGTTATTGGCGATAATAACTTCACTATAGCTTCAAGCCCTTCCTGTTTTATTGTTTTTCCTTCTTGTGAATCATCATGAAATCTCATAACTGTGTTCAAGAGCTCCATTATTGAAGCGATCGCTGTATTATATTTGTATCTCCTGCCAATATCATCGGTAACTTTTTTAATAGTTGCATGAATTTTGTATCTCAAATCATCCTGCTCTTTTGTAAGCTCGAAATCAGTGACTTTTTGATTGGAGATCAAATTATTATCAATGGCATTCCATAATCGATTCAGAAATCTGTAAGAACCTTGGACTCCAGCATCTGACCACTCTAATGCCAACTCAGGTGGTGCGGCTGACATCATGAATAAACGTACTGTATCAGCACCAAATTTTTCAATTAAATCTTGCGGATCTACAGTATTTCCTTTTGCTTTTGACATTTTTGCTCCATCTTTCAGGACCATTCCCTGGGTCAAAAGATTGGTGAACGGCTCACTCTCATTGGATAATCCTTCATCACGCATCAATCTTTGAAAAAATCGAGAATAGAGTAAGTGCAGAATGGCATGCTCAATTCCACCTGTGTATTGATCTACTGGCATCCAGTAACTTTCTCTCTTGTCTAGCATGCCATCTTTGGCATCGGGGCAAGCATATCTCGAAAAGTACCATGATGACTCAAAAAAAGTATCGAAAGTGTCCGTCTCTCTTCTGGCGCTCTTTTTGCAGTTGGGACAGTCAACATTGTAAAATTCTTGCATATCTTTCAAGGGTGAGCCTGTTCCACTAAACTCAACATTTTCAGGCAATATAACTGGCAATTGTTCTTCTGGAACAGGAACCGAACCACAGTCCTCACAGTAAATTATTGGTATTGGTGTACCCCAATATCTTTGCCTCGATACACCCCAATCCCTCAGCCTAAAATTCGTTACTCGTCTTCCTTTTTTGGTTGATTCGAAATATTTTGCTATCTCGGTAAATGCTTCTTCAGAGCTCATTCCAGAATAGTCCATCGAATTAACGAGGGTCCCATGATCTAAAAAAGGAGCTTTCGCGGTATCGAATTTATTATCACTAGGCTCAATCACTTTCTTGATTTCTAGATCATATTTTTTCGCAAATTCCCAATCACGTTGATCATGTGCCGGCACTGCCATTATTGCNCCACTTCCGTATGTCATGAGNACAAAATTTGCCACCCAAATTGGAATTTTTTCGCCAGTTATTGGATGAATGGCGAAAACATTGAGTGGCATCCCTTTTTTTTCCATTGTTTCCATTGCTGCTTCTGATGCTTTGTTTCTCTTACATTCCTCAATAAAACTTGCAATTCCACAATTTTNAGAAGCTGCATCAGAGGCAAGGGGATGCTCTGCCGCAACTGCCATATATGTTGCACCCATGATTGTNTCTGGCCTGGTTGTGAATATTTTTAATGCATCCTTGCTGTTCTCTATATCAAAAGAGATTTCGAGTCCTTCTGATTTTCCTATCCAATTTTTTTGCATCGTTTTAACNGAGGTTGGCCAACCCTCAAGATGATCTAGGCCATCGAGAAGCTCATCAGCATAGGCAGTTATTTTCATGAACCACTGAGGTATTTCCTTCCTCTCTACTATTGCATCTGATCTCCAGCCTCTTCCATCAATCACTTGCTCATTGGCCAATACAGTTTTGTCAACTGGATCCCAATTCACTATTGCATTTTTCCTGTAGACGATTCCTTTTTTAAAAAGACGAACAAAAAGCCACTGCTCCCATTTATAGTATTCGGGTCTGCACGTAGTCACTTCTCTCGTCCAATCATAAGCATAACCCAACCTTTTTAATTGGGTTCTCATGTAGTCAATATTCTTATAAGTCCATTTTGCAGGTGGAATATTTCTCTTAATTGCTGCATTTTCTGCCGGCATGCCAAAAGCATCCCAGCCCATTGGTTGAAGAACATGTTTGCCGATCATTCTCTGGTATCTTGCAATTACATCACTGATCGTGAAAACCCTAACATGTCCCATGTGTAANTGGCCACTAGGATAAGGAAACATAGTGAGACAATAAAACTTCTCTTTCTTCGAGTCTTCAGTTGCCTCAAAGCACTTTTCAGTTGCCCATAATTCTTGAGCTTTTTTTTCTATCTCAGCAGGTTTGTATGAATTATTCATTTTTCTTTGCTTTTATGATGCCGCATTCATTTAAATAATTGATGATTGTACTTACTTCTGACTCCAGTGACATTTCATGGCTGCGTAACTTAATTTCTGGTGATTCTGGTGTTTCATAGGGGTCATCAATTCCNGTGAAATTCTGTATTTTTCCTGCTCGAGCCTTTTTATATANGCCTTTTGGATCTCTTTGTTCAGCAACTTCAAGAGGACAATCAACATATACTTCAATAAACTCCAGGTTTGACTCGATGTGTAACTGTCTTACATCATCTCTATCATGAGTATATGGGCTTATAAAACTCGATATTGCTATTAATCCAGCATCACCAAAGAGCTTACAAACTTCGCCAATTCGACGAATATTTTCTTGGCGATCTTTCTCAGAAAACCCAAGATTCTTATTTATACCCATTCTAACATTATCGCCATCAAGTCTATAAGAGAGAATCCCATCTTTGTAGAGCGCCTTCTCNAGCGCTACCGCAATAGTNCTTTTTCCNCTCCCAGATAAACCTGTAAACCATATCGTTGCTCCTTTCTGAGGTAATATCTTATATCTATCAAATCGTGAAATCTCACCCTCATGCCATGATATGTTTGTTGCTTTTTGTAATTTTTTTGAGTTCATATAATCACCTGATGCAATTGCATATTATATAACTACCTTCTATTTGATCACACTCTGGTGTTGAATTATTTGCTGNCTAATAATTTTTTACGGAGAACGTATAAAATCATAAATGATGATATCAGAAGTACTGGTGTATCTCCGTAAGCGACATATAGTGTAGAACCTTTTCTGGGATAGACTGAATGATGCAATATTTCATAATTAAATTGGCCAGATTTTTTCACGGTCTCGCCCTTGTGATTAATAAAAGCACTTATGCCGTTATTAGTAGCTCTTATTATNGGGCGGCCAGTTTCTATTGCTCTCATTCTGGTTATCTGAAGGTGCTGATGAGGAGCTATTGAATCGCCAAACCAGGCGTCATTACTTACATTAATAAGAAGGTTAGCTTCGGGGAAAGCTTGTAACTGCTCAGAGCCAAAAGCAATTTCATAACAAATCGCTGCTGCTATATTTATTTCGTCGTTATATTTTATAAGAGATTGATGTCTCTCACCTTGCATTAGATCAAAACTGGGTAAATTATTCATCTCCATCCACTCTCTCATGAAATCTGGGACAGGAAAGTATTCACCAAAAGGAACTAGGTGTCTTTTTCTGTAATACTGAGTATCTGTTCCATTGAAATACAAAAAACTATTGTAAGATCCATCCATATCATGNGTCGTCTCCAATGCACCTANCGCCAGTGTTTTGTTATTATCTGACAAATATTCTTGCATCGATTGAAAATAATTCTTCAAGTAAACTGTTGAAGCTGGAATTGCAACCTCTGGCCAAATAATGAGCGTGTTATTTTTTGACTCATATGTGGATTTTCTATACATTTCCATTGTTTTTGGAAGTTGTTCTCTTTTCCACTTTTGATCTTGTGCTATTCCACCCTGAATAATGTCTACTGGTATTGGCTTACCAAAGCTATTAGTCCAATCAATCGGCAATATTAGATAACCCAAAATATAAGGAAAAATAAGGGACAGGCTTGCGATAGATTTTCGTTTTTTCAAAAAGAAATATAAGAACGATGAAGATGAAAATAACAAAATCCAGGAAACTCCGTAGACTCCTGTTAAAGGAGCGAATGAAATTAAGAACGAGTCAATCTGACTGTAACCAATTGTGAGCCAAGGGAATCCCGAAAAAGCCCAACCTCTAATCCATTCAATTAATATCCAGACTGATGGCCCAATGATAACGATATATTCATTTTTCTGACTGCAAAGATAACTAATAATAAAACCAGCAATTAGAAAATAAGAAGACATCAGAATAACTAAAGCAAACATAAGAAGAATTGCAGCCCATACAGGAGCGCCACCGAAAATATGGACAGATGTATATACCCAATAGAGCCCTGACAGGAAGTGNCCCAATCCAAAGAAAAAAAGATATATTGCCGTGTGCTTAGGTGTATATTTTAAACATAGATAGAATAACGGCACCATAAGCAATGGGACCAATAAAAAAAAATTAAATGGAGCGAAGCAGAGGGTAAATAGAGATCCTATAATGAAGAATAATATGCAAACTTTAAACGAAAGGCTGTTGGAATGTTTTTTTTGATATAACGTTCTTAACATAAACTTGAAAAAAATTTAGTTACGATCTTTTTCTACTTCTAATGCTTCAATTCGTCTTCGATGTGTCTTCGTAACCTTAAACTTAAATCCTGAAAATATTAGTTTTTCTCCATTTCTCGGTAAACGACCAAATTCATTTACAACAAGCCCGCCGATCGTATCATAAGAACTATCATCAAGATTACATTTGAAATATTCATTAAAATCTTCCAATCTTGTTAAAGCAGGCACATTATAGGATTTTAACCCTTTGATATTTTTTAAGATCTCAATTTGATCTTGTTCATGAGGATCATGTTCATCATCTATCTCTCCAACAATTTCCTCTATAACATCTTCGATTGTCAATAATCCAGAGATTCCTCCATACTCATCAACTACAACAGCCATATGATTCCTGCTGACACGGAATTCTTTTAACAATGTGTTCAATCTCTTAGATTCTGGAATGATTGATAACGGTCGAATGTATTTCTGTAAAGATATAGTATCATTATCCCCATTCATGTAATGTCTGAGTAAATCTTTTGCCAGAAGCACACCTATGCTCTCATCAGACTCTTTATTCATGATAGGAAATCTTGAATGACCAGATTTCACAATTGTGCTTAATATTTCTTCTAATGAGTCATCCTCATTAACAACAATCATCTGAGATCTTGGGATCATAACATCGCGAACTTTCATTTCAGCAACATCGAATACACCAGTGAGCATCTCTCTCTCATCTGGATCAATTACCCCATTATTCTCTTGAAATAAATCTTGTATTTCTTCTCGACTGTATGGTTTTCGATTTATTGCCCTNAGAACACGGCGAAATAATGCCATGATTCCAGTGTTTTTTGAGGTTTGTTTGGTTTCTTTCATTTACTGTCTTTAGTATTGAACCTTGCTATAAAAATATCAATCATTATCTATAGAATTTTATTTGTAGGGATCAGCAAAATCTAAACTTTTACAAATCTGTGTTTCCATTAATTGCATTTTTTTTGTATGTTTTTCAATTATATGGTCATATCCAAATAAATGGAGAAAACCATGGACACTGATATGGCACCAATGAAAAATTTTCTCTCTATTCAAGTTTTTGGCCTCAGACCCAACAAATTCTGCACAAACAATAACATCACCTAGATGATGCTGATTTATTTCCTCAAGGTGCATCATGTCCTCGTAACCTGAAGGAAATGACAATACATTTGTTGCAGTATCTTTTTTACGAAACTTATTATTTAGATCTCGCATGCAATCTGAACCAATTATTTTATAACTCACTTCAAATGACTTTCTTCTTATATCAATATCATGATTGATGAACTCCATGGACCTTTCTAACCACTCCTTTATATTTTTTTTTGAAGGAACAAACTCTTCGCTTATATCGTTGATTATGTCTATTTTGAGGTTTGAGTTTTTATTCATAATGATTCTAAGATTGACTAATTTGAGTCATAAGCTTCAATGATAAGTTTTACCAAATGGTGTCTTACAACATCTTGAGCAGAAAAATAAGTGAAAGAAATATGTTCGATATTTTTTAGAACATTAATACAGTGTTTTAAACCAGATTGTTGTCCTTTAGGTAGATCAATCTGAGTAATATCNCCTGTCACAACAGCTTTNGAACCAAATCCTATTCTTGTCAGAAACATTTTCATTTGTTCAATTGTTGTATTTTGCGCCTCATCAAGAATCAAAAATGACTCATTAAGAGATCGGCCTCTCATAAAGGCTAGAGGAGCAACCTCGATAAGATGTTGTTCAATAAGTTTTGATACTTGATTGGCGCCTAACATATCATAGAGTGCGTCGTACATCGGTCTTAAATACGGATCAACTTTTTGAGACATATCACCTGGGAGAAACCCAAGTCTCTCACCNGCTTCAACTGCTGGCCTGACAAGGACAATTCTTCTGACATCATCNTTCTCAAGTGACTCTATAGCACTAGCAACTGCCAGATAAGTCTTTCCNGTGCCAGCGGGACCTATTCCAATGGTAAGATCATTTTTTTTGATGTTGGAAAGGTAAGCACTCTGATTTTCTCCTCTTGCTCGAATAACTTTGNGTGCTGTTTGGATTTGATACTCATTTTTGANTTCAATTTCTTTAGTATTTGTGTCAGATTTTTCTTTNTTTTTTTCTATGTCATGCTCTCTCAGAAGAATATGTATTGTTTCTAGATTAATATCTTCATTTTCTGTTATCTCATAGAGTTCCTTTAAGATTATACCAACANTATTTATAGCTCTCTGTTNACCCTTTATTTTGAGAAGATTCTCTCTAGAATAGATGTCTACTCGAAAATATTTCTCTATTCGCTTTATATTTTCATCGAATTTTCCACACAATTTGGAAAATCTATTATTATCGAAAGGGTACAGCTCAATCTCAAGCGAGGAATTATTGATATCTTGCATAATGAAGTAGTTGCTTTGCTTTAAATGAAGCTTGACAAACGTCCACGTAATGAGTTGGCCAGTGCTTCCGTTATATCGATGTCTACAAATTCTCCAATTAAAGATCCAGGACCATCAAAATTCACCCAACGATTATTCTCAGTCCTTCCTGTCAGTTGATTCTCGTCTTTTTTTGATTTTTTTTCTACTAGAACTGTCTGTGTAGATCCAACCATTTCTTCACTAATTTTTTTCGCACTCTCTGTGATTTTGGATTGAAGCTGTTGCAATCTTTTTAATTTTGTTTCGTGGTCAACATCATCAGTCATTTCTGAAGCTTTTGTATTTGGACGTGGGCTATATATGAAACTAAATGATTGATCAAACCCTACTTTGTCTACTAAATTCAAAGTTGCTTCAAAATCTTCTTGAGTTTCTCCAGGAAAACCAACTATGAAATCTGACGATATGCTTATATCAGGTCTAATTAATCTCAATTTTTCTATTCGATCAAGATATCTATCAACTTTGTACTTCCTTCTCATTAATTTTAGAATTCTATTGGATCCACTTTGAACGGGAAGGTGAAGATAATTCGCTAATTTCTTATCTTCATAAGCAGCTATTAGATCATCAGTAAATTGAAGAGGGTGAGATGTCGTATATCTGATCCTGTCAATACCATCAATCTCGCAAACCAATTTCAGTAGATCTGCTAACTTAACTTTTGTTTCCTTTTTGTTTTTTGCAAGATAAGCATTGACATTTTGACCCAGCAAATTGATCTCACGAACACCTTTTGAGGCAAGATCTTTAATTTCATCAATGATTTGTTCTGGTGGCCTGCTAACCTCATAGCCTCTTGTTTTTGGAACAACACAAAAACTGCAAATTTTACTGCATCCCTCCATAATAGAGACGAATGCGGAGGCTTTTACGTCTCGAGCTTTTGGGAGCTTGTTAAATTTCTCAATTTTTGGAAATGATATGTCAATTGTTGACATATCTGATTGAACTGCATCACTGTACATTTTTGGCAGACGATGGAGCGTTTGCGGGCCAAATACCATATCTACATATGGTGCACGATCCAAAATTTTTTCTCCTTCTTGACTGGCAACACATCCACCAACACCTATTGCTAGGTTTGGATTTTCTTTTTTGAGACTCTTCCATCTTCCTAATTGAGAAAAAACTTTTTCCTGAGCTTTTTCTCTTATTGAGCATGTGTTGACCAATAGTAAGTCAGCTTCTTTTTCATTCGANGTTAATTCGAAACCGTGAGACTCNCTGAGGATATCAGCCATCTTATCAGAATCATAAACATTCATCTGACAACCCATGGTTTTAATATATAACTTGTTGCTCATGATTTTAGATCAATTTAAGAAATTAGCAGTAAGCCCTAATCTTTGCTTCATTAATGATGAGATATACTATTATTTAAAAAGGAATGTCATCATCAAAATCATCACTTGAATCTGCATTATCTGATTTTGGTGCACTCTGATTATCATTATTACTGTATGAAGAGGATTCCGTATTGCCAACTGATCTACCGCCTAACATTTGCATCTCATTTGCTAAGACTTCAGTTGTGTATCGATCGTTACCTTCCTTGTCTTCCCACTTTCGTGTTTGGATCTTACCTTCAATATAGACCTGTGAACCTTTCCTTAAGTATTCAGTTGCTATTTCTGCAAGCCTATTGAACATGACNACCCTATGCCATTCAGTCTTCTCTTTTTGTTCGCCTGTTTGTTTATCTTTCCAAGTTTCATTCGTAGCAATACTCAAATTTGCAACTGCTGCATTACTCGGTGTATAGCGAGTATCAGGATCTTGNCCCAATGTTCCCACTAAAATTACTTTGTTTACTCCTCTTGCCATATTTACACCCAAATATATAAATAAATAATAATACTAGATATTTTATAAAAATTCGTCACAAATTATTTACTTTGTAAGATTTTATTTACGTTTTTATTTTTACANATCTCTNCGGAACGCGAACATAATAAAAAACCAGACNAATATAATAATCGTTAATAATAGATGTGCTTGTGAAGGCTCAAATAATCCAATAAGAATTCCACCAATTAATCCTCCAAAAAATGCACCTAAAAATTGGCAACTGGAGAATACTCCTAATGTGGCACCCTTGATTNCTTTTTTTGAAAATATTGAAATCCTAGATGGTAATGTTGCCTCCAAGTAGTTAAATGAAATAAAAAAAACTAATAAACTTGAAAAGAGAAGCAAAGATGAGTCCTCTCCTATAATTAAAACAATCTGACTGAATAGGAGCGATGCTATTGGATAAATTAGACTCATTTTTTTCTTTTTCCTGTCATCATTCATTATCAATGGCCCACTGAATATCAATGATACAATGAGAGATGACATGTAAAATTTCCACTGGTTTTCTGTTGACACATTAAACTCACTTATCATCATGAATGGAAAAATAACAAAAATTACTGTCAGCACAAGATGCAGAAAAAATATATTAATGTTACACAGTAAAATAGGTCTTTTTACCAGCTCATCTATATCAAGAGGAGGATGATAATTGAGACGTTTAACATTAGGCATAGCTACCAAAATGAAAATGGATAAAGTTGACATAAAAACTGCGATGATAAAGAGAGATCTGACGCCAAAATGTGATGAAATAATTGGTCCCAACATCAAAGACAATAAAAAAGAAGCACCTATTCCGACACCTAAAATTGCCATAGATTTTGTCCTAACGCTATCTCTTGTAACGTCACTCAAAAGAGCACTCAGTGTGGCTGATATTGCTCCTGCACCTTGCAAAAGCCTGCCTAGTATCAAGCCAATTATAGTCTCGCTGTAAAAAGAGATGAGAGAGCCAAAAATAAAAATTATTAATCCAAAAAATATTACTGGTTTCCTGCCAATCTTGTCAGAAAAAAAACCGAATGGTATCTGAAGTAAAGCCTGAGTTAGACCGTATGCACCTACTGATAATCCAATCAATATTGGCGTAGCACCATCCAAATTACTTGCATATATTGAAATTACTGGAAGCAAAGAAAACAATCCAAACATTCTCAACATTGCAATAAGCGCGATTAGCAATACTTGTCGTATTTCACTTGGTTGCATGTAGGTGTTATTGTCTTGATTAGTTTCCATTAGAAAGACTGTTTGTATTTATAAGATATTGAAAATTCTGAGAATATTTTAATTATTCTATTTTCCTTGAAATCAAAAATATTCTTTTTTAAGAATCTTTAATTTTATTTTTTTGTGTCTTTGATCTGTATCACTCTGAAGATGTATATTAGCAGGTTGGTCATTATATTTGATACTAAAAAATTATGAAATCGATAGACATACGTGGTGCGAGAACGCATAACTTAAAGAATGTTGAAATCAGTCTCCCAAGAGGAAAATTAATTGTTTTCACTGGGCTCTCTGGTTCAGGAAAGTCATCACTCGCTTTTGACACAATATATGCTGAAGGCAGAAGACGTTATGTTGAATCATTGTCCACATATGCAAGACAATTTTTATCTGTAATGGATAAACCCGACGTAGATTACATTAATGGTCTATCACCAGCAATTTCAATAGAGCAGAAGTCAACATCACATAATCCTAGATCTACTGTGGGTACGGTTACTGAGATGTATGATTATTTGAGATTATTATTTGCGAGAACCGGTATTCCATACTGTCCTGATCATAAGACAAAACTTGAAGCACAGTCCATAAGCGAAATGGTTGATAAAACACTTACNTTCAGTGAGGGAACTGCAATGGTATTGCTCGCTCCAGTTGTTAAAGAGAGAAAGGGAGAACATCTACAACTGATGAGGAATTATTTAACTCAAGGTTTCATCCGCGCGAGAATTAATGGCGAAATAATAGAATTGAGTAATCCTCCCTCACTCGAGCGCAATAAGAAACACAGCATAGAGATCATTGTCGATAGATTCAGAGTAAAAAAAGACATGAAGCAGAGGCTTGCAGAATCATTTGAGACGGCTCTGAAACTCTCAGATGGTGTGGCTTATGTTTCAGTAGATTGTCCTAGTACTACTGAGGATATAGTTTTCTCGGATAAATTTGCATGTAACATATGTGGTTATAGTCTCACTGAGCTTGAACCGAGATTATTCTCATTTAATAATCCTGTTGGCGCATGTCAAGATTGCGATGGCCTGGGTGTAAAACAATTCTTTGATCCCGATAAAGTGGTGGTTAATGAAAACTTATCGTTAGCAGGAGGTGCAATCAGAGGAAGAGATCGCAACACTGGTTACTATTTCAGTATGATCAAAAGTCTCTCAAATCACTATAAATTTGATGTTGAGATACCGTATAAAGATCTGAGTAAAAAAATTAAAAAAATTCTTCTATTTGGAAGTGGAAAAGAGAAGATAAGGTTCTCTTATGCGAGTTTCAGAGGAAGAAAAATGAGTATCAAAAAAACGCATGCCTTTGAGGGGATAATTCCAAACCTTGATAGAAGATATCACGAGACTGAATCAAATTCGGTCAGAGATGAATTGGGCAAATATTTAAACACACAAATTTGTCCAAATTGTGATGGCACTAGATTAAATATCTCAGCAAGAAATGTGTTAATTAATGATTTGTCTCTTCCAGAGATNAGTGCAATGTCAGTTGAGGAAGCAAAGGAGTACTTTAGAAATATTGTTATTACTGGATGGAGATCTGAAATAGCGAAAAAAATTACAAAAGAAATTAGTTCGAGGCTAAATTTCTTGAGTGATGTTGGTTTAGATTATCTGACCATTAATCGGAGTGCAGATACACTCTCGGGTGGAGAAGCGCAAAGAATAAGATTGGCGAGTCAGATAGGATCTGGTTTGGTAGGCGTTTTATATGTCCTCGATGAGCCATCGATTGGACTTCATCAAAGAGATAATCAAAAATTATTAAAGACACTAACCTATCTGCGCGATCTGGGTAACACAGTTATAGTNGTTGAGCATGATCAAGAAGCAATTATGGTATCAGATCATGTTGTTGATATTGGACCGGGTGCAGGCGTGCATGGAGGCTATATTGTTGCTTCTGGGGCTCCCAANGAAATTAAAAANCATCCGAAGTCGATTACTGGAGATTATCTCTCTGGAAGAAAAAAAATTGCTGTACCAAAAAAAAGAGAAGAGATTAATCCTGATAAAACTATCACAATAAAAGGTGCCTCTGGAAACAATCTGAAGTCAATTGATGTATCAATCCCAATTGGACTNATGACTTGTGTTACCGGTGTCTCTGGTTCTGGTAAATCAACACTAATTAATGAAACATTGTATAAAGCCGTAGCAAATATTTTAAATAAATCCAACCGAAATGCAGCTCCCTATGCTGATTTACATGGAATTAAACATATTGAAAGAATAATAAATATCAGTCAGAGTCCCATTGGAAGGACGCCTAGATCAAATCCAGCAACCTATACTGGCTTATTCACCCCAATAAGAGATCTTTTTGCTGGAACNCAAGAATCAAGATCAAGAGGCTATCTACCTGGGAGATTTAGCTTTAATGTAAAAGGTGGAAGATGTGAAAACTGTCAAGGTGATGGAGTTATAAAGGTAGCAATGCACTTCTTGCCAGATGTATACGTTTCCTGTGATACATGCAATGGAGAAAGATATAACAGAGAAACTCAAGAAATATTGTATAAAGGAAAAAATATAAGCGAAATATTAAACATGACAGTAGAAGATGCATCTGATTTTTTTAAAAATATCCCNGCCATATANAGTAANATTGANACTCTNATGGCTGTAGGTCTCTCNTACATCAAACTCGGTCAAAATGCTACCACACTCTCGGGNGGAGAAGCNCAGAGAATAAAGCTTGCNAGGGAGCTATCGAAGAGAAACAGNGGNAATACTNTATATATTCTAGATGANCCGACTACNGGTTTACACTTTCATGATATAAGTCTTCTTCTTAATGTGCTCCATAGATTACGTGATAAAGGAAATACTATTGTGGTCATAGAGCATAACCTTGACGTAATAAAAACTGCAGACTGGATTATTGATATAGGTCCAGAGGGAGGTGAAGGTGGTGGAAAAATTGTTGGAATCGGAACGCCTGAAGATCTGGCGAAAAACAAAAACTCCTTCACAGGTGAATATCTGAAACCACTGCTATAGATGAGAAAAGATCATAATCTCTCGGCTTTATAAATCACAACAGGGTTATCCAGCATCTGCCCCTGAACATAAATATTCTCCGTTTTTTTTTCTGATGGGAGTAAATTAATTTTTCTCACAATATCCATACCAGATATAACTCGACCAAAAGCTGAAAATCCAAGTCCATCTTTATTTCTTGTACCGCCAAAATCAAGTCCTTTTTGGTCTCCAATACATATGAAAAAATCTGAAGTAGCAGTGTCAACCTCATACCTGCTCATTGAAATTGTTCCATCTATATGACTTAATCCAGTGATGTCTGTAGACTCATGTTTNATTGCTGAAAATGGTTTTATTCTGTCACCTATTCCGCCCTGAATAACTTCTATTTTTGGAGATCCATTATCATTTTCTATTGTCACAGTTCTGTAGAATGAACTTCCATCATAAAAACCTTCATCAAGGTGACGAAGAAAATTGTTAGCAGTGATTGGCGCCTTATCACTATATAATTCAATAATAATATCACCCTGTGAAGTCTTAAGTGCGACGTTTGTCTTTTTTGCTTCTTGTGAGATTGTGGCAGATGAAAAAAATGTCAGAATTATCTCAAATAAAATGATGTATTTAATTTTACTAGAGGCAGACATTAAATAATCTCCTGAATAAACTCAGTCCGTTCCAAATAACCTATCACCAGCATCACCTAAGCCAGGTACAATATAATTATTTTCATTTAAATGACTGTCTATGGAGGCTGTATAGATCATAACATCTGGATGTTTACTTTCCACTGCCTTTATTCCTTCAGGACAAGAAACAATGCACATCATCACTATTTCTTTAATTTGTTTCTTTTTTAACGTGTCGATAGCGGCTATAGTTGATCCTCCTGTTGCCAACATTGGATCAATTATTAAATGAAAACCGTTCTCTGGTATATCTGGAATATTTTCATAGTAACTCTGAGGTGTTGCAGTTTTTTCATCCCTGAACATCCCCAAAAAACCCACGCGAGAATTAGGCATAATAGATAAGACACCGTCAAGCATTCCTAGCCCAGCCCTGAGGATTGGTATGACGATAATCTCTCCTTTAATTTTCTTACATGATGCCATGGCAATTGGTGTTTGGACCTCATGCTCTACTAGATCCAAGTTTTCCAATGCTTTATAAGAGAGAAGTTGAGTAATCTCAGAAATTAATTCACGAAACTTGGCTATTGGTTGACCAACAGACCTTAATTCCGCAAGTTTATGCTGGATACATGGATGATTTATTTCAACATGCATGGTTTTTCCTTTTTGATATTAAATTTTATGCGAGTTTTAATCCATTTTTAACTTTTTTGTCAGGAACAGCAAGAATCACTGTGCCGTCGTCTTGGATAAATCCTGTAACCAAGCACTCTGAAAAGAATGGGCCAATTTGTTTTTTAGGAAAGTTTATGACCGCACAAACCTGTTTTCCAATTATGTTTGATGGGTCGTAATGATCAGTTATTTGAGCTGAGGATTTCTTCACCCCAACACACGCACCAAAATCAATTTCTAACTTTAGGGCTGGCTTAATAGCTTCTTCAAAAATCTCCGCATTTATAATTGTTCCAACCCTGAGATCAACACGTTCAAATTCTTCCCATTTTAGGTCATTCATAAGACTCCAATCTAACTATCAAGATATCTCTGCTACCTCAGATATGAGGCGCCATTCAAATCTATCACTGTCCCAGATGCATAATCAATTCCATCCATTGAGAGCATCATAACAGCATTAGCTATCTCTTCTGGCTTTCCAGCCCTCTTCATTGGNCTTTGATTTATTATTGATTTTCCTTCTGGNCCAGACAAAATTTCATTTGTCATATCTGTCTCAACGAAACCTGGNGCTACCGCACCAACAAAAATATTATAAGGAGCNAGTGCCACAGCCANTGATTGNCTTAATGAATTCAACCCAGCCTTACTNGCTCCNTAAGCAGGAGCATTTGGCTCGCCTCGATATGCACCACGCGAAGAAATATTTATTATTTTTCCNNTCTTTTCTTTTATNAAATGTTTTGCGCTATAAAAACATACATTTGCTGGCCCAATAAGATTGGTATCAANNGTCNATTGCCANCTATTTTTCCATTCTNGGAAGCTCATNTTNTCGATTGGATGATCGATAAAAATACCCGCGTTGTTNANNAAAATATCNAGTCCATCCATTATAGTTATGGCATCTATAACGGCTTTTTCTGTTTGCTCATCGTTTCTCAGATCTAACTCTAAACACTGATGACCTTCTCCANTGAGTTTNCTCAATGTCTCNATTGCAATATCTCTCTTTTTGTAATAGGTNAAGACCACCTGGGCACCATTGTCAGCNAAGGTCTTTGAAATTGACCTTCCTATACCNCTTGATCCACCTGTTACCAGAGCTTTTTTACCCTTCAGCAAGTCCTTATTACTATTCAATCAAGCCTTCCATAAAATGTCATTCGAGAGGTTTCNGATAAAGATATATCTGGCTCCGAGTTATATGCCAGGACTGCTAATATTCTTGTTTTTTTGCCCTCTACCGGTGTTACCCTATGAATTGAATTTTTTCCCCTAAATAATACGAGTGTCCCAGAATTCATAGTTAAGGTGTCATAGCTCATCTGGTTTTTTAATAATTTGTCCACTCCATCATAATTCATGTCCTCTTTATCAGTATCACGAAAATCTCTAACGTATTGAAATTCTCCACCAGATTCTGGCTGCTGTATTAGAAGGGTGACAGCAAAGGATGAATTATCAAAATGCCAACCAAGCTCTTGACCCTCAGATGCAAAATGAATATTTACGGATGAAAGTTTATCCTTATATTCGTAGAGATTCTTTTCTCCCACAACATCAGCTACAAATCGTTTAAAAATTTCTGAAAAGTAAAGTAATTTCAAATAAGAGTCATTAGGTATCTGATCATCAGTTATACATCCTTTTGAGGAGACCACAAGACGATTCCTGGGATGATCAGATGGAAAATCTTTATCGTGTGGCATGATATAAACACTGTGCTCTTGCCTGCAGTAATAAGCATGTTCCTGATTTTTGATACTTTCATCAATAAGGTTACTCACCACACTCTCTGTTAAGAAACCTGGTAATACTATACTTCCATCACGGTTGATGTTCATCCTGCAAGAATTGATAAAGCTGCTATCGCTAAGAGGATATTTATTAAAATCAACTACTGAGTTAATGTCTTTTTCTTGGTTTGTTTTCATTTTGATCATAAACAAATTATTTTAAATTTAATCTTCTTATGCCTACTGCATCCCTTATTTCTTCCATATAGGGTACTGAGATCTCTCTGGCTTTTTCCGCCCCTTTTTGGAGCTCATCTTCAATTTTTTTTGGATTAGCAATCAGTTTTTGATAGTTTTCTCTGGCTGGTTTCAACTGATCATTTACACACTCATATAATATTTTTTTCATCTCTCCCCACGCTATACCTTGTGCATAAAGATTTTTAACATTCTCAGTTTCTTCAGGGCTCGAGAATGCTTGGTAAATATCATACAAAACGGAATCATGAGTAACCTTTGGAATACCTGGTTCCAGACTATTAGTTTTTATTTTCATTATTAATTTTTTTAGTTTTTTTTCGTCAGAAAACAAAGGAATTACATTATCATAACTTTTGCTCATTTTTCTTCCATCAAGTCCGGACAAAGTTGCTGTATCCTCACTTATTACTGCCTCTGGCACAACTAAAATATTTCCGTACTTATGATTGAATCTTTGCGCGATATCTCTCGTCATTTCAATGTGTTGTTTTTGGTCTCTGCCAACAGGCACATGTGTTGATTTGAACATGAGAATATCAGCGGCCATAAGTATCGGATAACTATATAGCGCCATATTGATTCCTTTATCATTATCTTGAGCACCTGATTCAATATTATTTTGCACCTGTGCTTTATAAGAATGTGCTCTATTCATTAAACCCTTCGCCGTCATACTCGTAAGAATCCAAGTTAACTCAGGAATTTCATGAATATCAGATTGACGATAAAAATATGCATTATTTATGTCCAAGCCAAGTGCTAGCCAAGCAGCTGATATTTCTAATGTGGATTTAGCTATTCTTTCAGGATCTCCTGCCTTCGCTAAAGCATGAAGATCTGCTAAAAAATAAAAATTATCTTTCGTTCTATCCATACTGGCCATGATTCCAGGGCGGATTGCTCCCACATAGTTACCGATATGAGGAGTTCCCGTAGTTGTGATTCCTGTGAGATATATTTCTTTTTTCATGAAGTTTTTATTATGATTTAATATACATCATAGTTACAGTTGGCTTTTTCATCAAATGTATCATCATTATGTTTTCATCAATNATGAAGATGACTAAGTTAAGATGATTATGAATACANCTTTATTTCAATGATANATAAANTCAAANTTTTGAATCTATNTCTTTANTTAGGAAAATGANANTAACTTGATTCGGNCTTATCNGTCTCTTGATTATCTTGGTTATTNTCGGGAATATCGAGTAACTGNACCAATGCCATAGGTGCCGCNTCTCCTGCCCTNGGACCTAATTTTAGAATTCGCAAGTATCCTCCAGGTCTTTTTTCAAAACGAGGTCCTATCTCATTGAATAATTTACCAGTCACTACTTTATCTCTGAGTTGATTGAAAATAANTCTTCTATTGGCAACACTATCTTTTTTAGATCTAGTTATGATTGGTTCAACAACCCTTCTGAGCTCTTTAGCTTTTGGAACAGTTGTTTTGATAGTTTCATTCATTAATAGTGAAACNGACATATTTCTATACATAGCTTTTCTATGTGAACTAGTCCGNCCTAATTTTCGACCAATTTTTCTGTGACGCATATTACTTTCTCAAGTTAATTACCCAAAANTTTACTGGGCTAAGTTTGAAGGAGGCCAATTTTCAAGCTTCATGCCAAGTGATAGGCCATTACTCTCCAATATCTCCTTAATTTCAGTTAGTGATTTTTTTCCAAGATTNGGCGTTCTTAATAACTCTACTTCAGTTTTTTGAACAAGATCNCCAATNTACATTACTTCTTCAGCTTTAAGACAATTNGCAGAACGAACNGTCAATTCAAGCTCATCAACAGGGCGAAGNANTGCTGGATCAATTTGATCCTCTTCATCCTCNACANCTTCCTCTTCAGTCTCAAGATCCACAAAAACGGATAGNTGGTCTTTAAGGATNCTTCCTGCATGCCTTATNGCTTCCTCAGGATCTATTGTGCCATTTGTTTCAATATCAAAAATTAGCTTATCGAGATCAGTTCTTTGTTCAACTCGAGTTGCCTCAACATCNTAAGAAACTCTNTGAATTGGGCTGAATGAAGCGTCAAGCTGCAGTCTTCCNATTGGNCCTGCCTCCTCTTCAAAAACTGGACCTCTAATNGCTGGACGATATCCTCGCCCTTTTTCNACAAGGAGTCTCATNGAAATACTTCCNGAACTTGAAAGATTNGCAATAACAATATCGGGATTCATTATTTCAACATCATGATCTANAGTTATATCAGCACCTGTTATAACACCAGGTCCTTCCTTNGATATGGAGAGTTCTGCTGAGTTTCTNCCNTGAAGACAGACAGCAACTTTTTTCAGATTTAGTAATATCTCAACNACATCTTCTTGAACNCCTTCGATGCTNGTNTACTCNTGAAGAACGCCGTCTATTTCTGCTTCAACTATTGCCGTTCCTGGCATTGAAGATAATAGTATGCGCCTCATNGCATTACCAAGCGTATGNCCATATCCACGTTCNAAAGGCTCNATTACTACCTTTGCCTGCCACTCATTNGATGATACAACTTTGACGTTTCGTGGCTTTAAAAATTCATTAACTGATTCATGCATGGGATATACCCCTCCTAACTATTTCGAGTACAACTCGACAACTAAATTTTCGTTTATATCGGGAAGAATATCTTCTCGACCTGGTAATGACTTTAAAATTCCTGACATTTTTTTTGTATCAACTTCAACCCAATCAGGAAGACCTATCTGTTGTGAAATTTCAATNGCACTTTTTATTCTTAATTGCTTTTTCGATTTTTCTTTTATAGAAATTGCATCACCTGCAGATACTTGTGCAGACGGGACATTAACAATTGATCCATTGACCTCAACGCTTTTATGACTCACTAGCTGTCTTGCTTCTGCTCGTGTAGCGGCATAGCCCATCCGGTAGACAACATTATCGAGCCTCCCTTCAAGAAGGGTCAGTAGATTCTCACCGGTAGAACCTTTCTGTTGTGCTGCTTTTTTGTAGTAATTTCTGAATTGGCGCTCAAGAACTCCATACATTCTTCTTAATTTTTGCTTCTCTCTGAGTTGAAGACCATAATCTGAGCTTCTGGGACGACGCTGAGCATTCCCACCAGGAGGTGTTTCAAGCTTGCACTTAGATTCAAGAGGTCTNATACCGCTCTTGAGAAAAAGGTCAGTTCCTTCTCTTCTAGATAATTTACATTTTGGTCCAATATATCTTGCCATATTATTTTCCTTATACTCGACGCTTTTTTGGTGGCCTACATCCATTGTGTGGAATTGGGGTCACATCTTCTATATTTTGTATTTTTAATCCAAGTGCNTTTAAAGCTCTTACAGCAGATTCTCTTCCNGGACCTGGACCTCTGACACGAACATCTACATTTTTCACNCCAAACTCTTGAGCAGCTCGACCTGCTTTATCGGAGGCAACCTGGGCAGCGAAAGGAGTAGATTTCCTCGACCCTCTAAATCCACACCCTCCTGAAGTTGCCCAAGATAGGGCATTTCCTTGCCGATCAGTTATTGTGATGATCGTGTTATTGAATGAAGCATGAATATGAGCAATCGCGTCAACAACNTGCTTTTTCCCTTTCTTTTTACTTTTTTCTGCCATTATTTTTCCTAATAGATTTATCTTTTTATAGGTCTTCTTGGTCCTTTTCGTGTTCGAGCATTTGTCTTGGTTCTCTGACCTCTCAAAGGCAAGCCCTTTCTGTGTCTGATTCCTCTAAAACAACCTAGATCCATTAATCTTTTTATATTCATTGAAGACTCTCTTCTTAAATCGCCTTCTACAGTATATTTAGCAACAGCTTCTCTTAATGAAGAAACTTCAGATTCAGCTAAATCTTTAACTTTCATTTCTGGTTTTACTCCGGCAGTATCACAAATTAAATGCGCTCTTGACTGACCTACACCATAGATTGCTGTCAATGCGACGACTATATGCTTGTGTGAGGGGATATTTATACCTGCTATTCTAGCCACTGATTTCTACCTTTTTAATTTTTAACCTTGTCTTTGTTTATGCCGTGCATCAGAGGAACAAATTACTCTAACTACACCTTTGCGACGAATAATCTTACAATTTCTACACATTTTTTTTACAGACGCTCTAACTTTCATTTTATTCTGCCCCNAATTCCCGAATTATCTTCGATAATTCCTTAAATTAGCTTTTTTCATCATGCCATCATACTGGTGACTCATCGCATGAGCCTGCAATTGAGACATAAAATCCATTGTTACAACAACCAAAATTAGTAGCGATGTTCCACCGAAATTAAAAGGCATGCTCGGATAAAACATTCGGAATATTTCAGGGAGCAAACAAACGGATGCCACATACATAGCTCCCCAAAAGGTAATTCTTGTCAAAACTTTATCAATATAATCGGCAGTTTGAGCACCAGGTCTGATGCCAGGAACAAAAGCCCCTGAACGCTTGAGATTATCGGCAGTTTCCTTTGAGTTAAATACAAGAGCTGTATAGAAAAAACAGAAAAATATTATCATTACTGCATAAAGAAGGACATATATCGGTTGGCCTGGACCGAGATTAGCTCCAACCGTTTGAAGCGCCTCCTGAACTGCATTGGGGTTTGATGATTGACCAAAAAACTGAGCGATTGTCGCCGGAAAGAGAAGAATACTTGATGCGAATATAGCTGGGATAACTCCAGACATATTTATTTTGAAAGGAAGATGTGTATTTTGACCTTGGAACATTTTTCTACCTTGTTGTCTTCTCGCATAGTTCACAGCAATTCTTCTTTGCGCTCTTTCCATATAAACCACAAATAATATCGCGGCAACAAACACTATTAATAATAGTATTGCAGTAGCTGATGACATCTCACCATTCCTAACTAATTCAGCTGTTCCTGCAATTGCTGCTGGNAGACCAGCAATAATTCCAGCAAGAATGATCATTGATATTCCATTACCAATTCCACGTTCAGTAATTTGCTCACCCAACCACATTAGAAACATCGTTCCTGTAACAAGGGTAATACAGGCTGTAATTAAGAAAAATAGGCCAGGATTGACCACCACCCCGGGTTGACTCTGAAGCCACGAAGCTGCCGCAATTGACTGAAATAGTGATAAAAAGACTGTTCCATATCTGGTGTATTGAGTAATCTTTCTTTTCCCTGATTCACCCTCTTTTCGTAATTGCTGCATAGAAGGAATTATCATGCTAGACATTTGCATTATAATTGATGAGGATATGTAAGGCATTATTCCAAGAGCGAAAATTCCAAATCTAGATAAGGCTCCTCCTGAGAATAAATTAAATAGAGCTAGCATATTGCCAGCTTGCTGATCAAAAAAGGCTGCTAGAGCTGCTGGATCAACACCAGGGACAGGAATAAAAGTTCCAGCTCGGAAAATTATTAGNGCACCCACNAGAAAAAGAAANCGCGATCTTAATTCGCTNCCCTTNTTTGTGGCACCCATGCTATTTCCCATTTTNTTATTTCTNTTTCTTGCCATNACGAGCTATTTATAATTATTTGTTAATCCTCAANTGAACCGCCAGATGCTTCAACTGCTGATCTAGCTGCATTTGTATAATTGAGACCTTTTGTTTTAACTGCTTTTTTTAACTTTCCAGATAAAATCACCTTCACTTTTTTGGTATTTTTTGGAACCAGTTTCAATTTTTTTAAGACATCCATATCTATGATTTCGACGTTTGGTATTGCTAGTTCATGAAGTCTGAGTTCTGCTGAAATTCTTGAGACCCTGGACGTAAATCCTCTTTTTGGCANNCTTCTCTGAAGTGGCATTTGCCCACCTTCGAAACCAACCTTGTGATAACCCCCTGATCGAGCATGTTGGCCTTTTTGTCCACGACCTGACGTTTTACCTTGGCCAGCAGAGTGTCCTCTACCTAACCTTTTNGANTTTTTNTTNGCCCCTTTTGATGGCCTTAATGTATTTAATTTCATTNCATTTCCTCGACTGAAANCAAATAAGATATTTTGTTGATCATCCCACGATTTTCAGGTGTATCNTCNANCANTACNGTTTGCCTTATCTTTTTGAGGCCNAGNCCNGCAATGCATGCTTTATGNGATTTCAGCCTCCCATGCTTGCTTTTATCTAANGTTACTTTAATTTTTTTATTTTCAGTCATTATTGATTCTCACTGGTAAAATCACGCAACAATTTCTTTAACTTTTTTGCCACGTTTTTTTGCAATCTGTTGTGGCGAGTGAATATTTTTAAGTGCAGAAACTGTTGCTTTCACAACATTNATCGCATTTCTTGAACCATAACTTTTTGCCAGNACATTTTTTACNCCAACACATTCAAAAATTGCCCTCATCGCACCACCAGCGATAATACCTGTTCCTTCNGATGCGGGNTGCATNTATACAAGAGTTGCTCCATGTTTTCCTTTTTTTGCATACTGTATGGTGTCATTNATGATATTGATCTTGAATAATTCTTTTCTAGCTGATTGCATGGCTTTTTGAATAGCAATGGGAACCTCTCGAGCTTTACCATAACCGAANCCTACTTTTCCATTTCCNTCCCCNACGACAGTAAGTGCCGTAAAACCAAACTGNCGACCACCTTTCACTACTTTTGCTACCCTATTTACTGCGACTAATTTCTCAATTAAATCGTCTGATGTAACTGCCTGTTCATTTCTTGCCATAGTTTTTTTCCAATTTTCCAGNTTATTCTAAAATTTTAATCCAGCTTCTCTTGCTGCTTCAGCCAACGCTTTTATTCGCCCATGATAGAGGAATCCAGATCTATCGAANGCTACTGTTTCTATACCNATTTTCTTAGCTTTGTCCGCTATTAGTTTTCCAACATAAGATGCAGCACCGATGTTTCCGGTGACCTTCAGATCTTTTCTCACTTTTTTCTCAATAGTAGACGCTGTTGTCAGAATCTTATCTCCATTAGGATCAATTATTTGCGCATATATGTGTTTTGGAGTTCTGTGTACAGATAATCGATTCATTTCGAGCCGCCTGATCTTCGCGCGAGACTTTCTTGCTCTTCTTAATCTGTTCTGTTTCTTATTTAACTTCATCTTGATCTCTTTAATTTTTATTTCTTTTTNGCTTCTTTAATTACAACATTTTCATCAGCATATCTTACGCCTTTTCCCTTATANGGCTCGGGNGGTCTGAATCTTCNNATCTCAGCGGCAACTTGCCCTACTCTTTGCTTGTCTATACCTTTAACTAATATTTCAGTCTGGCTTGGTGTTTCTATTTGTATGCCTTCGGGAACGTCATAAACAACAGGATGAGAGAATCCAAGAGTAAGATTAAGTTTTTTTCCTTGGGATTGAGCTCGATATCCGACGCCTACNAGTTCCAATTTCTTTTCAAATCCCTGTGATACCCCTTGTACCATATTTGCTATAAGGGCTCTGGTTGTTCCTGAGATAGCTAATGAGAATTTGGATTTTGATCTTGGTTGGACTTTGAAAGCATCGTCTTGTTTTTCAAGCTGGACCTCATTATTAATTTCCATTGAAAGTGAGCCCTTAGATCCCTTCATCATAAGAGTTTGCCCTGATATATTGATTTCTATATCTTTTGGAATAATAACTGGTTCTTTTGCAATTCTAGACATAATTTTAACTCTTTATTAAAAGACTATGAAACAGTGCAGATAATCTCTCCACCTATACCTTTTTCTCTGGCTTCACGGTCGCTCATCACACCAGCTGAGGTTGATATTATTGCTACCCCAAGCCCTCCAAGTACTTTCGGCAAGGACTCTTTGTCTTTATATATCCTCAGTCCTGGTTTACTGCCTCTCTCAATACTCTCAATTACAGGTAAGCCCTCGTGATATTTTAATCCTATCATTAGGTATTTTTTTACCTGATCGTCATTTACTTCAAAATCATCGATGTAGCCTTCCCTTTTCAAGACTTCTGCGATTGATATTTTTAAGGANGATGAAGGAATGCTTACACTGTTTTTATTAGAACTCTGTGCATTGCGAATTCTTGTCAACATATCTGAAATTGGATCGCTCATAGTCATAATATTTTCCTTGTTACCAGCTCGCTTTAGTCAAACCTGGGATTTCGCCTCTCATAGCTGATTCTCTTAGTTTATTTCTTCCCAAACCAAATTTTCTATATACTCCGTGNGGCCTACCCGTTATCGNACATCTTTTTCTCAATCGAGATGGACTGGAATCTCTTGGCATCTTGTTCAATTTCTTTTGAGCCAACTCTCTTTCTTCATCACTTGAATTTACGTTTCTAATGATCTGTTTTAGAGATGATCTCTTAGCTGAGTATTTCTCAACCATTCTAATTCGTTTTTGCTCTCTTTCGATCATTGCTTTTTTAGCCATTATTTCTTCTCTTTAAAGTTTTTTATTGGTTACTGGTGTCTTTTTCGTCATCGACATTCTTTTGAGTTTCTTTTGTGTTATCTTCTTTGATTNCTGTATTCTGACTCGATGAAGCTATGCCTTTGAATGGGAAGTTGAATGCTCTAAGTAATGCTCTTCCTTCATCTGGATTTCTTGCTGAAGTCGATATTGTTATATCCATACCTCTGATTGTGTCAATTTGGTCATAATTGATTTCAGGAAATATAATCTGCTCTGAGATACCCATACTATAATTTCCTTGCTTATCAAACGATTTTGGATTGAGACCCCTAAAATCTCTTATTCTTGGTATCGCTATAGTGACTAAGCGATCAAGAAACTCATACATTCGAGACCTTCTGAGTGTNACTTTGCAACCAATTGGATAGCCATCTCTNATTTTAAAACCAGCGACTGATTTTTTTACANTTGTTTTCACGGGTTTTTGACCTGCGATCTGTTCCATATCCTTTAAGGCGTTATCTAAAATCTTCTTATCCGCGACTGCCTCTCCAACACCCATATTGAGNGTAATTTTAGTTATCCTAGGAACCTCCATAGGATTACNNAGATTGAGTTCANTCTGAATCTTTTTTCTTANCTCTTTGTTGTATTGTTNTTCTAATCTAGCCATCTCATTGTTCCGTGGATATAANATTTATATATCTATNGTTTTACCTGTTTTTTTAAAAATTCTTACTTTCTTGCCNTCTTTTTCAGTTTTAATTCCAACTTTTTCGGGCTGTTCGTTTTCTGCATTCCAAATCATCACATTTGAGATGTCGATNGGCATNGTTTTATCAATGATTCCACCTTCTACACCAGCATTAGGATTTGGTTTTGTATGTTTTTTTACAATATTTATNCCTTCTACAAGAACTTTTTGTTTACCTATGATTTCAACGATTGTTCCTCTTCTTCCTTTATCTTTTCCAGAAGTNACAAANACNTCATCNCCACGTTTAAGTTTATTCATAATCTAATCTTCCAATAATTCAGAGNACTTCTGGTGCCAATGAAATAATTTTCATGAACTTTTTCGACCTTAACTCTCTCGTAACTGGTCCAAATATTCTNGTTCCTACTGGCTCCAATCTTGAGTCGAGGATTACTGCGGCATTNCCATCAAATCTNATTAATGATCCGTCGTTTCTTCNGACACCTTTTGCCGTTCTTACGACAACTGCATTATATATTTCACCTTTTTTTACTTTTCCTCTTGGTATTGCATCCTTTACGGTGACTTTTATAACATCACCAATAGCAGCATATCTTCGCTTTGAGCCTCCCAAAACTTTTATGCACTGAACTCTTTTNGCNCCTGAGTTATCTGCAGCATCCAATACTGTTTGCATCTGAATCATGATTTTTTGCCATTTNTATAAATTGNTGTATTCATTATTTTAAAANGCTNTTANCCTGAAATATCCTCATTANCTTGAACGACTNTCCAAGATTTGTTTTTAGAGATCGGTTTGCAGGGNCTAATTGATACTGAATCGCCTTCTTTGTATGTGTTTTCAGGATCATGAGCCATTACTTTTGTTGAGCGTCTAATATATTTTCCATANATTGGATGTTTAATTAACCTTTCAATTAATACTGAAACAGTTTTATCCATTTTGCTGCTTATGACTTTTCCAACAATAGGTCTCCGCACTATAGTTAATTTGTCTTCTGTCTCACTCATAATAATTTCCGTTTATTCTTTTATTTGATTTATCTTTGTTTTAACACGAGCAATCTCCTTCCTCACACGCTTATGCTCATGATTTCTTGATAGCTGACCTGTCATTTGCTGAACCCTGAGATTAAACTGCTCTTTTCTNAGAGTTAACAGCTCTTCTTGTAGTTCGTTTTTTTCTTTATTATTTTTTGACATTTACATGACCTGCCTAGACACAAAAGTTGTAGAGAAAGGCAGCTTAGCAGAAGCTAGTTTAAATGCTTGTCTAGCAACTTCTTCAGAAACTCCTTCCATTTCATATAACATTTTTCCAGGTTGTATTTGACATACCCAGTACTCAACATTTCCCTTACCTTTACCTTGTCTTACTTCAAGTGGTTTTTTTGTAATTGGTTTATCNGGAAAAACACGTATCCATATCTTTCCACCTCTCTTGATATAGCGTGTCATTGCTCTTCTCGCAGCTTCAATCTGTCTTGCAGTCAGTCGGCCTCTATCGGTTGCTTTTAAACCATACTCACCAAATGACACAGAGCTACCTCGCAATGCAAGACCTCTATTACGTCCTTTCATTTGTTTTCTGTACTTTGTCTTTTTTGGTTGAAGCATATCTTTTTCCTGTGAGCCTAATTTTTANTTTTCTCTTCTTCNNTTTCNGTTTCTTTAGCNAANGGTTTNTCAAATATTTCGCCTTTAAAAATCCATACTTTGACNCCGATTATNCCGTATGTGGTATTTGCTTCTGCGAGNCCATAATCAATATCTGCCCTCAATGTATGAAGAGGAACTCGGCCTTCTCTNTACCATTCAGATCTCGCGATTTCAGCACCATTTAATCTTCCACCAACTTTNACTTTGATNCCTTCAGCACCTAANCNCATTGTGCTTGTAACNGCTCTCTTCATTGCTCTTCTGTACATTACCCTTCTTTCAAGCTGTTGNGCTATTCCCTCTGCTACAAGCTGNGCNTCTAATTCGGGTTTTCTGATNTCAGATATATTTATCCTNAAATCATTTATATGCATATNCATCATCANNGCGAGCTTTGAACGCAAATTTTCNATATCCTCACCCTTNTTTCCAATTACAATNCCNGGTCGNGCAGACATGATNGTGATATTTGCTTTTTTTGAGGGTCTCTCTATATTAATNTTACTTATTGATGCATCCTTAAATTTATTTTTAATATAGACNCTAACTTCATGATCTTGTTTTACNTANCCAGGAAATTCTTTGGAATTCGCATACCACTTNGAAGACCAATCTTTGACAATTCCTAANCTTATTCCTATTGGATGTACTTTTTGACCCATAAAAATTCTCTNTTATTTCTCATCGCCTACGCGAATTGTGATNTGNCTNTTTCTTTTTATCCGTCTCTCTCCNCGTCCTTTTGCTCGAGCCCTAAATCTTTTGAACCTNGGTGCTTCGTTAACCTCTATTGAAANNACTTTTAATTCATCAATGTCNGCNCCAAGGTTATTTTCAGCATTTGCGACTGCCGAATCNAAGAGTTTCTTTAGAATACCNGANCTTTTTTGAGGAGAAAAAATTAGTATCTTNACTGCTTCATCNATACTTTTTCCTCTTATTGCATCGGCCATCAACCTCATTTTTTGAGGTGAAATACGTGAATATCTTAATTTAGCCGCTACGTTCATNNTCTTTCTCNCTTAAATTTTATGTTTTNCGATCGCCCGAGTGGCCCTTGAAGGTTCTCGTAATTGCAAACTCACCNAGTTTATGACCNACCATATTCTCTGATATCAGGATTGGAANATGTTGTCTGCCATTATGNACTGCNATAGTCAATCCAACCATATCTGGNAGNACCATTGATCTNCTAGACCATGTTTTTATGGGTTTTCTGGACTTCTGTTCGTTNGCTTCAGCAACTTTTTTTGCTAANTGCGTNTCNACAAATGGTCCTTTTCTTATTGATCTAGGCATANTTCANACCTTTAAATTTTTTTGNNTATCAAAGTAATNANTTNTCATGATTATTTTTTCTTCCTACGTCGAAGAATCATATTATTGGTACGTTTATTTGATCGAGTTTTATAGCCTTTTGTTGGGGTTCCCCATGGGCTGACAGGATGTCTTCCACCTGATGTCCGCCCCTCACCACCTCCATGGGGATGATCAACTGGATTCATTGCAACACCTCTTACTGTGGGTCTCACACCTCTCCATCTTTTGGCGCCTGCTTTACCGAGCTTTCTTAGGTTATGCTCGCCGTGTCCGATTTCACCTATCGTTGCCATGCAGTCAACATGGATCTTCCTGGTTTCTCCCGATCTGAGCCTAATTGAAACATATGAACCCTCTTTTGCCGCAACTTGTGCTGTTGACCCTGCTGATCTAACAAGCTGCCCACCTTTGCCAGGTTTTAGCTCTATGTTATGTACAAGAGTACCGATAGGTATACTCTTGAGTTGCAATGCATTCCCTGGCTTTATTGGAGCGTCATTCCCAGATGTTATTTTTACGCCTATCTTAACGCCTTTAGGTGCCAGTATGTATCTTCTTTCACCATCGATGTACTTAATAAGCGCTATATGCGCGCTTCTGTTTGGATCG
Organism: Woeseiaceae bacterium; assembly: GCA_002715745.1. Classification (GTDB taxonomy): domain Bacteria; phylum Pseudomonadota; class Gammaproteobacteria; order Steroidobacterales; family Woeseiaceae; genus SP4260. The sequence continues at coordinate 55,743 of PBAE01000008.1, forward strand.
TATTCCAATCTTTCGACAATTCCTGGGACAGAAACTTTATCTCGTTTAAAGTCAATGATTCTGTATCGCTGTTTGTGACCACCACCATGATGACGAACAGTTATTCTTCCATTATTATTCCTACCACCCTTTTTTGTTTTTTTCACTACAAGACTTTCATATGGCTTTCCTTTATGAAGACCAGGTGTCTTTACAGCTACTTGAAATCTTCGTCCAGCAGATGTAGGTTTTGATTTTTGTAGTGCCATGTCTCTCTCGTTTCCTCTACTCTGAACCAAGGAAGTCTATTTGACTTCCCTGTGAAAGGGTTACGTACGCCTTTTTCCAATTTGCTCTTCTTCCTAACAAATTTCCACGACCTTTTGTTTTGCCTTGATAGTTAATGGTTGATACCTTATCAACACTAACCTCAAACAATTTTTCGATAGCAAGTTTTATCTCTTTCTTTGTCGCATCCTTTCGCACCTTGAAAACAATTTGATTGAATTCTTCTGCTTGAATGGTTGATTTTTCAGATATGTGTGGGCCTAGGATGACAGTCATGAGCCTTTCTTCTTGATGATACTTCATGCGAGCCGCTCCTCTATTATCTTAAGAGACTCCAAATTCATTATCACCTTTTCAAATTTCATTAGAGATACTGGATTGATTGAACTCACATTTGAATATTCCGTATTTTTTACATTTCTAGAGGATAAAAACAAATTTTCATCAAATTTGTCATTTACAATTAGCGCACTGTCTGTTTTGAGTTTTTCAATCAGCTTTTTAAATTCTTTAGTTTTTGGTTGTTTGATATCAAATTTATCTAATACCACCAACCTGTCTTCCCTTAAGAGTTCAGATAATACTGACCTCATAGCTGCTTTATACATTTTTTTATTTACTTTTTGTGAGAAATCTCTTGGTCTAGCTGCAAATGCTCTTCCACCACCAACCCATATAGGGCTCCTGATTGTCCCTGCCCTCGCTCTGCCAGTACCTTTTTGCCTCCATGGTTTTGCGCCACCACCAGAAACTTGAGATCTATTTTTTTGAGCCTTTGTACCAGACCTAGCACCTGAGAGCATAGCATTGACAACCTGGTGAACTAGTGCCTCATTAAAAGGAGCAGAAAATGTATTATCTGATACTTCAATACTTTTCTTATTTACGGTCGTTATCTTCATTGCTTTGCTCTGTAAAATATTTATTTCTTATTCTCATCATCAATATTTTGCTCCTCTATCTGAGCTTCTTCTGTTGATGATTCTGCTGGGGTTTGTTCGGTTTGAGCTTCTGCTGCTGGGGTTTGTTCGGTTTGAGCTTCTGCTGCTGGGGTTTGTTCGGTTTGAGCTTCTGCTGGTGGGGTTTGTTCTGTTTGAGCTTCTGCTGCTGGGGTTTGTTCTGTTTGAGCTTCTGCTTCTGGGGTTTGTTCTGTTTGATCAGGATTGTTTAGAGTTATTTCTTGATCTTTATATTTCACTGCAAGTTTTACTATTACATCTGACCCTGGATGACCAGGTACTGCACCCTTAATAAGCAGTATATTTTTTTCGGTATCAATATCAATAATTTCTAAGTTTTGCGCCGTACGGCGAACGTTACCCATGTGACCAGCCATCTTTTTCCCTTTGAATACCCTACCTGGTGTTTGATTCTGCCCAATTGAACCTGGCGCTCTGTGTGCCAGAGAGTTTCCATGCGTTGCATCTTGGGTGCTGAAATTATGTCTTTTCACTGTTCCTGCGAATCCCTTACCAATTGTTTTGCCTGTGACATCAACTTTTTGTCCTTTTTTGAAAATGTTAACCTTGAGTTCCATTCCAATCTTGAATTCATCCACATTGCCAGCACTTGTTCTAAATTCACGGATATTTTTGCCAGGCTTTGTTTTTGTTGATACAAAATGACCAGACAATGCTTTATTAATCTTTGATTGTTTTACACTGCCTGATGATACTTGGATTGCACTGTAACCTTCCTTATCTTTCTTTTTAATTTGTGAGATACGATTGGGAAGAGCTTCAATAACAGTGACGGGAACAGATGCACCATCTTCATTGAAGACTCTTGTCATGCCACACTTTTTCCCTATCAATCCAACACTCACAATATGCCTGCCTTTTTTTTATCTTCTTTATTCATAAAAATTGTTTTCATATGAGCACAATAAAGGGCCAGCCCCATATTTAAATCTATGATTTTGAACTGACCCATTTTGGATAAATCCATTCCCAAGATTTGCCGTGCACACTTAATTACAAGTGACAATTTTTCCACCATACCTTCGGTGTATCTAATTAATAGCCGACTCTTGGAACGGCTAAAATTAGCCGACCATTATAACGTTAGATTGGCTTGTATCAAGCAAATATTGGAAATTTTGCCTAATTTTTGACGATTTTTACCAAAATACTCAATAAATTGACTAATTCAGCTTAATTTGTACATCCACGCCCGCTGGAAGCTCTAATTTCATGAGTGCGTCTACAGTTTTATCTGTAGGATCAACAATATCCATAAGTCTTTTATGTGTCCTAATTTCATATTGATCTCTTGCATCTTTATTAACATGAGGTGAGATAAGAACTGTAAACCTCTCCATTTTCATTGGTAGAGGTATAGGTCCTTTGACATTAGCACCTGTTCTCTTTGCGGTATCTACTATTTCTCTGGCAGAGGAATCAATTAATCTATGATCGAATGCCTTCAATCTTATACGGATATTCTGATTTGCTGTCACTATCTTTTCCTTTCTTTTTGTTAGAGCTAATTTCTCTGTTACATCAATTTTTTGTTATTACATCTAATATGTTTTTTGGTACGCCATTATATTTGAAAAACTCCATAGAATATACTGCTCTTCCTTGTGTCATTGATCTTAAATCTGTTGCGTAACCAAACATTTCTGCCAATGGCACTTCTGCTCTGATAATTTTTCCAGCTGGAGAATCCTCCATTCCTTGAGGCATACCTCTTCTTCTATTGATGTCGCCCATCACATCGCCCATGTAATCCTCGGGTGTCACAACTTCAACATTCATAATGGGCTCCAATAATATAGGTTTTGCGTTTTCTGTTCCATCTTTAAATGCAATTGAAGCGGCTATTTTAAACGCCATTTCACTGGAGTCAACATCATGGAAAGATCCATCAAACAAAGTTACCCTAACATCTACAACGGGATATCCAGCAATAACACCGTTTTGCATTTGATCTTGAATACCTTTATCGACAGCTTGAATGAATTCTTTTGGAATAGCTCCACCAACTATTGAATCAATAAATTCATATCCCTGGCCAGATTCTAAAGGCTCAATTTTCAAGAAAACGTGACCGTATTGTCCTTTGCCGCCAGACTGTCTTACAAACTTCCCTTCCTGATCTACAGCTTTCCTGATTGTTTCTCTGTATGCCACCTGAGGATTACCAACATTCGCATCAACGCTAAACTCACGTAACATGCGATCAACAATAATATCAAGATGAAGTTCCCCCATTCCTGAGATAATCGTTTGTCCTGACTCTGGATCTGTATGAACTTTGAACGATGGATCTTCTTTCGCAAGCTTTTGAAGTGCTACTCCCATTTTTTCTTGATCAGGTTTAGTTCTTGGTTCAATTGCTACAGATATAACAGGTTCTGGAAATTCCATTTTTTCCAAAGAGATAATATTTTTCGTATCACACAAGGTATCACCAGTATTTACGTCCTTGAGTCCTACTGCAGCTGCTATGTCACCTGCCAAAACTTCATTTATTTCTTTACGATCATTTGAATGCATTTGTAATATTCGACCTATCCTTTCTTTTTTATTTTTTATTGAATTAAAGACTGTATCTCCTGTCTTTACTGACCCAGAATAAACGCGAAAAAATGTCAAATTACCAACAAATGAATCTGTTGCAACTTTGAAAGCTAAAGCAGAAAAAGGCTCTTTATCCGAAGCTTTTCTTTTATCCTCCTCACCATTTTCAGCTATACCATTTATAGGAGGAACATCTGTTGGTGACGGTAAAAAATCAATCACACCATCTAATAATGGTTGAACTCCTTTATTTTTGAAAGCAGAGCCGCACATCGTTACTACTATTTCATTTTTTATTGAACGTTCCCTCAATCCAGAAATGATATCATCAGGATCAAGTGTTCCATCGATAAGATATTTTTCTAATAGCTTTTCATCTGCCTCTGCTACTGATTCTAATAACCTCTCTCTCCATTCAAGTGCCAGTTCTTCTAAATCTGATGGTATATGGTTATAGTTAAAATTAGATCCCTTTTCTTCCTCATTCCAATATATTGATTTCATTTTTACCAAATCCACCACCCCAAGAAAATGATCGTCTTTTAAGATTGGGATATTTATTGGTATGGGCTTCGCTCCAAGTCTCTCTTTAATCTGCTCTATGACTCTATAAAAGTCAGCACCAGGTCTATCCATTTTATTTATAAAAACTACTCTGGGTACATTGTATTTATTTCCTTGTCGCCATACGGTTTCAGTTTGAGGCTCTACCCCCCCTACTGCACAAAATACAGTGACTGCACCGTCAAGTACACGAAGACTTCTTTCTACTTCAATTGTAAAATCCACATGCCCAGGTGTATCAATAATATTGATTCGGTGTTGGGCATATTGTTTATTCATACCATGCCAGAAGCAAGTAGTGGCGGCGGATGTGATGGTTATTCCTCTCTCTTGCTCTTGCTCCATCCAATCCATAACCGCAGCACCATCATGAACTTCACCAATCTTATGTGAGACGCCAGTGTAGTAGAGGATTCTTTCGGTTGTTGTTGTTTTTCCTGCATCGATATGAGCCATAATACCAATGTTACGGTATAACTCTATTGGGGTTTCTCTATGCACTTATTTGTTGAAGATCAGGCTCTTCTCTNTACCAACGATAATGAGAAAATGCTTTGTTNGCCTCAGCCATTCTATGTGTATCTTCTTTTTTCTTTACAGCTGTTCCACGATTGTCCGCGGCATCCAGAAGTTCATTTGCCAGTCTTGCAGCCATGGATTTTTCATTTCTTTTTCTAGCTGCATCNATAATCCATCGCATAGCAAGCGTCTGTTTTCTCGCAGGTCTGACCTCAACAGGAACCTGGTAAGTTGCGCCTCCTACCCTCCTCGATTTTACCTCAACTGCTGGCTTGACATTTTCTAAAGCACTTTCAAGTAACTCNAGGGATTTATACTCATCTTTTGTCTCTTTTTCTGAGATAGAATCGATCGCACCATAAATTATTCTCTCAGCTACAGACTTCTTTCCATGGCTCATGATCATATTCATAAATTTAGCTAATAACTCACTTCCATATTTTGGATCAGGGAGTATTGTTCGTTTTGGTGCTCTGGTTCTTCTGGACATTTTTTTCTCTGAAATATTTTTTTAAATAATCTTAACTATTATTTTGGTTTTTTGGTTCCGTATTTGGANCTTCCTTGTTTTCTGTCATTTACACCAGAACAATCCAGAGTACCTCTTACTGTGTGATATCTCACACCTGGTAAATCTTTCACCCTTCCACCGCGAATTAAAACTACAGAGTGTTCCTGAAGATTATGACCTTCACCACCAATGTAACTTGTAACTTCAAAACCATTCGTGAGTCGGACTCTGGCAACTTTTCTCATTGCAGAATTAGGTTTCTTTGGTGTAGTTGTGTAGACACGTGTACACACACCTCTTTTTTGAGGGCTGTTTTGTAATGCAGGTACATTACTTTTATACGATTTAACTTTTCTAGCGCCTTTAACTAACTGATTTATTGTTGCCATATTTTTTCTTATTTAATTTGTTGATATTATCCAACATAAAGAGTTGAGCATTGTATTTTCCTGAGGGAGCCACTGTCAAGCTGATAATTAAAACTTTAGCCTCTTTTTTATGCTTGATCATCAATTGTCTCTTCAATCTTCTCTATTTGATCATGATCCTCTTCAGTAGAACTATCCGAATTAATTGTATCTTCCAGAACTTGAAGCTGTTCTGCTAGATCTTCTTCCTGCGTCATCCTTCTCTCCGCATGATGAGCAAAACCTGTCCCCGCGGGAATTAATCTTCCAACTACCACATTCTCTTTTAAACCTCTGAGATCATCCTTTGTTCCGCANACTGCGGCTTCTGTAAGAACCCTTGTAGTTTCTTGGAATGACGCAGCTGAGATAAATGATTCCGTTGCAAGTGATGCTTTAGTTATACCAAGCAAAAGTGGACTGTATGTAAGCTCGTCTTTTCCTTTTTGTTTTAACTCATCATTTACTTCTAAAGCTCTAGATTTATCAATTTGCTCTCCTCTCAGATAAGAACTATCTCCAGATTCTTCTACTATAACCTTACGAAGCATCTGTCTAATAATGACTTCGATATGCTTATCATTTATTTTGACACCTTGTAGTCTATATACATCCTGTATTTCTCTGATTAAGTAATCAGCGAGAGGCTCCACGCCTTGAAGACGAAGAATATCATGAGGAATTGGCTCTCCATCAGCAATTATCTCGCCCTTTGATACTTGCTCACCTTCAAAAACATTGAGTGTTCTGTAATTATGAATCAATTCTTCATGATTATTTCCGTCTTCATCCGTGATGATTAGACGCCTCTTACTCTTTGTTTCTTTACCAAAGCTTACTGTACCAGTTGATTCAGCCATTATAGCGGGGTCTTTTGGTTTTCTTGCCTCAAATAAATCTGCTACTCTTGGAAGNCCTCCGGTTATATCCCTCGATTTAGAAGCAGCCAGTGGTATTCTTGCTATAACATCTCCTACTGCAACTTTATCTCCATGACTCATACTCACTATTGCTCCAGCGGGCAGTTGGTAATCAGCTGGGATATCTGTATTTGCGAAGCATAACTGCTTTTTACCCTTCATAAGTCGTATTTGAGGAATTAAATCTTTACTTGTACTTCCTCTCTTCTTTGGATCTTCAATGACGATATTTGTTAATCCTGTGAGCTCGTCAACTTGTTCTGTTACGGTCACACCATCAACAAAATCTTCGAAATGAAGACTTCCTGCAACCTCTGTAATCACCGGATGCGTGTACGGATCCCATGTCGCAATAATTTGTCCTTGTTTAACTTTTGATGAATCTCTCGCAGATATTACGGCTCCGTATGGAACTTTATATCTTTCCCTCTCTCTTCCCTGATCATCAAGAACTTTAACCATACCAGATCGAGTTACCGCTACAATTTGTTTCTTCTTGTTGGTTACTGTCTTATCAATTTCCAATTTCAAAATGCCTGAATTTTTTATCTCAATTGAATTAGATGCAGCTGAACTTGTTGCTGCCCCACCAATATGAAATGTTCGCATTGTTAACTGAGTACCGGGCTCTCCAATAGATTGAGCTGCTATAACACCAACAGCTTCGCCTAAACTTATTTTATGACCTCTGGCAAGATCTCTTCCATAACATTGTTGACANACACCATATCTAACCTCACAGGTNATAGGTGATCTAACAACCATGTAATCAATAGANAGGCTTTCAAGTTCCTCTACTTTTGCCTCATCAAGCANNGTCCCTGCCTCAAAAACAACTTCGTCTGAGCCTGGAATCTTTATGGGNTCTGCTGCAACTCTNCCNAGAACNCTCTCATGNAGNGGTTCAACNACTTCACCTCCCTGNACTATTGGTGTCATTGAAACACCATTGGNAGTNTNACANTCTTTTTCNGTAATCACTAAATCTTGAGCAACNTCTACAAGTCTCCTAGTTAAGTATCCTGAGTTTGCTGTTTTTAANGCTGTATCAGCCAATCCTTTTCTCGCACCATGAGTTGAAATAAAGTANTGNANTACATCTANNCCCTCTCTGAAATTAGCAGTAATTGGTGTTTCAATAATCGANCCATCAGGCTTGGCCATAAGNCCCCTCATCCCNGCCAACTGACGAATCTGAGCTGCAGATCCACGAGCGCCAGAATCNGCCATCATNTATATCGAGTTAAAGGAATCTTGTTTAACCTCATTTCCATCTGAATCTTCAACAATNTCTGANCCTAANTTATCCATCATAGCTTTNGCTATTTGCTCATTNGTTCTCGTCCAGATATCTACTACTTTGTTATATCGCTCCCCATCAGTCACAAGACCATCATTGAATTGCTCCTGAATTTCTCTCACATCAATATCTGCTGAACTGAGTATTTCATTCTTTGAATTTGGAATAACCATATCATCAACCCCAATAGAAATTCCTGCTGTAGTGGCAAAACGAAACCCGGTATACATCAGTTTATCAGCGAAGATAACTGTTTCTTTTAATCCGAGAAGTCTGTAAGAGGAATTTACGAGGTTTGATATTGCTTTTTTTGTCATATCTCGATTGACTAAATCAAAACTTAAGCCTTTTGGAAGAAGTGTTGATAGGAGGGCTCTTCCAATTGTAGTCTCAACGAGTTTATTTTTTAATNCAANCTCTCCCTCANCATTCTCNTNATTAATTAATACCCTTACTTTTGCTTTTGTTTGGAGTTCAACTACATGATTTTCATAAGCTCTTCTTGCTTCATCAATGTCAGAAAAGATCATACCTTCGCCTTTCCCATTTACTTTTGATCTAGTCATATAATAGAGCCCCAGCACCACATCCTGAGAAGGAACGATAATTGGCTCACCATTCGCAGGGGAAAGAATATTATTTGAAGCCATCATGAGCGCTCTAGTCTCTAATTGAGCTTCAATCGATAAAGGAACATGGACAGCCATCTGATCACCATCAAAGTCTGCATTGAAAGCTGTGCAGACAAGAGGATGAAGCTGTATAGCTTTCCCTTCAATCAACACAGGTTCAAAAGCCTGAATTCCAAGTCTATGAAGTGTTGGCGCTCTATTAAGCATAACTGGATGCTCTCTGATAACCTCGGCAAGTATATCCCAGACTTCAGTGCCTTCTCTTTCAACAATTCTTTTTGCTGCTTTAATGGTTGATGCCTCACCGCGAAGTTGAAGTTTTGAATAAATAAAAGGCTTGAATAACTCAAGGGCCATTTTTTTTGGTAGCCCNCATTGATGGAGTTTTAGAGTTGGGCCCACNACAATCACGGATCTTCCNGAGTAATCTACCCTTTTNCCTANNAGATTTTGTCTAAATCTACCTTGTTTTCCCTTAATCATGTCAGCGAGTGACTTAAGTGGCCTCTTATTCGTCCCTGTAATTGCTCGACCTCTTCTACCATTATCTAATAAAGCATCAACTGACTCCTGAAGCATACGCTTTTCATTTCTACATATGATATCTGGAGCATTTAATTCCAATAAACGTCTCAGTCTGTTATTTCGGTTAATCACTCTTCTATATAAATCATTGAGATCTGAAGTAGCGAACCGACCTCCATCAAGAGGAACAAGTGGACGAAGATCAGGAGGCAATACAGGAAGAACATTTAGTATCATCCATTCAGGTTTGTTTCCAGAATTTAAAAATGATTCTAAAAGCTTCAGACGTTTTGTAAGTCTTTTTATCTTAGTTTCAGACTTAGTCGCAGCCATATCTTCACGTACCTGCAACATCTCAGTTTGGAGATCGAAAGAGGATAACAATGCCGCAACAGCTTCTGCCCCCATGGCAGCATCAAATTCGTCCCCATATTGCTCTACTGCATCGAGATACATTTCGTCTGTCATCAATTGGCCTTTTTCAAGAGGTGTCATTCCAGGTTCAATAACCACAAAGGCTTCGAAATATAGAACTCTTTCAATTTCACGAAGGGTCATATCAAGCATCAATCCAATCCTGGATGGTAATGATTTAAGGAACCAAATATGAGCTACGGGTGTGGCAAGATTAATATGACCCATACGCTCTCTTCGAACTTTTGTTTGTGTAACCTCCACGCCACATTTTTCACAAACTACACCACGATGCTTTAATCTTTTATATTTACCACATAGGCACTCATAGTCTTTAACTGGCCCAAAAATTTTGGCACAAAATAATCCGTCTCTTTCTGGTTTAAAGGTCCTATAATTAATGGTCTCTGGTTTCTTGACTTCACCGAANGACCAAGAGCGAACTTTTTCTGGTGATGTTAATGAAATTCGAATTGCATCGAATTCGTTTGCGGGATTTTGATGTCTAAATAANTTTAATAAATCTTTCATTAGTCAGCTTCCAATTCTATATTTATTCCGAGTGAACGAATTTCTTTTACGAGAACATTGAAAGATTCTGGCATTCCAGCATCCATCTCATGTTCTCCATCTACNATATTTTTATACATTTTNGTTCTTCCTTGAACATCATCTGATTTGACTGTTAACATTTCNTGGAGTGTATANGCNGCACCATATGCNTCNAGNGCCCAGACNTCCATCTCACCAAATCTCTGTCCACCAAATTGTGCNTTTCCTCCAAGNGGTTGTTGTGTTACNANGCTGTATGGNCCTGTTGAACGAGCATGCATTTTATCATCTACNAGATGATTNAGTTTAAGCATATACATATANCCAACTGTAATTGGACGGTCAAAAAGTTCNCCCGTCCTGCCATCACGCAANTCAAATTGNCCTGATTCTGAGAGATCAGCAANTTTAAGTAGATTNTTAATTTCTTTTTCAGTNGCACCNTCAAAAACAGGTGTTGCCGTTGGCATTCCATTTACTANGTTTTCTGCNAGCTCAAGAATTTCAGNATCNGAGAATGACNTAAGATCNTCTTTTCTCCCACCTGTAGTATTNTATATTTTNTCTAAATAGGAACGAATTGACTGAAGCTTTTCNTGTTCCTTGANCATTTTATTNATTTTATTCCCTATTCCCTTCGCNGCCATTCCTAAATGTGTTTCNAATACCTGNCCAACGTTCATTCGTGATGGNACTCCGAGAGGATTCAAGACAATATCCACGGGTGTNCCATCCTCCATGTAAGGCATATCTTCAACAGGNACNATNGTTGAAATCACGCCTTTGTTNCCATGNCTACCTGCCATCTTGTCTCCAGGNTGAATCCTTCTTTTTACNGCCATNTANACTTTTACCATCTTGATTACACCNGGNGCTAAATCATCCCCAGAGGTTATTTTTTCTTTCTTTTCCTTGAAAAGTTTNTCAAATTCATCCTGATANGANTTCAATCTTTCGGCATATCTCTCGTGCTGAAGGTTTGCTTTGTCATTCTTCAGTCTTATTTCAAAATAANTCTCTCTATTTAAATCTTTAAGNTATGAAACTGTGATTTTACTGTCTTTCTTCANTCCANTNGGTCCACCNTGAGCCACTTTTCCNGTNANATGTTTTTCNACTCTGAGATAAAGATCATCCTCCATAATTCTCCTNGTGTCATCCAAGTCTTTCTTNNNTTTCTCAAGTTCAGCTTTCTCTATTGAGAGTGCTCTTTCGTCTTTNTCAACNCCNTCTCTNGTGAAAACTCTGACATCAATCACAGTTCCATCCATTCCAGATGGAACCCTTTGTGACGAATCCTTTACATCTGAGGCNTTCTCACCAAATATNGCTCTCAGTAATTTTTCCTCAGGAGTTANTTGGGTTTCGCCTTTNGGTGTTATTTTACCNACAAGAATATCGCCGGAATTTACTTCAGCACCGATGNAAGCAATGCCTGATTCATCNAANTTACTCAATGCNGACTCACCAACATTTGGTATNTCNGCTGANATNTCTTCTGGNCCTAATTTTGTGTCTCTNGCTATGCAAGTCATTTCCTCGATATGAATTGATGTAAAACGATCTTCTTCAACAACTCTCTCAGATATTAATATAGAATCCTCAAAGTTATAGCCATTCCATGGCATNAAAGCCACCATTAGATTNTGTCCAAGTGCCANCTCTCCNAGATTAGTAGATGGTCCATCNGCNAGNACATCTCCTTTTTTTATCTCATCATTTGGCTTAACGAGNGGTTTTTGATTTATACAAGTATTCTGATTGGANCGTGTGTATTTGATTAAATTGTANATATCAACACCCGATCCAGCATCGTCAGTNTCACCATCNTCAGCACGNACAACNATTCTTGATGCATCNACGGAATCAACCTTNCCACTTCTTTTAGCGATAATNGTNACACCAGAATCCTTAGCAACNGTTCTCTCCATTCCGGTTCCAACAAGAGGGGCTTCGGATCTNANTGTCGGAACNGACTGNCTTTGCATATTTGACCCCATTAANGCTCGATTAGCATCGTCATGCTCTAGAAATGGTATNAGNGANGCAGCAACAGANACNATTTGNCTTGGAGAAACATCCATNTAATTTATGTCNGNNGGATTAGCAAGNGTGAATTCATTTTTATAGCGAACTGAAATNAGATCCTCNANNAANGCACCTTTTTTATCGAGCTNAGAATTAGCTTGTGCAATTATATATCCACTCTCTTCTATNGCTGAAAGATAATCAATCTGTTGTGTTACCTTCCCGTTAATTACTTTTCTGTANGGGGTTTCAAGAAATCCATANNTATTTGTCCTGGCAAAGACTGATAAGGAGTTTATAAGTCCTATATTAGGTCCTTCTGGTGTTTCAATAGGGCAGACTCTACCATAATGAGTTGGATGAACATCGCGAACCTCAAATCCTGCCCTCTCTCTTGTTAGACCACCTGGACCGAGCGCTGANATTCTTCTTTTGTGTGTTACCTCTGATAANGGATTGTTTTGATCCATAAACTGGGAGAGTTGACTTGAACCAAAGAATTCTTTGACAGCTGCAGCAACAGGTTTTGCGTTAATCATATCCTGAGGTTGAAGATTATCAGCTTCAGCCTGGTTTAATCTCTCTTTAACAGCCCTTTCAACCCTTACTAATCCGACACGAAATGCATTTTCTGTCATTTCTCCAACACTTCTAATTCTTCTGTTTCCCAAATGGTCTATGTCATCAACTGTATCCTCTCCATTTCTGATAGAAATTAGTTGCATAATTACNGAGAGAATGTCGTGTCTGTTAAGTATTCTGTTATTTTTAACATCATCCTCATCAACCTTTACTAGCTCNTTATATTTATTTTTAGCNTGCTGAATTCTTGAATCAAATTTCATTCTTCCTACATCTGAGAGATCATATCTATCNTGATTAAAAAATAAATTCTGAAATAAGTTTTCNGCAGCTTCCTTTGTTGGAGGCTCACCTGGTCTCATCATTCTATAGATTTCAACAAGCGCTTCCATTCGGTCAGATGAAGGATCAATTCGAAGTGTATTAGATATATAAGGACCTCTATCCAAATCATTTACATACAATGTATCTATCTTTTCTATATTTTGTTCTATGAGTTTTTGTATTGAATCAAGTGTCAATATCTCATTNGCTCCAGCCAAAAGCTCGCCAGTTTCTTGGTCGATTACATCGTGNGCAAGAATCTTATTATCGAGATACTCAACAGGGATTACTAGATCTTTGGCAGATGATTTTTTTAACTCATTAACATGTCTTGCAGTAATCCTCTTTCCTCTTTTTACAATAGTTTTTCTGCCAACTTTTATATCAAAGGAGGCAGTTTCACCCCTAAATCTTTCAGGTACCAATTTCATTTTTATGGATTTTTTACTTAAATAAAATGCGTTCTTCTCAAAAAATAAATCAAGCATTTCTGAATCTGATAAGCCAAGGGCCCTCATAATTATCGTAACAGGTAATTTTCTTCTCCTATCTATTCTTGCGAAGAGAGAATCTTTTGCATCGAATTCAAAGTCCAGCCATGAGCCTCGATATGGAATTACTCTTGCAGAAAATAAAAGTTTACCTGAGGAGTGAGATTTTCCTTTATCATGATCAAAAAATACACCAGGTGACCTATGAAGCTGAGACACAATCACTCTCTCTGTTCCATTTATAACGAAGGTACCATTCTCTGTCATCAAGGGCATTTCACCAAGATAAACTTCTTGTTCCCTTACCTCCTTGACTGGTTTTTCTTTCGTGTTTGCATCTTTGTCGTAAATCACAAGTGCAACTTTGACACGCATCGGAGCCGCATAAGTTTGGCCTCTTAATTTACACTCATGAACATCAAACACTGGCTTATCCAAGCGATAACTTATATATTCTAGCGATGCATTACCTGAATAACTCATGATTGGGAAAACTGTCTTAAAAGCAGCGTTTAATCCTATATCTTCCCTATTATCATCAGAGACACCATTTTGGAGAAATTTATTGTAGGAATCTATTTGAATAGATAAAAGATACGGAATATCAAGAGTTGAGGGTTGTTTTCCAAAATCTTTTCTTATTCTTTTTTTCTCAGTAAATGAGTAAGCCATTATTTTTGCACCTTATTTAAAATTTCACTTCGATATCTAGAATGTCACTTCTAAACACATTTAATTTTCTAAGCTAAAAAACGCAGATAGCTTACTGCATCTATCTGCGTTTTATCACCATCATTATTTTAACTCTACAGTAGCTCCAGCTTCTTCGAGTTGTTTCTTGGCTTCCTCTGCCTCATCTTTTGACACTCCTTCCTTGAGTGTTGACGGCGCTCCTTCCACAGCATCTTTCGCTTCTTTCAGCCCCAATCCTGTTATGGCCCGCACAGCTTTAATTGCAGCCACTTTATTATCACCGAATCCAGACAGTACAACATCGAACTCGTCTTTTTCAGTTGCAGCTTCTGAATCGCCTGAAGCTCCCGCTCCTGCTGCTACAGCAACTGGTGCTGCTGCTGAAACACCCCATTCCTCTTCGAGCATTTTNACTAACTCCACAACTTCCATTATGGATTTTGAGCTTAACTCTTTTAACAAATCTTCATTTGACATACTCATGTCTATTTACCTCTCTTTATTTTTTATGNTTATCTAGCTATGTTTGTAAAATTACTTCTTGTATAAATTTAGCCATTACCTCTTGCTGACATTGTTCTTGATAGCATTGAAGCTGGCTCATTAATTGTTCTAAGAAGCTGTGTTGCNGGTGAAACAAGAATTCCAANTAGCATTGCTCTNGCTTGATCTTGAGTTGGCAATTCTGCCAATTTAGATATNTCTGTTGCTGGCAATAANTTCCCATCAAGAACTAATGATACAGCTTTNAATTCTTCNTGCTCCTTNGAAAACTTCTTAACCACTCTTGCNGCAGCTCCTGGATCATCTTTNGTGAAAGCNAGCATAATAGGNCCTTTNAGAGATTCTTCTATACACTCAAAGTCNGTCCCTTTTACTGCTANACGAGCCAATGTGTTCTTAACNACACGCAAATAAACTCCCGAGTTTCGAGCTTCTACACGCAGTTCAGACATATCAGCGACACTGAGCCCTCTGTACTCTGCTGCTACAGCCGAAATAGACTCAGCTGCGACTGCATTCACTTCTTTAACAAGTAGTTTTTTTTCTTCAAGTTTTAACGCCATAAGTTTCCCCTGGCTTTTTAGTCACAAAACGAACAGATATCAATCTGTTCACCATTTTTTGATATTAACCATTTTTAAAAATCTGGCTTCATATCAATCGAGATAGTGACTATCCAAACCAACTAGATAACACCATCTGCGTAGGAAATTAAGATGAAATTTCATCACCTACGGTCTTCGATTTTCTCCAAATTTAACATAAGTTAAATTTGGAATTTTTCTTAACAACTATCAGTTATTGAGAAAAAACTTTATTCAGACCAAGCTTGCTTGATCTACTTTTATACCCGGTCCCATTGTTGATGACATGGACACTTTCTTTAAATACACCCCTTTTGCTGATGCTGGTTTCGCTTTTTTTAAGTCGATCAATAGTGCATCAAGATTTTCCTGTAATTTTTGAGCCTCAAAAGCTGAGGAGCCAATTGAACAATGAATTATTCCTGCCTTATCTGTCCTGTACCTGACCTGCCCACCTTTCGCGTTTTTCACCGCAGTCTCAACATCAGGGGTGACAGTTCCAACCTTTGGATTGGGCATTAGACCTCTAGGTCCAAGAATTTGACCTAGCTGACCAACAATTCTCATTGCATCAGGAGTAGCAATTAGTACTTCAAAATTCATTTCGCCAGCCTTTATTTTCTCAGCCAGATCCTCAAATCCAACAATATCAGCGCCAGCTGATTTTGCTTTTTCTGCATTCTCACCTTGAGCAAAAACAGCAACTCTTGTTGATTTACCTGTGCCGTTCGGAAGAACAGTTGATCCCCTTACAACTTGATCAGATTGTTTGGGATCAACGCCTAAATTAATTGATACATCAATACTTTCATCAAACTTTGAAACGGAAAATTCCTTTACAAGAGACAATGCCTCTTCCACTGAGTAAAGCTTATCCCTATCAATCTTTTCATTTGATAATTTTTTTCTTTTTGAGGTCATTTTACTCCCTCCACTTCAATNCCCATGCTTCTGGCAGTTCCAGCAATTGTTCTAACAGCAGCNTCCATATCTGCCGCAGTAATATCTGGCATTTTGGTAGTGGCTATTTCTTCAAGTTGTGCTCGATTAACTCTTCCAACCTTTTCAGTNTTCGGTGTTCCTGAGCCTTTTTTNATTCCAGCTGCCTTTTGAAGNAGTATTGCAGCCGGTGGAGTCTTCGTTATATATGTGAAGCTCCTATCTGCATATACCGTTATAACAACAGGAACNGGTAATCCTGGTTCAACTGANTGTGTTGAAGCNTTAAAAGCCTTACAAAACTCCATAATATTAACTCCATGTTGCCCCAATGCTGGTCCAACTGGTGGGCTTGGNTTTGCCTGACCTGCAGGTACNTGAAGTTTTATATAACTCAGTACTTTTTTTGCCATTTATTTCTACCTTCCGAGTTCAAGCGCCATAAAATTGGCTCCTCGTTAATTATTATTTAACTTTTTTCTACTTGACCAAAATCCAGTTCTACTGGCGTCGATCTTCCTAATATTTGAACAGCAACTTGCAATCGATTTTTTTCATAATTTACTTTTTCAACAACACCTGAGAAATCATTAAAAGGTCCATCTATGACCCTCACAAGCTCNCCAGACTCAAACATCACTTTTGGTTGCGGTTTGTCAGAACCATCTATTACACGTTGAAGAATATTGTTAGCTTCTTTATCAGTTATTGGTGCGGGACGATCACTTGAGCCCCCAATAAATCCCAAAACTCTTGGAACTTGTTTTACCAAGTGCCATGTCTCATCATCCATCTCCATTTGAACAAGGACATAACCAGGAAAAAACTTTCTCTCTGTAGATCGCTTCGTACCTTCTTTCATTTCAACGACTTCTTCTGTTGGCACCAATATTTCACCAAATTTTTCCTGTAATCCCATCATCTCAACACGTTCTTCAAGTGAAGCTTTTACTTTATACTCATAGTTTGAGTACGCGTGGACTATGTACCATCTGAGTGCCATTATTATCCGCCTATAATGATTGATTAACTCAGCCGGCTGAGCCGACTAGGGTTCTTGTCAGCCAGAGCAAGAAAGAATCTAAGCCCCAGAAGAAGATACCCATGACCAAAGTAAAAACAAAAACTGCCATTGTTGTCTGCGAGGTTTCTTGGTTCGTTGGCCAGACAACTTTTCTTATNTCAATTCTTGAGCTTTGGATAAAAGAAAAAAGTTGCTTGCCCTGAAAACTCGTCATNGCTATTGCTGTNCCAANAAATAGTCCAGCCAGTACCATTAGAACCCTCAGAGGCAGACTAACTTGCAGGTAGTANTAGTAAGAAAACAANCCACTAAATANCACTGCTGCAGACAACAACAACTTTATAGTGTCAATAAAACTACTNTTTTCAGTTTGTGCTGATGAATTATCCAAATCTAACTACCCCAATATCTGATGGAATTGAACTTAAACCCTTACCCATATTCAACTTGCCAATTTCTTGGCAGGCCAGGAGGGAATCGAACCCCCAACCTGCGGTTTTGGAGACCGCCGCTCTGCCAATTGAGCTACTGGCCTTTTGAACCGACAAATTAATTATTATTTCAGTATTTTAGCAACAACTCCGGCCCCCACAGTTTTGCCCCCTTCACGGATTGCGAATCGAAGACCTTCCTCCATCGCAATTGGTGAAATAAGCTCAACTGACATTTTTACATTATCACCAGGCATAACCATTTCAGTGCCATCTGGTAACTCACATGCACCTGTTACGTCTGTCGTTCTAAAGTAAAATTGAGGTCGATACCCTTTGAAGAATGGTGTATGCCGCCCACCTTCTTCTTTCGAGAGAATGTAGATTTCAGCTTCGAAGTGTGTGTGTGGATTGATTGATCCAGGTTTACATAGCACCTGCCCTCTNTCAACTTCCTCACGTTTTGTTCCTCTGAGNAGAACTCCTACATTGTCGCCGGCTTGCCCCTGATCAAGGAGCTTGCGGAACATTTCTACACCAGTNCATGTTGTTTTTTCNGAATCTTTAATNCCCACGATTTCNATTTCATCGTTCACATTAACAATCCCTCTTTCAATTCTTCCTGTNACTACTGTTCCACGTCCCGATATAGAGAANACATCCTCAACTGGCATTAGAAAATCACCGTCTATGGCTCTCTCTGGTTCAGGAATATAATTATCCATTTCCTCAACCAATTTTTCTATAGAAGGAACTCCGATGTCTGATGTATCACCCTCAAATGCTTTGAGGGCTGAGCCAGTTACTATAGGAGTATCATCTCCCGGAAACTCATAAGCTGATAAGAGCTCCCTTACTTCCATTTCGACAAGNTCAAGCAACTCTGCATCATCTACTTGATCCGCNTTGTTGAGATAAACAACAATATATGGAACGCCCACTTGACGGGCTAGAAGGATATGCTCACGTGTTTGTGGCATCGGTCCATCAGCAGCGCTACAAACNAGTATGGCTCCATCCATCTGTGCTGCACCAGTGATCATATTCTTCACNTAGTCAGCGTGGCCTGGACAATCAACGTGCGCATAATGACGATTATCACTCTCGTACTCAACGTGCGCAGTNGCAATAGTAATTCCACGCTCTCTCTCTTCAGGNGCGTTATCAATCTGAGAATAATCTCGAACTTCACCGCCATGACGCTCTGCCATNCATTTCGTTAATGCCGCAGTCAAAGTAGTTTTACCATGATCAACGTGACCAATTGTTCCCACATTTACATGCGGTTTATTACGTTCAAATTTTTCTTTAGACATTTTTCACTCTCTTAAGTTTGATGTTATTGNTACCAATTTTACTATTTAAATAAAAAAAAATCTTTTTTTTGGAGCCCACACCCGGAATTGAACCGGGGACCTCTTCCTTACCAAGGAAGTGCTCTGCCCCTGAGCTATGTGGGCTAGTGGATGATAGATATGACATATTCCTTCCATTAATTGGAGCGGGTGATGGGAATCGAACCCACATCATCAGCTTGGAAGGCTGAGGTTCTACCATTGAACTACACCCGCAACCCACTGCTTTGTATTTTTTTATTGTTAAATTCTTCTAATACTCTCCTAAGTTGCGCAAATTTATTAATTTAAANAGACTTTTTATTATTTTAATAAAAGTTAATTTTTCGTTTATATATTTGTGCTAATCTTTTTTAATATTTCTGTATATTTTTAGTCTTTCGTTCTTAAAACCCCTGTTTCTGCTGTCTTTGATGGTATTTTACCNCCATCTGGTGGAGGGGGTAGGATTCGAACCTACGTAGGCATAGCCAGCAGATTTACAGTCTGCCCTCGTTGACCGCTTGAGTACCCCTCCCCGAGGACAAGCGGGGTATTG
>PBAE01000009.1 GCA_002715745.1 Woeseiaceae bacterium
GCTTCTTAAAAAAATAATCTTAATAGAGATGCAAAAAAAATAAAATGGTGGGCCCGGGAGGACTCGAACCTCCGACCAATGGATTATGAGTCCACTGCTCTAACCAACTGAGCTACAGGCCCGCTGAATTCACAAGTATACGTTAAAGAAATTCCGAATCAACCCAAGTCTTAAAGGCCCCACAATGAATATCTTCTTTTATAAAAAATGATTTCATATATTTAGATGATATTATTAGACGAAAAAAATTAATAANCANTCTATGAAAAAAAGCACTTTTTTTGACTACTTAAANCGTCGAACTGACTNTGACTTTTNTTCTCTCNTGAATGAAGGAGAGGAGGATCAGGATTATATTAATTGGAATGATTTTCTGCTACNNAGTCATTATGGTGACNCAGANNANGAATACACTGCAATTCGTGAATGTGCTGCTATGTTTGATGTTTCACCGATNCGTAAAATCAGAATCACNGGTAAAGNTGCAGGGCGNTTACTGGACCATACTTTTACCCGTCCAGTNAGTCAGTCTCCATCCATGCGAGGTATTTATGTTGCNTANTGTAATGAGGATGGCAGTTTAAAGGATGATTCAATCCTCTATAAATTTGCTGATGATGATTATTTGCTTATGCCCTCTGANATTGATCANACACCTCATCTTGAATTTNTAAGAAATCAGCTNGCAATGGATTCAACTGAGGTTTCCTTTNAAGAATGCACGGATGAATGGTCTGGATTAGCCATACAAGGACCTTCATCTGCAACTGTCATTGATGCAATGGGTTTTCAAGGTGTGGAGAAAATAAATCCTTTCGAAGTCGTTGATTACGCATTGGCAAATGAGAAAGTAAAAATAGCGCGAATGGGCTTTACGGCGGATTTGGGTTACGAGTGTTGGTTTAAAACAAATCAAGCCTCAGNCATTATGCNTGCAATTGATANGGCAAAAANTAAACTGGACTTTGAACTCATCGGNTATGGATTAAATGCATTGGAAGTGTGTCGCTTAGAGGGNGGATTNGTTGTGGCAGGNTGGGATTTTGCTACTGAGCTGGANCCANATCCTNATTTTGAGCGNTCACCNTANGAAGTNGGNNTGGGTTGGCTGGTCAANTTGCAAGGNNNNGATTTCGTTGGTAAGCAAGCTNTGATGAGTGAGCAGGATGCCGGTCAAAAATGGGTGCACAGATCCNTTCAGATTGATGTTNCTGAAAAAGATCNAAAGCAACCTCTTCTTGGNGNACTTTATANTNNTGTTGATGNCANNGAAGTATCTATTGGCTCTATCAACTGCTCTGCTTGGTCGTGGGGGCTTCNAATGGTAATAGGAAANGCNGCNATTTTAAGTGANCANCAGAATTTAAGNGAGGCANTGTTGTTGGTCGATAACAAAAAATACCAAGTCAANATAACTCGGGGTGCNCACATTAATCTTGAACGGCGCAATNAANNGCCTGCTATACTTGATTNATANATATGACATTCTAAATAAACGGAGTAGCCATGAAACAATTAATTTATTTATCATTTTTTCTTACGTTATTCTTGTTTGGTTGCAGNNGTAAGAATGANAANGATCTTCTNACTGAGGANAATATGACAGATTCCAGAGACATCATNGGTAATAACGCTTTTTTGTATTANAAAAATTACGATGAGGCCACAAACTTTTATGGCGATATTTTAGGTTTTANAAATGTCTTCGAATTTCCAGATTTTGCAACGATATTCCAGACAACANNATCGACCTTCATNACTGTTGTAAATGATAATGGCAGGGGAATGCANTCCTCNGATGAACCNAAGACCATNGCCATTGCCCTNGTNACCGATCANCTCGATGGTTGGTATCAATATGCACTATCACAAAATTTGGATATAAAAAATCCACCAAAACCTNTAGCTGATAATCCACATCATGCTTTTCTGGTGACTGATCCAGGNGGATACATNCTGGAATTTGAGCACTTNGCAGATCATCCTGAAAATAAANAATTTATTCCTTTNCTNAATAATAGTGAGAATATTTATGGAGTAAAAGGCTCTCAAAGNCCCGATAATCTTGCTTTCAAAGCAAGTATTTATTGGTTGTATCATAGCAATGAGGAGGAAGCCGAAGCATTCTATCAGGACGTGATGGGTTTAAAGATGATCGTGAAACAATCGTTCTCTGACATTCTCACTTCAAGTCCTACTGGCTATATTGGGCTNGTAGAGGATGGTATCGGGATACATAATGCCACCCATGAGAAAGCCGTGAATGTGGGTTTTATGACTAATAGCGCANAAGCCTGGTTTGACTATCTCAAAGAACANCCCACNTTCANGCTCAGAACNGAAGAGTTNTNNCATGAACNAGATGGNCAAGGAAATAATCTAATTGATATTGTCATCGGTTATGACCCAGATAATTATTTTATTGAAATCGATGAATTTTTAGATACAGAATTCAATAAAGAGCTCCGACAAGCACTAGGAATTATTTAAAGGTCAGTAATTAAAAATATTTAAGCCAGGCAATGTGTTTATTGGCTTGCTTATATTCCGCGAACCATTTAGTTGGAAAGTAGAGAGCGATCGACAAAACCACAAAAGCAATCCAGATATAACCGACATTTGGGAAGGACAAATATTGACCTTGATTTGCCCCAAAGAGTGAATAACCAATCACATATAAAACTTTTAAGACGAATAGGTGCAATACATAAAAAAACATTGGCNCTGCACCAAAATGAGACATTATTCTGACAAATTTTTGATCATTGAGTCTCTGAAACAGAACGATGAGNAGTAANCCCAAGCTCAACATTGAAAGGTTAAATAAGAAGGAAGGAGGATATTTTGTAAGCGAGAGAAAACTCATTAGTGTGACTGAGGCATCACCAGTATTTATCCAGGGTTGATCACCATAGAAATTAAGGAATCTGATTACAAAAAATAAAANAATNCCANAGATACCATATTGAAGAATCTTCTTTTGTTTCTNTTCATAAGATATTTTTTCTGAAAATAAGGGTCCGGATAC
This sequence comes from Woeseiaceae bacterium, assembly GCA_002715745.1. Lineage (GTDB taxonomy): Bacteria > Pseudomonadota > Gammaproteobacteria > Steroidobacterales > Woeseiaceae > SP4260. The sequence continues at coordinate 3,029 of PBAE01000009.1, forward strand.
GAAACCCAATGCAATGANACCTACCCAGGGGAGGACTGGATAACTNGTTCTTAAAACANTGCCTCCTATTTCTATTACCTCTCTTTGATAGAGAATAGCCCACAAAACATAGAATACGGATTCTGGCTCTAATTTGAAATCACCGATGAGGTTATGTAAACACACTNTAGTTAACCCAATGAGAGAAATCATCCAATTCTGAAGATAGATCAATACGGATAGAGCGATCATGCATAGTCCAATACACCAAATTACTTGTAGGAAAAACATATCNGNTGGATATTTACCAGACCATAAGAAAACAATCAGAGTAATTTCAAGGAAAACAAGGAAAANACCTCTTTTGAAGAGGAATGTCGAAGTTTCGCTTTTCGAATGTTTTTGCATGTAAAGCCAAGCTGATAAGCCTGTTAACCAAATAAAGACNGGGGCGCAGATGGAAGTAATAAAGCGCGTGTAAAATAATTCNGGACTGGTAACAAAAANATCNACAGGATCAGATACCTGTAAATGAAGATAGAAAGTTTCTCGAATATGGTCAATCAGCATGATNACCATAACGAAACCGCGTAATGCGTCAATTGATATTAGACGATTCATGAATATGGANTTTTTGTTAATTTGTTTTTNATTTGNTTANTAGCATACACATTAATCAAATTTCTCATTGTCAACTTTTGTCANCTTGCCATTCATCCCAGATAATCTCTCTTCCTGGAAAGGCTATATGCCTGAAACCCCAGACNTNGTTTAACCATTTTTTTGTNTGTCTAAACAACATGTCATCCATATGAATACTNCTGTCTGAAACCCATAAATATACTTCACAGTCATGAGATTTTTTTTTAGTNGGATTTATGTATATGCAGCCGATGTAATCATTCTTNTCTNCAGGGTAAACAGAATATGCGAAAGCTTTTTTTTGTTTGAATTCACTTTCATGCCTTACCAGATCCTTGGTATTTTCATCTAATGTCATTTCCTCAGCAGGCCAAGTATCATCTCTTTTGAATATTTGTCTCAGTCTTTTTCGACTGGACATAACAACTTTATAGTCAATTTTTGTAATTGAGGGTTCTAAAATTGAAAAGTAGAAATCACCAACCTTACAGTTTTCAGGAACAATGAAATTATTTGGCAAATTGATTTTGCCTGCTTTCAAAGTGATCAGTCCTCTTTAAGGAAACTCTTTAGTTGATCTGATCTTGTTGGATGACGCAATTTTCTGAGAGCTTTTGCTTCAATCTGACGAATTCGTTCACGAGTAACATCAAATTGTTTGCCAACTTCCTCCAAAGTATGATCGGTATTCATGTCAATACCGAATCTCATTCTCAATACCTTAGCTTCTCTTGGTGTAAGTCCTGATAAGACTGTATGAGTGCTCTCCTTCAATCCCTGTCCTGTAGCCGAATCCTGAGGTGAATGAATTGTATGATCTTCAATAAAATCACCAAGATTTGAATCTTCATCATCACCTATTGGGGTTTCCGTTGAAATTGGTTCTTTTGCTATCTTGAGAACCTTTCTCACCTTGTCTTCGGGCATATCCATTCTCTCCGCCAATTCATCTGGCTGTGGATCTCTGCCCATTTCTTGAAGCATTTGTCTAGAGATACGGTTGAGTTTGTTTATGGTCTCTATCATATGGACAGGGATTCTTATGGTTCTGGCTTGATCAGCTATTGATCGAGTTATTGCTTGTCTTATCCACCAAGTGGCGTAAGTTGAAAATTTATATCCGCGACGATATTCAAATTTGTCCACCGCTTTCATTAATCCGATGTTGCCTTCTTGTATAAGATCGAGAAATTGTAACCCTCGATTAGTGTATTTCTTGGCTATTGAGATTACGAGTCTTAAGTTTGCCTCAACCATCTCTTTTTTTGCTCGTCGTGCTTTTGCCTCGCCAAGGGTCATACGACGGTTAATCTCTTTGATGTCAGGGATAAGAAAAGCAGTTTTATTTTCTATGGCAATAAGTTTTCTCTGAGCACGCAATATATCATTTTTAAGTTTTGATAGTATCGATGAATGCTTGCGTTTTGCACGAATATGTTTTTCGATCCATGCTAGGTCAGTCTGACTTTTCTCAAAACTAGAAATGAAATCTTTCCTTGGCATACCCGCTTTGACAACTGCCATTTTCATAACATTTCTCTCTTGCATGCGAATGGTTTTAATGTCGCTCTTAAGTTGGTTGATCAGAAGCTCCGTAAGTTTGGGAGAGAGCTTCAATTCCATTATCTTATCTGAAAGATTTTGAGATATTTTTATGGTTTTTTCATCTTTACTGCCATTACTTTGTGTCAATTTATTTAATTTATTTTTGAGACGAGATATGGCTTTAATTCTTTTTTTGACTTCATCTGGATCAGGACCAGTATCAACAGGAGTTTCATCTTCAGCTTCATTTTCATCTTCAGTTACTTCAGCTTTGTTTATGGGCGATTGAATTTCATCAGGTGCGTTAGGATCAATAAAATCAACAATAAAATCATGAAGTCTTGTTACTCCCTCATCCACATTTTTATATACTTCCATAAATTTATCTAAAGCAGGTGGGTATTTAATAATTTCTAGCTTTACTTGATTTAATCCATCTTCAATTCTCTTTGCAATCTCGATTTCACCCTCTCTGGTAAGTAATTCAACTGTACCCATCTCTCTCATATACATTCTTACTGGATCCGTTGTTCTACCAAATTCAGCATCAACGCTAGCCAGAGCTTCTTCAGCTTCTTGTGCCGCATCATCATCACTTGTGACCGCTTCATCATTGAGCATTAATGACTCACTGTCAGGCGCTGACTCATAAACAGATATACCCATATCGTTGATCATATTGACGATGTCGTCTATTTGTTCTGGATCAACAATGTCATTTGGCATATGGTCGTTTACCTCGCTGTAGGTGAGGTAACCTTGCTCTTTACCTCTAGCGATAAGGTCTTTTAACTGCTGCGCTTGCTGACTTACGAGTCCTTTTTTTTCATCTGGATTATCGGTCTTTGCTTCAGTTTTTTCTGATTTTTGAGCCAATTTCTTATGCCTTTTGTTGTAATAGAACTAACTCGCCATTTTATCATAGCTGCTGGTTCTTATAACAGTTTTATCTTCTTATTTTGTTTTTGTGGATAATTTCTTTCAGTTCAGCTTTCTCATCTGCAGTGAGTTGATTATCGGCTTGTTTTTTTATTAATGAATTTATTCTGTCGTTATAATAGTTTTTTGTAATTTGTTCTAAACAGCTATTTAATTCTTGTGTCGCATTGAACTCTTCATTCTTAGGGAATAGATTTACGGCGAGTTTGGATAGGTATTTTCCTTCATCGTCTTCTCTCCATCTTTCAATCAATGCCGCGGTGTTCATATTTGGCTCATCTGTTATATTTTTTAAAAGCTTAATAAGTATTCTGATCCCAGGCTTCTCATAATTTACAAACTCAATCTTTCTAATCTGCTCGACTGCTTCTGGATAGTTTAAAATCAGTGAAATCGATTTTTTTATAACAGAAGGACTGCTCTGATTCATATTCAGATTCTTTCTTCGTAGTGCTTTATTACTAGACGACTTTCTTTTTTTTGTAATCTCGTCCTCGGTAATTGATTGTTCGAGTTTTTTAGCTGATAAGCCCACGATAGCAGATAGTTTTTCTATTATTAGTTCTTTAAATATTCCTCTTGGCATCTTATTTATAAATGGTTTGACCCTCTCTGCTAATCTTGCTCTTCCATCTACTGATTTAAGATCAATATCTTCGGACGTCTTCTGAATAAGAAAATCTGATAAATCTTTACCATTATTTAAGAGTTTCTCGAAATTAGCTGTTGAGTTTTTTCTTATATATGAGTCAGGATCCTCACCCTCTGGCAGAAACACAAATTTTATTTGCCTACCATCCTTTAAATGGGAGAGTGAATTCTCTAACGCTCTCCATGCAGCCAAATAACCAGCCTGATCTCCATCGAAACAAAAACAGATGGAGTCAGATAATCGAAATAGCCTGGTAAAATGATTATCAGTGGTCGCTGTCCCCATGGAGGCAACAGAGTATTCAACTCCATTCTGAGATAATCCAATCACATCCATGTAGCCTTCAACTACGATTATTTTTTTAATTGCTCTCATTGATTTTTGACACTCGTATAATCCATAGAGCTCCATTCCTTTATGGAAGATTGGTGTTTCTGGAGAATTTAAATATTTTGGCTGATCTCCCTCAAATATTCTTCCACCAAAACCAATAAATCGGCCTCTACTGTCTCGAATCGGGAAGATTATTCTATCTCTGAACCTATCGTAATATCCTTTGTTGTTCTCTTTTTTTATGATTAAACCGAGTTTCAAAAGAGACTTGATATCCGAATCTGCTGAGCCAAAATTGTCTAAAATATTTGTCCAACTTTTTTCTGCATAACCAATTTTGTATTTTTTTGCTGTTTTTCCATCAATACCCCTTTTTTTCAAATACTCAATTGCTTTGGGATTATTTTTTAGGTTATTTTGAAATTTCTTTTGAATTGCATCCATCAACAGAAAAAGATCATTATTCTTTTTCATAGGATTGCTTTTGTTTTCGTAGGGTACTTCGACTCCCAGCTCCGATGCTAAGCTTTCGACCGCTTCCACAAAGCTCAGATTTTCATACTCCATGATAAAACCGAGTGCTGTGCCATGCGCTCCACAGCTGAAACAATGGTAAAATCCTTTCAGTGGACTGATTGTAAGCGATGGATTTTTATCATTGTGAAAAGGGCAGACTGCTTTAAATTCTTTGCCAGCCTTTTTAAGATCTATTCGTTTGGATAAAACATCAACAATATCCGTTCTTGCGATAAGGTCGTCGATGAAATGTTGTGGTATCAGTCCGCTCATGTCTAATTATTAACTCTGATACTTTACATTATATTACTTTGAATAGAACGCAAGCCTCTACGAATGAAATGACAAGTTACAAATTATTTTGTGAGACGTTCTCGAACAATATTACTTACTTTGCTCATATCAGCTCTGCCCTTTGTTTTGTCTTTAATAATTGACATTACCGAGCCCATATTTTTTATATCTACAGCATTACTTTCTTCTATTGCATCACTAATGATTGATTCCAGTTCACTCTCGCTCAAGTCTTCTGGAAGATAATGATTAAGTATCTTAATTTCCTCGATTTCGATCTGCGCGAGATCTTCTCTTTCACCTTTCTGAAACTGTGAAATCGAATCTTTTCGCTGCTTAACCATCTTATTTAAAATATCTAGTATTTGCTCATCCTTATCTAGGATGGTTTGTTTATCAATTTCAATTTGCTTGATCGCTGAAAGTATCAGACGAATAACTTTTAGCTCATCTTTTGATCCAGAGCGCATAGCATTCTTCATGTCTTCTTGAATGCGGGATTTTAAAATCATACTATTTTTGTGGAGCCCACTCGATTTAATAGAGGCGCTTTCTTTTTGTGATATCTCTTGAGTTCTTTTTCATTGCACGCTTTACGGCAGCAGCTTTTTTGCGTTTTCGTTCCATGGTTGGTTTTTCATAGAACTCTCTTTTTCTTAATTCTGTGAGGATACCAGCTTTTTCGCAGGCTCGTTTGAAACGGCGCAATGCAGAATCGAAATACTCATTTTCTTTTAATTGAACACTTGGCATACTGATCACATATCCTATTAGAGCGGAGCATAATACTGTTAATAGAGGATTTTTGCAAAGATAAATTGTTAAAATTATTGAGCTATTTTTATACTTCACCAATTGAGACCCAATATCATCTAAATAATATGTTAATTCTAGGAATAGAAACCAGTTGTGATGAAACGGCTGTCGCGCTTTATGATACAAGGAGAGGCCTGATAGCCCATACCTTAAAGAGTCAAATAGATCTTCATGCACCTTTTGGAGGTGTCGTGCCAGAAATTGCATCCAGAGACCACCTGAGATGTCTGATGCCGCTTATCAAAAAAATACTGACTGATAATGACATAAATAAACCTGATGTAATTGCTTATACTGCTGGACCTGGATTAATTGGAGCACTGATGGTTGGCAGTGCGATTGCAAATGGTTTAGCACTTTCATGGGACTGCAAAGTAATACCAATTCACCATATGGAGGGACATTTGCTGGCACCAATGCTGGAGGAAGAGAAACCAGTTTATCCTTTTCTTGCATTGCTTGTATCCGGCGGTCACTCTTTGCTCGTAAACGTTCAAGCAGTTGGTGATTACAAAATACTAGGTACAACACTTGACGATGCAGTTGGCGAGGCTTTTGATAAGGTAGCTAAGCTTTTAGACTTGGATTATCCGGGTGGGCCAAAAATAGCAAAATTAGCTGAACAAGGAGATCCAGGCGCTTTCAATTTTCCAAGACCAATGCAAAAAAAACCGGGATTTAATTTTAGTTTTAGCGGATTGAAAACAGCAGTAATGCTCAAGACTAGGGAGTTAAGCGAGCAAGGAATGTTAGATCAGAATAAAGCAAATATAGCTGCCTCTTTCCAGAAGGCAGCTATTGATAGTNTGATTGGCAGAACNTTAAAAGCAGCTAAAGAGCATAATCTATCNAGNATCATTGTTTCAGGTGGTGTNGGNGCAAACCTGATGCTTAGAGCCANCTTANGAGATTGTTTTGAGGGNGANGTATTTTATCCAAGNCTNGANTTTTGNACTGACAACGCNGCAATGATAGCAGTGGCTGCATCTTATCGNTTGTCTAATCANAGAAANCCAGGCAGTGTGGAGGCTATGGCTCGNTGGCCAATGGAAGATATAAATTANTAAGAGGTNTATTCAGTGGATAAGATTTTTCTGAGNGAGATAAAAATAGAAACAACTGTCGGNATATGGGAGTGGGAAAANAGGATCAAGCAGACAGTGATTATTGANATNGAGATGTCAGCCGATATTAAGAAAGCGGCANCNACNGACGATATCAATGATACTCTGAATTACAAGGCTGTTGCAAAGAGTGTGAGGAAGCTTGTTGAGGAATCACAATTTCAATTGGTCGAGACAATGGCAGAAAAAATATCAGAGTTAATCTTGACTGAACATGATGTTGATTGGGTCAAGGTGAAAGTCAATAAACCAGGAGCTATCAGGGGTTCAAAGGGTGTTGGCATAATTATTGAGAGAGGAAAGAATAAATNGTCATGACTGAGGTTTTTTTTGGTATAGGAAGTAACATTAGGCCAGAAGAAAATATAATTCTCGCTGTGAGAGAGATTAAAAATATTTTTGAAGATGTCTTGGTTTCTCCNGTNTACAAGAATAAATCAGTTGGGTTTGAAGGTAGTGATTTTCTTAATCTAGTCGTCAGNTGTTCAACAAAAATNAGTGTTTATGAGGTAAATGAATTTATAGAACAAGTTCATAATTTGAGTGGAAGAGAGAGAAAATCAAATAAGTATTTATCAAGAACTTTAGATATTGATCTACTGATGTTCGGTGATGATATTATAGAGGATAATAAGATACATATTCCTAGAGATGACATTTTAAAATATACTTTTGTNCTCAAACCNCTCGTTGATATTGCACCAGAATCAATCCACCCAGTTACNAAATCTTCCTTTCTTGAGCATTGGAAGAGAATAGATAAGACAAAAAATTCTCTGNNANCTGTCGATATCAAATTGCCTTAAATACTTTTTCCACCATCTACTGAAATTATTTGNCCAGAAATATAACTAGCAGAGTTAACTAAAAATAATACACAATCTGAGATNTCCTGTGGATTACCTTTCCTTTTCAATGGAATGGAATCAAGAATTTTGTCCTTTGTTGCCGCATCAAGTTCTCCTTCAGGCCANAGTATTGCACCTGGAGAAATACCATTTACCCTTACCTCAGGAGCTAAATCCCGTGCCAGTGATCTAGTTAAAATTTCTAAACCTGCTTTTGCCGCAATATACACAGCATGATCTTTTGGAGGGCTTTTTATGTGAATATCAACTAGATTGATAATCGATCCTTTATTTTTTCTGAGGCTAACAGAAGCTTCCTGGCTAATAAAAAGCGGACCTTTTAGATTTGTCCCAATCAAATCATTCCAGTTCTCCTCTGTAACACTTCCTATCGGCGTAGGGTAAAAGCTGGAAGCATTGTTAATGAGTAGATCTAATTTACCACCCCATTTTAAAAAACTATTCACGAGGCTTTTGGCATCAGATACTTTAGTTATATCAGCCTTAAATATTTGGGCAGAACCTGCTCTTTTTGCATTAAGTTCTTCACATAATTTTTTTGCATCTTTCTTTGATGAGTTATAGTGAATACCCACGTTATAACCTGCCTCATGAATGTTTCGTGAAATCGATGCACCTATTCTTTTGGCTGCTCCAGTTATTAAGGCATTTTTATTATTTTTTTCTTTAATAGCACTCATAGTATGTGACTAATATTAATTGCGTATTTTCCAATAATACTAAACAATGACTCCTCCATAAATAACATTTCATAGAATAATTATGATTTTTGAGGTTTCAAGACCAACAAACCTTCCGCCGCTGAATCATGATGAGAAATATATCAGTGATTTAGCTCTAAGTGAGATTAAACAAAAAATAAAGTCAAGTGGCGGCAAGATCAGTTTTAGTAAATTCATGCATCATGCATTATATGCACCTTTACTTGGTTATTACTCAGGAAAATCAAAGAAGTTTGGCGAGAGTGGTGACTTCATAACTGCTGCTGAGGAGACTGGCATACTGGGTCGTATAATCGCAAAACAATGCAGTGTCATCCTAAATGAAATACCTGATGCAGCTATAATTGAATATGGCCCAGGTAGTGGCGCCTTAGCGGTATCGATATTAAAGCAGCTTCTTCAGATGGGCCTCAAGCCGAGGGCCTACTATATGGTCGATGTCTCTGAGGATCTTATTGAAAGACAGAAAAATAGAATATCAACCGAACTACCTGAAATTTATGATTCAGTAATCTGGAAGTCAGAAATTCCAGATGGTTTTAGTGGCATCGTAATAGGAAATGAGGTTATAGACTCAATGCCATTTGAAAGATTTATGATTTCTAATAAACGTATCTTGCAATTTTTTGTTGGTACTAAAGAAGAAGAGCTTGTTTATAAATTAGAGCCAGCAAATATTGAAATAAAGAAATACGTTAAGCGAATTGAGAGTCAAATTGGCAAATCTCTTTGCGAAGGCTATATTTCTGAGATTTCATTCATAGGACGTGACTGGATAAACCAAATCAGTTTGAAACTCAATCAAGGTATGATTATTTTATTAGACTATGGTGTGTCTAGGTCAGAATATTATTCTGATGATAAAAATCAGGGATGGACGCACTGTCACTTCAAGCATCACAAACACTTTGAACCTCTCATTTATCCTGGTATGCAGGATATAACAACCTGGGTTGACTTTTCACTTATTTCTGAAACTGCGAAAGCAAATGATATGATAGTCGATGCTTATCTAACTCAAGCTCAATTTATCATTAATAATGGTATTGAGGACGAATTTCTGGGTTTTGAAAGTATGGATATAAAAAAACAGATGGAACTAACAAGACAAATTAAATTACTAACTTTACCTGATAAGATGGGGAGTAATTTTAAATGCTTGGTAATGACAAAAAATTTTCTTAAGAAGGGCATGGTTAACCAAACAGGCGATAAATCCTATGTACTCTAGTGGCAATAATTTTCATTTATGAATACATTACAAATCATTGTTCTGGGAATTATCCAAGGCTTAACTGAGTTCCTCCCTATATCAAGTTCCGGGCATTTAGTTCTCATTCCAAAAATTTTTGGTTACACAGATCAAGGGATTATTTTTGATATTGCTGTTCATTTGGGGTCATTATTTGCAGTGGTACTCTATTTCAGAAGCGATCTCCGTGAAATGGTTTCTTCTATATTTAGTTTTCAGAAAAATAACAGTGAAAGAGATTTGAAGTTATTTTTATATCTTGTAATTGCAACTATTCCAGCAGTTTTGGCAGGTTATTTCCTGTCAGATTTAATTGATGGCCAACTGAGAAACCCGTTGATTATTGCATCCACTCTGACTTTTTTTGGGGCGCTGATGTGGATTGCCGACAAAAAATCAGTTCGCAAGGATACTATTCATAATCTTGATTTTCCAAAAGTGATCATCATCGGGATTGCTCAGTCAATAGCCCTCATTCCTGGTACTTCTCGATCTGGGATAACAATGACCGCTGCTCTTTTTCTTGGATTAAAAAAAGAAGATGCTGCAAAATTTTCATTTCTTCTATCAATACCTGTCATTCTATTAGCATCGAGCTATAAATTTTTTCAGATATTATCCAAGGGAATCTCTGTAATATGGAGTGAATTGTTCATAGGTGCAGTTGTAGCTTTTATTGTTGCTTATTTTAGTATTGGGATTTTCATGAGAATAATAAGAAATTATGGCTTGGTACCATTTGCAATTTATCGAATAATTCTAGGTGTAGTTATTTTTTACTTATTTCTCGACTGATTAATCTTATTCTTTCTTGACTGATTTTTTCCCTTATTTTTTTTGGGTTAGTTTCATCATTAATGATTTTTTTCGTCTGGACGTTATTACAAGCCAAGATAATTCTAGCTATCTTTTTAAACATATTTTGATTTTTTTTCTCTGTATCCAAAATTGAGTATGCCTCAAGAACAGTATTGAATCGTTCGGTTCTTCTGAATGCATCCGAGTCTTCCAATAACTCTAATATTGAATTTGTCTCTAGAGACTCAGACTGATCGAGAATGTTTTTACATTTTATAAAGATGCTGGATATTTCAGCAAATCTTCTGGGAATTGGTAATCTTTCTTTGAAGCTATCTAAAGTCTTTTGAAAATTAATCTGCAACTCATCATTATCAGAGGTCTTCGCCCGTTCAATATCATAAATAAAGATTGAGAAGTTCACAGCAGGGTTATATGAATGGTTTGCAATTTTTTTAAGGGTAGTAAAACTATATTTAATTTTAGCATCCTCGTTAATATTGAGCTCTGGTAAAAGCCTGATCAGCGCACCACAATTTTGTAGAGTGTTAAAAAAAACATGTGGATCATTCCCACTGAGTGCTTGCTCCATTTCCTTCCAAACTCTATCTGAAACCAAATGATCCAACTCGCCATCATCACTGATGCTCTTCATTATTTTTTGGGTATCAGCATGAACACTAAAACCTAACTGATGAAATCTTGCGGCAAACTTTGCCGTTCTGAGGACACGAACTGGATCTTCATCAAAAGCTTTTGATACATGCCTCAATTTTTTTTGATTAATATCATCCATACCATTATAGGGATCAATCAAGTTGTCGTTTTTATCAATAGCCATAGCATTAATTGAAAGATCTCTTCTCTTGAGATCTTCAAATAAGGTGACATTTTTTGAGGTATTAAAATCAAATCCATGGTAACCGGGCTTAATTTTTTTTTCAGTTCGGGCTAAAGCGTATTCCTCCTTTGTTTCTGGGTGCAGAAAAACAGGAAAATCTTTACCTATAGATTGAAAGCCACACTTTTTCATTTCTTCGGGCGAAGAACCCACGACACACCAATCTTTTTCCACGATTGGGAGCCCTAAAAATCGATCTCGAACTGCACCTCCAACGAGATAAACTTCCATGATAGTTTTATTGGATCCTNAGGATTAATGTTCTATTTTCTCTTTCAAACATGAGATAGAGAATATCATTTTTTTGGGCGATACTCTCAAGTTGCTGTATGTTTTCAACCCTCATTCTATTAACTGCNACGATTAANTCACCTTTCTCAAGACCCCTCTGATCAGCTGGTGATCCAGATTCAACATCAGTGACTTCTACGCCTGCTNTNTTTGCNGAGGATGANAATTGAGCNCCNACCAGTCCAGGATGAATATCAGAACCGATTTGNCTTGCAATTTTCTGTTGACCGAGCACGGCATTTGTNTCAAGTTTACTGGATTGTCTNATAAANTCTATTNTTACTCTCTCACCAGAGCCTTTTAANCCTATTGNATTTTGAAGATCCCTNGCGCTAGAAATTTTTTCGTCATTAACACTGATGATGATATCTTCCACTCTAAGTCCAGCNTCTTCTGCAGCTGAACCTGGTTCAATTGCTGTTATCATCGCACCACTTTTAGATTCAACACCGAGGATCTCTGCATTTTCTTCATCAATTGTATGTATTGAGACACCCAATAATCCTCTTCTCACTTCCCCAAAATCAAGTAGCTGGTTCATAATTGACTGGGCGATTTCAGATGGAACTGCAAATCCNATACCAACATTNCCCCCTGATCGGCTGATAATTGCGGAGTTTATGCCAACTAATTCACCTTGCATATTAACAAGTGCTCCACCTGAATTTCCGGGATTAATGGATGCATCTGTTTGAATAAAATCTTCATACCCTGATGAACTAATTCCAGTTCTGCCAAGAGCGCTTACGATTCCGGATGTTACTGTATTCCCCAAGCCAAATGGATTTCCAATTGCAATCACAAAATCTCCTACTTCAACCTGATCAGAATCACCAATTTCTATATCAGTTAAATTTTCTGCTTCGACTTTGAGAACAGCAATATCTGTGGCTGGATCTGACCCAATGATCTCAGCATCTAAAGTATTTTCATCAATCAAAGAAATTTGAATTTTATCCGCTCCAGTTACCACATGATGATTTGTTATGATGTAACCATTTTCTGCATCTACGATGACTCCTGATCCAGCACTTTGAACTTCCCTAGAGTTATTAGGAGTATTTGGTGCACCGAAAAAACGTCTGAACATTTCATCATCGTATGGACTTCGAGATTTTACTGTTTGACTCACTCTTATATTTACAACTGCTGGTGCTACTGTTTTTACCAGGGGCGCAAGACTTGTTATTAGAGCACCTTCTTCATTTTTTGGAATTGCAGCTTGAGAATATGAAATCAATGAGATGATAGCTATTGCTAAAACCATTCTTTTTAATTTTTTTATCACTTATTTTTCCTCTAAATTCATCTAAACACCTACCTGTCTTTGTCTAATAATATACAAGTAACTTTATTATTATACATAGAGAATTTTGGATCTTTTTATCGCATTTCAAGTTTTCATGATAAATTCGTGATGATATTTGAAATTTCTTAAAATTTTGATTTTTTCTCAAATACAATATATTGATTTTTTTTTAATAAAATATAATTTTTTTCAAAAAAAATTTTACTTTAAATTTTAATAACTTATTAAATTTTAATTTTTTAAGTTATTGTTTTACATATAAAAAATAAAATCATAAAATTTTAAAAATAATTCAAAACGCTATTGCGTCTTTACCTGAGTTAGGTTAAGTTAACACAACATCTTGTGTTTGAGGTTTTATTCAATCTTTACACAAAATACAAATAAGATTATCTTAAATTCCTTCTAATTTAATTGGTAGAACGATAAAAATGGTTTCAGCAGTCACAAATAAAAAAGACCANAAAAGCTCACTTGCNGTTGATCTGCAGTCAACTTCTCTTGATATATGGCAGACNAAATATCAACTCAAGTCGAAAGATGGCTCNAAAATAGATAAAAATATTGACGATACNTNCATGAGGCTCGCACGTGCTCTCTCTGANGTAGAGAAAGAAACNGATAAAGAGAAATACTATGATAAATTCTTGTGGGCATTAAGAGCGGGAGCTATNCCAGCNGGAAGAATTGTTTCGAATGCTGGTGCTGAAGANCATAAACCNGCNACTTCTACTATNAATTGCACNGTATCGGGTACNGTNTCAGANTCAATGGACAATATCCTNGATAAAGTTCATGAAGCCGGCCTGACATTAAANGCTGGTTGCGGNATTGGTTATGANTTTTCNACTCTNAGGCCAAAGGGTGCTTATGTATCAGGTGCTGGTGCCTATACATCAGGNCCACTTTCATTCATGGANATCTATGACAAGATGTGTTTTACGGTTTCNTCTGCTGGAGGAAGGCGAGGAGCTCAAATGGGAACNTTTGATATCAGTCANCCAGATATNGTCGANTTTATNCGAGCAAAACGTGAAGATGGTCGTTTAAGACAATTNAATCTNTCATTACTAATCACAGAAGAATTTATGGAAGCGGTTAAAAATAACAGAGAGTGGGATCTGGCTTTTCCGATAACTCAAAAAGAGATAGATGAAGATGGCCTGGACATNAATGACAATTCAATTTTCGTATGGCGAGAATGGCCAGAAGAAAAGAATTACATAACAGATAATGAAGGACTGGTTGCCTGCAAAATATACAAGAAAATGCCAGCTCAAAGAGTCTGGGATATCATAATGACATCAACCTATGATTATGCTGAGCCAGGATTTGTCTTGATAGATAAGGTAAACGAAATGAATAACAATTGGTTTGCCGAGAACATCAGAGCAACAAATCCGTGTGGCGAGCAACCTCTTCCTCCATATGGCTCATGTCTACTTGGCTCTGTTAATTTAACTAAATTTGTTACCGATCCTTTTACCGAGAATGCAATATTTGATTGGGATGAATTTAAAAAAGTTGTGAAAATATTCACAAGAATGCTCGATAACGTAGTCGAAATTAATGGCTTGCCGCTCTCACAACAGCAGGGTGAGATCCTAAGAAAACGTCGTCATGGAATGGGATTCCTTGGCCTTGGTTCTGCTATTACGATGCTCAGGATGAAATATGGGAGTGAAGAATCTATTGACTTTACTAAAGAAGTTTCCAAGCAGCTCGCCATGTCAGGTTGGGAGGCGTCTCTTGAGCTTGCTGAAGAGAAAGGACCGGCACCTATAATGAATGAAGACTTTGAAGTAACAAATGAAATGTTAAGAAAGAGGCCGAAGATGTTGGATGACGGTTTCAAAGTGGGGGATAAAGTAAAAGGAAGAATACTTCACAGTCTTTATAGCAATTACATGCAGCGCATAGCAGATATAGATCCTGAACTTGTAAAAAAATTAGCAGAGAAGGGCTCTCGCTTTACACATCACAGTTCTATAGCACCGACAGGAACCATTGCACTCTCACTTGCAAATAATGCGAGCAATGGCATTGAACCAACATTTGCACATCACTACTTCAGGAATGTAATACGTGAGGGGAAGAAGACCAAAGAAAAAGTAGATGTTTTTTCTTACGAGCTTCTAGCATATAGGGCAATCATCAATGATCAGGCTATGCCAAATGTATCGGATCCTGATGATCAGAATAAATTGCCCGATTATTTTGTAACTGCAGATAGCATTACACCAAAGGAGCATGTTGATATTCAGGCAGCATCACAGTATTGGATTGATTCTTCAATTTCAAAAACCGCAAATGTGCCAACAGATTTTCCCTATGAAGATTTTAAAGATATTTATTTGTACGCCTATGAACAGGGCCTCAAGGGTTGCACAACATTTAGATTTAATCCCGAAGCATTTCAAGGTGTCCTTGTTAAAGAGGATGATCTCAAGAATACCTCATATACATTTACACTTGAAGATGGAAGTGAGGTCGAGTTTAAAGGTGATGAAATGATTGAGTATGATGGCGAGGTTCACTCTGCTGCAAACCTGTTTGATGCCTTAAAAGAAGGTTACTACGGAAAATTCTAGCCAGAATTGAGCAGGAGAAGATTTCTATGAAAAAAATCGATAAAAAAATAGTAGGTTACTCTGTAAATCAGTCATCCTTGAATTCTGATTCTAAACAAAATATACAAAAAGAAGAACCGAGGGAACATCGAGCTGAAGTAATTCGTATGCATGAAAAGCTTGAGCGACCTGAAATACTCGTTGGTTCGACTTACAAAGTCAAAACACCCATCTCTGATCATGCTATGTATGTCACAATAAATGATATTGTTTTGAATAAAGATACGGATGATGAGAAAAGAAGACCATTTGAGATATTCATAAATTCAAAAAATCTTGATCATTATCAATGGATTGTCGCACTAACGAGAGTTATATCTGCAGTATTTAGAAAAGGTGGTGATGTTACATTCCTGGTTGATGAGCTAAAAGCTGTTTTTGATCCGAGAGGAGGATATTGGCAACCGGGGGGTAAATTCATGCCATCTATTATTGCTGAGCTTGGCCATATAGTTGAAAAGCACCTCATATCTATTGGGTTGCTATCAACCACTGAACTTGATGAGCATCAGAAAGAGCTTCTAAAGCAAAAACGTGAAGAATTTGAGAATGCAAAAAAACAACAGGACGCATTTTCAAAATCTGATTATCCTGACGGTGCACAACTATGTGCAAAATGTAATGATACAGCCGTAATAATGCTTGATGGTTGCATGACATGCTTGGCATGTGGCGACTCTAAATGCGGTTAACAGCATAGATNTATAAAATATCTACCAGCTTTTGATTCATGAGACCTCATTCCAAATAGATGAGGTATTANGTTAAATTAATTGCTCAAAAAACAACATATTTATCGTGTTATTCATATCTTATCTTGTAGTAAGATAANAGTATGATAAAAGTACCTAATTTCAATAACATAACAATATCTGTATTAGGTGATGTTATGCTTGACAGATATCTNTTTGGAAAAAGTGACAGGATTTCTCCTGAGGCGCCAGTTCCAGTTGTTAATATAATTAAGACAGAAGATCGTGCCGGCGGTGCAGCTAATGTTGCTGTTAATTTAAATCAATTAGGTATTCAAACAAATCTACTTGGATTGTTGGGTGATGATGAAGAAGGGCAAATTTTAGAAAATATTTTATTTAGAGCAGGTGTTAGTTGTCACTTAAACAAAATAAGATCAACCAATACTACTGTAAAGACAAGAATCCAAAGTAGAGGTCAGCAACTTATTCGTTTCGATAAAGACTCATACAGCAATGAATCATTTTTTTCGGATGACGAAATTAATAAGATAATAATCAACTCAAATGCTCTGATAATTTCAGATTATGAAAAAGGCGCGACTGTTGGAATAGAAAAGATTCTAAAATTTTGCCGNAAGAATAATGTCCTAACATTAGTGGATCCGAAAGGNTCAAGTTTTAAAAAATATAAATTTGCTNGCATCCTAACNCCAAATGAGGCTGAGTTTGAAGCTGTGGTGGGAAAATGCAGAGATGAAAATGAAATGGTTAGGAGATCTTCANAGCTCATAAGTGATTTACGATTACAAGCCATTTTAATCACAAGAAGCCATAAGGGNATGCTTTTGGTAACAGANGATGGTAGCTTCNATCATCTCCAAGCAGAAGCAAGAGATGTTTATGATGTTACAGGCGCTGGNGATACTGTAATTTCTGTNCTGGCAGCATCTATCGCAGCAGGAGAGAAGATAATAGATGNNGCAAAATTAGCTAANGTTGCTGCNAGTATCGTAGTTGGTAAAATTGGCGTTGAATCTGTTAACCCANGCCAATTAAAAAATAAGATCAATCAAAAAAAACAGAGTGGTATATGTTCTGCAGAAGATATTGAAAATATTTCGAAGATAGTTAGAGAAAATGNCAGAAAAATAGTCATGACAAATGGATGTTTTGACATATTGCATGCGGGCCACATCAAATACCTTGAGGAAGCGAAGGCCCTAGGTGACNCACTCATCATTGCCATCAATGACGATGAGTCAGTTNTNNGATTAAAAGGTAAGCATCGACCAATTAANCCATTGAGCGACAGAATGAAGGTTTTAGATGGTTTGACCTCCAGTGATTTNATAGTTCCTTTTGGGGGAGACACGCCNATAGAATTAATAAATATAATTAAACCTGATATTTTGGTAAAGGGCGGTGATTACTCAATCAATGATGTTGTTGGAGCNGCAGAGGTAAGAGAATATGGTGGTGATGTAAAAATATTAAGCTACTTGGATGGCTATTCTTCTAGTAAAATCATTGAAAAACTTAAAATATAGTGATGAGATAATTGCATATCGCAGGTTNATAGTATGAATAAATTCATGCGCTTGATGTACCANANATTAACGTATATCTTGCTGCCTTTTTTGATATTTTTCTGGCTTNTAAAAAGCCTATCAAATAAAACATATCTGAATCGCCTNATGCAAAGATTTGGATGTGGTTATCCAAAACTGAAATCAGGCTCAATCTGGATACATGCGGTTTCAGTAGGNGAAGTTCAAGCCACANTCCCACTCGTAAATGAGCTGAAACATCATTATCCTGATAAGGATATAATAATCACTACCGTCACTCCGACAGGTTCGTTGCAAGTAAAGAATATATTNAAGGGTACAGTAAAAACTTCATATATTCCTTTCGAAACAAACTTTGCCATNAAGAATTTCTTTAATTCAATTAACCCATCTGTTGCTTTGATAATGGAAACAGAGCTATGGCCAAATTTATATAGAGAATGTGGTACAAGAGGNATTCCATTAATTTTAGTCAGTGCGCGAATATCTGCAAAATCTCTAGTAAATTATAAACGTTTNTTACCTCTTTTCAGAGATACCTTGTCTCATGGAATTNTGATTGCNGCGCAAAGTNAGATCGATGCTGACCGTTTTTTGGCNCTTGGTGCCAGCGAAGACAGAACATGGATAATGGGTAACATAAAGTTCGATTTTAATTTANCAGAGGGATTACTNACTAAAGCAAAATATCATAGATCAAAGATATTCCCCNGAAGANAAATTTGGATAGCTGCAAGTACCCATGATCATGAAGAGGAGATCATTCTNGAGGCACATAAAAAAATTTCTAGGAAAATTGAAAATATACTCTTAATTCTTGNCCCTAGGCATCCAGAAAGATTCGTGAAGNTAGCTCAGATACTAAAGGAAGACAAATGGAAATATTCAAAAAAATCAGACGACCAGAATATTTCAGAGAGNTGTNAAGTCCTACTGATAGACACAATTGGCGAATTGTTGTTTTTTTANGCGTGCAGTGACGTTGCATTCGTNGGNGGAAGTCTTTTACCAGTGGGAGGTCATAATCTNTTAGAACCTGCCGCTATNGGATTACCTATTATCACCGGAGCTCATACATTTAATCAAAAAGAAATGACAGATCGGTTGACTCAGGCGAATGCCTTGAGAATTGTTCATAATGCAAATTCTCTTTCTAGCGATGTTATTTTTTTTCTGACGAATGCTGAGGAATCAAAAAATGCTGGCCAGAGAGGTAAATTAATTGTTGAGAGCAATAAAGGCGCTATCAAAAGTCTGATGAAACGCCTGAGTGTTATTATTGGTGAGGAAACTCAATAATTATTTGATTATATCCTCAGGCGTATCTCTTTCTTTGAACCACTGATCAATTTCCTCTAAATCCTGAACACGAAGTGTTCCTGCTGCTCTTTTTAAATAAAAGACATTTGCAATATAGTCGTACCTGCTTTTTGAGTAGTTTTGAATGGCATTTTCAAGGGCAAATTGAGAATTTAGAACATCTATAATTGTTCTTGTACCAACATTAAAACCAGCTTGTGTTGCCTCAAGAGCAGTTTGACTTGATACTACTGCTTGCTTAAAAGCTTTCACACGACTTATCTCAGAGGTTACACCCAGGTAAGCATCTCGAGTTTCTCTTTCAGTCTCTCTGGCAATCCGTTGTAATTTTTCTCTACTGGCTCGGTGAAGATAAACAGCTTCTTGAACTTTTGATGAAGTCATTCCNCCCGAATATAATGGTATAGAGAGCTGAATATAGACAGAGTCATTCTGATTGCTCACACTCAGGTCTGGAAAATTGATCGCGTTTCTGATTTGATCTTCGTTATCAGTATCTTGTTTGCCTATATTTGCACCAAGATTTATCGATGGGTAGTGACCTGTCCTTTGGAAAGAAATTTCATGGCGTGCAATCTCCTCCTCAAATCTACTGGAGATTAGAGAGAGATTCTGTTGCATCGCAG
The DNA here is from genome assembly GCA_002715745.1 of Woeseiaceae bacterium. Classification (GTDB taxonomy): domain Bacteria; phylum Pseudomonadota; class Gammaproteobacteria; order Steroidobacterales; family Woeseiaceae; genus SP4260. The sequence continues at coordinate 22,850 of PBAE01000009.1, forward strand.
ATGCAATCCACTCATTCTCAATACTAGGATTAGGTGGCAATAATGGCAGATCTTCTTCAGGTGCATCGAGATTTGGTAGGTATGCTCCAGTGATCTCTCTAAGGAGCTCTCTCGCATTTGCTAATGATCTTTTTGCATTAATTTCATTGGCTACACTTTGATCATATGCAGCCTGAGATTCTTGGACATCCGTAATCGCTATTAATCCAACTTCATAACGTTGTTTTGCTTGTTCAAGCTGTCGCGATATAGCAAGTTTGTTGCTATTGAGTGATACTAGATTATCCTCTGCAGCAAGAACATTGAGGTATCTAGTAACTACTCTGATAATTAGATCCTGTTGTTGAATCTCATAATCAATTTCTGCCTTAGCGGATCGCTTGCCTGCTTGTTTTAGATTTACCCATTTCCCCCACTCGAACAATGTCTGATTTAATTGTAATTGCCATCCCGTAGATAATGTTTTTGATTCTGTGTTAACGGCACCTACTTCTCCAGTTATATTCGATTCTATAGTGGAGCCATCGTAATTTGATATCGTGTAGCGACTTCCAACACCAAGCTCTGGCAAAAGCCTACTNCGAGCTTGAATTTCTCCCTCCAAAGCTGCGAGACGTCGTGACTCTGCCTCATGAATTAAGGGATCACTTTGTAACGCTCGTTGGTACACTTCCAGAAGAGATGCTGATGAAGCAGGCTCTANCACAAAAGAAGCCAAAAAAAGTATGTATAAAGTTTTTCTATTCATAAATTTATTGATATGTAAAAAAATAGGGATTTAGTATTTTTGTATTTTTTTATCTACTGTNTCNGACCATTCATTTATTCCCCCCTCNATATTTGCAACATCTGCAAATGATCTGCTNACTAANAATTTTGCTATTTCCGCNCTTCTGATACCAGATCTNCATATCACTGCAATNGGTTTTTCTTTATTAAGTTCNTCTATCCGTGATTTTACATCATTCATTGGAATGAAAATAGAGTTTGGGATTTTTGCAATTTCAATTTCTTCCCTTTCTCTNACATCGAGCAGTTGCCAGTTATTTTTTTTGCTTCTAATATCAAAAAANTCTCTTGGCGTGANTTTTTTGTACAAATCAGTTACCCCTCAGTNTCNTGNTTTATTTAAATTTTAATTCTTTTNTTATTAGTATTNAGANAAGAAATGNAAATAATAGCTAAAGAAAAAAAAACCGCCAAAAGGCGGTCTTTTTNAATTNATTAACTTACATCAGCGGAACAATTAATAATGCCACTATGTTAATTATTTTAATCAGAGGATTAATAGCAGGACCTGCTGTGTCTTTGTATGGATCACCAACGGTATCTCCTGTTACAGCNGCTTTATGAGCATCTGANCCTTTNCCTCCACAGTTTCCATCCTCAACNTATTTCTTAGCATTATCCCAAGCTCCACCTCCAGTTGTCATTGAGATTGCAACAAATAATCCTGTAAGAATGCTTCCAAGGAGCACTCCACCTAATGCCTCTGGACCAAGNATCAAGCCTACAGCNATTGGAACTAAAATNGGCAATAAGGATGGCACAATCATTTCTTTAATAGCCGCTTTAGTCAAAAGATCTACAGCTTTATCGTATTCAGGTTTTTNAGTACCTTCCATGATACCNGGCATGTCTTTGAATTGTCTCCTTACCTCAGTAACAACTGAACTNGCTGCTCTCCCAACTGCTTCCATAGCCATTGAACCAAAGATAAAAGGAACCAAACCGCCGAGGAATAAACCAATAATTACGAGATGNTCCGATAAATCAAATGATACCAACATGTTATTNTTCTCCAGCGCATTGGTGTAATCAGCGAACAAAACAAGCGCNGCTANACCTGCNGATCCAATGGCATANCCTTTNGTAACTGCTTTCGTAGTGTTACCAACAGCATCTAATTGATCAGTAATATTTCGAACTTCGGAAGGAAGTTCAGACATNTCTGCAATACCNCCAGCATTATCTGTTATTGGTCCAAAAGCGTCTAAAGCTACNACTACACCNGTCATTGATAACATTGATGTCGCCGCTATTGCAATATTGTATAGCCCTGCCATAGCATCNCCGTCAGGTGCCANTTCAAATGCTCCCCAGATGCTTGCACAAACAGCNATTACTGGCATAGCAGTTGATTTCATTGAGATNCCAAGACCAGCAATAATATTTGTTGCATCACCTGATAGTGANGCTTCTGCAATTTCTTGTACTGGTTTGTAATCAGTGCTGGTGTAATACTCTGTTATGATAACCATCGCAGCAGTCAATGCTAGCCCAATCAGAGCAGAACCATAAATACCTGAGGCATTTCCTGTCACACTCATCATCATGTTTGTGATTGGGTAAAATGCAATTGCTGCCAGAACTCCGGCTACAATCATTCCTTTGTATAAAGCACCCATAACTTTTCCGCCATCTGATGTTTTGACAAAGAATGTACCTATAATTGATGCTACGATGGAAATTGCCCCTAGTACAAGAGGATAAATTGACATGACGCTTCCATATTCGGTGGCTATAAGTGATCCGAGTAGCATTGTTGCAATAATTGTTACCGCATATGTTTCAAACAGGTCAGCAGCCATACCAGCACAATCACCAACATTGTCACCAACATTATCAGCAATTACTCCAGGATTTCTTGGATCATCTTCAGGTATTCCTGCTTCTACTTTACCNACTAAATCAGCACCGACATCTGCACCCTTTGTGAATATTCCTCCACCCAATCTTGCGAATATTGAGATGAGTGATCCACCAAAAGCAAGCCCNACAAGAGAATGGATGGCATCCTCAGATGTCATACCCATATTCATAAGTATTAGGTAGTAACCAGCAACTCCAAATAGACCTAAACCCACAACAAGTAGACCAGTTATCGCACCACCCTTAAAGGCAATGTTAAGNGCAGGGTTGACACCAATTCTTGCTGCTTCCGCTGTTCTTACATTAGCCCTCACAGAGACAAACATTCCAATGTAGCCAGCCAAGGCTGAAAAGATTGCACCAATTGCAAAGCCAATGCCTGTTGCAATATCAAGGTATACAGATAGCAGTATGAACAAAACCAGACCAACAATACCTATAGTCCTGTATTGTCTGTTCATGTATGCGTTAGCACCTTCCTGGATGAAGCCAGCAATTTGTTGCATTTTTTCATTACCTGCTGATTGTTTTACAATCCATTGAGCAGAAAAAATTCCATATAAAATTGCCAGTCCACCAGCTGAAATAGATAGCCATANGGCGATATTGTCTGTCATATTACTCTCCAAGAGTTTTTATAATAATTAACAAATTAATTAAGTTAAAAAAAAATTATAAATTTAATCGNATACTAGTCTGAAGTATTTAAAAAAACCGCAATCATACCATAAATTTTTTATTTAACAGCTTTCTAACACTAATATTCTTAAGTTTAATTTTTTTNGGTAATCCCTTTTCATANGGAGGATAACTCTCNCCTCGAATGAGTGGTTCCAGATAATCCCTGCANGATTTAGTAATAGCGTAACCGTCTTTTGAGATATATCTTTTTGGNAGCATTTTTTCTTTATTAGCTACTTNAGACAGATCTGTCTTGTTTATTTTCCATCGATAGGGTTTGTTTGAAGTTCTTTTAATAACAGGCATAACNGCATTATTGCCTTTTANTGCCATNTCTACGGCAGCTTGACCAACTGCNTATGCCTGTTTGACATCAAGTTNAGACGCNATGTGTCTCGCNGATCTTTGNAGATAATCTGCAATAGCATAGTGATATTTCAAATTGAGATTTTTTGAGATCATCTGAGCNAAAATNGGNGCTACNCCACCTAATTNCGCATGACCAAAGGCATCCTTATTCCCAGTNTCCGATAAGAATGACCCATTTTTGTATCTTGNTCCTTCGCTGGCAACAATGACACAGTAATCATACTTTTTNATNGACTCTTTAACTTTACTTAAGAATCGTTTTTTATCAAACGNAATTTCAGGAAATANGATTATGTGTGGAGCNTCGGCTTTNTCTTTCTTAACAAGACCNGCTGCGGATGCAATCCANCCAGCATGNCGCCCCATNACTTCTAGGATAAATACTTTAGTAGAGGTTTTAGACATAGAAGCAACATCCAATGCAGCCTCCTGNGTTGATATTGCAATATATTTAGCAACCGAACCAAAACCTGGGCAGTTATCTGTTATNGGNAGATCNTTATCTACTGTTTTTGGAATNCCAANAGATANNATTGGAAAACCCATATCCTTGCTCATGATGGATATCTTATTGGCAGTNTCCATNGAATCATTNCCACCGTTATAAAAAAAATAACCAATATTATGCGCTTTAAATACCTCGATCAGTCTTTCATACTCANNTTTATTTTCTTTAATTCCTTTTAATTTATATCTTGCTGAGCCAAATACTCCACCAGGCATATATTGAAGATTGTGAATTGNATTTTTTGTTTCTCTATTAGTATCAATCATATCCTCTGTNAGAGCGCCAATTATTCCATTCCTTCCAGCATATANATTNGATATTACTTGCTTATTTTTCCTAGAAGTTTCAATCACACCACATGCAGTAGCATTGATAACTGCNGTGACTCCACCGGATTGCGCATAAAAAGCATTCATTGCTTTTTTCATNGTTCACTCACCTTGTTTATTTTATCGCAATGAAGAATAACTCAAAGTAAACTTATCGTCATTGNNTTGTTTTTTATTATATATTATTGCTTGAATATNTAATTGGTTCTAGTTCATCAAAATAATTAAAAAAATNAGAAGGATAAAGAAATGAGAATAGTCATGCTCGGCGCTCCAGGATCTGGGAAGGGAACTCAAGCTAAAAAATTGATGAATGANAAAGGGATTTCTCATATATCAACNGGTGATATGCTTCGTTNANCTGTTGAAAAGGGAACTGAACTTGGATTAGAAGCTAGAGATGTAATGGAGTCAGGAAAGCTNGTTTCAGATAATTTAATGATCGGCCTAATTAAAGAATNCTTATCATCAAAAGAANTAGAAAATGGTTTTATATTGGACGGNTTTCCAAGAACGACNAAACAAGCAATTGATTTAAAAGATTTNTTGGAAGNCATGAATATGCGATTAGACTCAGCNTTATTGATGGATGTGGACTTCGAGATACTNATGAAACGTCTCGTTGGAAGAAGAACATGTTCAGTTACNGGAAAACTCCTAAATATATATTTTTCTAGTCCAGAGGANTTAGCGGAGTGNGAAAATCTCGGNGGAGANCTAATNAAAAGAGANGATGANAATGAAGACACAATAAGAAACAGATTAGATGTCTACAAGGANAAGACAGAGCCATTAATNAGTTATTATGAAAATGAAAATCTTTTAAAGAGAGTCAATGCTGAAGGCTCNATGGAGGAGGTCTACAAGGGATTATTANCNGCAATTTAGACAAATGNCTAGTTAATNAGTTCGANTAATCTTNTACCAAAATTTTCGTATCTCCACCCNTGCATAAATCTGACGTTTTNTTCCCCANGAATAAAATTTTTGATTTCTTTTTTTGTGGCGATTAANTCTGGCTCCACACCNAGATTCTTGGAGATAATTTTNACTTTNTTTTGAGCTTCTGAGACATCNCTCTTTTGCTTTTCANTCGCTCTCATTATNCCANAATCTNTCTTTTTTGTGTCACTNATATTCTCCATTATCTTGAGAATNTGAGTTCCATGCTCCTCAATNACANTTTTTGGTANACTTTTNATGTCNTTAAGTTCACNTTTCTCNCTNATTCTTTTTTTTATNATTTCGNTTATTGTTTTATCCTTNATAATCCATTTTCTAGGGAGATTTTTTTTNATNGCNTCNANTTCGCGCCATTGTGAGAATAATTTGAAGGTTNTTTTTTCTTGGCCATNCATTGAATTAGGAGTCTTNAATTTCTTGGACATAGNTTCCTTATTCANTGNGTANAAGCTTTTTGAATTTAATTTCTCAAAATCTTCCTCTGCCCATTNNAATCTGTNNTGNTCTNGGAGTTTNTCATAAAGTTTTGAATGTATTTCGAGTANNAATTGAACATCCTCTGCAGCATATTNAATCATTTCNTNGGTCAATGGNCTCTTTTCCCAATTGGCTCTTGTATGAGCNTTTTTGAGTTTTTTTCCNCAAAGTTTTTCNACAAGTAATTTGTAGCTGATTTGATGAGGATATCCNAGGATACTGGCAGCTATCTGNGTATCAAAAATTTTTTTTGGCAGTATATTNGCAGTATGAAAAAGTATCTCTAGATCNTGTCNCGCAGAATGAAATANNCANTATGAANTTGATANNGANTTCCAAAATTTTTNTAAATTCANTTNAGANAATGTATCGATACAGTAAATTGAATCTATTGTNGCAACTTGAACTAAACAGAGTTTTGCAAAATATGTTTTCTCTCTCATGAATTCNGTATCAATNGCCACGGGGTTTTGATTAANGAGCGCATCACTTACAATATCTATTGTTCCGGTGTCAATTAATTCAGTTGGTATCATTTTTTGAGTTACCTTTATATGGCAGAATTACATTGGTTTATGGTTAAATTTATCTCAGGCGCTCAAATATAGAGAAAGTTATGGTCAGATTGATACAAAATTTTTTGGACATAATTCTACTGAGGAAAGGTCCAGATGTGATTCCATCATCGTGGCTAATATTCTTTTTTTCAACTTTTCTTTTGGCATTATCATCATTTGGTGTAATTCTTCTGATAGATAATAACATCGATCAAAATCCTGCGGTAAATCTTATTGCTTATGCAGGAGGTTTAATCTTTTATCTTTTTGTAATATATATTTATGGTTACTCAAATCGTGCGCTTCAAACTTTAACAGCTATTATTGCTTGTGGCTCTCTTATAACTATTGGTTTTGTCTTTGAGTATGTATTCATGGCGCCATTTATTGGTATCAACTTCGCATCATTCATTGCTGGTTTGATTATGTTGTGGTCAATTCCCGTTGAGGGTCACATAATTGCTTGTGCAATCAATAGAAAGAAAATTTTTGGAATTATAATCTCAATTAGTGCTCTTTTTGTGCAACTTCTCATTCAGTTACAAATCACTAGTCAAGGTTGAATATGCATATTCATATCTTGGGCATATGCGGGACATTCATGACTGGAATAGCCACCTTAGCTCGATCATTGGGTCATGAAGTCACAGGAAGTGATACAAATTTCTATGCACCAATGAGTAATTATCTTGAAAATATGAATATTGAAGTAACTAAAGATTATGGGTCATCTCAATTAAAAAATAAGCCCGACCAGGTTATTGTTGGTAATGTTATGACTCGAGGTCATGACGTTATCGAGAGCTTGCTTGATAGTCATATCCCATTTACATCCGGGCCCCAATGGCTAAATGAAAATATATTAAGGGAAAAATACGTCATAGCTGTTACTGGGACTCATGGTAAAACATCGACTTCATCAATGTTGTCTTGGATTCTCGAGGATAATAATTATCGTCCTAGTTTTCTCATTGGGGGTGCCCCAAGAAATTTTGACTCCTCAGCCAGGCTAACAGACTCTGAATTCTTTGTGATTGAAGGTGATGAATATGACAGTGCATTTTTCGATAAAAGGCCGAAGTTTATTCATTACCGCCCAAAGATTGGCGTAATAAATAATATAGAATTTGATCATGCCGATATTTATAAAAACCTCAAAGAAATTAAATTCCAGTTTTATCAATTAATAAGGCTAATACCAAGCAATGGTAAAATAATCTATAACGGTGATGACAAAAATACTGTTGATCTAATTGATTTCGGACACTGGTGCAATACTGAATCTTATGGATCACGCTCAGATTGTGAATGGAAAGCGGATATCGGTGGTAGAAATAAAATTGAGATTTACCACAAAGATTTCAATCACTTCAGTTCAGATTGGTTATTAAAAGGTTCATACAATAAGGAGAATGCACTCAGCGCCATCATAGCAGCAAATACAATTGGCATATCTCCAGATAAATCATTAGATTCACTTAAACGGTTTTCTGGTGTAAAGAGAAGATTTGAGTTTCTTGGAAATTTCAATGGCCTAGTTATATATGATGATTTTGCGCACCATCCTACCTCAATCAGGAAAACACTTGTGGATATTGCTGAGCTCTACCCAGATAAGAATGTTTCCGTATCAATAGAGATGCGTTCTAATACAATGAAACAAGGTATTCATAATGATCATTTATTGGGATTTATGAAGTCTTTAAAACACGTTACTTTTCTCTCATCCACAGATATTGTAAACCAAATAAAGAGTCATGCTGATTTCAATGATGAAACAATGCATGCTTTTGACTCACCTAGTAATTTGGTATCACATTTATTATCTGAGTTTAACTCAGATGTTGTACATGTATTTTTGAGTAATGGTGATTTTATGGGTGCCAAAGAACAGGTTATGTCTAACTTGAGAAAAAAATAAATTTTAGGTACTTCTTTTTGCTATCTTTTTAAAGACTTTTTCAACCGCGGATAGAGTAGAATCAATCTCTCTTTCCGAATGTTCTGAAGACATGAAACCAGCTTCAAATGGTGACGGTGCGAAGTAGATGTTCTCTTCAAGCATTAAGTGAAAAAATTCTTTGAAAAAAGAGATTTCTGAATTAGCAATATCATTGTAGTTTTTTATTGGACCATTTTTTGTGAAGGAAAACCCAAACATACCTCCCTCATAAACGACCTCAAAGGGTATATTGTTTTTACTTGCAATATTTTTCATCTCCAACATAAGTTTTTCTGACTGAAGGTGCAATTCATCAAAGAAACTGGGTTTTTCAATATGCTTTAAAGTTATATACCCTGCATTCATAGCAATTGGATTTCCAGATAATGTTCCTGCTTGATAAACTGGTCCTTCTGGTGAAAGATGAGACATTATTTTGTTTTTACCCCCAAAAGCGGCTGCAGGCAATCCTCCTCCAAGAATTTTTCCAAGTGCCGTGATGTCAGGCTCAATGTTATAGATTGATTGTGCTCCTCCTTTTGCAACCCTAAACCCAGTCATTACCTCGTCAAAAATTAATAGTGAGCCGTGTCGTTTGCTAATTTCTTGTAAATCCTCAAGAAAGCCTGGAATTGGTTTAATCATATTCATATTTCCAGTAATTGGCTCAACAATAGTGCATGCGATTTGATCTCCGTAGGATTCATAGATTTTTTTTAAGGCATCTCGATCATTGAAAGGAATAACTAATGTTTTTTTCGCTAAAGACTCTGGTATCCCCGGAGAACTTGGAGTTCCATGCGTTAGGGCTCCTGAGCCAGCCTTAATAAGAAGGGAGTCAACATGCCCATGATAGCAGCCCTCGAATTTAACAATGAGATCTCTTCCCGTATAGCCTCGAGCTAATCTGATTGCACTCATAGTTGCTTCAGTGCCCGTGCTCACCATCCTTAATTTTTCCATAGAAGGAATAAAATCTCTTACTTTCTTCGCTAGTTTTGTTTCTATCGTTGTTGGCGCTCCAAAGCTTAATCCATTTTCAATCGCTTTTTTTATAGAGTTAAGAACTGGAGGAAAAGAATGCCCAAGAATCATTGGACCCCATGATCCAACATAATCAATTAGTTCACGTCCATCCTCAGTTCTTATATAAGCACCTTTGGCAGACTTAAAGAAAAGCGGTTCACCTCCTACACCAGAAAACGATCTAGCAGGAGAGTTTACTCCACCAGCTATTACTTTTTTTGCTTCAGAAAATAGATTCATTGACTTATTATTTTTAATGGAATTTATAAAAGTTATTTATCATCTAGCCAAACAACTTCTGATTTAATAGTGCCGTCTTCGAATAATTCAATCCTTCTGTATGCTGGAGGACGCGTATCCATTTTGAAGTTTTTTTCTTTTGGCATGAATTGTCTGCAAGTCGATGGAGTTCCATACATTCTTATGTTGTTGTGATTTATGAAATAATTCTGGTGAATGTGCCCAAAAAAAATTCCTCTTATGTGATCATATTCTTTGATTATCTTAAAAAAATCATTTTTATTTTTTAACCCAATTTTATCGATCCAATCACTATCAATTATGACTGGTTGATGATGCAAGCAAATTATTACATTTTTTGATGTATTCTCCTGGAGGATATACTGCATTTTTTCTAGTTCATCGGAACTCAATAAACCCTCAGATGATGACTTAACAGTGCTGTCTAGACCAATTAGGATAAAATTTTTGATAACTAGCAATGTATCGCTAAATTCAGATGGCAAATGTTTTATTAAATTCTTTCTATCATCATGATTACCAGGAATACACAAAGCTGGTAATCTTAGCTCCTTAATCTTTTTATATGCTCTATCATATGTTATTTTTGTCCCATCATTGGATATGTCCCCAGTAACAATTAGTGCATCTGGTTTCCATTCAGAATTATCAATATGCGCGATGACTTGATTGAAAGTATGATTGGGATTCTTTTCTCTAAAAAGGGTATTTTCACAACTTGATAGATGCATATCTGTGATATGCACAATGTTTGCTGTTTTTGTGCTCACTTGCAGTTTCTATCTGCCAGTCGCTGATTCCATTCGGGTGAGTCAAGTAATTAGTAGCGATAATATTCTGGTTTGAATGGACCTTCCTCTTCAACTCCAATGTAGTCAGCTTGCTCTTTTGTGAGTTTTGTCATTACACCACCAAAACCTTCGACCATATATTTTGCTACTTCCTCATCTAGATGCTTCGGTAGTATTTCCACCTTGAGCAACTCTTTTTGTGTTTCNGNATCTTTNGATGCNAACCCACGTTTGTAGAGTTCGATTTGAGCAAGAACTTGGTTNGCGAATGATCCATCCATGATTCTGCTGGGATGTCCTGTCGCGTTACCCAGGTTTACGAGACGACCTTCAGCTAACAAAAGAAGATGATCATTTTTNTCCTCGCTNCGATAGATCTTGTGTACNTGTTCTTTAATTTCTTCCCATTGCCAATTTTCTCTCATGTAATTTGTATCAATTTCATTGTCGAAGTGACCTATATTGCATACAACAGAGCCATTTTTAAGGGCATCTAATACTTCTGAGTTACATACATTATAGTTACCNGTGCTGGTGACTAACATATCTGTATTAGCCAATAATTCCTTGTTTGCCCCACTCGATACTTCACCATTTTCGTATATCGAGACAACCTCGAAACCATCAAGACAGGCTTGCATCGCACAAATTGGATCAATTTCAGTTACTTTTACTATCATTCCCTCTTGACGAAGAGATTGTGCTGACCCTTTTCCTACATCACCATAACCTACTACNACAGCTCTCTTNCCAGATAGAAGGTGGTCGGTGGCTCGCTTTACGGCATCATTTAAGCTGTGGCGGCAACCGTACTTATTATCGCATTTTGATTTTGTTACCGAATCATTTACATTTATGGCGGGTATTTTAAGTTCGCCAGCTTCGAGCATTTCGAAGAGTCTGTGAACGCCAGTTGTTGTCTCTTCAGTCACACCATGAACCGATTTTAGTACTTCTGGATACTTCTTATGCAATAATCCGGTTAAATCTCCACCATCATCGAGTATCATATTTGCATCCCAAGGAGAACCATTTTTGTTAACCTGTTGCTCAAGACACCATTCATATTCTTCTTCTGTTTCGCCTTTCCAAGCATAGACAGGCGTACCGTTAGCAGCAATTGCTGCAGCAGCATGATCTTGNGTNGAGAATATATTACAAGACGTCCATCTCACTTCAGCGCCCAATGACTCAAGGGTTTCAATTAAAACTGCAGTCTGAATCGTCATATGAATACAACCTAATATTTTGGCCCCAGCAAGCGGTTGCTCTGAGCGATATTTTTCACGAAGAGCNATCAGTGCCGGCATCTCTGATTCAGCGATTGTAATCTCTTTTCTGCCCCAATCAGCAAGACTGATATCAGCAACCTTATAGTCATTTTCTTTTTTCTTTATGTCGATGGCCTGGTTCGCCATATTATTCTCCTGTTTAAATATTTAAGGGCAACATACTACTTGGTGATTATTTAATCATTTTAAAGAGTATGTATAAATTATTTTTTTAACTTTTCAGCTCTATCTGTTTTTTCCCAACTGAGTTCAATATCAGTTCTTCCGAAATGACCGTAGGCAGCTGTTTGTTGATAGATTGGACGTTTCAAATCCAGCATTTCGATAATACTTTTTGGCCTCAAGTCAAACTCTTCCTCAACTAATTTGACAATAACTTCTTTTGCAACTTTTTCACTGTTGAATGTTTCCACCAATATTGAAGTAGGTTTTGCAACACCAATGGCATAGGATACCTGAATTTCACAAAAATCTGCTAAACCTGCTGCAACTATGTTTTTTGCAACATATCTGGATGCATAAGCTGCAGACCTATCAACTTTGGATGGGTCTTTTCCAGAAAAGGCGCCACCTCCGTGTCTCGCCATTCCTCCATAAGTATCTACAATAATTTTCCTTCCGGTGAGACCACAATCTCCTACAGGACCTCCTATAACAAATTTACCTGTAGGATTTATGAAAATATCCGTTCTATCTGTCAACCATTCTGAGGGAACAATTGGACGAATGATTTTTTCCATTACTTGCGATTCTATTTCGCTGTGAGNTACATCGTCATCATGTTGGGTCGACAAAACAACTGCAGACAGTCCCTCAATCTTTTTTCCGCCATCAGAATAAATAACACTGACCTGACTCTTTGCATCTGGTCTTAGCCAGGATATTTCATCGCTTTTCATTACATCAGCCTGTTGCTTAACAAGACGATGAGATAAATCTATGGGTAATGGCATGAGTGATTCTGTTTCTGTACACGCGTAACCAAACATGAGACCTTGGTCACCAGCTCCTTGCTCTAGATCTACACCTTCACCTTCCGTTACACCTTGTGATATGTCAGGTGATTGTTCAGAAATTAGATTTGTAAATTCACAATTGTCTCCATTGAATCCATATTCGTCTGAATCATATCCGATATCTTTAATTGTTTTTCTGACTATAGGCTCTAGATCAGGGCTTCCCTTAGAGGTTATCTCTCCGGCAATAAAAACCATGTTGTTCTTTATCATGGTCTCGCATGCAACTCTGCTGTCAGGGTCTTCGGCAAGATAAGCATCCAAGACAGCATCAGATATTTGATCGCAGACTTTATCAGGATGACCTGCAGAAACTGATTCTGATGTAAAAAGATAAGTATTACTCATTGCTACCTCAATTAATTTTCATTGTTTGAATTTTCTATCGTGAATTATTCTATAAAACAATCTATACTCTCATTTCGCATATACAAATAATGATTTTTTGATAAAAATTATTCTTGCGACAATCATCCTAAATAAGGAAAATGAATAAATAAATTATTCATAGTCCCTGATATTAAATTACGAGCCGAGCAATTTCCATGATTAACGAGAAAAATATTACCGAAAAGGATAAAAATTCTCGAAAAAAAATGGCAAATGCAATCAGAGCTCTTAGCATGGACGCAGTTCAAAAGGCCAATTCTGGTCATCCTGGAATGCCGATGGGAATGGCTGACATTGCTGAAGTACTCTGGAATGATTTCATGCGACATAATCCAAAAAATCCAGAGTGGGTAGACAGAGATCGTTTCGTTCTGTCTAACGGACATGGTTCAATGTTGCTATACAGCCTACTTCATTTGACAGGATATCCGCTAAGTATAGAGCAAATAAAGAATTTCAGACAATTCAATCAAGTCACCGCAGGTCATCCTGAGAGGGAGCCGGACATCGGTATTGAGACAACTACAGGACCGCTTGGTCAAGGCATCACGAATGCTATTGGTATGGCAATGGCAGAAAAAATATTAGCTGCCGCATTTAATAAACCAGATTACGAAATAGTCAATCACCGCACCTGGGTTTTTACTGGTGATGGCTGTCTAATGGAAGGTATATCTCACGAAGCTTGTTCCCTTGCAGGAACTTGGAATCTTGGAAAGCTAATCTGTATTTATGATGATAATGGAATATCAATCGATGGAAAAATTGACGGATGGTTCACTGATGATACAGCAGCCCGCTTTAAGTCCTATGGTTGGCAGGTCATAGATAAAGTTGATGGGCATGATACTGACGCGATTTCATCGGCAATAGATAAGGCCATAAAGAATACTAATAACCCCACACTGATTTGCTGTAAAACCCAAATTGGTTTTGGCTCACCAAATAAAGCAGGGACTGCAAGCAGTCATGGTGCGCCATTAGGTGAAGATGAGATTAAAAAAACAAAAGAAAAGCTTGGCTGGGAGCATGAGGCATTTGAAATTCCCCAAGATATAAAAGAGATGTGGGATGGCTCAAAAAAAGGTGAAAAGCTCGAAAAATCATGGGCAGAGTTATTTGATAAATATTCAAAGCACTACCCTGATCTCGCTGAGGAATTTAGTAGAAGAATAAATAGGGTTCTACCAGAAAATTGGGAGGAAATATCAAAAAATGCAATTAATGAAATCAATCGTGAAGCCATCGATATTGCAACAAGACAGTCCTCTCTTCTGTCACTGAATAAGTTAGGGGATTCTTTACCAGAGATGATAGGGGGCTCTGCAGATCTTACCGGATCAAATCTTACTAAGCATGATAGCTCAGTCGCAATAGATGAGACTAACTCGGATGGCAACTACATATATTATGGTGTTAGAGAATTTGGAATGGCAGCAATTGGTAATGGAATGATATTGCATGGCGGAGTAATTCCTTATTCAGGAACATTTTTAACATTTTCAGATTATTCACGAAATGCCCTCAGAATGGCNGCNCTTATGGAGATACAAAACATTTTTGTATTCACACATGACTCTATTGGATTNGGTGAAGANGGCCCAACACATCAACCAATCGAACATGTTAGTAGCTTAAGAATTATACCTAATATGAATGTTTGGAGGCCATGCGATGCAGTCGAAACTATAACATCGTGGTGTCATGCCATAGAAAATCAAAGNGGACCCACAAGCCTGATTCTCACGCGTCAAAAACTGCATCATCAAGCAAGAACCGAGGAACAAGTTCAGTTAATAAAGAAAGGTGGATACATTCTCAAGGAAAGTAAAAATACTCCAGAGATTATTCTNATAGCCACTGGTTCGGAAGTATCAGTTGCAATGGAGTCAGCAAAAATACTTGACTCCGATGGAATTGATGTCAGGGTTGTTTCAATGCCATGTAACAATATATTTAATCAGCAGGCTGAAAGTTATAGGTCAGCGGTCCTTCCAGAGTCAGTAAAATCTAGATTAGCGATAGAGGCGGGCATTACAAATTTTTGGTGGCAATACGTTGGATCAGAAGGAGATGTAATCGGAATAGATGAATTCGGGTTTTCGGCTCCTGCCAATGAGTTATTTGAATATTTTGGGTTCACAGTGAAGAACATTACAGAAAGAGCGAGATCACTCATTGAAAAAAACAGTAAATCATAATTTTTTGAATGATGATAAATTAGGTATCAGGAGATACAAATGACCGTTAGAGTTGCAGTGAATGGCTTTGGGCGAATTGGCAGAAATGTTGTTAGAGCATTGTATGAATCCTCAAAAAGAGCAGAGATGGAAATTGTTGCCATCAATGGAAGGGGGTCGCCAGAGCAAATAACGCACCTTTTCAAATATGATAGTGCGCATGGAAAGTTTCCTCATGAAGTACATTGCGATGGAAAATCATTGGTCATTGATGGTAAAGATAAAATTAAATTTATCTATGATCGAGATCCGACTAAGCTGCCATGGAATGATCTCGATATTGATGTTGTTTTGGAATGTACAGGTGCATTTAGAGATCATGAAACTGCATCAAAACACCTTGATGCAGGAGCACGTAAGGTATTAATTTCTGCACCAGGCAAGAATATGGATGCCACGATAGTTTATGGAGTGAACCATAACATTCTCAGTGATGAGCATAAAATTGTGTCAAATGCATCATGNACAACAAATTGTCTTGCTCCTCTTGTGAGTCCACTACACAAAAATATTGGCATTAAACATGGTTCCATGACTACAATTCATTCATACACCAACGATCAAGTGTTAACCGATGCTTTTCACAGTGATCCTCGGCGAGCAAGATCAGCCACCATGTCACAGGTCCCCACCAAAACAGGAGCAGCAAAGGGCCTTGGTCAAGTTATTCCNGAGCTTGATGGAAGACTGGATGGCTTTGCTATGCGTGTGCCCACTGTGAANGTATCTGCCGTAGATTTAAGTTTTGTTCCTGAAAGAGAAACTTCTGAAGAGGAAATAAATCAAATTATGCTGGATGCCAGTCTTGGTGAGCTAAAAGGTGTGCTTGAATACTGCGAGGAGCCTCTTGTTTCCATCGATTTTAATCATAATCCAGCGTCAGCAATTTATGATTCAACACTCACAAAAGTTATGCAAGGCNCATTTGTTAAGGTTATCGCTTGGTATGACAATGAGTGGGGATTCTCTCAACGGATGTTAGATACGGCNTTGGNAATGACCAGCAAGAGGTAATAACTCTCATTTAATTGGATGAAATGCGTGCACCAAAATGATCGCATAATAAAAATGAGTGGGTTGAATCTCACTAAAAAAAAGCTACTCATAAGAGTGGACCTAAACGTGCCTCTTTCTGAGGGAAAAATTTCAAGCGATAAAAGAATAAGAGCGATATTGCCNACCCTCAAAATAGGGATAGAGAATAAATGTACTATTATTCTTATCTCTCACATGGGCAGACCAAAAGAAGGGCAGTTTGATAAGCAATATTCTCTCAAACCTGTCGCTGAATATCTCTCCCAACTCATACAAAAAGAGGTCCGCTTTATTTCAGAATGGGAGGATGGTTTTGATCTCATAGANAGTGAAATAGTGCTACTTGAAAATATTAGATTCTCAAAAGGTGAAAAGGATAACTGTGATAATCTGAGTAAAAAGTTAGCAGATCTTTGTGACATTTTTGTGATGGAAGCATTCGGCTCTGCTCACAGAAAGCATGCNAGCACCTACGGAGTCATTGAATTTTCTGAGACAGCTTGTGCTGGACCGCTTATGAGAAAGGAGCTTGATTCAATTAGTCAGATTTACATAGATTCAAAAAGACCAATAATAGCAATTGTTGGCGGATCAAAAATCTCGACTAAATTAGAAATAATAAAATCACTTTCAAATTTTGTTGATTATTTAATTTTAGGTGGTGGCATTGCAAATACGAATTTAAAAGCGCAAGGAAAGGAGATTGGGAAATCACTTTATGAAGAATCTATGCTAAGCACCGCAGAAAAAATGATTGCGGCGAATTCGCAATGTCAGATCATGGAAATATCTGATGTGGTAGTTTCGAAAGAAATTAGTGACCACTGTAAGACAGAGATTAAAGATATAAATTCCGTTTCTAGTGATGACCTGATACTCGATATTGGACCAAAAACCATAAATTTGTATGGAGAAATTATAAAAGAATCATCAACACTAATTTGGAATGGTCCTGTCGGTGTCTTTGAGATTGACCAATTTAGCAGTGGAACCGAAGGAATTGCACAAGCAATTTCGCAATCTGACGGTTATTCTATAGCTGGTGGTGGAGATACTGTTTCTGCTATAGAGAAATTTGGAGTGACTGATGGAATTTCTTACATATCCACTGGTGGAGGAGCTTTTCTTGAGTTCCTCTGCGATAAAACGCTCCCCTCAATAGAAGCTTTAAAAAATCACACTAAAACCCGTGAAAAAGGACCATGAATAGCTAAAGTTAAACCTCTGTTCTGCACATTAACAAACATAATATTGTTGTCTGGTGAAAAGCAGATACCGCAGAGTTCAGAATCAGAATATGTATTATCTGCAAAAATATACTGACTGCCATTGGGTTTGATTCCAATCAGACCGCAATAATTAAATGTGTCCTCACAAATTATTAAATCACCCCAAGGACTCATTATTATGTTGTCTGCATGCTGTAATAAGCTTTTTGAATTTGACTCTGCCAGAAGTTTGATGTGTCCAGCTGCACCTTGAGAATTTTCAGATAACTCTCGATTTATTCTATATTCGAAGACCTGACCCATTCTCTCAAAACCGCCAATCGTGGCTGTTAAGAATACACTATTGTCGGCATAACAAATTCCCTCGCCCCTTGCGAATCGGGCAGCGCCATTTTCATATCCTCTTAACCTGAGATCATTCTTGTCAGGATCGATGTCATCTAGATTTATCCATTTGACCTCATACCATTCACCCACTTTGACATTCTCTTTATCCCAATTTCGAGTATCCATTGAGGATTTTTTACTGAAGGATAACGCTTGTAAAATTCCTCCATCTTGAAGTTTATTTTTCACATTTGGCAAAAATCTATACAACAAACTTCGATGTTTATCTTCGGTAAGGTAGATTGCGCCAGATATTGGGTCAACTGCAGCTGCTTCGTGTTCAAACCTTCCCATTGCTCTGATTGGTTCTGGTTTGACGGGTCCATTTGATTGAGCATTCACCTCAAATATGTAGCCATGCCGTTTTTCTCTCTTAACAACTTTCTTTCTTTCAAAACTGGTTCCAGGATCAGTAAAGCATTCCTCGCAGCTCAACCATGAGCCCCAGGGTGTTGCACCACCAGCACAATTATATTCTGTACCAATTAAACTCATATGCTGTCTAATTTTTTTCCTTGCCACTGGATCATATTCTATGGTTGTTGTTCCNCCNGTTCCCGGTGTAATCCCTTNTCCAGCGTCATAAATTAAATTTTTCTCGACACTGTTCATAAGNGAGTTNTTTTNATCAAAAGCACNGTAATGAAAATTAGCGGGATGATTTTCATGGTTACAGACAATATTAATATTNCCATTTTTATTTTGAAATGCNGCCATACCATCAGCTTGACCNGGTGTAAGCAAACCATCGTCCATGAGACCNTGTTGTTCAGAGATTATTGTGTAACTGAAGCCCTTTGGCAGATCAAGAATCTTTCTGGGATCAGCTCTTAATTCTCCGAATGGAGAATTTTGAGCGCTAACAGTACCTGATGCTTTTAGCATCATTCCACTGAGAAAAGCACTCTGAATGAATTGCCTTCTTTGCATTTTATNTCGACNTTTTANAGTTCTANANTNATTAATTTTGACATNATTTTATCAACATAAAAAGCATAAATTCATTTAATGATATTCATTTTTTTTTGAATTTTTAAAAGCCTTTTTTCGTAATGAATATGTAGTTTTTATTTTTAGATATCATTAGAATTAGTGCTGTTTAATNAAAATAGTGAAAATCTATGGATANTTTTAAAGGAACCANNTCATATGTCGCGACTGAAGACCTAAGAATTTCAGTCAANGCTGCCATAAAACTTGAGAGACCAATACTTGTCAAAGGAGAGCCTGGGACNGGTAAAACACAACTCGCAATAGAGATTGCCAAAGCACTTGGAAAACCTCTCTTTGAGTGGCACATTAAATCCACAACAAAAGCTGATCAGGGTCTTTATGAATATGATGCTGTNTCAAGATTGAGNGATTCNCAACTCGGTGATGAGCGAGTTAAAGACATTTCAAATTATATTGTTCGAGGAAAAGTTTGGGATGCATTTGATTCGGAAAATAAACCAGTATTACTGATCGATGAAATCGACAAAGCAGATATTGAGTTCCCTAATGACCTTCTNAGGGAATTGGATCGAATGGAGTTTTATGTTCACGAGACCAAAGAATTAGTAAAAGCAAAAAATCGTCCAATTATCATTATTACAAGCAATAATGAAAAAGAATTGCCAGACGCTTTCTTGAGGAGATGTTTCTTTCACTACATAAGNTTTCCAGATATGAATACGATGAAAGATATTNTTGATGTGCATTATCCAAAAATAAAAAAAATGCTGCTCAAGGAAGCTTTAGACACATTCTACAGAATAAGAGATATTCAGGGTATGAAGAAGAAGCCATCAACATCTGAGCTTTTAGATTGGATAAAATTATTGTTAGCAGAAGATGTTCCTCCTGAAGCACTCAGAAANACTAATAAGAAAGATTCAATCCCNCCATTTTATGGGGCATTGATCAAAAATGAGCAGGATGTTCATCTCTTTGAGCAATTAATATTTATGGAATCAAGAAATCGCTAGAGCATGCTAATCAAATTCTTTTTTATGCTNCGCTCCGGTGGGCTCAATACATCTATCACTGAGTTGCTTCATCTCCTTGAGGCAATGAAATANGGAATTGCTAAATTCAGCGTTGAAAATTTTTATTATTTGTCAAGATCAATCCTAGTAAAAGACGAATCTTTGTTTGACCGTTTTGATCAAATATTTACTGCTCACTTTTCAGGAATTGAAAAAATCATTAANGAACTTTTTAAANATGTTCCTGAAGANTGGCTCAGAAAACAAGCTCAACTGATGTTGACTGAGGAGGAACGTGCGCAAATAGAGAGTATGGGTGGATTTGAAAAACTGATTGAAACTNTGAAGAAGAGATTTGAGGAACAAAAAGATCGNCATCAGGGNGGAAGTAAGTGGATTGGAACNGCGGGAACATCTCCATANGGAGCNTACGGATATAACCCTGAAGGTATTCGAATCGGTCANCCGGGATCAATGCAAAGACGAGCAGTGAAGGTATGGGATAAGAGAGAATTTCGAAANCTCGATAGTTCTGTAAATATTGGTACAAGAAGCATNAAAATTGCATTNAGGCANCTCAGAAAATTTGCAAGAGAAGGTATTGCNGATCAGTTGGATATNGATAATACAATCAAGAAAACAGCCAAGAATGCNGGACTCCTNNAACTNGAGATGGTTCCGGAAAAACATAATTCNATTAAGATATTATTGTGTTTGGATGTTGGCGGATCAATGGANGATCATGTAAGAGTCTGTGAAGAGTTATTCTCAGCTGCCAGCAGCGAGTTNAAAAATCTTGAATATTTTTATTTNCATAATTTTCTTTATGAAAAGTTATGGAAAGACAATAGTAGAAGACATGCAGAGNAAATACCACTTNATGAAATCATCAATAAGTATGGNCCTGAATATAAATTGATATTAGTTGGNGATGCCACAATGAGTCCTTATGAAATTGCTTATCCTGGTGGCAGCATTGAGCATTGGAATGAAGANCCTGGTTCCGTTTGGCTNAANAGAATGCTTGATCATTTTAAGAATGCTGTTTGGATAAATCCTGAAGAAAAAAAACATTGGAGCTTTACTCCATCTATTAAATTGACACATGATTTGATGGAAGGAAGAATGTATCCACTAACCTTGGATGGANTATCTGAAGCAATAAAAGAGNTGCANTAACCTCTATCTATTTCTANAGAAGAAANATTGCTCCAAGACCTAAGAATGCCATGTATCCAATTACATCAGTTATCGTCGTGAGCACTACCCCNCCCGCAAGAGCAGGATCAATATTAAATCTTTTNANNGTTATAGGTATCAGGAAACCAGCTAAAGCNGCGACAATCAGATTTATTGTCATNGCNCCNGCAATCACTGTTCCTATAAGAGCATTTTTAAACCANAAGTAAGTAAGCCCTCCAACAACAACTGCCCANAGAATGCCATTTATTANACCTACTAGGATTTCCTTTTTAAGTATNCCTGATAGATTTGATTTATCTATGTGACCAAGAGCAAGAGCTCTTGTCATTATTGTAAGAGACTGTGTACCAGCAACACCCCCCATACTCGGNACAATAGGCATNAGAATTGCTANTAGAACAATTTTATCAAGCGTAGTTTCAAANATATCAACAACGGATGCAGCTATAAACGCAGTGATTAAATTTACCCCTAGCCAGAGGGCTCTTCTTTTCGCNCTTTTTGTTGCCGGTGAAAACATATCCTCCTCTTCATCAAGACCAGCAGCACTCATCAGTGAATGTTCNGCTTCATCTCTAATTACATCAACTACGTCATCCACAGTAATTCTTCCTAATAATTTATTCTGATTGTCAATAACAGGTGCAGAAACTAGATCTCTATTTTCAAATTCCCAAACAACNTTCTCAGAAGGGGNATCTACAGAAATAGGAAANATTTTCTTTGACATTATNTCGGAAACTTGGGTTTGTGGNTCCTCTGTTAATATTCTCGATAAAAGNAATGTNCCTCGATATTCATTTTTTCTGTTTACAACAAATATTGAGTCGGTATCNCTGGGTATTGCTTTCTGATTTCTCAGATATCTTAATGTTACTTCCACTGTTACATCTGGTCTTACAGTCAGNATATCTGTATTCATAAGGCCACCAGCACTGTCTTCGTTGTATGCGAGAACTTTTTCTAACCTTTCACGATCTTGATGTCCCATAGATTTAATTACTTCTTGCATCAGTGTTTCNGGGAGATCAGCCACCAGATCAGCGAGNTCATCTAAGGCCATTCCATCAATAGCAGAAATTAATTCATTGGTATCCATTTTTTCAATCAGGCCATCACGNACTTCATCTGAAACTTCAACCAAAACCTCACCTTCNATATTTTTGTCAATCATTTCCCAAATCAATGCCCTNTCATTTAATGGCAATGACTCGATTAGACGAGCAAGNTCAGATGGATGAAGATTATTCAGTAGATTTCGAGAAGCAACGATTTTCCCATCTATGAGTCGGTTTTTTAGTTTGTGTAAAGANGACATATAANTTCACCTTTTTTAGAGCTTGAAATCCTGACCCAGATAAACTTCTTTTACATAATTATTAGNNAGGATTTGTTCGGGNGNGCCAGATGCAATAAGATCTCCTTCATTTAGNATGTAGGCACGNTCNCATATACCCAATGTTTCCCTTACATTATGNTCTGTAATNAGAACCCCAATATTTTGATCTTTNANATGTTTNATTATCCTTTGAATATCAAGAACGGAAATAGGATCAACACCAGCNAAGGGTTCNTCCAATAAAATGAANGTAGGTTCTGCAGCGAGTGCTCTTGCAATTTCTACTCTTCTTCTNTCGCCTCCAGAAAGATTTATACCGANAGAATTTTTTACATGATCAATGTGNAGCTCNTCNAGNAGNTGANTAAGCTTTTGNTCTCTTTCAGAGTGATTNAAATCTTTTTGGTATTCAAGTATAGATAAAATGTTTTCTTCNACTGTGAGCTTGCGAAAAATAGANGCTTCTTGAGGNAGGTAACCNAGACCGAGATTNGCCCNCTGGTGCATACTTAGNTCNGTTATNTCTCTATCATCCAAAAAAACTGAGCCATAATCAGATGTTATTAAACCAACNATTATGTANAATGCCGTCGTTTTTCCGGCACCATTTGGTCCAAGCAGACCCACTACTTCTCCACTATTAATTTCGAATGAAATACCNTTTACTACATCAAGCATTTTATAACTTTTTCTGATGTCAGTNGCTNTTAGAATACTCATNCTTATCTCTNAATTTATTTTTCCAGTTCAGAATTTATAGTCATTCTATCTTTATTGATATTTGGNGTATAAGTAATTTTTACTTTCGAGTTATCATCNCTGTTTGATTGAGCNTGAATTGATTGATCTTTNATATTGTATANCAGATACTCNCTCGAAATCTGATTACCTCCTTCTTGAATAGATACATTGCCAGTGAAATCGATAAGNGATCTCTGAAAGTCGTAGTCAATCCTATNTGCAATGGCTGATGTTCTTNCAACCTCAGCTTCCCNATCAATGAGAAGCATTGCTGGACTACCCTGAATTCTTGCAATTTTTATTTGATGCCCNTCAAATTCNAGATGAGCAAANTCTGATTCGATTCTTCCATTTTCNAGNTTNATTATTATANTACCCTCAAATCTCCAAGTACTATTTTCAAAATCTAGTTTACTCGCTTCACCNCGATCNGCAGAAATGCTTANCCCTCCCTGACTTAGATTGAGTTTTGTGAACGTNAGCACTGATTCATCAGCAAGATATCCTGTGGACTCTGCATCNATATTTATAGGAAGTTCAGCTGAGTTAATTTGNGCATTNACGGATGTTGTATCAAATAAGAGAAATATAANTAAGCNTGCTATNAAATTAATTNATTTTCTANAGTTATTATCCTTTTTGACCATGATTTGTATAAGATTTATTGNATTGCTTNCTTAGTTGATACGATATTTTTTTTAAAAAATGATCCATTTATTTCGGAANTTAATTCTAATTTATTTTCATTNAGAATTGCCAGCATTCCTCTNGCAGATAAGACATTATTGTCTATTGTGATATCAACTGTTCTATCGGTTTTTACTGAATGAGTCCTGGGATCAATTTGAAGTTGATCTGTTTTTATAACTGAAGAATTTGACATCTCATTCATGTCTGACGCGCTTACATTACCCTCAAGGATGAAATACTCATCTGATCTATTTTTAGTAGCTGAATCTGATTTTAGTACCCACCTTATTTTTGATTGAGGCGAATAAGATATTGTTACATCGTAAAATTTAATTACCTCACTGGATTCCTGCTCTACATAATCAGCATCCAGAGTGAAAAGATGCATTCCAGAACCATCAGTATTAATGATTTTAGTTGATTTTGAATAAAATCTGTTTTCTGCAGCCTTTACCATCTCATTCATAACAGGTTTTTTAGGTTGAATTTTTTCATTAATTAGCCAAGTTCCTATTGCCATTAAAGCAATTGAAAAAAGCTTTAGATTGTCTCTCAAGTGTATTTTCATTCTTTGTTTTTTGCATTGATAATAAGATCTGAAATCTCTCTTACAGCGCCATTTCCTCCACTTTTATGTGTAGTGTAAAAAGCAGATTTTTTTATTTTACCTATTCCATTAGAGACAACAATTGGAAATCCAACAATATCTAGTATATCTCCATCGGAAATATCATCGCCAACGAATGCACATTCATTTGGTTTAATTTGATAATCTTTTATCTTTTTTAAGAAGATCTCTTTTTTTTCTCTGTAACCCAGGAAATAATCATTCACACCAAGCTCAATCATCCTTTTTTCTGCTGCTTTTGATTTTCTCCCGCTTATTACCATTACCTTTATTCCAATCTCTAGAAGATTTCTGATACCCTGACCATCTTGAGTATGGAATGCTTTTGATTCCTCTCCATTTTCATTGATATAAATCTTACCATCAGTAAATACACCATCGACATCGAAACCAATCAATTTTATTTTTTTTAATTTTGCCTCCATATTAAACAGACCTCACGATACCTGCTTCAAGTAAATCATGGATATTAAGGACGCCAATAAGTTTATCGTTTTTATCAATGATAATAAGTTGTGTTATTTTATGTTTTTTTAAGAGCCTCATCGCATCAATTGCAAGCATATCTTGATCGCTGTGAATAAATTTTTCATTCATAACTTCTTTCATTTTCGTTTTATGAATATCTACTTTTTTATCAAATGTTCGTCGAAGATCGCCGTCTGTATATATTCCCATTACAGCATCAAGCTCATCTACAATCACTATCACACCAAGACTTTTTTCTGACATTTCAACTACACCATCGCTAAGCAATTGATCAGGTCCTATTTTTGGCATCCGATCTTTTTGATGCATGATGTCTCCGACAGTGAGAATTAGACGTTTTCCCAAGGATCCGCTTGGATGAGATATTGCAAAATCTTCAGATGAGAAATTACGCGATTCAATTAACGCAGCGGCCAGTGCATCACCAATTGATAATGTTGCAGTTGTACTTGCGGTTGGAGCTAGGTTAAGAGGGCAAGCCTCTCTGTCAATATTAATATGGATATGAACATTAGAGACTTTTGCAAGAGTAGAATTTTTGTTGCCTGTTATAGAAATAATATCAATATTCATTTTTTTTATTGAAGGCAATAGCTCAAGAATTTCTTTTGTTTCACCTGAAAATGATATTGCAAGAATGACATCTGTTTCTGAAATCATACCCAAATCACCATGACTTGCATCTGTAGCATTTATGTAAAAAGATGATGTTCCAGTACTTGAAAAAGTTGCAGAAATTTTTCTTGCGATATGCCCAGATTTACCCACACCAAGAGTAACTAATTTACCTTGATTTTCTAGTATTAATTCACAAGCATCACAAAAAGAAAGATCTATTGAATTTGCGACGTCTCTGATAGCATCCGATTCAATAAACATGACTTCCCTGGCGAGACTAAGAATTTCTTTTTTATCTAATTTTGTTTCTTTCATGCTTTAACAAGGATCATGGTTTAATTGGTAAGAATAATATATCCCATGTAAGCCAAAAAAGTTAATAATAGTAGAAAACCCTCAGGCCTTGAGATGAAATCATTTTTTCTAAATGTTATAAAAAAGATAACTAGTGTGAGGAAAAGCATCAACATGAGGTGTATGTTGAAGACATCTTTTTGAAGATAAGCTGGGCTTATAGCTGTCCCAAGCCCAATCACAGCTAATAAATTAAAAATATTCGAGCCAATAATATTTCCCACAGCTAATCCGTGCTGACCCTTCAATGCGCTTGTAATGGATACGCTGAGCTCCGGGAGACTGGTACCAATTGCAATTATCGTTATCCCAATGATGGTCTCAGATATTTTTAAAGATTGAGCTATATCTACAGCGTAAATAACTACTAAATCTGCACCATAAAACAAGAGAAATAGGCCTATTAAGAGGCAAAATATAGAATCAGAAACAGATAAAATAGACTGGGATACTAGAGACTGATCACTTAGATATTTATCATCAATGTCAGATTTTTTTGACATACCAATACTGTATTTAACCAACCACAACATAGTTAGAAAAAATCCAAATAATATAACTTGACCTTCAACCCTTGAGATAACGTTATCAAAAAATGGAATGATCATTAAAAATGAAATTATAAGAAGATTTCTGACCAATTTTTTCAAGGCCGAAGACTTCATTGGAACAGACCTAATCATTGCCATGGATCCCAAAACTAGTGCTATGTTTGCCGTATTTGATCCGATTGCATTGCCAATAGCCAGATCTGATTCTCCATTCACTGCGGCAACGAGAGAAACCAGTATCTCTGGTGCAGATGTTGCAAATGCAACAACGGTTAACCCGATAACGACAAGAGGAATTTCTGCTATTCTTGCTATAGAAGTTGCGCCATCAACAAAAAAGTCAGATCCTTTTATTAAAATAGATATACCAATTGATAATAAAAAAAGAGATGTGATCATGAAATCTTGTATTATTGTTTTATAATTATGTCAAATTAAACCCTTTAATCGCTTATGATAACAAGATAAGAAATTAATTGTTTTAATTAGAAAAGTTTTTTGTAAACAGCTAATTAAAAAAAAGGATAATTTTACAATGAATAGCGCTGAAATAACTGATGCTTTAAGGAAAAATTTAATTGACAGTATCATTGAAGTAAAGAGCCCTGACAATACACACTTCGAGGCGCTGATAGTGAGCGATCAATTCATAGATAAAACCAGACTAAAAAGACATCAGATAGTTTATGAATGTCTGGGAGACGCTGTAGGGGCTGAAATTCATGCGCTATCTATTAGAGCATATACAAAAGAGGAGTGGAATAAGCTTAATCAATGCAAAAGCTAAAAATTAGCGGAGGAAAAAAATTAGTCGGGGAAGTAAAAATATCTGGAGCGAAAAATGCAGCATTGCCAATTTTGGCTGCGAGCCTTCTTTCTGAAAAAAATATTTCTTTAAATAACGTTCCTCAGTTGAATGACATTGCCACTATGATTACCCTTCTACAGAGTATGGGAGTGGAGGTGGTTTTCGATGATACAATGCGACTGAATTTGAATGCTCGAAATGTAGATAGATTGATAGCTCCATATGATCTTGTGAAGACAATGAGAGCGTCAATTCTCGTTCTGGGTCCCTTAGTCTCTCGTTTTGGTTCGGCAGAGGTCTCTCTTCCAGGGGGGTGTGCGATAGGAGCAAGACCAGTAAATCTCCATATCGATGGGCTGAGGGCAATGGGAGCACAAATTGAGGTGCAAGATGGATACATCAAAGCATCTGCTACAAAGTTACAAGGGGTTCATTTCAATTTTAAAGAGATTAGTGTCACTGGCACAGAAAATATCATGATGGCTGCGGTTCTGGCAGAAGGAGAAACCATCATCACAAACGCTGCAAGAGAACCAGAGATTGTTGATCTTGCAAATTTTTTAAGAAATATGGGTGCTAATATTGAAGGAGATGGAACGCATAAAATTATTATCAATGGTGTGAATAAATTAAATGGTGCTGATTATAGAGTTATGCCAGACAGAGTTGAAACTGGAACGTATCTGGTAGCAACTGCAATTACTGGTGGGAAAATATTATTGAAAAATACCTCGGAGAATTTACTTGAAAGTGTATTGTCTAAGCTCAGAGAAGCAGGGGCAGAAATAGAGGCAGGGGAAGATTGGATATCATTGGACATGCAGAGAGGCAATCTCAAAGCAGTAAGTTTTTCTACTTCTCCTTATCCAGGATTTCCAACTGATATGCAGGCTCAATTTTGTGCATTAAACTCTGTTGCAAACGGTGAAGCTGAGATGGTTGAAAATATATTTGAAAATCGATTTCAACATGTTGTTGAGCTTCATAGAATGGGTGCTGACATACAAATTAAGGGAAACATTGCGTCTAGTAAAGGTGTTGATTCACTAACAGCAGCTCCTGTTATGGCAACTGATCTGAGAGCCTCTGCTGGTCTAATTATTGCTGCGCTTGCAGCAGAAGGTGATACCATCATCGATAGAATCTACCATATTGATAGAGGATACGAGAGAGTGGAAGAAAAACTTCAACAATTGGGAGCTAGTGTGTCAAGAGAAAATTCTTGAAATACGATCACTTCTGAAAATTTTTAGCTAGCTAAATTAATGTTTGAAAGTGTATAATATCCTAAAATATCCACTAAAATTTTTTTCATTTTATTAAAAAATAATCATTACAATTTGGCATGAGAATATTCTTTGATTTGGACTTGAAAGTCATCAAATTCATCTCAAGATAGAGTCTGATTATTAAATTATTTTTAAAGGTACAAAATGTCAGAAACAATAGATCAGAATAAGCGACATNTCCTCGGAATGGCAACTGCTGCAACTGGTTTAGTTGGNATTGGTTTTGCNNCAGTNCCNTTTTTATCCTCACTTAAACCTAGTGCCAGAGCNAGNGCACTTGGNGCGCCAGTTGAGGTNCCTCTGAGTTCTCTNGAGCCAGGAGAAATGATNAGNGTGGTTTGGAGAGGAAAACTAGTTTATGTTCTAAGAAGAACTAGTGATATGNTAAAACGTCTCTCTGATGTTACTGATCTTTTAAGNGACCCTGATTCACTTGAGGCTGACATTCAGCCTGAATATACAGTTAATGANCANAGATCTTTGAAACCTGAATATCTNGTGGTAGAGGGATCTTGTACACATTTAGGTTGTGCACCTTTGCCTCAATTTGAGGTTACACCTTCATCAGATTGGTTTGGTGGATTTTTTTGTCCNTGCCATGGCTCNAAATTCGACTTGTCTGGCCGTGTATATAAAGGNGTNCCTGCACCNACAAACTTAAAAGTNCCACCTCACAGCTTTTCACAAACAAATATTATTACCATAGGTATNGATCCGAGTGACGCACAATGATTAANAANACAAAAAAATTAGAGAATGANAATAAGCTTTTNTCATGGNTTGATGAGAGGTTCCCNTACTCTGAAACAATGAAAGAACATATCACTGAGTATTATGCTTCAAAAAACTTTAACGTTTGGTATGTATTCGGAGTCTTAGCNATGGTTGTGTTAGTTATACAATTATTAACTGGCATTTTTCTTACNATGAATTATAAGCCATCNTCTGAGGAGGCNTTCTCATCAGTTGAATACATAATGCGAGATGTNGAGTGGGGATGGCTAATTCGCTANATGCATTCAACAGGCGCCTCGTTCTTTTTTATNGTTGTCTACCTTCATATGTTNCGTGCAATGCTATATGGATCCTACAAGAAACCNAGAGAATTAATATGGATAATAGGCATGCTTATTTTTCTTGTCTTGATGGCTGAAGCTTTTGCAGGCTATTTGTTGCCTTGGGGTCAAATGTCTTATTGGGGTGCCCAGGTGATAATTTCAATATTTGGTGCCATACCTTTTTTTGGTGAAGCTTTGGTAGAGATTATCAGAGGTGACTACTCCATATCTGATATNACATTAAATCGTTTTTTTGCATTGCATGTTATTGCNCTTCCTTTAGCACTTGTCGCGCTCATTTTTGTTCACATTGTTGCGCTTCATGAGGTTGGTTCAAATAATCCAGATGGCATAGAGATAAAAGATTATAAAAATGACCAAGGAATACCAATCGATGGAGTAGCCTTTCATCCTTATCACACAAGNAAGGATCTTGTGGCCATCATCGCTTTTTTAATGGTATTTTCATTGGTGGTATTTTTTGCTCCAGATATGGGAGGATATTTCTTAGAATANGCAAATTTTGAAAAAGCAAATCCCTCTGCTACACCAGAGCATATTGCGCCAGTATGGTATTTTACTCCATATTATGCCATTTTGAGAGCTGTACCTGATAAGTTAGGTGGAGCCATTGCTATGGGATTAGCAGTTCTTCTCCCATTATTTCTACCTTGGCTCGACAGATCAAAGGTAAAATCAATTCGGTATCGAGGTTGGATCTACAAATTCGCACTAACAACATTCGTAATTAGTTTTATATCACTAGGTGTTCTGGGCGTACTCCCTGCTGATGGAATTTATGTGTCAATGGCCAGATTCTTTAGTGTTCTCTATTTTGCTTTTTTCTTGCTCATGCCATATTACTCTATGATAGATAAAACGAAACCGGTTCCTGATAGGGTTACTTAATTTTTGCTATGAAATTGAGATTTTACATATTATTCACTGCTATTTTCTTCGCTCCAATTGGTCTGCACGCAGCTGTGAAAAAACCATTGATGAATGCAAATAACGACATATATGATATCGAGTCTCTTCAAAGAGGTGCTAGGAACTTTATGAATTATTGTTCGGGTTGTCACTCAGCTGAGTATATTCGATATGATGTCATAGGCGAAGATCTTGGAATTACTCAATCTCAACTTAAAGAATATCTGATGTTCAATGCCCAACAAACTTTCGACACCATAAACGCTTCCATGGGATCCGAAGATGCTTCTGGATGGTTTGGACAAGCACCACCTGATCTCTCACTTGCTGCTCGAGCCAAGGGTACAGACTATATTTATACATTTCTAAAAAGCTTTTATGTTGATGCCACCAGCCCAACTGGTGTTGATAATGTGGTTCTCGCTGGAACAAGTATGCCCAATGTCCTCTGGGAGTTACAGGGACATCAGGAGTACCTGCAGAATGAAAATGAATCAAAGCTTGAGGTATATATCCCAGGTAAAATGAATGAAGAAGAGTTCAATTCATTCCTTAGAGATACCTCTAACTTCCTTGAATATATTAGTGAGCCAGTAAAAATAAAACGACAAGCCCTAGGGGTAAAAGTTCTATTCTTCCTCGCATTTTTTATGATACTTGCCTACTTCCTCAAGAAAGAGGTTTGGAAAGACATCAAGTGAATTTCATTCACACTTTTTTGTTATATTAAAGTTAAATTAAATAGAGGATCTATATGTCAGTAATCGCAAATCGAAGATCAATTATGAATCTTTTTTCTGGGCCGACCTGTATCCACAGTCATCGAACACGAATAGTATTAGCAGAAAAAAATATAAACATTGATATAAAAAGTGTTAAAGGACCTGATCTCCCTGAGGATTTAATTGATGTTAATCCATATCATAATCTTCCAACTTTAATTGACAGAGATCTTGTTCTTTATGATTCTCGAGTGATCATTGAGTATTTAGATGAGAGATTTCCTCATCCACCTCTGATGCCTGTTGACCCTGTGGTAAGAGCTCAATTTAGAATGGCTTTACATAGAATTGAAAATGATTGGTACAGCTTGGTTGAGGATTTTTCATCAGAGAACGAGGCAAAACTTGCCACCAAACCAAAAAAACTTCTCAAAGAGAGCATTCTTTCAGTGATCGATCTCTTTTCTTTAAAAGACTATTTTATCAGTGACGATTTCTCTCTTGTTGATTGCACCATTGCTCCGATTCTCTGGCGACTCCCTGTTTATGGTATAGATCTTGGTACAGATTCAGCTTCAATTGAAAAATACACGGATAGAGTTTTCAATCGTCCCTCTTTCCAAAGCAGTTTGAGTGAATTAGAACAAGAGATGAGGCTGTGAATTTCTTAGTTACATAAAACTTCATGGAAGATAATACAATATCAAAAAAACCATACTTCAATAGAGCGATGTTCGAATGGATCAGCGATAATGGCTACACACCTCATTTGCTGATTGACGCTTTCTTTGACAATATCAGTATCCCGAAAAGTTTGTGGAGAATGAGAGGATTACTTTTAATATAAGCTCCTCTGCAACGAGAAATCTAACTATTGACTCTGATGTTATCACTTTTGACGCGAGATTTGATGGCAAATCAATGAGTGTTCAGTTTCCTCCAGAGGCAGTAATAAATACATATGCAAGAGAAACTAGCGAAGGCATGGCTTTTCAGTCTGAATCAGATGCAATGAATAACGGGTTCCATAAAAAAACGTTGAGAAAGATAAAGCCTCGCATTTAAAATTAGTAGAGTGAAAATTACTGTAAATAAGCTGATANTTTTTATCTACTCAGACACTTCTGTTTTTCCGTTTACAAGTTTTGCCCAGGCTAATCTTCTCCTTATTTTATTTTCACTGTCGACATATAATTGACCTGTAGCACCATTAAACTCTTCTTTGTAATTATTTTTTTGATTTGCAAGCTTTGATGTCAGAAAATATGCGTCATACCCCATAGCATTCTGACGACTTTGAATAGCATCACCGGGCCAAAATTNNATTAGCNTGGAGGGAAGATCTCTAAGCCAGCTTTGCTGATCAATAATCCANGGNGCATCTGTAAATATTACGCCCTCAAGATCATCCATATTTTCTCTCAATGAAAATATATTTGATGTAGAGTAGATTGGAATAGGGTCATCGCCAGATAGATGATAGTCTAATTGTGATTTAAGTAGCTTGGCATTTGTAATATCTGTGGCAAGTAAAAATATAAAATCAATATCTTGTCTTCGACGTGGCTCAAAAGCGATGAACTCACCTAAATTTGCAGACAGTCTTCTATGCCGATTTTCACTATTATTGATAATTAANAGCTCTTTAAGCTCATCAGAGAAATCTTGATTTTCTGGATTATAAAATTGATCGTCCAGAATAATTCCACCCATTGATTCAAATGTGGATTTATAAATATCCCTTAAGTCTCTGCCTAAATCATTGTTAGGCATTATGATAGCTCCTAAACTATTTCCATCACTTACAACTTTATTTGAAGTTGAAATTACTTCATCGAGTGACGATAGAGAAAATTGGTACATACCAATTGTATATACTTCATTATTTTGGGGGGAATTTAATGCAAGCACGGGTATATTGAAAGCTATCTTTTCAGATAATTCAGTTACAGATTCCTGCAATAGTGGTCCAATAACAAACTCGGCTCCTTCATCTACCGCTTTATCATAGGCATCTATAATGCTCTCATATGACTGTGTATCGTAGATATTTATTGAATGTATTTTTTGATCTGATGTTATAAGTGAATAATGTGCACTTAAAAATCCAATGAGAACAGACTCACCCTCTCTCTTGTATTCCCCACTCAGGGGTAATAAAAGAGCCACTCTATTTGGAAAATCATCGAGATCTGATCCAGGAGAAGATAAACTTGCATCACGCATTTTTGGTAATACGATTACTTCTGTTTGGATATTTTCATTTATATTTGTAATCGAGGAGGTGCATCCTGCGATAAGATGAGTAAAAAATATTAATTGAATTATTATTTTGATTCTTTTTTTCATAGTTTCCGTATTCTAAATTCTTTAATAATGATAATTTATCTTGTTATAAAAGAAAAAATTATGTTGCAATTTAATCATGAGAAATAAGCACTCAGATACGGGACAATTGTTTGTTGTAGCCACACCAATTGGTAATAGAGGTGATATCACGAATCGAGCTCTAGAGATATTATCAGAGTGTGACATAGTTGCAGCAGAAGATTCGCGTAATACAAATACATTGTTAGCTTTCTATGGAATAAAAAAGAAAATATATTCTATACATGAACACAACGAGGAAAGAGTCTCTAAGAAACTATACAAGAAGCTTTTGAGTGGTTCTTCTATAGCTCTCGTGTGTGACGCAGGCACACCATGTATAAGTGACCCAGGCTATCGATTGATTAAATTAGCTCATGAAGAGGGAATTAAAACTTTTCCAATTCCTGGTCCAACTTCAGTTATTGCGGCTCTCTCTGTTTCAGGGTTAGCATCAGATAGATTTTGTTTTGAAGGATTTCTTCACCCTAAAAGCGAGAAAAGAAAGTCTAGATTAAAAAAGTTAGTGNATGACAACAGAACTATCATTTTTCTAATATCAGTGCATAAGATTGAGGAGAATATNAAGGATATTATTTCAATCTTCGGAGGCCACCGACGATGTTTTCTCGCGAGGGAAATGACCAAGCTTCATGAACAATACATTAGAACTGACCTTGACAATTTGTTCGCATCCATGAAAAAAGACGAAATTAAGAAGAAAGGAGAATTTGTTCTTGTCGTAGAAGGGGTCAATGAGAAGAGAGATACGTCAGATATATTGCTAGCAAAAAAGATTCATGAGGAGCTCTCTGGAGTTTTATCNAATAATAGGCTANTAAACTTGATTATGAAAACTACAGAACTGAAGCGAAATGACATTTACGAGCTTTTATTGGACTTAAAAAAAAATTAGAGAATACTCGTTGAGTTATTCGCTTTATTCAATTACCTGGCAGCCTCTTAAAGAAAAATATCTGATTGTTGATGTGACTAATTATTTATATAATTTCATATCATTTTATCACTCTATAGTTTTGAGTATGGATAAATAATTATACGCAATCGAAAAAAGGTTTAGATACATGATCTTAGAAGACCAAAATATACTAATTTCAACTGCTGCTTTAATTGCATTTATNCATACCATAATCGGACCAGATCACTATCTAGTTTTTGTAGCTCTNGGNAAAGCAAGGGACTGGAGCATGGCAAAAANACTCAAATATGCAACTATTTGCGGTATTGGCCACATACTAAGTTCANTAATAATAGGATTTNTAGGGATATTTTTTGGNATTGAATTNGTCAAATTAGTCAATCTTGAAGAATCTCGTGGGCTGCTNTCAGGATGGATGCTATTATTTNTTGGCCTTATTTACTTTNTNTGGGGATTAANAAAACTAAGGATACATAAAAACAAAAAAAATCTTNCAGGTGANCATAGATATGTCAACTCACAAAAAAGATTCNTCAATATAACACCATGGGCATTATTNATAGTCTTCGTCTTAGGTCCATGTGAGGCACTAATCCCATTATTCATGTATCCAGCNATAGANGCAGATATGATGTTGGTCTTNCAGGTAGCNCTTGTATTCGGAGTTGTNACATTGNTTACAATGTTATTTTCNGTTTTTTTGTTATTGAAAGGTTTAAATATGTTTAGATTTAATTCTTTNGAAAGATATTCTCATGTTATCGCAGGAGCATCCATCATTCTATGTGCTTCTACAATAAATTTTTTAGGGTTATAAATTAGCNAATTGTGAGATTGATCTTATAGTTGAGATTCAGATGCTNAACATTT
Organism: Woeseiaceae bacterium; assembly: GCA_002715745.1. GTDB lineage: Bacteria > Pseudomonadota > Gammaproteobacteria > Steroidobacterales > Woeseiaceae > SP4260. The sequence continues at coordinate 58,559 of PBAE01000009.1, forward strand.
GATATGAGCTATAGATACAGGAATCTCTGAGAAAAAAACTGTATCTTTATAAAAATATTCAGTACTCTTCCAACCATGAGTTGGCCTTGCAATCGCTGGTGATAAATATCACGAGAGGAAAGTCCGGGCTCCTTCGGAAAAAGTGCCAGGTAACACCTGGAGGGTGTGAACCCATGGATAGTGCAGCAGAAAATATACCGCCTAAGTACTCAAGTACCGGTAAGGTTGAAATGGTGTGGTAAGAGCACACCGCATAAATGGTAACATTTATGGCAATGAAAACCCCACTTGGAGCAAGACCAAATAGGGAAGTACCTGATTAATTTCAGATCGTCGATTCCGAGCGAACTTCTGGGTAGGTTGCATGAGATAGTTGGTGACAACTATCCTAGATGAATGATTGTACTCGACAGAACCCGGCTTACNGNCAACTCTTTCTTTTTAAAAAAATAAATATATATATANAAATCATATATTTANNTAATTATNTTAAATAATTAANTAAATTATTCGCGCAAAAAGCGCANAAATAGTTNCTNTAATTNAAACTGTTATGNAACTTTTTTTTNAATAAAATCANATATATATTGTAGATTAGATATATTACTTAAGTAGTTGATTTNTNGTTCCAATTATCTNCTTNNATTTTATTTTTTTATTAATANNTTCCCCCTAAGTCATTGTCTTTATTAAAAATTATAACGCTCAATTATTGACGCTTAAAAAGCATGAGAATATAGTGTTTTTATGTGGGTAATTGTGGATATTAATGGTTAATACGGGCNTGTATACCAAATAATGATTAAAGAAAATGATGTTTCGTGGAGTTACAAAAGTTACTTTAGATGCAAAAGGAAGATTAGCTATNCCNACAAGATACAGAGAAAAGCTAATCTCTCGGTGCGATGGNCAAACNGTGGTCACGGTCGANCGAGACTATTGCCTTTTGATNTATCCTTANCCAGATTGGGAAGAGATTGAGAGAAAATTGATTCGTTTGCCAAGTTTAAATAAGCAAGCGAGACGACTGCAACGTTTGATGGTTGGTTACGCAACTGAACTTGAGTTGGACGGCAANGGAAGAATATTGATTTCAAAAGAACTAAGAGAATTTGCNGGTATAGAGCGTCATGCAATCTTGATTGGTCAAGGGAAAAAATTTGAACTATGGGATGATCAGGCATGGAGTCAAAAGCGNGATTCTTGGTTAAATATGGATGATGAAAATGACCTCTCTGGAGAGTTGGATACAATTTCACTTTGATAATTTGAGATAAATCAAAGTGAATAAAGAGCACATACCTGTTCTTCTTGACGAGGTTAAAGAGGGATTGAATATAAAAAAAAATGGTATTTACATAGATGGAACTTTTGGGAGAGGCGGTCATAGCCAAATGATTTTGTCGCAGCTGGGATCAAAAGGTCGACTGATTGGAATAGATAGAGACCCTGATGCAAGTGAGAGCTTAAATACAGTATTTGAGACAGATAAAAGATTTAAATTTATAAAAAATGAAATGGCTAATATCAGAGAAATAACTGTTGATAATTATAAATCAGAAAAGATTGATGGACTGCTTCTTGATTTAGGTGTTTCATCACCTCAATTGGACAACGCCCAGAGGGGTTTTAGTTTTCAAAAAGAGGGGCCACTGGACATGAGAATGGATTCAAATAATGGAATAAGTGCTGCTAAATGGCTAGAAAAGGTTAGTGAAAATAAATTGAGGCATATTCTATTCAAATATGGTGAAGAGAGGTTCTCGTCAAGAATTGCAAGGGCAATTATTAGACATAGAAGAGAGAAACCAATTGAAACAACCAAAGAACTAGCNGANATTGTAAAGAGAGCATATCCAAAGACTCANCAAAAGAAACATCCTGCAACAAAGACTTTTCAGGCAATTCGTATATATATAAATGATGAATTAAAGCAATTAGAAAAAGCTCTCATTGCCAGTATTGAAATACTTGAAGGAGGTGGAAGAATTTGNGTGATTAGTTTTCATTCACTTGAAGACAGAATTGTAAAAAGATTTATGAAATCGAATTCATTGGTGGCCGATCAATACAGAGGAATGCCAGAAGTTCCAGATGAATATAAACCAAAATTAAAAATTATTGGGAAGGCTATAAAGTCAAAGGTTGATGAGATTTCCCATAATATTAGGAGTAGAAGTGCAGTGTTAAGGGTAGCAGAGAGATTATAGATTAATTAAATGGTAACGGAGGATTAAATGTTTGAATTAATGGATGCTCATAGTCANAGTGCCGTCATAAAAGTCATTGGTGTAGGTGGCGGAGGTGGNAATGCTGTTTCACATATGGTGAATACAGGAATTGAGGGAGTTGATTTTGTCTGTGCAAATACTGATGCTCANGCTCTCAATACTGCAAGAGTTAAAACAGCATTACAAATTGGATGCAATATAACAAAAGGTCTAGGTGCNGGAGCTGACCCTGATATTGGTCGACAAGCCGCNATGGAAGACCGNGACAGAATTGTTGAGGTTATTGAGGGCGCAGATATGTTNTTTATAACNGCAGGNATGGGAGGAGGCACCGGAACTGGAGCAGCTCCGGTTGTNGCTCAAGTTGCTAAAGAGCTTGGAATATTGACTGTNGCTGTTGTCACTAANCCATTTGAGCTTGANGGATCAAAAAGAATGACAATTGCTGATCATGGNATAGCAGAGCTNAGTAAATANGTTGATTCNTTGATTACAATACCNAATGAAAAACTNCTTGCNGTTCTTGGTTCTGACACAACGCTAATTGATGCCTTCCAAGCCGCTAATGAAGTTCTTCAGGGTGCNGTNCAAGGTATTGCCGAATTAATNACAACTCCAGGAACAATGAATGTTGACTTTGCTGACGTCAGAACAGTTATGTCAGAGATGGGGATGGCCATGATGGGATCTGGTGTATCCANTGGTGANGGAAGAGCTAGAGAAGCTGCTGAGGCAGCAATCTCGAGCCCACTACTCGAAGATGTCAATCTTTCTGGTGCAAATGGGATACTTGTTAATGTTACATCTGATCTTAATCTCACCATCGGTGAGTTTTCTGAGATTGGTGATACGNTTAAAGAATTTGCAGCATCTGACGCTACAGTAATAATTGGATCCGCACTGGATCAATCGATGAAAGATGAGGTTAGAGTGACAGTCGTTGCTACTGGATTAGGGAAGCATGCTTCTCAATCTTCGCCAATGCGGATCATAAAAAAGGATAATNNAGATAACAACGATGTATCCCCAGATTATGATTCACTCAGTAAGCCCATNTCCGAGAGAAAAAGAGCGGTAGGAGACGATGTTCATGACTCTGAATCTAAAGAAGATTTGTTGAATGTCCCTGCTTTTCTCAGAAGGCAGGCTGATTAAAGNAGATAGTTGTTGAGCGGCAGATTTTTTAACTNCTGCTCAATAATACGGGGGTTATTTTCTGGATATGGTTTCTTCAGAAAAGTTCGAAGATGANTCATTTTAANTCATCATTAAAATTATTTTTGAGNATTCTTATCTGCTCTTNCTCTGCCNTATCTNTGGTTTTNATTAAACATGAATCTCGTGANCTTTTCATTGAGTTNGAAGNNTTAAANCAAGCTAGAGATGAGCTNAACATTCAGTGGAGTGAGCTNAAATCNCNGGAAAATCGNTGGGCAAATCCAGTCAGAATAGAGNAACTTGCNANAGANAATCTTGAAATGCANAAACCNAATATAGAGAGNATGAGGATATATAAGAAAANATGANAAGAGNTGCAGAAACCAGAGAAGAGATTTCGCGAAGATTTGTTGTNAGGTCATTCTGGGTTTTTGGGATATTTGTATTTTTTTCTTTNTTTNTNGTNGTCAGAGCAACTTATCTNCANGTTCTGAATAAAGATTTTTTAATAGAGCAGGGNAATCTCAGGCAAATCAGAGATATAAATATTGCAGCATACCGTGGAACAATAANTGATCGAAATANTAANNCANTAGCAATTAGTATCCCTGTCGATACTATNTCTATCAATCCTAAGAANTTTAATGAAGANGATATAAAANTNNAACANNTCTCTNTNTTGCTTGNNANAGANCATGAAGAATTAANAAAANNAATNAAAAATTCTAAGAGNAAAANTTTCTTGTATATCGAGAGGAAGGTANCTACNAATATTTCAGATCAGATAAAGTNACTTAATATNGCTAANTTAGATTTCAAGAGAGANTATAAACGNTCATATCCTGCCGGTGANATAATTTCACAACTTNTGGGNCTAACTAATATAGATGAGGAGGGAAAAGAGGGANTAGAGTTACAGTATGATNNATCTCTNAGAGGGATNCCNGGTNTTAAGAGAATTCTTAAAGANAAGCANAATAGGCATATTGAAAACATAAAAATAATTAAATCTCCAAAATCAGGAACAGATCTTACGCTTAGCATTGATCTGAGATTGCAGCATATTGCTCACAGGGCATTAGAAAGAGCGATAATAGAAAATAAGGCATATTCAGGAAGCGTGATTCTTGTAGATGCCCCAAGAGGTGAAATCTTGGCAATAGCTAATTATCCTTCATATGATAACAATGAAACATTTTCTCTGAATCCTGACTCCATGAGGAATCGAGCCATTATTGATATGTATGAACCCGGATCTAGCATAAAACCATTTATACTGGCCAGAGCTGTTGATTCTGGTTTGTATGATTTAGCTAGCCTCATTGATACGTCTCCTGTAAATATTGGATCCAGAACCATAAGAGACACAAGAGAGCTTGGCGAGGTAGATTTAGCTACGGTTCTTATGAGATCCTCTAATGCAGGTATGAGTAGAATTGGTTTGAGCCTTGAATCTGATGCATTATGGGAAATGATGAGTGATTTTGGATTTGGTTCATATGTCACTGATGGTTTTCCTGGAGAATCAAGGGGTCGATTACATCACCATACTGAATGGGGAGAAATCGGTAAAGCTACAATGTCATATGGGTACGGTATTACGGTAACCCCGATACAACTTGCTCAAGCATATTCGGTGATAGCGAACAATGGTCTATACACTCCGTTATCTTTACGCAAAGGCTCGTTTAACGAGAGTAAAAGAGTCATTAGTGAAGATACGTCCAAAACTTTGCTTAGTATGCTCGAAAAAGTTGTAGAAGACGGTACCTCAAAGAAAGCCGCTGTTGAAGGCTATCGTGTTGGAGGAAAGTCAGGAACAGCATGGAAAACCTCAGGAGCTGGTGGATATAGCACAGACAGATATAGATCAATATTTGCTGGAATTGCACCTATTGATGATCCGAGATTAGTCGCCGTTGTATTCATTGAAGAGCCAACAGGAGAATTCTATTACGGAGGCGATGTTGCAGCGCCTGTTTTTTCAGAAATAATTTCACAATCACTTCAATTGCTCTCGATTCCACCCCAAGGCTTCATTACAAAATCTGATTTAGTTGCAGACAACAAAAACGATTAATTTATTTTAATGAAATCAAAAGCACATAACCTTAAGGATCTTTTGTACGGAATAACAGATGCTCCACCCATCAAATACAATAATATTTGTGACGACAGTAGATATGTAAANAAAGGTACTGTTTTTTTTGCAGTTAAGGGTTTAAGTTCTGATGGTTGTGATTTTATAGAGTCTGCTATTAACTCTGGTGCATGTGCAGTCGTCTATGAGCCACCTTATGATCTGAGCAATATTGAGACATCAATCCCAATNATCGCTGTAGAAGATTTAAAATTGGAAATTTCTAATATAGTTTCGAGACATTATGAGAGTAGCATCAATGAGATGAGCATCATTGGTGTTACAGGAACAAATGGGAAAACAACTGTATCNTGGTTAATTCATCAAGGATTTAAAAAAATTGGATATAAATCAGGTTACATTGGTACATTGGGGTATGGTCTAGAAAATCTAAATCTNAATGAGTTAACCACACCATCATGCATGAAATTGCATAAGATACTGAGTNAATTTCAAAATTCTGGTGTTGAATATGTTGTAATGGAAATTTCGTCTCATGCAATTGATCAGAGGAGAATAGAAGGGATANATTTCAACTCAGTTATTTTTACTAATTTATCCAGAGATCACATTGATTATCATGGAAACATGGANAANTATGGCGAAACAAAGGCAAAACTTTTTNTNGAANNACAATCAAAGATCAAAATTATNAATANAAATGATTCCTTNGGACGTTCACTTATTGAGCGTNTTGATGAGGAANTAATCNCTACTTCAATTGAACCAATCAATATTGATAAGGATAAGTTCATCTCTGTAACTAAATATGAAACCAATGGATCTGGATTCGATATTGATTTGAAGTCNTCCTGGGGTACTTTCAAAACTCATGTTCCACTTTTAGGANNATTTAATATTGAAAATGTCATTCAAACTATAGCCTTATTTTTAAGTCTTGGTTTTTCGTTGAGTAAGATCCAGATAATAATAGAGGGAATGAAAGCCCCATCGGGTAGAATGGAATCNGTTGATNTGGATAATAATCACTTGTTGCCGAAAGTCTTAGTTGATTTTTCTCATACTCCAGACGCCTTGAAACTCTCTCTTCAATCAATTCGCGATCACTATGATGGAAAAATCTGGTGTGTATTTGGTTGTGGAGGTGATCGAGATCGAGGAAAAAGAAAAATGATGGGCAATATAGCAGAGCGGTATGCCGATTATGTCATTGTAACCAGCGATAATCCTAGAAATGAAAATCCTGAGAAAATCATATCAGATATTCTCGAAGGAATTTCTTCTGAGGTCGAGACAATTGTGAGCAGAGAAGAAGCGATTAATTTTGCCATTATGAAGGCAAATAAGAATGAAATTATATTGATCGCAGGAAAAGGTCATGAGAGTTATCAAAAAATTGGAGAAGAAACTTTGAAATTTTCGGATCATAAGATTTCAAAGAGATCTTTGATAAGAAGGTCAAGGGATATTGCAAATGATTGATCTAAAGTTATCAGAAATTGCAATATCAATTAATGGTGACTTTTGCGGTGAAGATAAAATCATAAAAGGGGTTTCAACTGATACAAGAACGATTAAAAAGGATCAATTATTTATTGGATTAAGGGGGCCAAATTTTAATGGAAATGAATTTATCAATNTAGCAAAAAAAAATGGGGCCGCTGCGTGTGTTGTTGATTCAAATATTGTTAATGATATTCANACTNTTCGTGTAAAAGANNCAANGTTGGCTCTAGGAGACCTCGCTAGAGTATGGAGGAAGCAACTGTCCTCTGTTTTTATAGGAATTACGGGCAGCAATGGAAAAACAACACTCAAAGAGATGGTAAGCACCTGTTTTTCTCAAAATCATAAAACATTTAATACAGCGGGTAATTACAATAATGATATTGGTATGCCTCTCATGATATTGGATATGAATAATACTTACGAATATGCAGTATTAGAAATGGGCGCAAGCAAACCTGGTGATATTAAATATTTGGTTGATGTTGCTTATCCTGATGTTGTTTTGATAAATAATGCGGCACCTGCACACCTCGATGGCTTCAAGAGCATTAATGGAGTGGCTAATGCAAAAGGTGAGATATTNCAAGGTAANGTNACACCAAAATTTGCCATNCTAAATCACGATGATTCATTTTACAATTTATGGGCTGAAATGGCCTCAAACTCAGAAATTATGACCTTTGGTAGCAATTCTGATGCGATGATTTACCCTGAGCGCGTTANGTTGGAGAAAAATTATACATCATTTGATTTGAGGGCACCTGAGGGATCCATAAATATACATTTAAAATTGTTAGGTATGCATAACGTACTGAATGCATGTGCAGCAGCAGCTGTATTGCTTTCTCAATCGAAGACGTTATCAGAAATTAAGAATGGGTTGGAAGCCACCACACCTGTCTCGGGAAGACTAGTGATAAAAGAATCTCAATATGGTCATGAAATTATTGATGACACATATAACTCTAATCCAAAAAGCATGAGTGTTGCTATTGAATTTCTNAGAAAAAGAGATAAAACCAAGGTTTTTGTAATGGGAGATATGTTGGAACTCGGCAAGGAAAAAGAAAGCTTACATAAAGAGTTAGGAAAAAAGTTAAATGATGCCGATATTGATTATCTTTTTGGAATTGGTGAGCTGACNAAGCATGCAGTTGATTCATTTAAGAATAATGGATTTTGGTATGAGGATATTGATTGTATGATTGAGGATATAGCATCCATGATGCTAAAAAATAGAGAAATGAGTATATTGGTTAAGGGTTCACGCTCAATGAAGATGGAAAGAGTGGTTAAAGTTTTATCAGTGCAATGAAGTGAGAGAAAATTATGATGCTTTATTTGACAAATTATCTAGCTCAATTTGAATCTAGTTTTTATGTTTTCGATTACATAACTATCCGAGCGATTTTGGGAGCATTAACATCATTGATCATTTCAATGGTTTTGGGTCCAAGGATGATAGCAAAGTTTCACTCAATTCAGCTTAATCAGCCTGTCAGAGATGATGGACCAGAAACTCATAAAGAAAAAATTGGCACACCAACAATGGGTGGCGCTTTGATTATTATGTCAGTTTCACTGGCAACGTTAATGTGGGCAGAAATAAATAATCCATTTATATGGATAATACTTTTCGTGACTATTTCATTTGGTATTCTTGGATATATTGATGACTATCAGAAAATCATCAAAAATAATTCTGACGGAATTTCAGCTTCAAAAAAACTTTTTTGGCAATCCCTTATAGCAATAATAGCAATAACGCTTCTGATAAAATTTAATACAGATTCGAATTCAACGTCTTTATTAATCCCCTACTTGAAAAATACAATGATTGAGCTTGGTGTTTTGCATCTGATTATTTCATTTTTCTTTATTATTGGTTTCAGCAATGCTGTAAATCTAACTGATGGGTTGGATGGATTAGCAATTATGCCAACAGTTCTTGTTGCCGGCGCTTTAGGTATTTTTTCATATGTCACTGGAAATATAAATTTTTCAACCTATCTTGAAATTCCATATGTCGCCGGCGCTGGAGAGATCTTTGTTTTCTGTGCAGCACTGGTNGGTGCTGGGTTGGGATTCTTGTGGTTCAATACATACCCAGCTCAAGTCTTTATGGGAGACGTTGGGTCATTATCTATTGGTGCATCTCTTGGGGTCATAGCTGTAATAATAAAACAAGAAATTGTCCTGGTAATTATGGGCGGAGTATTTGTTGCTGAAACATTATCAGTAATGATTCAAGTCACTTCTTTTAAGTTAACTGGAAAAAGAATTTTCAGGATGGCGCCATTGCATCATCACTATGAGCTAAAAGGATGGAAAGAGCCAAAAATCATTGTAAGGTTTTGGATTATTACTGTGATATTAGTATTAATTGGCTTAGCAAGCCTAAAAATAAGATAGATTTAGTGAACAAAAATAACTCTTTCCAGAAAACTATTCAAAATAAATATTTTGTATTTGGAATGGGCAAGACTGGCCTGTCCGTTGCANATTTTCTNAAAAGAAATAATGAAAATGCTATTTATTTTGATTCAAGAAAAAACCCCCCTCAACTAGATGATTTTAAGAAATTNTTTACAANAGAAAATATTTTTTTAGAAAAGATAGAGACAAAGAATATTGATGATGTAACTCACGTAATAGTCTCTCCTGGAATTAATGACGACAATGATCTACTGAAAATTTTCAGAAAAAACAACATCCCCATCCTTTCGGATATTGATTTATATGTAGAAAATACAACTAAAAGTTTTGTGGCTATCACTGGTACTAATGGCAAAAGCACTGTAACTGAATTGGTTTCATTCTTATGTAATAACGCTGGTGTCAAATCATCGGCGGGGGGAAATNTAGGTACACCAGCATTAGATCTTATTGATGACGATGCTGAATTACATATCNTAGAGCTATCAAGTTTTCATCTTCATAGGTGTTCTAATTTACCGGCAAATGTCGCTGTGCTTTTAAATATTTCTCGTGATCATATAGATTGGCATGGCGATGAGGAAAGTTATAGGCAAGCAAAATTTCGTGTTTTAAAAGATGCNTCCAGCTTAGTTTTTAATCACGATATCCCGGAAGTTAAGAATTACCTAGATAATAAACTAAGTGTAAGTTTTGGATCGAGAACAACAAAAAAAAATTCTTATAGTCTCTTACCTAAAGATGATGAAATTTTGCTAACTTACAATGAGAAAAAGATAGTTGGTTCCAGTCAATTGAAACTTTTTGGGATACATAATTATGAGAATATTCTAGCAGCCCTTGCTGTTACTTTGTTGCTGGGATTAGATGAGTCATTAGTAATAGATGCTGTCAAGCGATTTGAGGGTTTACCTCATCGTATGCAATTAGTTGCCTCTAAAGGTAATGTTGATTATATAAATGATTCAAAAGGAACTAATGTTAATGCTGCAATAGCATCTATAAACTCTGTGAGTGCAGAAGTAATTCTTCTTGCTGGCGGACAATCAAAGGGCGGTGATTTTGATTATTTTGCAAAAGCAACAAAAAACAAAATAAAACTTGCTGTTCTGTTCGGTGAGGATTCAAAACTAATTGGCAAGCAATTAAAAAAATATACCTCAGTAATCTATAAAAATACTCTGGAGGAGGCATTTCACGAAGCAAATAATTTATGCACCTCGGGTGATACAATACTACTCTCTCCAGCTTGTGCTAGCTTTGATCAGTTTAAAAGTTTTTCTCACAGAGGTGATGAATTCATGAGGATTGTAAATAGGTCAATTAAATGACTGTTGGTGACTACATAAATAACGTGAGACAGACTCTCAGAAACCCAATAAGCATCGATTTGATGTTTCTTTTTATTATCATGTTCTTAATTATGTTGGGTCTTATTATTCTATCCTCAGCTTCGAGCTCAATTTCGGAGAATATTTCTGGCTCCCCCTTCTATTATCTTAATCGACAGATTGTCGCTGTCATCATTGGTTTGATATCAGGGTTATTTTGTTTCTTTTTGCCAATGCATTTCTGGAAACAATTGGGTCCTTTTTTATTAATCGTAGGAATAACACTACTAATATTGGTTCTTGTGCCTGGTATTGGATCTGAAGTAAATGGCTCAACAAGATGGATTAGAGTTGCTGGTATCATCAATGTTCAGGTATCTGATCCTGCCCGTCTTTGTATCATGATTTACGTCGCAGGATATTTAGTTAGAAGAAACAAGCAGCTTAGAGAGGGATTTGTTGGCTTTCTGAGACCAATGATTGTATTAGGTATGGCATCTCTATTGTTACTGATGGAAACAGATTTTGGCGCAACAGCAGTATTGCTAGCAACTGTTTTATCTATGTTACTCGTTGCTGGGGCACGAATAAGAGATTTTGTTTTATTTTTGATCGCTACTTCTTCAGCTCTTGCTATTTTGTTGCAATTTTTTCCTTATGCTATGAGAAGGTTCACTGGTTTTCTTAATCCATGGGATAAAGATGTGGTTTTTGATTCAGGGTATCAGCTGACTCAATCTCTAATCGCAATTGGGAGGGGAGAATGGTTTGGTGTTGGTTTAGGAAATAGCGTACAAAAATTATTTTATTTACCAGAAGCACATACTGATTTTATTTTTGCAGTTTTTTCAGAAGAATTNGGTTTATTGGGNTCAATTGCATTAATAGTTCTATTNTTCTTGTTGATTTGGCGAATATTTAGATTAGCTATAAGATCAGCCAAAGCAGATCGTTTTTTTGAAGCATATCTGTGTATTGGAGCGGGCACCTGGATTGCATTGCAGGTTTTAATTAACCTTGGTGTGAGCATGGGTGCACTTCCAACTAAGGGATTGACCTTGCCCCTTATAAGCTATGGCAGGAGCAGCATAATTATGACAATAGTTACATTGAGTATTCTTTTAAGAATTTATCATGAGGTCAATTCAAATTATAATTATAAAATAAATAGAAAAACTCAAAAAAGGTAATAAATGNGTCGAGCAAAAATAATGATTTTGGCTGGTGGAACAGGTGGACATGTTATTCCAGGGCTCACCATTGCAAAGGCATTAGAGGATGCTAAATGTGATATTACATGGATTGGCACTAAAGGCGGTATTGAAGAGAAACTCGTGCCTAAGGCTAATATTAAAATGGAATATATAACTGTAATGGGTTTGAGGGGCAAGAGCCTCATGAACGTCTTAATTGCAGTGAAGCAGTTGATTCAATCTATTTTTCAATCAATTAATCTTCTAATGAAATATCGCCCTGATGTGGTTATTGGAATGGGAGGGTATGTTAGTGGACCTGGAGGAATAGCTGCATTTCTATTGAGATATCCTTTAGTAATTCATGAGCAGAACTCAGTCCCAGGCACAACAAATAAATTCCTCGCAAGAATAGCATCATCTGTATTGGAGGCTTTTCCGGGCAGCTTCAGAAGTAAGATGAATGCGAAAACGATAGGGAATCCAATTAGNNAAGAGATAGCTCTTATNGAGGACCCCAAAAAAAGACTCCAAGATAGGAATTTTCCGATTAGAATCCTTGTTCTGGGAGGGAGTCAAGGATCACTTATTTTAAATCAGTCCGTTCCAAGAGCAATTAAGGAAGTAGCATCATCAAACAAACTAGAAGTCTTTCATCAGGCTGGAGNGAAAACTATTTCTCATGCNAAAAAAGCATATGAAGATGTTCCTGTAGGNCTTTACTTAGTTGATTACATAGATGATATTGCTGANGCTTACAAATGGGCNGATCTTGTTATTTGNAGGGCAGGAGCAATGACGGTAAGCGAATTATTGGCAGTNGGTNTACCTGTTATATTTATTCCATTTTCAAAAGCAACCGATGATCATCAGACAGAAAATGCGAAATACATGCAGGAACTTGGCGCGGCAGAAATTATTTCTGAAGATGATATCTCAAATGACCTGCTGACAATTACACTAAAAGATTGGGTAAAAGATCGAAGCGTTCTAAAAAGGCGAGCTTGTCTAGCCAGGTCTAAAGCCAAGCTTAATTCTACCTCAGATATAGTAGAAACCTGTCTAAACTATGTGAGTCATGATGAATAGAAAAATGAAAAGACTTAGAACAGTCCATTTTGTTGGAATGGGCGGCTCTGGAATGTCTGGCATNGCAGAGGTAATGATAGGATTAGGNTATAAGATCCAGGGTTCAGATATCAGAATGAGCGAACAATTAGAGAGGCTAAAAGCTCTTGGAGCAAAAGTTTTTCTTGATCATTTGCCAGAAAATATAAAAAAAGCGGATGCCTTGGTTGTTTCGAGNGCAATTAGTTCTGATAACTGCGAAGTNTCTGAAGCTAAGAAAAAAATGCTGCCAGTNGTTGCGAGGGCCGAGATGCTGGCAGAATTGATGCGTTTCTACTACTCGATAGCTGTTTCAGGCACTCACGGGAAAACAACAACAACTAGTCTAATTTCAACGCTTTTGGCAGAAGGTGGNCTAGATCCAACATATATTATCGGNGGTTGTTTNAAGAGTTCTAATTCTCATGCAAAACTGGGATTAGGAGAATACTTGGTGGCAGAAGCAGATGAGAGCGATGCATCTTTCACGCATCTCAAGCCAATGATCTCCATATTAACGAATATAGATTTNGACCATATGTCAACATATGAACATGATAAGAATAAATTATATTCAGGTTTTTTAAGTTTTCTGCATAATCTGCCATTTTATGGTTTGGCAATAGTTTGTCTTGATGATCCGGGCGTTAAGGAGGTTATGCCTAAAATCTCACGTTCGGTGATAACTTATGGCACAACAGATAAGGCAGATATTTATGCTAAAGACATACATTTCAGTGAGTCAAAGACCTCTTTTGAGGTTCACAGAAAAAACAAGAATAAAAAAATTAGCGTTGAATTAAATTTACCGGGAATTCACAACATTCAAAATGCACTTGCCGCAATTGCAGTTGCAACCGAACTTAATATTGAAGATAGATCAATAATTGAAGCCTTCAAAAATTTCTCAGGAATTAATAGAAGATTTCAAGTAACAAAAAATATTACTGTTAAAGATGGGAAGATTACATTAATAGATGATTATGGGCATCACCCAACTGAAATTTTAGCCACNATAAATGCAATAAAATCAGGCTGGGGATCAAAAAGAATAACCCTGCTATTTCAACCACATCGTTATACAAGAACGAAAGAATTATTCTCTGAATTTGTAGAAGTTTTGTCACAGGTAGATCAGTTAATACTAACTGANATTTATGCGGCTGGTGAGGAACCAATTGATAACATCAGCGGACAGTCAATTATGGAAGATATAAAAAATAAGTCTTCTAAGAAACCAATTTTTGTCAGCTCCCTTGAAGAGTCAGTCGATGTAATAAATAGAACAGTAAAAAACGGAGAAATATTACTACTAATGGGTGCTGGAGATATCGGATCTTTTGTTCGCGATTTGCCAGATTTATTAAAGAGCTAATAAGTCAATATGAATAATCGTGATATCAGAAATTTAGGATCAATTAAGGGAAATTTATCATTTAATGAACCTTTAAAAAAATACACATCAATGAAAGTTGGTGGACCTGCTGAGATTTTTTTTCAACCCTATGATTTAAAGGAACTGAAATTGTTTTTATCAAAATTAGATATTAATGTTCCTATTTTTTGGCTTGGAAGAGGAAGCAATTTACTGATAAGAGATCAAGGAATATCAGGCGCTGTTATTTCATTGTTACTGATAAAAAAAGAAATTATCAAAGTAAATGAGCATTGTATAGAAGTTAGTGCAAATGTCCCATGTACAATGCTATCCAGGCAATGTATGAGATGGGGGATGGCTCCTTCAGAATTTTTTTCAGGAATACCTGGCTCTCTTGGTGGTGCCTTGACTATGAATGCTGGAGCCTACGGATATGAAACATGGGATACAGTGGAATCTGTTAAAGTCATCACAAGAAAAGGTGAGCTTATAGAAAGATATCCTCCTGCATACAAGGTACGGTACAGAAAGGTTGAAGGCCCAGAAAATGAATGGTTTGTGAGCGCGAAACTTGTTTTTGATCAGAAAAAATCTGCATCAATTTCCAAGCAAAGAGAGATGCTTTCTAAAAGGAAGATATCACAACCATTGGGTAAAGCGAGTTGCGGTTCGGTGTTCAAAAATCCAAAAGGTGATCATGCGGCAAGATTAATCCAGGAAGCAGGCCTAAAAGGATACAGAATTGGGGGCGGGAAGATTTCAGAGAAACATGCTAACTTTATTATCAATGAGGGTGATGCTCTCGCAAGTGATATTGAATCATTGATCGTTCATGTGCAGAAAGAAATTCTTCAAAAATTTAATATAAAACTTCAATGTGAAGTCAGAATTGTTGGCAATAAATAAAAATGNCTTCTNTTCATTTNAAAAATACATTTGACCCAGACGAGTTTGGGAGAGTAATGGTGATACATGGTGGGTACTCCAATGAACGAGATGTATCTTTGGAGAGTGGAACCGCGATTCTATCTGCGCTCAAAGCTAACTCAATTAATGCATTTGGTTGGGATCCAAGATATGACTCACTTACGAACCACCTTGAAAAAGGAGTGGATAGAGCATTTATTGCTTTGCATGGAAAGGGTGGAGAAGACGGATTAATTCAGGGATTATTGGAGTCATACCAAATCCCNTTTACTGGGAGCGGTATCATATCTTCGGCCATTGCGATGAATAAGACTGCGAGCAAGAGAATCTTTTTATCTGAAAACCTGCCTGTTCCAAATTATAAATTATTGAGATACAAAAAAGATCTCCAGTATGCAGAAGCAGACTTGGGATTTCCAATGATATTGAAACCAGTTTCAGAAGGATCAAGTCTTGGAATGCTCAAAGTATGTCAATCAAANGAGCTGCTTGACGCTTTTGAAACTGTTCTTAAATATGATGGAATCGTGCTTGCAGAAGAATATATTCATGGAAATGAAATAACAGTTTCTATTCTCAAGGAAAAAACGCTGCCCAGTATCAAAATTAGGACAAAAAGAGATTTTTATGATTTCACAGCAAAATATGAATCTGATGATACAGAATACATATGCCCAGGATTTGATGATGAAAAAAAAGAAAAATTATATTCAGATCTTGCAATAAAGGCCTTTAATTCANTGAAATGCAAAGGATGGGGAAGAGTCGATTTTATATGTGNTCAAGATGATTCGCCAAAGATACTTGAGATAAACACAATTCCTGGAATGACAAAAAAGAGTTTAGTTCCAAAGGCAGCGGCAAAACTAGGAATAGANTTCGATACTCTTTGTTTAAATATCCTCGAAACAAGTATTTAATTATTTGGTTTCTTTATTATGGCTAGATTAAAAAATAGAAAGAAAACGAAGAGATTGGAGCTAAATTNTAAAGAGTTCAAAAACAAAACATTCAAAGCGCTGATGCTAGTGATCATTATTTGGATTTGCTATCAGTTTATTATAAACATAGTAAACCAACCCATCAGATATGTATCAATNGAGAGTTCTTTTCAACAGGTCAAGGAAGCTCAAATTAGAGGCGCTATTTCTTCAGAAATACAAGATGGAATATTAGGTATAGATGTACCTAAACTTTATGAGAGACTCAAGAATATAGCATGGATAGATAAAATTTCTATATCAAGAAAATGGCCTGATAGATTGATATTAGAGATTCATGAGCATATACCTGTTGCTAGATGGGGGAAAGACTCTCTTCTAAATAATCGCGGNGAATTGTTCACTGAAATCAGAAANCCGAACCTCATACCAGCAGATCTTGTTTATTTGAATGGCCCAGATTATAANTCTTTCGACGTAGCACAAAAATACTTCTTTTTAAGAGAAAAATTGATTCCTCTTGGAATTAATATAACTAAGATTAATTTNAGTGAAAATGGTGCGTGGACAATAGAGCTCTATGATGGAACATCCATAAATTTTGGCAAGAGTGATGTCGAAAAGAAATTTGATTTATTCATAGATATAGCAAAAAATATACTATCTATTGAAGCGCAAGATATAGAGTCAATCGACTTAAGGTATGACAATGGTTTTGCGATAAGATTTAAAGGTGAGATTTAGATGCAAGGTTCAAATAAGTGAGAAAAAATGGAGAAAGAGACTTTATTGTCGGTCTGGATATTGGGACTTCGAAAGTTGTTGCTATTGTTGGTGAAGTTGATGAGAACAACGAGATTGAAGTTATTGGGATAGGTTCTCACCCGTCAAGAGGTCTGAGTAGAGGTGTTGTTGTTAATATCGAGTCGACTGTCCATTCTATTCAAAAAGCGGTTGAAGAGGCGGAATTGATGGCTGGATGTGATATAAACTCTGTTTATGCTGGGATTGCCGGAAATCATATAAGAAGTCTAAACTCACATGGTATTGTAGCAATCCAAGATAATGAAGTAAGTTCAAGTGATGTAGATAGAGTCATAGATGCGGCCAGAGCGGTAGCTATTCCAGCTGACCAAAAGATACTTCATATATTACCTCAGGAATTCATCATAGACAGCCAAGAAGGCATTTTAGATCCAACTGGGATGTCGGGCATTCGGATGGAAGCAAAAGTCCATATGGTTACGGGTGCTGAAAGTGCTGCACAGAATATTATCAAATGCATTGAGAGNTGTGATTTAGAGGTTGANGATATTGTACTTGAACAGCTTGCATCAAGCTATTCNGTCTTAACTGATGACGAAAAGGANTTAGGATCATGTTTGGTTGACATTGGAGGAGGCACTACTGATATCGCTGTTTTTCAGAGAGGTGCAATACAGCATACAGCCGTCATACCAATTGCAGGTGATCAGGTTACTAATGATATTGCCGTATCGATGAGAACCCCAACACAACATGCAGAAGAAATAAAAATAAAATATGCGTGCGCGCTCTCTCAGTTGGCAAACCCTGATGAGAGTATAGAAGTTCCAAGTACAGGTGATAGACCGCCAAGACGTCTAGCAAGACAGACACTAGCTGAAATTGTTGAGCCAAGATTTGAGGAGCTCTTCAGTTTAATAAGAAATGAACTCCGGCGAAGTGGGTTTGAAGAATCTATTCCTGCTGGCCTGGTGTTAACTGGAGGTAGCTCAAAAATGGAAGGAGCAGTAGAATTGGCTGAGGAAATTTTTCATGTACCTGTCAGGCTTGGTGCCCCACAATATGTTGAAGGTTTATCAAATGTTGTAAAAAACCCTATCCATGCAACTGGTGTCGGGTTGCTTCTTTATGGAAGAGACTCTAAAGGACGTATAAATTTAGATGGTCTATCTATAAAGATCGATCTGCAAGAAAAATGGAATTCAATTAAGAGCTGGATCCAAAATCAATTTTAATCTTCATCATTATTTTACAATAATTTAATATAACTGTTATAATTATNTNNCTGATTTATATGGATAAAAATTCAAATTAATTCATGTTCAAACAAAGAACCATAAAAACATCAATAAGAGCAACCGGNGTTGGATTACACACGGGAAANAAAGTTCTTATGACATTGAGACCNGCNGGAGTNNATACAGGAATTATTTTCCGNAGAGTTGATACAGAANNCTGNNTAGATATTCCTGCTTCTGCTGAGTTAGTNGGTGANACAAATCTGGGTACNACCTTAATAAAAGATGGCATTAAAGTGGCCACNATTGAACANCTAATGTCCGCTCTCGCAGGTTTAGGTATTGATAANATCATAATAGAATTATCNGAAGCNGAAGTTCCAATNATGGANGGNAGTGCAGGACCATTCGTTTTNCTNATACAGTCAGCGGGCATAGAGGAACAGAATGCGTCNAAGAAATTNATCAAAATNAAGAAAAATATAAGAGTTGAAGAGGATGATAAATGGGCTGAGATATCCCCATACAAAGGATTNAGAGTNGATTTTGANATTGGTTTNAATCATCCAGTATTTAANAAACAAGAGCAAAAAGCNTCGATAGANTTTTCATCAACTTCTTTTCTAAAAGAGATTAGNCGGGCNCGAACATTNGGTTTTTTGANNGATATNGAGAAGCTTCGTGANAAAAATCTNACTCTTGGTGGNAGTATGAATAATGCTATTGTTCTTGATGACTTTCGAATAATGAATGAGGATGGATTAAGNTATACCAATGAGTTTGTNATACATAAAATACTNGATGCGATTGGNGATACTTATCTACTTGGGCATACTCTAATNGGNAGATANTCTGCAATGAANTCTGGACATGGTTTAAATAATAAACTGATGCGAGCTATAATTTCNGATTGTGATGCATGGGAANAAGTNTCTTTTAGAAGTGAGAAAAAAGCNCCTATTTCTTTCGTTTCAGCNGTTTACGGTTGAATANTTTTCTNAATNTATTTGTTNNATACTTTTACTTCACAAAAAGTTACNAANGGATATTTTTTTCTGANTTTTTTGANTANTGTTTCTTGAGAAAATCTAATTTTTGACTGCCATGAGCCAGAGTCACACAAAATTGTAAGTTTTCCACCATCATCGATATCACATCCAGCAATGTGAGAAGCTGTGTCTTTATCAAAACATTCACCAACAATATCTTGCAGTTTCTGAACATCTTTAACTCGTTGCAATAAGTTATCTAGGGTATCATTGCCNTTATTACTTAAAATTGTTTTTAGTTTTGTAAATGACATATTTTATGGATTTTAAAAATATTTAAACTCACTATAATACATTAATTATTTATACCAATTAACATTATCGAAAGATCTTCTTCTGGAATTTAAAGATGGCAAATTTTCTCACAAATATATTTGGAAGTCGCAATCAAAGAATTTTGAATAAACTTTCTAAAAAAGTTTCTAGTATAAATAAATTAGAAAAGTTGATGCAGTCTCTCTCAGATAGTGAGCTCTCAGATAAGACAAAGGAATTTCGTAATAGACTCCAAGATCAGGAGACTTTAGATGATTTATTGATTGAAGCTTTCGCAGTTGTAAGAGAGGCTTCAGTCAGAACTCTTGGAATGAGACCTTTTGATGTGCAGTTAATNGGTGGAATGGTTCTTCATCAGGGTGATATTGCCGAGATGAGAACAGGNGAGGGTAAGACTCTGGTAGCAACATTGCCTGCNTACCTTAACGCANTGAGTGAGANNGGTGTTCATGTTGTAACNGTGAATGAGTANTTAGCNAAGAGAGATTCAGAATGGATGTCACCGATTTATGAGTCTTTAGGAATGAAAGTAGGTGTTACCTCAAGCACACAATCGCATGAAGAGAAAAAGTTAGCCTATGCAGCAGATATAACCTACACGACAAATAATGAATTAGGATTTGATTATTTAAGAGACAATTTGGCTTTTTCTATAAATGATAAGGTTCAAAGGAATTTAAATTTTGCAATAGTTGATGAGGTAGATTCAATATTAATTGATGAAGCAAGAACGCCCTTAATCATCTCTGGTCCAGTTGATGAGAGTATTGATTTGTATAAGAAGATTAATAAACTCATCCCAAAACTAGCTGTTGAGACAGATGATAATGAGGGTGACTTTACAAAGGATGAAAAATCAAAACAAATCTTCATAACAGAATCAGGACATCAGCACATTGAAAGTCTGATGATTGATTCAGGATTAATTGAAAAAGACGAGAGCTTGTATGATGCAGCAAACATTAGGCTACTGCATCATTTGAATGCTGCACTAAGAGCTCATGCCATGTTTTCAAAAGATGTTGATTATATTGTTAAAGATGGTGAAGTTATTATTGTAGATGAATTCACAGGACGCACAATGCCCGGAAGAAGATGGTCTGACGGTCTTCATCAAGCTGTCGAAGCTAAGGAAAATGTATCTGTTAAACAGGAAAATCAGACTGTTGCATCAATAACATTCCAGAATTATTTTCGTCTTTATGAAAATCTCTCTGGCATGACTGGAACTGCAGATACAGAAGCATTTGAATTTCAATCTATATACGGATTGGAAGTGATCGTTATTCCTACACATAAGCCAATGATCAGAGAAGATTATCCAGATCTGGTTTATCTTAATGAGGAGGGAAAGTACGAAGCGATAATAGAGGATATAATTGATTGCAAAAAAAACAATCAACCGGCTCTCGTTGGAACTACTTCTATTGAAACGTCAGAACTACTCTCCGCCAAATTAAAAAAATTAAAAATTAAACATGAAGTTTTGAATGCAAAGCAGCATCAAAGAGAGGCAACCATTGTCCAGCAGGCTGGACGACCAGGAGCTATAACAATTGCAACCAATATGGCTGGAAGAGGAACTGATATTGTTCTTGGAGGAAATCTTGAAGCTGAACTTGAAGCAGTCGAAAGCTCAAAAGATGAAATAGTTGAAAATTGGAAAAAAANGCAAGAGCAAGTTCTTCAGGCNGGAGGATTGCATATNATTGGNACNGAGAGGCATGAATCAAGNCGAATTGATAANCAGTTAAGAGGNAGATCNGGCCGTCAAGGNGATCCTGGTTCAAGCAGATTCTATCTTTCGATGGAAGATAATTTAATGCGAATTTTTGGAGATCCTGAGAGGACAAAATCACTATTATCAAGAGCAGGCATGCAAGAAGGTGAAGCAATTGAAAGTAAGTTGCTTAGTAGACAGATTGAAAAAGCGCAAAGAAAAGTTGAATCTCACAACTTTGATATTCGTAAAAATCTTCTTGAGTATGATGATGTCTCAAATGACCAAAGAAAGGTTGTATATCACCAAAGAAATGAACTAATGGAGGCTGACGATATACAACAATCAATAAAATCTATTAGGGAAGAAGTGGTGGAAATGACTGTTGATAATTTTATTCCATCTGAAAGCCATGAGGATAATTGGGATCCAGAAGGATTGACAAATGCGTTGGAAAAAGATTTTCTTCTACCATTAAAAATATCACAGTGGGTAAAACAGGACTCTCAGCTTAATAGCGAGAATATAAGAGATAGGTGCATCGAAAAAGTGCAATTAGCTAGCGAAGAAAAAGAATCCATCGTCGGTTCTGATTTAATGCGAATGGTTGAAAAAGAGATCATGCTCAAACAACTGGACATCCATTGGAAAGAGCATTTGGCTGCTATGGATTATCTGAGACAGGGTATAGGTTTGAGAGGGTATGCTCAAAAAAATCCTAAACAAGAGTATAAACAAGAAGCTTTTATAATGTTCAGTGAAATGCTGGATCAGATTAAACACGATACGATAAGCATGCTCGCAAGAATTCGTATTCAAAATGAGCAAGATATACAGCGTATGGAGGAGCAAAGGCGTGCTGAACAGTCTATGGATTTCAATAAATCTGAAAATAGCAGTCTATTCAAACAGTCAGATAATAAAAAGAAGAATAACAGTTCTCCATATATAAGAAGTGAAAAAAAAGTTGGCAGGAATGATCCATGCCCATGCGGCTCAGGAAAAAAATATAAACACTGCTGTGGCAAGCTAAATTAGGATTATTTCTTTGAAAGAAATATTTGTTGTTGCCGGTATATTGTTTGATCATGATAAATCCATATTATTGGCTCAACGATCAGCTGAAAAAAGCTTTCCACTGCAATGGGAATTTCCTGGTGGAAAAATTGAAGAGGGTGAGAATTCCNAAGNAGCGCTAAAACGTGAGCTTTTTGAAGAGCTAAATATTGAAATCGATAAAATTAAATTATTTGATTCTGTGGTTCATGAATATGAATTATTCAGAGCAAATATTGAATTTTTTTTGATAAATGAATGGTCAGGCAAGCTTATAAATAAGGAGGGGCAGAATCTGCATTGGAAGAAACTCAATGATTTAAGAGGCTTAAAGATTTTGGATGCAGATGTTCCAGTTATAAATAAATTAATTACTTTTTATGGTTAGTTTATTTAGCTCAACATATAGAAATATTAAAGAGGACATCATCATGAGTTTGAATTGCCCTTTGATTAATATCGCACCATTCGAGAAACCTAACAGTAAATCTGTGCTGGTTCCCGCTTATTTCAGGAAAAAGATGGCTTCCCTCTTCCATTTTCACTCTTACAAGCTGATCATGAGAGTAAGGAGGCATTTTATGTTGATACATACCATTAACGGCAGATTTTTCTGTGGGCTCAGTACTCTCTCTTATTAACCATAAGAGCTCGATCACTGCATTGCAAACGGGCTCAATCATACTTAACCATATCTGAAGATCCTGATTTCTCCGGTTATGATCTTGCCTAAGCCAATGCCCAAACTCTGGTAAATCAAACTCGCATGTGCCNCCAGGAATAGTGCTTCTGTGTCTGATCGCACTCAGAAACTCATTGTCTCTGAGTGGTTGCATAAAATTAGTTCCAGCCGATCTAAGATTATCTCTTCTATTAGAGAGTTCTATCACCATTTTTTCTAGAATTTTTGCATCAACAGCAGGTTGACTGTGATAACTTGTGAGGATGCCTATATGTCTATCAAGCTCTTTGTGGGCATCACTTCTTATATCACCTCTCGATAGAATTGACATCATCTCAAGTAAGCAGGTTATACTGGATCTCGATGACCAGTCGTTATCAATATTCATAAAATAGTTGTATTGTTGATACAG
This sequence comes from Woeseiaceae bacterium, assembly GCA_002715745.1. GTDB lineage: Bacteria > Pseudomonadota > Gammaproteobacteria > Steroidobacterales > Woeseiaceae > SP4260. The sequence continues at coordinate 82,069 of PBAE01000009.1, forward strand.
AAACTCAATTCTTAAAAACGTTCTCATCCTCTCACTAAGCGGTAGCTCATAGTCAGGTGACCTTCTTGAGGTTGGATCAAATCTCTCTGCACTGTATTTCATTCCAATTATTTTGCCCTTAGATTGCTGTAACTTCAAATATTGAATTGTAATGAACTAGGAAGACGAAATTTTCATGTAAAAATCATTAAGTTTTTTTACCTGATGCTTTATTTCTTCTATGCTTCCCTCATTTAAAATAATGTCATCAGCAATAGATTGTCTTTCTTCGCGTTTAGATTGACTTCGAATCATTTTTTTTGCGAGTTGCTCTGTGATATTGTCGCGTTTTATCAATCTTTTGATCTGTATTTTCTCATTACAATCAATTATTAGTACACGATGAATAAAATTTAAAATTGGAGATTGATGAAGAAGTGGAACAACTATTATTTGATAACACCCTGATGCGGATTGAATTTTTAACTTAACCTCATCCTGAATTTTTGGGTGCATTATCTTCTCCAGAGTTATTTTCTTGTCTTTTTCATTAAATATAATCTCACGCATCAATTTTCGATCCAAATTTCCATCACTTAAAAGAACAATCTCACCGAAAAAAGATACAATCTCATCTAAGGTCTCACTACCAGGAAAAATGAGTTCTCTCGCGATAATGTCTGTATCAATAATATCTGCACCCAATGATGAAAATTCATCACTTACAATTGTTTTTCCCGATGCAATGCCACCTGAAAGACCGATATATAAATTATTTTTCATTTATTGTGCCGTTAATCAGATTAAAATTTTAATGTAACCATCCATAATTCTTTCACCATAAAACATTAATATCCATCCTGCTANGGATAAAAAAGGAGCAAATGGTATCAGGCTATCATTCTCTATTTTCTTGGATACAAAAAGATAAAAAGCATAAATTAAGCCAGTTATTGCAGCAAAGAATAAGACAATAGGAACCATCTTCCAACCAAGCCATGCACCCAATCCTGCCAGTAATTTAAAATCTCCGTGACCCATTCCCTCTTTACCAGTGAATGAGTAATGAAATTTATAAATAACAAATGGTAGAAAGTAACCAAATAAAATACCTATGATGCTCGAAATTGGGTCAGTCAAGATATCTTTGTTCCCCTCAAGGTAGAATATACAACTAATAGTAATGCCAGAGATAATGAGACTGAAAGACAGTATATCTGGGACAATCTTGTGATTAAAATCGATGACGGTTATCGAGATAAGTAAGTAGCAAAATAATAATATAGCAATAAAATCAAATCCTAGATTAAAGTGCTTACTTGCGTGAAGAGTTACAACTGCTGTCACGATCTCTACAATTGGATATTGTAATGAGATTTGATTATTACAATTAGAGCATTTTCCCCTCAGAATGAGATAGCTTAAAATTGGGATATTTTCATAAAAGCGAATAGGTTTTTTACAAATACTGCAGTGCGAACTTGGATATAAGAGATTAAGATTTTCATCGATTTTAGAGGGTTTTAAGATCATTATTGGTAATCTATAAATGACTACATTTAGAAAGCTTCCGAAAATCAGACCGATTATTAGGAAAAAAATTACAANCATTATTTCAGTGTGAGNCACAAGCAGAGACTTTCAGAATCNTTTACAGATTAACTACTGTTCGTNTTGAAGCTCAGATTTCATCTCGTACGTCCGNCTNTTGTAGTCACGATANGCAGGTATNGCGATTGAGANAATTATACCTGCAATTATAACTGCAACTATAATCTCAANCAGNGTNAATCCATTATTATTCCTTCTCATNATGATNATTATTTTATCATGCNAATTTATTATGATGGATATTTTCATGCAATAAAATAATAATAGATNAGGTTTCATTTATTTCTATCTTATGAAAGAATTTACAGTTGAACANTAGCAATCAAAAGTATATAAATCTTCTTCAAGTGAAAAAAATCAATGAATCTTCATGAATTTCAATCTAAAGATCTTTTTAGGGAATATGGAATTCCTGTACCTAAAGGTTCTATNGCAACAACTCCGGATGAGGCAAAANTAGTAGCTCAGGGATTNGGCGCTAAAAAATGGGTCGTTAAGGCTCAAATACATAGTGGNGGTNGAGGTAAAGCAGGAGGCGTTAAAATAGCAAATAATCNAGATGAAGTAATGAAATTTGCNANGGAGATGCTAGGAAAGACATTTGTTACAAAACAGACGGGAGTTTCAGGNCTGCCATCAAATTTAGTTTATATAGAAAGTGCNACCGATTATGAAAAAGAATTATATATNAGCCTNCTTGTCGATCGTGAAGATGAGTGTATNTCAGTTATATCCTCCANATCTGGTGGTGGCAATATTGAGGAAGTCGCNGAAAAAGANCCNGACAGTGTTTTCAAAATCCCTATCAATGCTGCTCTGGGGATTATGCCCTATCAATTNAGAAAANTGAGTATTGGCCTAGGATTAACAAAAGAACAGAGNGGACAACTTACAAGTATAATTAAAAATACCTATAATTTATTTCTTGAAAATGATGCAAGTCTTGTNGAGATTAANCCGCTTGTNNTTAGCAAAAAGTCAGAATTGATTGCTCTGGATGCAAAAATTAATATTGATTCAAATGCTTTATTCAGACAACCAGANTTGTTAAGACTAAAAGATCCAACTCAAGAAGATCAATCTGAGAATGATGCAGCAAAGAAGGGTCTGAATTATGTTTCTTTGAATGGAAACATTGCTTGTTTAGTCAATGGAGCTGGCTTAGCTATGGCAACTATGGATTTAATTAAGCTGCACGGCGGAGAGCCAGCGAATTTTCTTGATGTTGGAGGTGGTGCAACATCAGAGAAGGTTTCATATGCTCTTAAATTGATACTCGCTAATGAAAATGTTCAAGCTATTCTTGTAAACATCTTTGGCGGCATTGTTAGATGTGATCTAATTGCCCAAGGAATAATTGATGCTGTGAGAGAAATCGAGGTGGACTTACCTGTGGTAGTTCGTCTAGAAGGAACGAATGTGGAAGATGGTAAAGAGATTCTCAAAAAGAGTGGTCATGAGATTATAACTGCAACAGATTTGACTGATGCTGCAAAAAAAGTCATCGAGGCGGTAAATAAATGAGTATTCTCATTGATAAAAATACAAAGATCCTCTGTCAAGGAATAACTGGCAATCAGGGTTCATTTCATACTCAACATTGTGTTGAATACGGAAGTCAGGTTTTAGCAGGTGTTACTCCGGGGGCAGGAGGGAGAGAATATCTTGATATCCCAATATATAACTCTGTTAGAGAAGCAGTCGATATTTCTAGTATTGATGTGAGCATGATTTATGTACCTGCACCATTTGCAGCTGATGCTATAGTCGAAGCAGCTGAAGCAGGAATAAAATTGATTGTTTGTATAACAGAGGGTATTCCTGTGAATGATATGGTAAAGGTAAAAGCGTCAATAAAGAACAATGAATGCAGACTTTTGGGACCAAATTGTCCCGGCATTATTACTTCAGAAGAATGCAAGGTTGGCATAATGCCTGGTTTCATCCATAAAAAAGGCAAAATTGGCATTATTTCCCGATCAGGAACTTTAACCTATGAAGCAGTTTATCAAACTACTAAGAATGGACTTGGTCAAACTACATGCATAGGAATTGGCGGAGACCCAATTAGAGGAATGAATTTTATAGACTGTCTTCAGTTATTTGAGAATGATCCTGAGACCAAAGGCATCATAATGGTTGGTGAAATTGGAGGCACCGATGAAGAAGCTGCTGCTGAATTTATAAAATCAGATATAAAGAAACCTGTTGTCGGATATATAGCAGGAGTCACGGCTCCCCCAGGAAAAAGAATGGGGCATGCTGGAGCAATTGTTGCTGGTGGTAAAGGAACAGCTGAAGACAAGTATAAAGCGCTGGATAAGGCAGGGGTTCATTCAGTCAAGTCGCCAGCACTTCTTGGTGAAGCAATTCTGGAACTTCTTAATTAAAAGCTTCTCGCACCAATGACTAAAAAAATTTCAATTGCACTAGCTCAACTGGATTTTGTTGTTGGTGATATTTCTGGCAATACAGAATTAATTATTGAAACGAGCAAAAAAGCAAAAAGGCAATACAATGCAGATTTAATAGTGTTTCCTGAATTATCCATCTCTGGATATCCTCCCGAGGACTTATTACTTCACTCAGGTTTCAAGAAACGTATACTTGAAGCCTCAAACAAAATACAGCAGGAAATAAATGGAATAGATGCTCTAGTTGGTTATCCAGAGTACCAAAATGGCAAGATATTCAACTCCTGTTCTGTATTCTCAGAAAAAAAAGAAATTGTACGATATCGTAAGGAAGCACTTCCAAATTATAGTGTATTTGATGAAAAAAGATATTTTGAATCGGATGATAACCCTGTGATTTTTTTGGTAAAAGGAAAAAAAATTGGAATTAATATTTGTGAGGATATCTGGCAAGAGCAAGCCGCAATCAGATCTAAAGATGCTGGAGCGGAACTGATTATAGTTATAAATGGTTCGCCGTATGAAAAAAACGGACAAGAAAAAAGAGAGAAGGTAGTAAAAAGATTAACAGAAGTCACAGGGCTACCTTTTGTGTATCTAAATATGATCGGTGGCCAAGATGAGCTCTTATTCGATGGATCTTCTTTTGTGATGGATAAAAATGGTGAAATTGTATATAGAGCGAAATCTTTTGAGGAGTCGCTTGATCTGATTGAGTTTGAAATTAATGATGATGGTTGTTCTCCACTCAAATCACGAGTTCATAAAGTTCTCCCTCAGGTTGAAAGTGTTTATAAGGCATTAGTAAGAGGAACACGAGATTATATAAAAAAGCATAAATTTCCTGGAGTTGTATTAGGATTATCAGGAGGAATAGATTCTGCTCTGACACTTGCAATAGCCTGTGATGCTATCGGCTCAGATAAAGTAAGAGCAGTGATGATGCCCTATATTTTTACGAGTGATATGAGCAAAAACGATGCAAAGGCTCAAGCATCTTTGTTGAATGTTCAATACGATATTCTTCCAATATCAACTCTATACAACTCCACGATTGAACTTTTGCGACCAATATTTATGGATGCAGCATCAGATTCAACTGAAGAGAATATCCAATCTCGCTCAAGGGGAATTATACTTATGGCGATTTCAAATAAAACAGGTCTAATGCTCCTAACAACAGGTAACAAAAGTGAAATGGCTGTAGGATACGCAACTCTTTATGGTGATATGGCTGGGGGCTTTGCCCCAATAAAAGATTGCACTAAGACGATGGTAAAGAAGCTTGCAAGTTATAGGAACACTATTTCAGAGGTTATTCCGAAGAGAGTAATTGAGAGAGAGCCCTCCGCTGAATTGAGTGAAAATCAAAAAGATAGTGATACTTTACCTCCATATGAAATTCTTGATCCAATACTTGAAGCTTTTATAGAAGAGGACTTGTCTGTTGAAGAAATAGTTGATCTTGGTTTTGATAGAACGACAGTTATAAGGGTTCTCGAAATGGTAAAGAGAAATGAATACAAGCGCCGTCAAACACCCCCGGGGGTCAGGATAAGTAATCGAGCTTTTGGGAGAGATTGGAGATATCCAATTACATCAGGATACAACTTCCCGAAATAATATTCCCTCTTGTAGCTGCAATTTTTTTAATTCGATTTGTTAGGCAATTTAGGCAGTAGCGTCTTTAATGCTTGCCAAAATTTTGGGACTTTCTTTTTGGTAGCAACATTCTCACTTCCATCAAACTCCTCAGTACTTGTATTTGTTGCGGCAATTGAGGTGGCTGAGGAGGTAAACATATTATCTACTAATTTTGTATTGCTTGAATAATACGAATCAATAGATTTATCTGAATAGTTTTGGTTAAGCACGCTTCTAGTATCATTTGCCAGCTGATTCATACCCAGTTTTTCGTATGCTTCTAACATTATCTCGAGTGATTTTTTATTGCTTGGAATACCATTGTATCTCTCTAGGGCATCTTTTGCTCTATTCAGAGCCGCTACATAAGCACCGCTCCTAATATAATAATCGGCAACAATATTCTCATAAGAAGCCAGTCTATTTTTTAAGAACACCATTCTCAATTCAGCATCAGCTGCATATTCGCTTGCAGGATATCTTGTAACTAATCGCTCAAGAATAGAGAATGATTTTTCAACATCGAGAGGCGGTCTCATATTCATATTTTTATTAAATGTTCTTTCTAGAAAGTCTGGTTGATCTTCAAAATGAGCCAATGCCTGAATATATAGAGCGTAATCAATATTTGGGCTAGTTGGATTTTCTCTAATAAATGCCTCAGTTTGATCGATTGTTTCTTCTTTTGCGCCACTTTTGTAATATGCATACATCAGTTCCATCTGAATCTGATTTGAAAGCTCACTGAATGGAAATCTTGATTGAATAGTCTCAAATAATCCAATGGCTCTTCGGTAATTACCCGCAACTACCGCTGCTTGAGCCGTCTCATAAGCCCTGACAACATCATTGATATATGCCTCTTCTGCTGTTTCTTCATTATTAGCACATCCGAATAACACTAATGCTATTAATAACAAGGATATTAATTTACTTTGATTAATCATATTTTATGAATTTGTAATGAAAAAATTTTTAACCATCTATTTTATGCTAGATTAAATCTCAATTGAGAGTAAGTTAATACTAATGAGATTTTAAGTCAAAATTGGTATCCGATAAATAATTAAAATTTATCATAGCTATGAAAAAGTATAATAAAGAAATTTATCTGCCAGATGAAATGATTGGAAAGCGTTTAGATATAGTCTTAGCCGAGATGCTTCCTGAGTTCTCAAGAAGCAGAATAAAAAAATGGATAATTGATGGCTCTATAACAATTGATCAAGAGAAAAAAAGACCAAGAGATTTAGTTGTGGGCGGTGAAAAAACCTTGATTATGATTGAATTAGCAGAGAACACATCTAGTAAAGCTGAACCTATAGACATCCAGGTTGAATATGAAGACAGTGATATAGCTGTTATCAATAAACCAGCAGGGTTAGTAGTTCATCCTGGTGCCGGAAATCCAGATGGCACACTTCTAAATGGCTTGCTCCATAAATGGCCTGAATTGAGTGATATACCTAGAGCAGGAATAATCCATCGTCTCGATAAAGAAACNTCAGGATTGATGATAGTGACTAAGAATTTAATAGCCCATAACTATCTTGTTCAAGAGCTATCACAGAGGAAAATCAGCAGGGAATATGATGCAATTTGTTATGGAGTTTTAACAGGCGGAGGCACAATCAATGAGCCCATTGCACGCCATAGAANTCAGCGAAAAAAAATGTCAGTAGATAGCAATGGTAAGGATGCGATTACTCATTATAGAGTNATAAAACGCTTTAGAGCGCACACTCATATTAAAATTAAATTGGAGACTGGGAGGACGCATCAGATAAGGGTTCATTTTGCCTTTAAACGAAATGCATTGCTGGGTGATCCGCTATACAGTCGATTAATGATTCCTGCGGGTTGCAATAAAGGGCTTGAGGAATCAATTAGAGAATTTAAAAGACAAGCGCTGTGTGCNTCTAGATTAAAATTTTTGCACCCAATATCGAGGAACGAAATTGATGTAAAGATATCTCTACCGNCNGATCTAAANAATCTNTTGAANGCCTTAGANAATGACAAGTGATTTNAGTGAATANAATAAACATNATTNAACCAGACTGGAGAGGATTANGNGATATCTNTGCTGGAACTACGACAAGATTACATGGTTTTAGTGAAGGATAGCTTTTCTGAGCTNAANNTTGCGATGCATGTNGGNGACTCANANNTTGNGGTAAGNAAAAANAGAAAAAAATTAAAAAAAGATCTCAATCTACCTANCNATCCGGCTTGGNTAAATCAGAANCATGGGACCNATATTATTATTGAGCCNGANAAACTCAATNATCNGGAGGGTGANGCATCNATNTCATTTGAACCGGGAAAGGTATGCNCGGTTATGACAGCTGATTGTTTGCCTGTCTTAGCAACNAANAAATCNCANAANGTCGTTGCAGCGATCCATGCNGGCTGGCGAGGATTAGCAGAAGGAGTAATAGAAAAAACTCTTCTGTNTATGAAATGTAATCCAGAGGATATTATTNTTTGGTTAGGTCCNGCCATATCCCAANAAGCATTTGAGGTAGGTGATGAAGTAAGAGAGATTTTTATAGATTCTGATAAGGATGCAAAAAATTGTTTTAAAATGAATNAATACAANAGATGGCAAGCCNACATATATGGACTNGCAAAAATTAGNCTNAAGAATNCTGGTGTATCACTNATTTATGGAGGTGAATACTGTACTTTTTATGATGANGANTTGTTTTTCTCCTACAGAAGAGAAAANATATGTGGGAGAATGGCCAGTATGATATACATCAAATGACACTCATTGCGTCTTTTTATTTTATAATGTTTTTATTACAAATTAATTGATTAACGGAGCCAGTGTGCCAATTTACGAATACGAATGCAGTGACTGCAATCATTATTTTGATGAATTACAAAAAATGAACGATGATCCTTTACTTGATTGTCCTGTATGCAATAAACCCAAGCTAAAGAGACTNTTGTCTGCACCCAGTTTTCGGTTAAAGGGGAGCGGTTGGTATGAGACTGATTTTAAAAAGGACAATCAACGCAATGTTGTGAAAAGTGATAATGAAAATGCAAGTAAAGGCTCTTCAGAAAAGAAAAAAGTAAAANATAAAAAAGACAGCGCGAAACAAGATAAACCCAAAGCGGAAAATAAGAAAAANAAGGTTTCTAAATGAAGAAATTAAGAAAATATATAATTACGGGATTATTGGTGTGGCTACCAATAGTAGTTACAGTTCTATTGTTTCGATTTTTGATTACCTTAATGGATCAAACACTTGTTCTTCTTCCTGTTGAGTTAAGACCAGAGTCATTGATTGGATTTAAATTACCAGGAATAGGTTTAATCCTNACGCTNGNNGTATTNATTTTTACAGGTGTGTTTGCGGCTAATTACGTAGGCAAAACTNTGGTCACTTTTGGTGAGAAACTATTTGCCANNATTCCTATCGTTAGATCCGTATACACAGCTGCAAAGAATTTTGCTGAGATTGTTTTTTCAGATACAGGACAGTCATTTAAAAAAGTTCTTTTGATACAATACCCAAGAAAAGGTGTNTACAGTTTGGCATTTCAAACATCAACGTCTTTGGGCGAAGTACAAAAAAAAACNGGTTCAAATGTAGTTTGTGTCTTTGTTCCTACAACACCCAATCCTACATCTGGTTTTATCATTATTGTCCCAAAAGAGGATGTGATTGAGCTAGATATGGAGATCGATGAAGCTTTTAAAATGATTGTTTCGCTTGGAGTTGTAGTACCTGAATGGAAGAAAAAAGAATTAATTGGTGATTAGTAAAAATGATTATTGCGAATATCTGTTGTTGCTCGTAATATTTCGTTTTTTGAAAATAAGAAGGGCATTATGAGAAGTATTTATTGTGGGGATGTTGGAGCTAAAGAAGAAGGTCANGAAGTAACTGTTGCTGGATGGGTGCATAGAAGGCGAGACCATGGTGGTGTTATATTTATTGATCTNAGGGATCGTGAAGGACTCGTCCAGGTTGTCTTTAACCCTGAGAAAAAAGAAATTTTCACTGAAGCTGAACGCATTAGAAGCGAATANGTTCTNTCNGTTAAAGGAANGGTCAGGATAAGACCAGATGGCACAAAAAATCCGAATATGAAAACAGGTGAAATTGAAATTATCGCCTCTGAATTGAACACATTGAATGACTCATTGACACCACCTTTTCATCACGATGAAAATGCAAGTGAAGAGGTAAGACTGAAGTACCGTTATCTCGATTTAAGACGTGAATCAATGCTTCACAACCTTCGCCTAAGACATCGAGTCACACAAGCATTAAGAGAATTTCTAGACAAGAATGGATTCGTTGATATCGAAACACCAATGCTAACAAGAGCTACCCCAGAGGGTGCACGTGACTATATTGTCCCAAGCAGAACTCATCAAGGGAAATTCTTTGCCCTACCGCAATCTCCGCAAATTTTTAAACAACTCCTTATGATGTCTGGCTTTGATCAGTATTATCAGATCGTAAGATGTTTTCGTGATGAGGACTTAAGGGCTGATCGCCAACCTGAATTCACTCAACTTGATATTGAAATGAGCTTTGTTGATCAGCAATCTGTGATGAACAAGATGCAAGATCTAATTCGATATGTATTTGATCAGGTAATGAATATCTCTCTACCAGAGGTATTTCCAGTAATGTCATACTCTGAAGCAATGAGACGTTTTGGTTCTGATAAACCAGATTTAAGAATACCCATGGAGTTGGTTGATCTTTCGGACATAATGAAGGAGGTTGAATTTAAAGTTTTTTCTGGNCCAGCAAAAGATAAAGATGGGAGAGTCGCAGCATTGGCNGTTCCCGGAGGCGCATCTCTGAGCAGGAAGGAAATTGATGACTACACAAGTTTTGTCGCACGATATGGAGCGAAGGGCTTGGCTTACATAAAAATTGAGGATATCTCAAAAAAGAAAGATGGAATGCAGTCACCCATATTGAAGTTTTTGCCTGATGAGGTAATAGATGAGCTCGTAAATCGANTTGATATAAATGATGGTGATATTATTTTCTTTGGAGCTGATAAAGAGAACATTGTGAACGATGCTCTGGGAGCGCTGAGAGTCAGAATTGGCAAAGATTTAAATCTATTAGAGGAAGGATGGCAGCCACTTTGGGTGACTGACTTTCCAATGTTTGAAAAAGATAAAAATTCCAACAATTGGACATCACTTCATCATCCATTTACAGCTCCATCTATTGATGACGCTGAAGAATTGGAAAATAATCCTGGAAAAGTTCTCTCAAAAGCCTATGACATGGTTCTTAATGGATCAGAGATAGGAGGAGGATCAATTAGAATTCACAACAAGAAAATGCAAGCTAAAGTGTTTAAATTGTTAAATATCAGCGATGCAGAGGCTCAAGAAAAATTCGGTTTTCTTCTGCAAGCCCTGGAATATGGTTGNCCTCCTCATGGAGGAATTGCTTTTGGTTTGGATAGAATTATCATGCTTCTTTCTGGCGCCGAGAGTATCAGAGATGTGATCGCATTTCCAAAGACACAAACTGCAAGCTGCCCATTGACCGATGCTCCAGGTGAAGTTTCATCAGAGCAATTAAAAGAGACTGGTATTAGGCTGAGACCCANAGTATCTGAGTGAATCAGGNAGATAATTGAGCGTTCAGAATATCTTATTTTGTATTTTTTAATATAAGATGTTCTCTATATGAAAATTCTGCATATTGAAAATGGTCGCAATNTNTATGGNGGACCTCAGCAAGTTCTTTATCTTACCAATGGACTAAAAGGAAGAGGGATCATCAATGTCGTTGTATGCCAACCAGGTTCTCTTCTTTCAATAAAATTGAAAGAGAGTGGTATTGAGGTAATAAATCTTGCATGCAGAGGTGAATGGGATATTTTTTATCTGTTACGTCTTGTAAGAGTTATTCAATCTGAAAATCCAGATATAATTCATGCTCACAGCAGGAAAGGCGCCGATTTTTTAGGTGGCTTGGCTTCACGTTTCTTATCTAAAAAAAGTGTTCTCTCAAGAAGAGTGGATAGTATTGAACCAAAATTCATATCCTCTCTTATATACGGTCTTTTTAATAAGGTTATTGCGATTTCTGAGAATATTTTTCAGATCATATTGAGTCAAAATATAGATGAAAAAAAAGTCTCTCTCATAAGAAGTTCAGTTGAAACCAGNGTATTTGATAATCAAAGAAANAGAGATTATGTGAACAAGTTATATGGAATCAGTAAAAATGATTTTGTTTTGGTTGCAATTGGTCAACTTATCCCNAGAAAAGGTTACCCATGCTTAATCAATGTTATGNTTTCTTTAAATAAAATTTACCCAAATATGAAGTTATTGATTTTTGGAAAAGGAAAAATGGAGGCATCGCTAAAAAATCTTGTGGCGAAGAAGAAGCTCGAGAAAAATGTTATGTTTTGTGGCTATTCTTCGATTTTGGATGAATTTTTAACCCATTTTGACTTAATGGTTCATCCTGCCAAAAATGAAGGCCTGGGTGTTTCGGTGCTCAAGGCATCTGCTGCTGGTCTACCAGTAGTTGCATATGATGTAGGAGGTGTGCCGGAGGTTGTATTGGATGGAGTGACTGGATTATTAGCAAAACCAGATAAACAGGATCAATTCAAAAAAAATATAGAATATCTATATAAGAACAAAGATTTTAGAGGCAGTTGTGCTAAGGCAGGAAAACAGAGAATGATTGATCATTTCAAGGTTGAGGAGATGATCAATAATCACATCAGATTATATGAGAATACAATAAATGAAAGATAAAGAAATGATAGCAAGCATAGCTAAACGTGTGATTGAGATTGCTTCAGAAAAAAAGATTAGAATTGCAGTGGCAGAATCTTGCACTGGAGGCATGATTGCAGAGAAAATTACAGATATTCCAGGCAGTTCCAACTGTTTTTCTCANGGTGTTGTCTCGTATTCTGATGAAGCTAAGNGTCAATTTTTTAAGATTAAGGATGATGCTCTTGAGGATCATGGTGCTGTGAGTCAGGAGGTGGCAGAACAAATGGCTGAAGGCGTGATTCAGTATAATAATTGCGATATTTCCGTGTCAGTTACAGGCATAGCAGGTCCCTCAGGAGCAACAAAGACAAAACCCATAGGAACAATTTGGTTTTCCTGGGCNAAAAAAGTCGAAAACAAGATAGTTATTGAATCTGAATTGCATCAGTTCGATGGCAATCGAGAAAAGATAAGAATGAAGGCCACAGAAGTTGCTTTGAGAGGAATAGAAAATAGGTTGAAATTCTCCAAATCTACCTAACTATCTATAAGTAATTATGGAATAATAGAAATCATAAAAAAACAATAAAAAAGTGAATACAAATTATGAATGAAGATAGAAAAAGGGCTCTAGAAGCGGCCTTAGGTCAAATTGACAAACAATTTGGAAAAGGTTCAGTAATGAGGCTGGGGGATAATGAGGCCTCCAAGTATTTTGAATCTATTTCAACTGGTTCAATTGGTCTTGATGTGGCCCTTGGAATNGGTGGTCTTCCCAAGGGAAGGGTTNTAGAGATATACGGTCCCGAATCTTCAGGTAAGACAACACTGACACTACAAGTTATCGCTGAGGCCCAAAAAGCAGGAGGNACNGCGGCATTTGTTGATGCAGAACATGCATTGGATCCCAAATATGCTGAAAAATTGGGTGTAGATGTTGATGAACTTCTTGTTTCACAACCTGATACAGGAGAACAAGCTCTAGAAATTACAGATATGTTAGTCAGATCAAGTGCAGTTGATATTATTGTGGTTGACTCTGTCGCCGCGCTCACACCAAAGGCAGAAATTGAAGGCGATATGGGTGACTCTCATATGGGGCTGCAAGCAAGACTGATGTCTCAGGCACTTAGGAAATTGACTGGAAACATTAAACGCTCAAACACAATGGTGATCTTTATAAATCAGATCAGAATGAAAATTGGTGTAATGTTTGGCAGTCCTGAGACAACAACTGGCGGAAATGCACTAAAATTTTATTCATCAGTGAGATTGGATATTAGACGAATTGGNGCAATTAAAAAAGGCGATGAGATTATTGGCAATCAGACGCGTGTCAAAGTTGTTAAAAACAAAGTTTCACCTCCATTTAGAATGGCTGAGTTTGAAATATTGTATGGTGAAGGAATATCCCGTGAGGGTGAAATTATCGATTTCGGTGTTNAGCATGATCTCGTAGAAAAATCTGGGTCTTGGTATAGCTATAAAGAGGATAGAATAGGTCAAGGAAAAGAGAATGTTCGTGAATTTCTCAGAACGAANCCTGAAATAGCTCAAGACATTGAGGATCAAATTCGAGCAAAACTTTTACCTTCGAAAGACGCTAATAAGGACTCAGCAGATGAGAAAGAGGGCGTCAGCGAGAAGGCATAATAATTTTCTAAGTGAANAAGTCTGTTAATGAATTGAATTCTGATCTCTTTGATAATGAAGAGGACAAGTTTTCAGATCCAACATATGCAAGAAAAAAAGCAATGGACTTTTTGGCTCTTAGAGAATACGGTCAAAAAGAGCTAATTCTAAAGCTTCAATCAAAGGGTTTCTCCAGNGATATTTCAACAATAATTGTAGAAAAGCTTACTGATGATGGATTGCAAGACGATCGGAGATTTGCTGAGTCTTATGTTCGCTCTAGAATTGCTCAAGGAAAAGGTCCTATAAGAATTCATTATGAACTTGAGCAGAAAAAAATGCCTTCAAATATCATTCGAAGTGTTATCGAGAACACCAACACTGACTGGATAGCACTTGCAGAAGAGGTGAAGATGAGAAAATTTGGTGAAAAAGTACCCGAAAACATCAAAGATAAAGCCAAACAAACTCGATTTCTATACTCCAGAGGTTTCAGCAATGAGCACATTAGGAAAGTATTAAAAAGCTAATTCAGTGTTTCTGTCGACTTGATGCTGGTTCTTTTTTATCAAAACACTGTAAAGAGTCTAATTTATCTATAAAATATTCTGTTATGAAATCGATGACCAGCAATGAGTTAAGGCAAAAGTTTCTTGATTATTTTCATGCAAAAAACCATGAAATAGTATCAAGCTCTCCTCTTGTTCCTGAAAATGATCCGACTCTGTTGTTTACCAATGCAGGTATGGTGCAATTTAAAGATGTTTTTTTAGGAAAAGACAAAAGAGATTACAGACGAGCTGTAACTTCTCAAAGATGTTTAAGAGCTGGAGGTAAGCATAATGATCTGGAAAATGTCGGATATACAGCCAGACACCATACATTCTTCGAAATGTTAGGAAACTTCAGTTTTGGAGACTATTTCAAAGAAGAAGCTATATCGTATGCATGGGATTTTTTAACTAATGTCCTAGAGCTTCCAGAGAATAAGTTATGGGTTACAGTTTTCAGTGATGATGATGAAGCTGCTGATATATGGCTCAACAAAATTAATGTCGATCCAAGTCGATTTTCCAGAATGGGCGAGAAAGATAATTTTTGGTCAATGGCTGACACGGGCCCATGTGGACCTTGCAGTGAAATTTTTTTTGATCATGGGCCCGAAGTAGAGGGTGGCCCTCCTGGATCTAAAAACGAGGATGGCGATCGTTATATTGAGATCTGGAATTTAGTATTTATGCAATATGATCGATCTGAAGATGGCTCAATGGCTCCTTTGCCAAAACCTTCAGTTGATACTGGTATGGGTCTGGAAAGACTCGCGGCTGTCATGCAATCAGTGCATAGCAACTATGAGATAGACCTA
This sequence comes from Woeseiaceae bacterium, assembly GCA_002715745.1. GTDB lineage: Bacteria > Pseudomonadota > Gammaproteobacteria > Steroidobacterales > Woeseiaceae > SP4260. The sequence continues at coordinate 97,454 of PBAE01000009.1, forward strand.
TTTAACAATCTTATTAAGTCAACCATCGATATATTAAAACTGGATATTTCTGAATCAAGCTCTTTAAACGTAATTGTTGATCATATCAGAGCCTGTTCTTTTTTGATTATTGATGGAGTTTTACCTGGAAATGAGGGAAGAAATTATGTTCTAAGAAGAATTATGAGGCGTGCAATTCGACATGGAAAAAAGTTAGATATTCACGAGCCATTTTTTTATAAACTCCTTGAACCTNTGGTCGAACAGATGGGCCAAGCTTATCCAGAATTAGTAAAACAAAAAAATCATATAGAGGATGTTATCAAACAAGAGGAGATTCGTTTTTCAGTGACTCTTGACCAAGGTATGGAAATTTTGGAGGAGGCTATCCTCACTATGGAAAATGACATACTTCCTGGTGAAGTGGTATTTAAGTTATATGATACCTATGGTTTTCCCGTTGACCTAACCAATGATATAGCAAGAGAAAGAAAATTTTCCATCGACCTTAAAGGTTTTGATGAACACATGAGCTCTCAGAGAATAAGGGCAAGAAAAGCAAATAAATTCTCCGATGCAGAAGAAAAAAATTATGAATTAACGGTAAATTCTAAGTTTTTGGGTTATGAATTCACTGAAAAGACTGCANAGATAAAAGAGATCTTTGTTGATGGAAATGCATTANAATCGATTGAANTTGGCCAAGAAGGTTTTATCGTCACTGATGTAACACCTTTTTATGCTGAATCAGGAGGTCAAGTTGGTGATACAGGGATAATTCATTCAAAAGATGGCATCTTTAGAGTGACAGATACACAAAAACAGAATAATTCTATTCTCCATCATGGTATCTTAGAAGAAGGTAAGATTGATATTAACAAGAGAGTGACCTTGACCGTAGACGACAAGAAACGCCTGAAGATCGCAGCGAATCACTCTGCCACTCACCTGATGCATGCGGCACTGAGGAATANTCTAGGAAAGCATGTAAAACAGAAAGGNTCGTTAGTTGATGTAACTCGTCTCCGTTTTGATTTTTCTCATAANCAACCACTCACTGAGACAGAGTTATCNGAAATAGAAGCTGAGGTAAACGCAGAGATAAGAAAAAATAATGCTGCCAAGATTGACATAATGGCATATCAGGATGCNATTGATTCNGGNGCTATGGCACTCTTTGGTGAGAAATATGANGACCAGGTTAGGGTTTTGAANTTTGGNGAATACTCTATTGAACTGTGCGGTGGAACTCACGTTAATCGAACAGGNGATATCGGTTTATTTAAAATTGTTTCTGAAACTGGAGTCGCATCTGGAATCAGGAGAATTGAAGCNTTGACTGGAGAAGCAGCANAGGAATGGTTGAGTAGCCATAAGACAATGTTGGATCGNGTTGCAGCCATATTGAAAAGTTCTGAAGATCAAGTTGATACAAAAGTAGAGCAATTNTTATTAAAAAATAAGGAACTAGAAAAAGAACTTTCGAGATCAAAGCAAAGAATNTTTGGTGNAAATAATGATGATATTCTCNAGTGAAGTAACAGAAAATAANGGTAAAAATATTCTTGTGAAAAGATTGGATGGCTTNAATGCAAATGATCTCAGAACTGCCGTNGATAGATACAAAGANAANCTAAAAAGTGCCATCGTAGTATTGGGTNCCCNNGANGAAGGAAAAGCAAAAATTGCAGTAGGAGTGACTAAGGATAATANAGAACTAGTTCATGCAGGTGAGNTAATTAANAAAATNGCACAAGTTGTNGGNGGTAAAGGAGGTGGAAGACCAGACTTTGCTCAGGCTGGNGGACCGGAAGCAAAAAANCTAGANGATGCGCTTAAATTAGCAAAAGANTTGATAATCNATAAGATCTAGAACACCAANTTCTGTAAAATATTATGACGTTTAATATTTAAACTATGNTTTTGTNAAAAATTATGCAAATCTAAAGTGTGTTATCAATAGTACTAGGGGGAGTACATGCTGATATTAACAAGAAAATCAGGTGAATCGCTNATGATAGGTGAGGANATATCAGTCACAGTTTTGGGTGTAAAGGGGAATCAGGTGAGAATAGGTATTAATGCACCCAAAGACATTTCTGTTCATAGAGAAGAGGTTTTCGATAAAATTAAGGATAAATCAGAAGAGGATAATNGTTGAGATTTTTAACACTTANAATTCAAATNCTCGATAATCATTNGCCTGCTTAACNAGCATCTTTTTNTATTCTTGCATTGTTAAGCAAGGATGATCGAACTCAATAAAATATATCTTTTTATCGGACTTCACGTAGTAACCATCCATATTAAGAGACAACATTTTTGCATTTTTATCTTCAATATCATGCTGNGCTGAGAGTGTTGAGCAAATTGAATTTAAATGATCNTCATTCATATGATCTATNATCGCCTGTTCTCCNTTTNCCCACTTNGGTTCCANATATTTCCAATGTTCGGGATTGAGCCATGCAATTTTCCCAAATCCTCCAATCCACCTNACTCGATGGATATTGAGTTTATAGAAATTAAAATCATGCATATTTNCATATTTCTTACTCTCAGGTAGGAACTTAAAAAATCTATCNGCACAGGTATTTTTTNCAGTTTTTTCTATTGCTGATAAATCACCAATTAATGTTAAACGAGGACTATCTTGTTTATCCATTGAATCTCCGGGTCTATTCAAGGTTAAGCAAGCTTTGGGGTTACTCTTAAGATTTTTTGTNTGCTCTGCCAGATCGCTTGTATACAAAAGGACANTTCTNTCGGTANTGGATACAAATGTGACGAAGCTTCCNAAAGGGTAGTCACCANATTTTTTTGATAAAGTAGACAGAATTGCTGTATTGGCTGTCCTATATAATTTNACTGCTTCCTTCTCATATTGATGATGTTTATTTNCCATGATTTTATTTAATAATATTTAACTGAAAGNGGGTTCTCTGATANGTCAATCGGAATNTTATATACATCTGTTAAGATTTCGGACGTTAATACTTCATCTGGAGATCCCATTTTTACGAGAGAGCCATTTTTAAAAAGGGCTATTTTATCAGAAAATTTCGCCGCCAAATTTAAATCATGAATAACCAATAGAATCCCAAACCCGTCTCGCGATTTATTTTTTATTATGTCTAATAACTTTACCTCATGCGACAGGTCTAAATTTGCTGTGGGCTCATCAAGCAATAAATATCGAGGATCATCTGATGCTGATGGACGCCACAACTGGAGCAGAGTTCTGGCAAAATGGACCCTTCTCTGTTCTCCACCAGAGAGAGTATTAAAAGTTTGATTTAGAAGATTTCCAACATTGCATTCTTCTACAACCTCAATCATTGCATTTTTGAAGTTTTTGGCATAAGAGCTTATGCCTCGATCAATCCATCCCATTTCAATTATTTCTCTTACTGAAAAATCAAAGACCATTGCTTGTGACTGGGACATTACACTCCTTGTAAAAGATCTTTTCTCAATATCAATATTTCCCAGTAGTGTTTCATCATAAAAAACCAAACCCTCACTGGGTTCAATATCTCCAGAAAGTACATTTAAAAATGTTGATTTCCCTGCTCCATTGGGACCAACAATTGTAAGAATTTCACCCTGTGAAACCTCTACATTGATATTCTTTAGTATATCAATGCCATTGATTTCAACTGATACAGATTCTGATTTAATGCTCATCTTATACTTTCTTTAATCTGAATATTAACCATAAGAAAAAAGGTGATCCAATTGCTGTGGTAATCAGTCCAACCGGAAGCTCTGCGGGTTGTATCATTATCCTTGAGAGGAGATCAGCATTTATCATTAGAGCAGCTCCCATTAAAGCAGATCCTGGTAAGAGGTAAGAATGACTTACCCCTCCGATCAACCTGACTAGATGAGGGACGACTAAACCAACAAATCCAATCATTCCAGATAATGCAACACTTGCACCAACTGCAGCTGCAGAGGAAAAGATTACTCTGTATTTTAGTTTTTTGATATCAACACCCAAACGATATGCTTCTGGCTCACCCAATTGAATCAAGTCCAACTTTCTTGAGGCTGGAATAATCCAGACTAAAGCAGAGCATATAATAATTATTGCTGGAACGAGCAGCGGCCAAGTNACACCACCGAAACTCCCCATTGTCCAAAATGTTAATCCTCTAAGCTCTGAATCAGTGCTTATGTAAGTTAGAACTCCAATCCCAACTGAAGCGATAGCATTCACAGCAATACCCACTAGTAACATATATGTGATGCCTCTATAACCAAAACCTTTCGTAAAAAAGTAAAGCAATAATATTACAAATGTTGAACCTGCTATTGCTGATAATGGAAGTAAAAACGAACCTAACAAAAACTTGGGCACTAGGTTTGAACCTAGAACAATGACAATAGAAGCTCCTAAAGCTGCTCCTGCAGACACACCAATTAAGCCAGGATCAGCAAGTGGGTTTCTAAAAAGACCTTGCAATGAAGCGCCTGAAATACCAAGGCTGGCACCAACTAACCCAGCCAATATTACTCTTGGAAATCTTATTTGCAGTAGTACATTATTTTCTAGTGTAGAGGCTTTTCCTGAAATGAAATTTATAAATGATGAATTGAAACTTCCGATGAGAAAACCAATAAATAGCGACAAAAGAACTAAAAAAAATAAACCAATTATGATGAGGTTTTGTTTTTTTGTAATTTTCAATGGATTTGCTTGAGTCAAAGAAGCTTCAATCTTCATATTCTTTTATGAGTCTTATGCCAATTTCCCTGGCCGAAGAAATTGTTCGCGAGCTAAATCCGAGCATTGCCATACCATCCATTGCAATTATATTATTATTTTCAGCCGCAGGAGTGAACATCAAAGAAGGGTGCTCGTATAATTCATTTATATCTCCAAAAGAATCTAATCCCCTGTTTGAAATAAGAATGTAATCAGGAGATCCGTTGATAATCGACTCAGCATTTACGGGCTTCCAGCCCTCAAAATTGCTCATGATGTTGTTCGCACCAATCATTTTAATAAACCCGTCTGCGGATGTTCCTTTTCCAGCAACAAGTGGTGATCCGCTTTGCATTCCAAGAATAAACATTACATTAATATTCTTAGACTCAATTTCTTTAGAGAGTTTTTCTAATTCGTCTATCTCAGGATTGATTTGGTTTTCAATGATATTTTCTGCCACATTGCTTATTCCAAGGATTTTTGAGATACAGGAAATTTTTTTGATAATTCCTTTGGAAGAGTGTTCCTCTGGAATCACTCTAATATCAATCCCTGTTTTAGAGAGTTGCTCAAGGACCGTAGGCGGACCCATGTCATCTTCACCTAGGATTAGTGTTGGGCTTAGTGAGAGTATCCCTTCGGTAGACAAGGCTCTTACATATCCAATTGAAGGTAAATCTCTTGCCATCATTGGATAGTTAGAAGTTAGATCTGCCGCGACAATTCTATCTTCTGCCTCGAGTAAGAATGTAATTTCAGTAAGAGATCCTCCTGCTATTGCAATTCTTGAGGAGTTCTCAGCAACTTCACATGAATTTCCATAGACCTCAAACGATAGCAAGATTCCACATAGGAAAATAAATTTTTTTAAATTCATTTTGAGTATTCTATTGATTTTTTTTACAAAGTAAATGATAATCATTCGCGTTTTATACAATGTAATGATAATCATTCTCAATAAAGCAGGGAGGCTCGATCCACATGAATATTTCTGATGCTAAACTAGTAAGCATTATTGTCTTTTCGTTTTTATCGCTAACAATTTTCGCGCCAGTAAATGCATTTTCTCAAGATGCAGATGAAGCAATTGAAGAGGTAGTAACTATTTCTTCCAGATTGCCTATCAATCTCAGCGAGGTTGTTGGTTCTGTAAATACGATTTCTCAAGAGGAGATTGAATCCCGCTCGGTCACGGATCTTAACCAATTAATGGAAAACACTATTGGTGTAAATGTTCCAAGAGCAGCAGGAGGAAGCACATCAAGATCTTATAACGAGGGTGTTACAATCAGAGGAATTGGCGATTCTCGTGTGAATATACTCGTTGATGGAGTTAGAGTTGCCGATGCTTATCTCTCAGGAGGTTTTGGTAAAGATCTTATNGATACGGAGCTTCTCAAGAGAGTAGAAATACTNAAGGGTCCNAGTTCTGCGCTTTATGGATCAGATGGGCTTGCTGGAACTGTCTTTTACACAACCAAAGATGCCTCTGACCTAGCCTCAATTGGTGATGCATACCTCTCTACAAGATTTTCNTATGGAGCAGTCAACGAAATGCGAGCCATATCCTTACTAGGCGCAGTAGTAGGAGAAAATAGTGAAGCCCTGTTGCAGGTTACTTCACGTTCGATGGAGGAGATGTCTGTTCATGAAGACACAAGTGCCTTACCGAATCCCCTTGATGGAGATAACATTTCTGCTTTGGCAAAAGTGAAATATTTTATCAATGATACTTCTGACCTGTCACTAACGATGGATATTCAGGAAATGGATGCCGATTATAACCTNCTGACAGACATCGGATTTAACGGCAGAGCTATGGAAACTATCTCTGCCTCAAATGGAATAGATAGCACAACCAGAGAAAGATTTAGCTTNGCATANAATTTTAGTGATCAGACCGCACTATATGACAGCGGCAGTATAAAAATATTTAGTCAAGATACAGATCAAAAACAAATAACATCTAGAACCAAAGCTGCTTTTCTTGCNGGTATGGCGATGCCTCCAACNCCTATGTCAGATTATCGGGACTATAATTTCAATCAGAGCTTAGTTGGATATTCTCTAGATCTAATCAAAGTCATAGATACAAGTATTGGTGAGCATAGTATCGCATATGGGGGTGATTATGAGATTGCCGAATACTCTCGTCCCAAGAATAGATTCACAACAAATCTAGCGACAAGAGAAGTTAGCTATACCTTTGCTGGACCAGAGGTATTTCCTAATAAAGCCTTTCCAGATAGTGAAGTAACCAGAACTGCAATTTATTTCAATGATCGAATCAAACTTTCTGATCGGATGACATTGGTTATGGGAGCAAGATACGATCGTTATGACCAGAAAGCATCACCAGACGAGTTGTCACAAAGAGGAAATGCTGGTGGTCATGCTTTTGTCCCTAATGATGACGAAGGAATGTCTGCGAAAATTGGAACAATATTTAATTTTAATGACGATATTTCCGGTTTCATACAATACGCAGAAGGTTTTAGAAACCCTAATTTTGATGAAGCTTACAATACCTACTCAAACTTTACACAAGGTTATACTATAAAACCGAATCCAAATTTGAATCCTGAGTCAAGCAAGGGTTATGAGTTAGGTTTTAGAGGTAATCACGAGGTGACAAATTGGTCTCTAGTATTTTTCAAAAATGATTACGAAGACTTCATTGAAAATTCATTTGCGTCGATGGGAGTTGTTGGCACAAATCCTGTAATGATATTTCAATATCAAAACCTCAAAAATGTAGAAACAGATGGAATTGAATTCGAAATTCAAAGAGATTTTTCCGATAACTTCAGCGCGAGTTTTGGTATATCAAGCAGTGATGGTAAAGAAGGTGATAAGGATCTACTGAAGATGTCTCCAGATAACGGGAAATTAAGATTATCTTGGGCCTCTGATAATGAGAAATTAAAAATTAACCTGATCAGTCACTTTGTCAAAAAAGGACCTCAAGGGCTTGCCCCATCATGTGGAAGAGGGGGATGCACCAACCTTATAGAGGTGCCTGGAAGAGTTACTCATGACTTATTTTTGAACTATGATGTCAGCGAAAAATTCAACTACCGCTTCAGTCTCAGAAATATCACTGACGTAAAATATTGGAACTGGGAGTCTATCGCTGGCATGGGAGTTGGCACAGCTGATCGTTTCTTGAATCCAGATAAGAATTTCAGTGTGTCTTTCGGACTAAAATTCTAAATTTTACTAAGCACCGAATTGAAAGGCTTCATTTATTGAAGCCTTTTTTTTCATTACTTCACAAAAGAGGTGCGCTTGTGTAGGCTTTACATCTAAATGATATACAGAATAAATTCAATCATACTCAAGAAAAACTTATATGTGAGAGACCTAAGTTATGAATAAAGGTATCTTTTCAATGNNTAGCNTAAGTAAGCTNAANAGTTTTTTNCAAACCATTGGTGCNATAGGAATNATAGCTTCACTTATCTTTGTAGGAATTGAGCTAAGNCANACTCAAAAAATAGCNCTCAACTCNCAGAATCAATCAAGAACAGANACACTCATTCGNNCTNCAGAGTTNNTNTATNANAATGGATTNTCANNNNANGATNTGNTNTNAGGTAACATNGNAGAGAAAGANAGAGANTTGNTAGCAACATATAAACATATGGCNTGGTGGATTTATAATAATGATTTCACNCAATACAAATCAGGATTAATGCAAAAAGATTTATTTGAAGCAAAAAGAGATGGNCCCATGACCNNAAATATCAANGGTANCAACTATNTAACATGNANTATTTCNAAAGANGTATGGAGTGNGAGGAANTATAATTTTCAACCAGAGTTTACTCAATTTAATNGANTCATTATCAATTCCCTGNGATCAAATGGAGNAATAGANNATGNTTAAGAATTTNCNAATATTNTTATTTATNGCGNTTGTGAGTTGCACATCGACCAGTGANGTTATNTCTACAGGCCCAAGCTCTTATATNGTTACCTCTGAATCATCGATAAGCATGAATGATGGCCTTGAAAAGATCTATGAAAAAGCAAAAGAAGTTTGCGTGCAGTTGAATAAAGAGTTTTTACAAACTGAGATTAACTCCCGTGGGAGTGGCAGTCGTGTCCCAATTACAGGTTTGATTCTTGAATTCCAGTGTCTGAATTCGGATCATCCTCTTCTCGACCCAAATAATTAGTGAGAGTAAGTTTTTAAAATGCTTTTCATTCTAATTTCGTCTGGTAAGAGAAATTAAAGCTAACCCAAGAAACAGCATAAATGTTATTGGCCATATAACTGTTACATTAGGTTTCTCTGTTGCTTCCCAGATATCCTGAAACTTAGGGATTTGGTCAAACGTTGAAACGGATATTCTGTTACTGGTTAAGACCGCATCTTCGACTGCATCATTTACCAAATCAACATGTTGAGAGGCGGTTTCTATGAATAAGGCATGACTTCTTGAATCAGTTTGTGCAATTGCAATTAAATTTCTTTGAAGAATTGTTGTAGGAGATAAATATTGGAGGACATCCAACATATCCTCGCGGTCATCTAGGCTTTTCGTGAATTCAGCCACAATAGGTTTGGTGCTTTCTTTAACCATAGAGTTTGATAAAAACAGAGCACGATAGTAGCCTGGAACTTGATCATCTCCTATTGTTAGCTCAGGATGATCCTCTAGAAATTGTTGCGTTAACTCAGCAGTCTGTTTTGTAGCTTCACTTGTGGCGGAACGAGCATCTGACAATAATTCCAATTTTGAAGGTTGTGGATAGAGATAACCTGTGATGCTGTTTGAGGCAGCTGGAATAATTAGGACAAAAAAGAGCCATAAACTTACTAAATTTGAGAGTCCAGAGAAGCCTTTCTTATTTTTTGATACAACTAAGAAAATCAATCCATACCAAAATACAATGTAGGCTGTAATTAAAAAGATCCAAGCGATTACAGTATCAAAAGGCAAATTGTTTGAAATATATAACCCAACACTTAATACAGTTAATATTATGACAAATAACAAACCTGTTCTCGCCGCCATTCGATTTGCAATGATGCTGCTTTCAGTTATTGGATTAGAGAGTAGCATTCTGTTCAATCCGCGTGCTCGATCAGACGCAATGACATCAAAATTCAAAGCGATCAAAAGTAATGGGACAATCACCGTTACAAAAAATACAAAGTCCATTCGACCAAATAAAAGAGTCATTGGATTGTCAAACTCATAGGCTTCAATCATTGACAATCCATTGCGTCTTGGACTGATCATCAATCGTGCTGGAAGTATCTCAGTCATACCAATTGCTAAGTGAGATGTCGGACCAGTTACATGAATTGCAGGAAAGTTAATATCCATTGGCCTTGCGACGTATGGACTAGACTGACTTTTTCCAGACTCTATGTCCTCGAGATCAGATCTCCATTCAGAACCCTTTTTGTCAATTTGTTCTACAAACTCTGACAGTGAATCTTGATGTGAGGTTTGCCAAGCCATTCCAGACCATATTGAATAGGATGATGCAAGAATAACAAACATAAAAAGACTGATTGTTGCCATGGATCTACGCATCCTCAGAAACTCATAAGATAGAATTACTTTATTCATTCTACATCCTATAAATTATGAATTTTCAAAGTTGAATGACGAGCAAAAAGAAAAGCCAAGAATGCCCATAGTGTCAAAATACCAAACATTGATATGTATGAAGAGATAAGTGACATAAATGAAGGCATTTGACCCTGATAATCAATAACTTGACTCCAAAGTTCTTTCCCAGCCGAGTAATTACCACCGTCAACAGCATTGAACATAAGATCTTCATTCATCATCTTAATTATATAGCGTCGATGCAATTCAGCTTCCCAAGCAAAAACATCATGGTGCAAACGGTCTGTTCCAGCTAGACCAGCAGAGAGCTGCTTTAGGACAGTTGTTGGAGACAGGACTGATAGGACTCCTAGGACATTTTCTTGTTTTTTGTAAGTCTTACCTAATTGACTGTATACCTGATCATATAGAAGGTCACCATACTCCTCGTTGGTTTGTAAGGCGTATCCCCTGTAGTTAACTGGCAGCTCATTTACGTCGACAACACCATATTGATCTAAAATCTCCTGCTTCTTTTCTTCTTGGTATTCTTTGTCTTTCGAGTATGCACCCCGTGCTTCAGATAAAGACTGGTTAACATCAAATCCTTTAGGTTGAGGTACTGTATATGTGGCTAAGTCATTAGTTAGCTTGGGCGCCACAACAATAAAGAAAAACCATAGTGTAAATAGCGTAATTGCTGATGAGCGACGATTGTTAGTTTTAGCAGATACACCAATTGCTATAAATGCAAAGATCATAAAATAGAAACCATAAACACAAAATAATAAAATCAATCTCAATAACTGATCAAGTTGACTGGCTCCAGCCTCTGCGAGAATTGTGGCACAGAAAATCAAGAATGATAGAGGTAAAANTAGCTTCAATATCGTGTAAAGAGCAGCACGAATTTTACCATTGGAGATTGCCCTCAAAGATATTCCATGGCTCAAAAGTTGCCTTAATGTCCCGTCTTCACGTTCACCGGCATAACTAGAAAAAAGAAGTAGGATAATCACAAGTGGAATAATAGCTTGCATGATCCATGCAGGAGTCAGAGATACAAAATTTGCGAGTTCACCAGCACCCTCTGCATAGCGAAATGTGGCTGGATTTCTTCGATGCGCCTCCATCCATATTGCTAAACCACTGTAATCAATTGCACCCGGTTCGAATGCCGACAAAGAAGGTATCGGTTTAAAAGCATAGCGCGAAAAATGTGCAGCAGAATGAGGATTTCTTTCACCTTGGTTCAGCCAAACTTCACGATCATGATTTGCCGCAGTCGCTCTTTCGAGTTCAAACATTTCGGTGCGTTGCCAGCTCAAAAACAGGGCGACCAGCATCAATATTAANNTTGCAAAATAGACANCATTAGTGAAGCGGTTACGCCCCATAATGGTCTTTTCTTTCTTTGAGATAATATCAGGAGACATTACCTGTCCTCAGTTATAAGCTTGCATGTGCGCNAGATANGTATCTTCTATTTCTCTGAGTGAGANATNTTTCACATGCAACGTTTCAAGAAGCTCTCCACCNCTCATGATGCCTAAACGATCNCCCACTTCCTTGGCGCGAAATAAATCGTGAGTTGCCATNAGAATTGCAACACCATCNTCTTTTAATTTTTTTAATATATTGCAAAATTCATTCGCAGCTTTGGGGTCCAATCCAGACAANGGTTCATCAAGCAACAAAACTTTTGCTTGCTTTGCTATGGCAATTGCTATGCCCACCTTTTGNCGCATGCCTTTAGAGTATGTATTNGTGNTTATGTTGTGGAAATNACNAGCAAGTCCAGCATTCTCAAGACAAGAAACCAAGAAGTCGGAAGTATGNGATTTTCCNGCAAGTTTTACGAAAAATTCAAGATTTTCATATCCAGTAAGTTCGGGATACAAGGAAACCTGCTCGGGAATATATGCTAATGANGAGCGCGAAGCTTCTAAATTGTCTTGAACAATGAGTCCGTTAATCAATGCTTCTCCACTTGTTGGCTCAAGAAAGCCCAAAAGAAGATTAATCGTGGTAGTTTTGCCTGCCCCATTGGCCCCAAGAAAGCAGAAAATTTCGCCTTTTTCTACATTGAAATCAAGATTANTTAAAGCAATGTTTTTTCCAAATTTCTTNGTNAATTTTTTTGTTTCTATCATTGAATGACTCTTTATTTAAAACTATAAATTTACTGAGCTTTTNAATGTTGATAATTTAATTATCGTGGCATGAGCAATCTAGCTTGATACACATTTTGTAGTTTTTAAAGTGTGAATAAGCAACCAAGATTGACCCCAATAGAGTGAGCCCTTTTTCACCAAATTCACCTAAAATACTTTCTCCGAAGACAACTGCTGAAATCAAAGAGACTAAACCAAGAATACCAAATGGCAGGAAGGAGGAGCTTTTGTGATATTTGTAACCTTTGATCAAAGCAAAACTGCTGATAGGAACTGCTACCAGCACCAATAATTTGTGAACAAATTCATCATCAAGTGAAACGCTGAGCATGCCTGAACTTAGTATCAGAAAAGATGGAACAAAAAAACAATGGAGCACACATGCTAAAGACAAGCCCATGGCAAATTTATCAGATGCATATTGAGGTTTTATTTGATTTATCATGGTTATCTCTTGGGTTATTTTTCAATTGTTACATTATAACATTATATGTCAAGGGGCACTACAAAGTAACAGCAGAAAACCTTTCACTCAATTAAAATTTTTGTTTTAGATCGTACATTAATGATACATGTTATGCTTAAATTTTTAAAATAAGGAAATATGTTATGAAAGTGACTCTAGCTGCTTCGCAGATGGCATGTTCTTGGAACTTAGAAAAAAATATAGAAAAAGCCATAAATATTGTGAATAAATCAGCCGATGAGGGAGCACAAATAATACTCTTGCAAGAGCTTTTTGAGACCCCTTACTTTTGTATTGATACACAAAGCAAGCATTTTGATCTTGCAAAGACATTATCTGATCAAACTACAATTAAGATGATGCAGTCGATTGCCAAAGAAAGAAATGTTGTATTACCAATTTCTTTTTTTGAGAAATCAGGATTAGTTTATTTCAATTCAGTCACTGTAATTGATGCGGATGGTTCTATTCTTGGGAAATACAGAAAAAGTCACATTCCAGATTTCCCACTCTATGAGGAAAAATTTTATTTCACACCTGGAGATACTGGATTTAAAGTTTTTCAAACTAAGTTTGGAAGAATTGGTGTAGGGATATGCTGGGACCAGTGGTTTCCAGAAGCCTCCAGAACAATGGCATTGATGGGTGCGGAAGTGTTACTGTATCCAACGGCTATTGGAAGCGAGCTCAACAAACCTGATTTAGACAGTAAGAAACATTGGCAAAATACAATGTGCGGACACGCAGCAGCAAATATAATGCCCGTCATGGCATCAAATCGGATTGGTAAGGAATCCAGCAACAAGTTGTCCATGGATTTCTATGGCTCTTCGTTTATTTCAAATCATCTTGGTGAAATAGTATGTGAGGCAGATCGTGATTCTGAAAAAATAATTACTCATACTTTCGACCTCAAGGAGATTGCACTTTACAGGAGAGATTGGGGGGTTTTTAGAGACAGAAGAACAGGTCTTTATAAAGAAATCTTAAATTTGGATGGCAGTAATATTGAATGAGAAGCATGATAAAAAAAATTGAAAATTTTAAATCATTATCGGCATTATCTTTCATTGCTGTGGTAACAATATACCCTGTATTGACATTACCCGCGATGATCGGATTGTTGATGGACCATGCAGAAATGACGTCTTTCTCAGCAGGGTGGGTGGTTGCAATTGGTACATTTTCTACAGCAACCGCTGGATTTCTGATGTCGACGAGAATCGACAGACATAATATAAAGCAACTTTCTAGAGTTACTTTAGTTATCGCTATTCTCATGGACCTTATTTCAGCGTTTACCGCCAACATGATAATAATTATTTTCTTAGTGCGGATATTATGGGGCTTAGCAATGGGTGTTGCTCACGCATCCAGTATATCTTCCATAGCTCATTATGAAAATTTCAAGGATGGTTATGGACTTTATGTAGGTCTTCAATTCATCGTTAGCGGTCTTGGGCTCTATTTAGTGCCAGTTTATTCTGAATTAATTGGAGTTGAGGGATTTTTTATTGGATTTGTGATTATGGATTTGATTGCACTTTATTTAACGAAATTTTTACACAATAAAAGTGAAATTATTGATAAAGATTCAGGCACAAATTCAGGAATTTTTGTAATGCTGTCAATGCCAGCTTTGCTAGCGATATTGGGGTTTACTTTATTTGAAGCAGCCAATACCAGTCAGTTCTCATACATAGAGAGATTTGGTGTTGTTTCTAATCTGTCTGAATATCAAATTGGATTTGCACTTTTAGTTGGATCTTTACTGGGAATTCCCGGTGGCTTATCTATTTTTTTTGTCGGAGAACGTTTTGGTTTGGTTAAACCCCTTGCATTTGGAATCTTAATATCAGTCTCTGCATTAGTTTTACTCTTGAATTTTAATAGTTATTCCATTTACTTCATATCCAGTTGCATGCTCGGATTTTCATGGGCATTTTGTATGCCATTTATTGAATCTCTATTGGCAAGAATAGACAGAAAAGGCAGGGTTGTTGCAGCCGGCTCATCAGTTTCTTTTTTTGGTTCAGCACTTGGCCCTGGATTTGCAGCCATCGTGGTTTTTAATGATCAGTATCGAAATTCATTCTTATTATCTATCTGTTTATTTTTGGTTACGTTGATTGCGTTTTTATTTCTCAAATTAAAAACCGGAAAAAATCAATGAAAATAAGGAGTATTGATTTTCATCCAAGAGACTATGGCTATTATATGCCTGGTGAGTGGTATCGACATGAATGCTGCTGGATGGCTTGGCCATGTAGAGATGGCCTGTGGTCAAATAATGAAAAAACGATGAAAGAGTATGCGGATGTGGCTCACTCAATAGCCAGATTTGAACCACTTAAAATGTTAGTAGCCCCAGAAAAAATGGGCTCCGCAAAACATTATCTAAACGAAAATATAGAAATCATTGAATTAAAAATAGATGATTCTTGGACGCGTGATTCCGGACCAAATTTTCTTATAGGTGGAGAGAAACTTGCTGGCACAGATTGGATATTCAATGCTTGGGGTAACAAATATCATCCTTATGATAATGATGCAGATATGGCAAAAAGAATTATGGAGTTATCTGATGCTGATTGTTTCTCTAGCTGGTTGGTTGCAGAGGGTGGGGGAATCACAGTCGATGGCGAAGGAACCATAATTACCACAGAATCATGTTTTTTAAATAAAAATCGTAATCCTTCCAGAAGCAAACAAGAGATAGAGGAAGAGTTATGTCGATCACTAGGTGGAAAAAAAGTCATATGGATTCCAGGCGATGTTGATGAAACAGAAACAGATGGCCATGTAGACGGAATTGCTGCCTTTATTGAACCTGGAAGGGTTCTTATTGAAGTAAACAGTGATAGCAGTGATCCGCATTATCAAGTTGGGATTGATAACATGAATGCTCTCAAAAATCAGAGTGATGCGAGAGGGAGAAAGTTAGAAATAGAATTCATTGAGGAAGGCATCTATCATAAGGATGTTTGGAACGGGGGATGCAGTTCATACATCAATTCTTATTTGGCAAATGATGCAGTTATTGTGCCTGCCTATGGTTATGAACGTGATCATCTTGTAGTGGAGACATACCAGTATCTCTATCCGGATAGAGAGATTGTTCAAGTCGAGATAAATAATATTGCTGTTGGTGGAGGAGGTATCCACTGTATTACGCAGCAACAACCATATTTCAAATAATAGTTAATTTGATTCTGATTGAGATATAATTAAGAATTCTAGGATATTCAAGGCTAAAAGTTTAAATTTCGGAGAGCTGGCTGAGTGGTCGAAAGCGCTCCCCTGCTAAGGGAGTATGGGTTAATAGCCCATCGAGGGTTCGAATCCCTCGCTCTCCGCCA
>PBAE01000010.1 GCA_002715745.1 Woeseiaceae bacterium
CTGGTTCCTCTACAACTTCAGCAGCTGGTTCCTCTACGACTTCCTCTACTTCAGCAGCTGGTTCCTCTACGACTTCCTCAACTTCAGCAGCTGGTTCCTCTACGACTTCCTCTACTTCAGCAGCTGGTTTTCCAGATTTCATTTCTTCCAAAACTTGTTCAACAGGAATTCCTAAAGCTTTTGCTTTAGCTTCTGCAGATCTCTTTAATAGATGATCAGGTATTTCAAATTTTTCTTCGCTCATTTATTAATCCTTTTTACTTATTGTAATCCTTTTGGAGATAAAGTAATTTCATTTTGCTGGGTTCCTACGCAATTATTTGCATTTTCTCCAGAGCAACATTCAGCTTGGTTCAATCCAAACATAGAACAAGAATTATTTATACAAGAAGCATGACCATGTATATAAGCCATTTCATTTTTACACCAACTACAAAACAATGAATTACTCATATGATTTAATTCTTTGATAAGGCCAATACCTGTATTTAACTTTTAAACATTGTGATGCATCTATTGGGCCAAGGGTCCTTGAGTCACTTGTAGAGAGTCTTCTTTCATCACCTAAAACAAAAATTTCATTTTCATCAATTTTACATTCAATAAAATCATCAGTTAGTGTTTTTGCCCATGGGTCATCGATTGGATTTTGATTAATGTATAGTTGACCATCTGTAGCTGATATAGTTTCACCTGGAAGTCCAACTACTCTTTTGACAACAGAAATACTTTTTTCATTATTTTCAAATACAACTATATCTCCTCTGTTAAATGGTTCACTTATCTTTACTGCAACTACATAATCTTCTGGAAGTAATTCTGGACTCATGCTCTCTTCTTTTATTTCATAAGTTGTAATTGATTTGTCTTCATTTTTTAGAAATACATATACAGCGATTAATATAATCGTTTTTAAATTAATGAATCTCCCGAGTGTTTTAAACATATTATCTATTCAAATTATAATGAATATATGAGAGGAGTTTTATGAAATTATTTAAACCAACAAAATATGCATATGCACATTGTGATCTTCCATGTGGTGTATACGATCCAGCGCAAGCAAGAATTGAAGCAGAATCAGTTCTAAATGCATCAAAAAAATACCAGGATTCAGATGATCCTAGCTTTCGTCAAAGATGCGTGACGATTAAAGAAGAAAGAGCAGAAGAGGTCAAGCATCACCTTTGGGTACTATGGACTGATTATTTTAAACCAGAACATTTAGAAAAATATCCTAATCTGCACGAATTGTTTTGGATGGCAACAAAGAAAGCTGGCGAAGCAAAAAAAACAGAAGATCCAGCAGTTGGAGAAGAACTTTTAAAACTTATCGATGAAATCGATGGGATTTTTAAAGATTCAAAATCTTAATCAAACTTACTAAACAGGAGTCCAATTTCTTTTAATTCGACTCCTGTTTTTATTTGATTTAAACCCCATGAGTTGTTCGTTTCTCTTGGAATAGCAGATTTAACTAAATCACTTGTTGTTGGCATAAATGGATAAAGAAGATTTGCACAACTATCGATAGCTTCTAAGGCAGTGTATAAAATTCGTCCTGCCCGCTTTTCATCATCTTTAATTACTTTCCAAGGTTCTGTTTCATTAAGATATGCGTTAACTTTGGATACATAACGCATCGATTCCTGCAAGGATGTTTTTAATTCCACTTTTTCTATTAGTTGTCCTACTGTCTTAAAAGATTCTGACATTTCTTGTAATAGTTTTTTATCAACATCGTTGGCTTCATCAATTTCAATTATTTTTGAAAAATTATTATTAATTTGTGTAAAAACCCTTTGAACTAAATTACCCCATGTAGCAACAAGTTCTTCATTATTTCTTCTAATCATTTCATCTTCACTAATTTCAGTATCTGATTGCTCTGGTAATGCAGAGGCTAAAGCGTATCGAAGAGCATCTGGATTCCATTCATCAAGATATTCTTGGAGGGTTTTTCCGACACCCCTACTTGCTGAAGCTTTTTCACCTTTTACTAAAATGTATTGATTTGCAGGAACATTTGTTGGTAGGTTTAGGCCTTCATAAGCAAGCAAGATACTTGGCCAGATAACAGCATGAAATGGGACATTATCCTTGCCTATAAAGTAATAAGTTTCTGCAGATTCATTATTCCACCATTCCGTCCACTTTTTATCTTCTCCTTTAATTTTTGCCCACTCTTTTGAGGCAGATAAATAACCGATAACTGCTTCAAACCATACATATATTTTTTTTCCAGGACCAAGATCATCTACGGGTATTTCTATACCCCAATCTAAATCTCTTGTGATTGCCCTGTCTTGTAATCCATCTTTTACAAATGATTTAGCCCAATTTATAACATGAGGCCTCCATCCTTTTTTTTCATCAAGCCATGAAGCTAATTGATTCTCTAGAAGACTTAGTTTTAAGAAAAAATGTTCAGTTTCTTTAAATTCAGCTTTGTTTCCAGATATTTTACTTACAGGGTCTAACAACTCTTCTGGATCAAGGGTTTTACTACAGCTATCACACTGGTCACCTCTTGCCTCGCTATAGGAGCAGTATGGACAAGATCCTTCAACGTACCTGTCTGGTAAAAATTTTTTTTCTTCAGGGTCATATGCTTGTAAAGATTTTTGTTTGTCTATAAAACCTTTTTTTAATAATTCATTAAATATATCGTGAACAACCTCTATATGAGTATCGGTCATTGTTGTTGTATAGTTATCCCAAGAAATACTTAATTTTTCCCAATACCCTAAAAATTCAGTATGATATTTATCGACTATATCAATCGGTTCAACACCTTCAGCATCGGCTCTTACAGTAATTGGTGTACCATGAACGTCACTACCTGACACCATTAAGACATTGTTGCCAATCACTCTGTGATATCTTGCAAAAATATCAGCTGGTAAATACGCACCTCCAATATGGCCTAAGTGTCTAGAACCACTTGCATATGGCCATGCAACAGCTACAAGAATATTTTTTGACATGCAATAAGGATAGCGATTTTTAAATTCATTAAATTAAAATTGACTTCAAATTTGTAACAATTAAGAAACATTTCAGTAATAATCATTTAACTTTTCAAACAACAATTTAATTTATTTATCTATTAAATTTGTAATTTAATAAAGGAGAATAGATGGAATCAATGATAGTAAGTTCAGTTGATAGCTTATGGGTTGTGATTGCGGGAATTTTAGTTATGTTTATGCAACCTGGTTTTATGTTGGTTGAGACTGGGTTCACAAGATCTAAGAACTCAGTAAATATTGTGATGAAAAACTTTATGGATTTTTCTGTTGGTGCAATAACTTATTGGGCTTTTGGATTTGCTCTAGCTTATGGAGGAACAACACTAGGCGGATTTTTAGCATATGGTAACTTCTTTCTCGAAGGAGATTCTTTAACGTACTTCTTTCAAGTTGTTTTCGCAGCAACTGCTGCAACTATAGTGTCTGGTGCCGTAGCTGAAAGAACTAAATTTAGTGCTTATCTAGTTTTCCAGCCTTTTATATGTGGATTAATTTATCCAATTGTCACCCACTGGGTATGGAGTGGTCAGGGATGGTTAGGCGACCTAGGATTTATTGATTTTGCTGGTTCGGGAGTTGTTCACATGGTCGGTGGATTTGCTGCTCTAGCTGCAGTAACTGTTATAGGACCAAGAATTGGAAAGTTTGATGATAAAGGTTCACCATTACCGTTACCAGGAAGCTCTATGGTTGCAGGAGCACTTGGTGTTTTTATATTATGGTTTGGTTGGTATGGATTTAATGTTGGTTCAGCTTTAGCTGTTGTTGAAGTAGATCTTGCATCTATTGCAGTTACTACAACATTGTCTGCTGCTGCTGCATCAATTTCTGCAATGTATACATCAATGATTTCTGGAAAGCCTGATGTAACTATGACATTGAATGGCGCTCTTGCAGGACTTGTTGGTATCACTGCTGGTTGTGCCAATGTGAATAACTTGGGTGCAGTTTTAATTGGGTTAGTTTCAGGTGTCCTAGTAGTTTATTCAATTAACTTCATTGAAAAAAAAGGCTTAGATGATGCAGTTGGTGCCATATCTGTTCATGGAGTCTGTGGAGCATGGGGAATCTTAGCAGTTGCAATATTTGATACTACTGATGGTCTTATTTACGGGGGCTTTTCATTATTTGTACCTCAAATTATTGGAATGCTAGCTATAGCTATATGGGCATTTATAACATCATTTATTGTCCTTAAAACTATTAACTCATTAATTGGTTTAAGAGTAACACCAGAAGAGGAAATTGCCGGCTTAGATGCTTCTGAGCATGGGACGGCCGCTTATGGAGACTTTATTCTTAAAAAATAGATAACAAATATTGAAAATCGGCCATATTTCTTTAGGTTTCCCCCTTACGAATGTTTGGCTGATTTTCATCTTTAATTTAATCTTTAAATGAATTAAAATACTTAAACAATGTTTGATTTCTCTGAAAAAGATTCCTGTGGTGTAGGTTTTATAGCATCCAGAAATCTCCCACCCACACATGGTATGGTTTTAAAAGTTTTAGAGTGTTTGGCTAATTTAGACCATCGTGGAGCTAAATTTGCTGATGGTACAGGTGATGGAGCAGGTGTTCTTACTGAGATTCCATTTGAACTAATACGAGCTGAATTAAAAGAATTAAACATTGACTTAGATGATAAAACAAAAATTGGAATTATCTCATGCTTTTTTGATCCAACAAATGTGGATGCATCAAAACAACTTATAGATACTGAACTTAAGAAATACAATATACATCATCTTTATTGGAGAAAAGTACCAACTGACAAAGAAATTCTTGGTGATCTTGCTAAACAATCAAAACCTGCAATTTATCAAGGAATTATTAGTGCAGGAAATGAGACATCTAAAGAGTTTGAAAAAAAGCTTTTTA
The DNA here is from genome assembly GCA_002715745.1 of Woeseiaceae bacterium. Classification (GTDB taxonomy): domain Bacteria; phylum Pseudomonadota; class Gammaproteobacteria; order Steroidobacterales; family Woeseiaceae; genus SP4260. The sequence goes on from PBAE01000010.1 coordinate 4,914, forward strand.
TATTTAGAAAGACTTTAGAAAAAAAAATTAAAGAGATTGAATTTTTAAATATTCACATTAACTCATGTTCTTCTAAGACAGTTGTTTATAAGGGTTTATTTACTGCAACACAAACAGCTGATTTTTATTGGGATTTACGTAATCCTCTTTATAAGACTAGATTTGGAATATTTCACCAAAGATTTTCAACCAATACATCATCGACCTGGGATAAAGCTCAACCATTTCGTATGCTTGCCCATAATGGTGAAATAAACACAATACAGTCAAACTTTTCGTGGATGAAAGCAAGGGAAGTAGACGCATCATCTATTTTTTGGAAAGATGATATTGAAAAAATTAAACCATTCATTGACGAGGGCATATCGGATTCAGGTCAGTTAGATAATGCATTAGAACTTCTTGTAAGATCTGGAAGAACACTTGCACACTCTCAAGAAATGCTCATTCCTTCAGCATGGGAAAATAATCCAAGATTTACTAGTAAGGAAAAAGCATTTTACCAATATCATGCATTTTTAACTGAACCGTGGGATGGTCCGGCAGCAATTGTTGCATCTGATGGTAGAGATATAATTGCTGGTCTTGACAGGAGCGGTTTGAGGCCTTTGCGTTGGATGATTTCAGACAGATATGTTCTTGCAGCTTCAGAAGTCGGTATATGTCCCTCAGTAGAAGCTGGTGCCTACAAAACTGCACAACTTGAACCAGGACAAACTATTAGATATAGACTTGAAACAGATGAGCTTCTAGAAGAAAGTGAAGTAATTCAAAAATTGAGTGAAAAAAACCCATATATAGATTGGGTAAATTCGAGACCTTTAAATATTGATCAAAAATACAGTGATAAAGAAGATACTGCTATTGATTCTGAAAAGTTATCAAAATACTATTCCTACACATCTGAAGAAGACAGATTAATTTTATTGCCAATGCTCAAAGGTGATATTCCTACTGGTTCAATGGGCAATGACACGTCATTGGCAGTCATGAGTAATAATAATCCAAGATTAAGTCGTTACTTTCATCAGATGTTTGCTCAGGTAACAAATCCTCCAATAGATCCAATAAGAGAGAGATTTGTCATGTCTACAAAAACTTACCTAGGCAAGAGGGGTTCTATACTTAAGGAAACCGCTCAGCAAGCAAATTTAATAACTCTTGAATCCCCAATTTTAAGTATGAGCAGTTATAAATCTCTAACTAATGACAAAATTCTAAAAAATAAAACATCAGTATTTTCGACAACATATAAAAAAAATGAAACAACTTTGGAAAATGCTTTGAGCAAACTATGTGAAAATGTTACAAAGGAAATATTAGAAAATAAAAAATCTGTAATTATCCTGTCTGATCGAATTATTAAAGATGGGGAAATAGCAATTCCTTCGATGATGGCTTTAGCAAAGGTTCATCATTTTCTTATTGATGTAGGCATAAGATTAAAAGCTTCACTAGTTGTTGTTTCTGGAGAAATAAGAGATGCGCATGATTTAGCTTGTCACATTGCATATGGTGCATCTGCTGTCTGGCCTTATTTGGCTTTAGAAAGAGTTCGTCAATTATCAATAAGTTCAAAAGATATAAATATTACGCCCGAAGAAGCACAAGAAAATTATAGAGAAGCATTAAATAAAGGATTGTTAAAAATAATGTCAAAGATGGGTATCTGTACTATTTCATCTTATAGAGGATCAGAGCTTTATGAAGTAATCGGTTTAAATAATGAAATAGTTGATAATATTTTTAGATTTACAAAAACTAGAACAGAGGGACTGGGTTTTAAATTTTTTGATAATGAACTTAAGATATATGGTGATGAAACTGAAAATTTAAATATTGGTGGATTTTATAAACATAAAAAAGATGCCGAAATTCATGTCACATCTCCTAAAACAGTTCTTAAGTTACAAAAAGCAGTTAGATCTGGTGAGGTTGAGGACTGGATAGATTATATCTCAACTCTGGAAGAACGGCCCGATGTCCAGTTGAGAGATTTATTTACTTTGCCAGTTTCTTTCAAACACAACAACCAATTTGATGACAATAAATTAAGTCAAATATTAAATAAGTTTACAGTCAGCTCGATGTCGTTAGGCGCGTTATCTGAAGAAGCACATCAAGCTTTAGCTCAAGCAATGGATAGAATTGGCGGAAAATCTGGTTCAGGTGAAGGAGGAGAAGATCCGCAACGATATGGTACTGATAAAAATTCTAAAATTAAGCAAATTGCTTCTGGTAGATTTGGAGTTACACCAGACTATTTAGCATCTGCGGAAGAGTATCAGATCAAATTGGCACAAGGCTCAAAGCCAGGAGAGGGTGGTCAGTTACCTGGATTTAAAGTCGACGGTCATATTGCTAAATTAAGACATACTGTTGAGGGGGTAACTCTTATATCTCCTCCACCACATCATGATATCTATTCAATCGAAGATTTAGCACAATTGATATATGATTTAAAAACTTTTAATCCAGACTGCCCGGTTTCGGTTAAGTTAGTTTCTGAACCAGGTGTCGGAACAATTGCAGTTGGAGTAGCAAAAGCTGGTGCAGATATAATTACAATCGCTGGAAGTGATGGTGGAACAGGTGCAAGTCCATGGATAAGTATTAAACATGCTGGCTCACCTTGGGAATTAGGACTTAGTGAAACTCATCAGGCTTTGGTAAAGAACAACATGCGTCAGAAAGTACTTTTAGAAGTTGATGGCGGATTGCGATCTGGTAAAGATGTCATCATAGGATCAATTTTGGGAGCTGATAGATTTGGATTTGGGACATTACCTTTATTAGCTTTAGGTTGCAAAATGGTTAGACAGTGTCATGAGAATACATGCCCAGTTGGAATTGCAACACAAGACGAAAGTCTGAGAGCTAAATTTCCAGGTGCTCCTGAACAGGTTGTTCAATTATTTAAATTTATTGCAAATGATATATTAGGATTTTTAAATCAGTTAAATTTAAAAAATCTTGATGATTTAAGAGGAAGGGCCGACTTAGTTGGTTTGAAAATCTCAAACATTGATCTTTCAAGAAGTTTACATAAAGTGTTAATGAATTTTTCAATAGAAGAAAAACATCCAGGGTTTGTAAGACATAGCGAAGGAAGGTTATCAAGAAGGATAACTACAGAAGTTATTAAATCATTAGAAAATGGAAGCAGTTCGTTTTTACAGTACCCAATTGCAAATGAAGATAGAAGTATTGGTGCAAGATTATCAGGAGAAATTTCTCTCAAAAAATATCAAAATAAAATAATCAAAAATCCAACACATATTAATCTTTCCGGTGCCGCTGGACAAAGTTTTGGTGCATTTATTAGAGATGGTATAAATCTTAAATTAACTGGAAGTGCAAATGATTATGTTGGTAAAGGAATGGGCGGTGGAAGTATAACTATTATTCCACAGGGTAAGAAAATGCGGGGCGCCTATCACGCTGCTGGAAATGCAATTTTGTATGGTGCAACAGGTGGGCAGTTGTTTGTTGCAGGTACTGTAGGTCAAAGATTCGGAGTCAGAAACAGTGGCGGGATTGGAGTTGTTGAGGGCTGTAGTGCCCATGGTGCGGAATACATGACTGGTGGTACTTTAATAATTTTAGGAAAAGTAGGTTTTAATTTTGGTGCTGGAATGACAGGCGGCAAAGCTATTGTTTTAAGCATTCAGAAAAACTTTAAAGAATATGTATCTAAAGCAGCACCTGAGTATAGAAAATTAAATGAAATTGATATTTTGGAATTGAAGACTATTTTAGAGCTCCATATTGAAAAAACTAATTCAAAAGTTGCAGTCAATATACTTGAAAAGCAAGACAATTGGACAAATATGTTTGCTGTTTTTGGAGGTTTGGCTGAACTAACAGAGAGTAAAGTAAAACAAAAACCTGAGCATGTCAAGGCATTAGATTAATTACCACTACTAAAAACAACTTATATCATTTACCATAAAATTATGAATAATAAAACAGGAGCACAAAGTATAAAATGGGAAAACATTTTAGAGCTCGTATTTGATTCAAGAATTGATTCTGTTGGATTAAATGAGAGAGTTAATTCTTTAGCGACTAGGAGTATAAAAAAAGAGTCAAAATTAGATGCACTTAATATGATCGTCTCAATGTGTGATCTTACAACACTTGAAGGCGAAGACACTAAAGGTAAGATATCACAAATGGTAGCAAAAGCAATAACTCCTAATCCAAGTGATCTTGACATAAAAAATGTAGCAGCAGTATGTGTCTATCCTTCATTGGTCAGTATTGCAAAAGAAAAAGTAGGAAATTCAGGTGTTAAAGTTGCAGCAGTATCATCTTATTTTCCCAGTGGGCAAGTTCCTATGGAATCTAAGTTATTAGATACAAAATATGCAATTGAGTCTGGAGCTGACGAAATAGATATTGTTATTAACAGGAAAGCTTTTTTAGAGGGTGACTACAGAAGAGTTTATGATGAAATAGTTGCATTAAAAGAAGCTTGTGGATATGTACATCTAAAAACAATTCTTGAAGTAGGGGATTTAAAAACCTATGAAAATATTAGAAAAGCTAGCTTAATATCTTTAGCGGCTGGATCTGATTTTATCAAAACGTCGACAGGAAAATTATCAGTTGGTTCATCTAGACAAGCTTGCTATGTAATGGCTAAAGCAGTCTTAGATTTTAAAAATCTTACAGGTCTCTCTGCGGGAATTAAAGTTGCTGGAGGTATAAGAGATGCAAAAGATGCAATTAGGTATTTAGTACTAATCAATGAGGAAATGGGAGATGAATGGTTGACACCAAATCTTTTTAGATTTGGAGCGTCAAGTCTTTTAGATGATGTACTAAAACAAATTAAAAAACTTAAGACAGGCGCTTATCAAGCTAGTTATTATTTTCCTAGGGGTTAAATTTAATGGTAAATTGGGAATATTCAGAGTCAGTTGAGTCACAAGATATTGTGAATATTAAAGACAAATATCAAAATTTTGTTAATGGAAATTTTCAACAACCAAATAGTAAAAAATACATAAATACAATCTCTCCATCAACTGAAGAGGTTCTTTCTAAAATAGTGATTTCAAATGAAAAAGATGTAAACAATGCCATTAAGTCCGCAAAGATGGGTTTTGAAAAATGGTCTAGAACATCTCCACATGAGAGATCAAAATATCTTTTTAAACTCGCTAGATTAATTCAAGAAAGATCACGTGAATTTGCGGTTCTAGAATCAATGGATGGTGGAAAACCAATAAAAGAATCAAGGGATTTTGATTTACCTCAGGTAGCTGCAAACTTTTTTTATTTTGCTGGCTGGGCTGACAAGATTGATTTATCTTGGGGTGCAAAAAGCTTAAAACCACATGGTGTTGTTGGACAAATTATTCCATGGAATTTTCCATTATTAATGTTGTCATGGAAGATTGCACCTGCTTTAGCTACTGGTAATACTGTAGTTTTAAAGCCTGCCGAAACCACATCTTTAACAGCTTTATTATTTGCAGAGCTTTGTGAACAAGCTGGAATTCCAGATGGTGTTGTAAATATTATTACTGGAGATGGCACTACAGGTTCGTTACTTGTTAACCATAAAGATATCAATAAAATTGCATTTACAGGGTCAACTCAAGTTGGTAAATCAATTCAAAAATCTTTAGCAGGACGAGATGTAGGTCTGACTTTAGAGCTTGGAGGAAAAGCAGCAAATATTATTTATGAAGATGCAGCAATAGATCAAGCTATTGAAGGTGTTGTTAACGGTATATTTTTTAATCAAGGACATGTTTGTTGTGCAGGAAGCAGGTTATTGCTTCAAGAATCAATTCATGATGAATTTGTTGCAAAATTAGAAAAAAGAATGCAAACACTAAGAGTAGGTAATCCTTTGGATAAAAACACAGATATTGGTGCTATTAATTCAAAAGAGCANTTANATANGATAGAAGGACTAGTAAANGAAGGAGTNTCAGATGGTGGAAAGATTTTTCAAACTGAATGCGAACTTCCTGGNAANGGATTTTGGTTTANACCAACTTTATTCACAGATGTCCAGCCTTCGTATTCAATCGCAAGGGAAGAAATTTTTGGCCCTGTACTAACAACTCTAACATTTAGAACNCCGCAAGAGGCAATAGAGATAGCAAACAACACTGAGTATGGGCTATCTGCAGGAGTATGGACTGAGAAAGGCTCAAAAATANTATGGACCGCTGACAGACTTCAAGCAGGAGTAGTTTGGGCAAATACTTTTAATAAGTTTGATCCAGCATCTCCATTTGGTGGTTATAAAGAATCTGGATTTGGCAGAGAGGGCGGTAGGCAAGGNCTTCTCTCTTATTTGANGGCAGAGTCATGATTGAAATAAAAAAAACTTANAAAAATTATGTTGGGGGTAAATATATCAGATCTGAGTCAGGCAAAACGTTTACTTTAAATTTAAAAAACGATTCTTTTGAGGTCCCTTTAACCTCAAAAAAAGATATTAGAGATGCAGTAACTTCTTCAAAAGNAGGATTTGCAAAGTGGAGTGAGATTAGCCCTTATACAAAGACTCAAATTTTATATCGTNTATCTGAAATGATAGAAGGTNATAAAGATAGCTATATTGATCTTTTAGTTTTAGGTGGTANTACAAAAAATCAGGCCAAAAAAGATGTAGAAACTGCAATCGAAAATATTGTTTGGTATGCAGGCTTAGCTGACAAGTGGGAACAAGTATCAGGAAATTTAAACCCAGTAAATGGTGAATACTTTAATATTTCACATCAAAATCCAATTGGAGTAGTTTTTTCCTTAAACAGTGATAGNAATTCATTAACTTCTTTATTAANCAGCATCATTCAACCTTTAACAGTTGGATGTTCCGTAATATCATTTTCAGAAGAATCATCAATTATTGCTCTTAAGTTTGCTGAAGATATAAANAATTCTGACTTTCCTCCNGGTTCATTAAATATACTTTCNGGTCAGTTTGAAAAAATTTTTGAAGATGTTAGTAAACATGTTGAGATTAATTTAGTTTCAATTTGTAAAATAATTCCTAATGAAATCTTAAAAAAAATTCAAGAAAATGCTTCAANTTCTGTAAAAAGAATCATAAATATGCCTTCTGAAGATGGAATTTCTTCAATTCTTCCATTTTTAGAGACCAAAACTGTTTGGCATCCAAAAGGTACATAAAATTTGTCTNACTAAGAATTTAAGATTAAATCATTCATACCCTGTATTAGCTACTTTGATTATGTCAAAGTAGCTAATTTCATTAAAATAGAAAAGTTATGGAAGATAAAACTTGGGGTTCATTACCCACACCAAAAATATACATTGAACTTCAAGGAGAGTTTATAGATTTTAATAAAGANGANGAGTATTTAGTTTGTAAATTCCCAGTCCAATCTAAATATTTNAATCCCATGGAGACAACATTAGGAGGGATTATTGATTCATATATGGATGTAACAATGGGNCCTTTAAGCTGGCTTTTGGGAGAAAGAGTAGTTACAAAATCTTTTTCAGCAAAATACATNAGACCTGTTACAGCAAATTATAAATACGTTACTGCTAAAGCATGGAGAGATTCAGTTTCAGAAAAAGGATCANTTTATAAAGCTGAACTCTATCTTGATANTGAAGAGTTGGCTGCAGTTTCAGAGGGACTNTTTGTTCAACCAAAAATTAATTTTTAATTTTTGAAAACCTATAAGCAGAAATTATAACAATCACGATACCGATAAGTTGGATATTGTTNGTGTATTCGTTCAGAAAAACAAATCCAAAAATGGTTGAAAAAATTGGAATAATGTAAACAGTTATTGATCCTGCTACTNCCCCNACATCATTGATTAAACTATAAAATGATACAAAAGCAATACCNCTACTACCAACACCTAACAACAAGATAGGGAATAATGAGTCAGAAATACTTGGTAATGANATGTTTGAATTAGGNAGGAGCATAATTAATGAAAACAGTGTTGCATATCTTAATGAAATCTTTAATGTNGGAATCGCTCCANAATCCTTAATNAATGGCTGAACTATATTTGCTGCAAACCCATAACTAATTGAAGCAATTAAAGCTAACAACGCACCAATGTTTAAATCATTTAAAAAATTACTTAATCCAAAAGAAACAAGATAAATTCCAACAAATCCAAGACCCAAATAAAANTTTTGCATTTTTGTTATATTTTCTTTGTAAATCAAGACAGCAATTAATCCAACAAATATTGGAGTAGAGCCGTTTATTAAACCAGCTAAGCTAGAGGAAATAGTTTCTTCAGCTTTTGCAAATAAATAAAAGGGGAGAGCCATCCATAGCATTCCAATCAGTGCTAAATTTTTATGGTTTTTTTTGGGAANAGGAGTCTTCTTAATAAAAATAANATTTATAAAAATCATACCAATAAGAATCCTGTAGAAAGAAATCTGAAAAGGGTTTAAATCAATTAATGCATATTTCATCATTAAAAAAGAGGAACCCCAGAGTGCTGAGGTTAAAAGCATTTGAAGATAATTTATAATTTTCAATTAAAAATCCTTAAAAAACAATAGAGTCACCATCCAACAGGGTAGAAGGATTAGTGTAGTGGTTCAAACTGACACAAAGGCGACTCTGACTTAATTATATTGAATTTATATTTTTTGGTCTGTAAGAAGNGTAGTTTTTTTTCGATTTTTAATTAANTGATTTACTGGTAATCCGTTATCTTTTCCAATTTTTTTCAAAATATCAGATTTTTTTTCACNAGTAACTAATAGATATATATTCTCAATTTCTGAAAGTAATTGAAAGGTTGATGTAATTCTCCATTTGCTCAATATATTTACTTCGTTGGCTACAAATCCAATTGACTTATCGTTCATTGCACTTGTGTTAGGAAATAAAGAAGCTATATGGCCATCATTTCCGACTCCCAAAATCGCACTGTTAAANTTTTGAATTTTTGATAATATTAATTTTGAATATTCCTCTGCAGATGTGTTTGGNTCTTCATTAAATTGTAATTCTAAAATGTTCATTTTTGTTTGACTAAATATTGNATTAATCATTCTTTGATTAGAAATTTCACTANTAAGNGGAGCATGTCTGTCATCTATAGTCCATAATGAAATNTCACTATTTTCTTTAAAGGATTNAGCAAAGGTTTGATAGAAAAATTTCGGTGTACTACCNCCGGATAAACCAAGATTGAACTCCTTATTATCTTTTAAAAACTCTGCAATCAACTCATGCAATTTTAAAGACACTTCTTCGTGACTATTTTCTTTTATTATCTCAAGTGAATCAAACATAGTTAANCATTACAGTTGTTAAATTAGTAGTATCAATGTTAGTGGAAAAAAGTATTCAAATAAAAGGTAACAATCAATTAANTGGAGAAGTAGAAATTTCTGGTGCAAAGAATGCAGTCCTTAAGCAAATGATTCTTCCAATACTTTGTGAAGGCAAATACAAAATTGAAAACGTTCCTAATATTGCTGATGTATTTTATATGCAAGATGTACTGAGTGTATTAGGTATTACTTCAAGCTTGGAGGGTAAAACCCTTGAGATAGTNTCACCTAAAGATATTTCNGTTGAAGCACCATATNAAATTGTACAAAAAATGAGAGCATCAATTATTGTACTTGGCCCATTGCTTGCTAGGAAAGGAGANGCAAAAATTGCTTTTCCAGGAGGTGATCAACTTGGACCAAGGCCTGTAAAGATGCATATTGAGGCACTTGAAAAAATGGGAGCGACATTTGAATTAGATCATGGAGTTCTAATTGGTAAAACTGACGGTTTAAAAGGTGTTGAAATTAATTTACCATATGCATCTGTTGGAGCCACTGAAAATACTCTTTTAGCTGCAGTACTTGCGGAGGGAACAACTGTTATTGAAAANGCTGCAAGGGAACCTGAAGTAGTAGATCTCATAACTATGTTAAAAAATATGGGTGCCGATATAACAGGTGAAGGAACTAGTGAAATTNTNATTAATGGAGTAGATTCATTAAATAGTACAAATCATAAAGTAATTGGTGATCGTATAGTTGCGGGAACATACATTGCAGCATTCTTATCAACATATGGACACGGCAAAATAAGTGGAATCAATCCACATCANCTACCAATGGANATCAAAAAATTTGCTGAGATTGGAGCCAAATTTNAAACTGGTGATGATTANATTGAGGTTGAATCACCAAAAAANCTNTCTCCAATNGATATTTCAACACTNCCATTTCCTGGGNTNGCTACTGATTTGCAGCCAATTTTTGGATCTTTACTATTAAAAGCAGATGGAACATCNATTATTACTGAAAATGTTTATGATCAACGNTTTCAGTGGATTCCNGAAGTACAAAGAATGGGTGCNGANATNCAAATAGGTTGGCAACATGCGATGATAAAANGTGTNGAAAAACTATCTGGTGCACCGGTCCACTCTACNGATATTAGAACTGGAGCAAGCCTTGTAATNGCAGCTTTACAAGCNGATGGTGAGTCAACTATATCAGGNGTAGACCANATTGAAAGAGGNTATGAAAATATTGTCTCTNTACTGAGTTCTATTGGTAGTGAAATTGAATATAATTANGTTATGACAAATTTAGAGTTTCCAGAAGTNAAAGANAGAGACCCAAANTCTGAAATAGATATGGAAGTTTTNAATGATACGATNGAGTATATAAGGCCNGCNGTNCAAGCCGATGGAGGCGATATTAANCTNNCTTCAGTAAATGANGGTGTTGTAAATATTGAAATGCTNGGAGCATGTCAAGGCTGTCCATTNTCAATTGCTACTNTAAAAAGTGGAATTGAAAGAATTCTTAANGATAAAGTNCCAGGNGTTGTTGAGGTNATNGCNACCTANTTAATCNANTTGNNTNGTATAAAAATTAANACCNATCAATAATCCTTTGTCAACCAAGGGTTCAATAACATATTGAATTTTATTCAAAGTCAAACTTCCACCTAATTGATCAGGCGTAGAAACTTCATCATACAAACCCAATTTACTTAGTACTGATTCTCTTCCTTCTTTATCTAATGTGTCATCAGCCATTGCAATAAGAATTAAAAAAAATAATTTTGTTCTTTGTGATGCAGTCTCATCACTTACAACTGGTGAAAAGAACTCAACACTTGTAACGATATCAGCTTCGACTATTAAATTTATAGCAAATGATACCGGTGTTTCTTCTAATTTACCAAACTGATAAAAAAGAACTGTCTGTTCAGGACTGGCCCACCTTACTTCATCAGGATTGATAGAAAAATATAAAACGGTATCTTCATCATTTGCAATTTCTGAAATTAATTTATTCCAATTCGATACATATTCAGATGTAGATTTTCCTAAACCTTTTGTAAATATAATTTGGTCGCCACTTTCTGGTTCTTCATCAACGGCTTCCGTATTTGTTGAACTACAGAATGAAAATAATAAAGTAAATAAAACCAAAAAACTTATTTTTTTCATTCGATTATTTCTTTCAAATTTTTAAGATTTTTTTTCCAAATGTATTTTAAAACAAAAGCACCAAAAAACTCTCCGATGACACCCCCTAGATAAATAGGAAATTTTAAAGTTTCTTCCCATTTAAATTCTGTTTGAGAATCGTTTAATTCATTAAGATAGAAAATGCCTATTCCTGTAACAATACCTTGATGAATAACTCCAATTGATTCCTTCTCTTTCCATTCAATAACAGTGATAGTATCAACTAATTTTATTGGGCCTACTTTAGTTAAGACATTCATTTTTGTATTAATTCCTGAATTGTTTTCTGAAAGAATATCTATTTTTATGGCATCTTCCATCCAATTTACATGGTTTTCCATGACTTTTACTTCTTGCCAAACTATATCTAGTGGTTTATCAATAATAATTGAAGTTTCTATTCTTTTACTCATTGCTTGTTAAACAATATTAGTTCATAAGTAAAATAAATATATATATGAAAAGAAATGATTATCTTTATTTGGACCATGCGGCTACGACGCCAATGCGTGACAGTGCTTTTGAAGCATTTAAAAATGCAGAAGAATTTGCTTTCGCAAATTCTGCAGGTGGACATGAGTTGTCAAGAAGAGCAAAAAACTTACTTGAGGAATCAAGAGATTTCATAGCAAGCTATTTTGGTGCAGCTCCAAGTGAAATTACATTTACAAGTGGAGGTACAGAAGCGGACAACTGGGTAATAAAAGCACCTTTTATTGATACTAAAAAAAATCAAAATTTAGTAACTTCAAAAATTGAACATGAAGCTGTATTAGCATCAGCTGAGTGGCTCGAAAACCAAGGTCATGAAGTAAGCTTTGCTAATTGCAATAAAGATGGTCAGGTAGACATCGAAGATTTTTTAGATAATTGCAATGACAATACATCAGTTGCCTCTTTAATGTATGCAAATAATGAGACAGGAGTTGTACAGCAAATAGAAAAATTAGCTAAAGAAGTAAAATCCAAAAATTCAGAAATTTTATTTCACTCTGATGTAGTTCAAGCAGTTTCATCTGAAAAACTAGATTTTCATAAGTTAGGAATTGATAGTGCAGCAGTTTCAGGACATAAAATAGGGGGACCAAAAGGAATTGGAATTATGTTTTTAAGTTCAAAATATAAACTCCCAAATTATTTTCACGGAGGAAAACAAGAATTAGAAAAAAGGGCTGGAACAGTAAATGTTTCTGGAGTAGCTGGACTTGCTGCTGCCTTGAAGGAACATCAAGATAATTTTGAATCTGAAAAGAAAAAAATATTACAAGAGAGAAAAATTTTTGAAAGTGAAATAAAAAATGCATTGGAAGCAAAGATTGTTGGAGAAAAGATTAATCGATTATGTCATATTTCAAATATACAATTCAAGAATGTTAATTCAGAGACTTTAATGGTGGCACTTGATTTGAAAGGACTAGGTGTCTCAAGAGGATCTGCTTGTGCTAGTGGTGCTCAAAAGCCTTCTCATGTATTAGTTGCTATGAATGTTCCGGATGTTGACATAAACAGTCATTTACGTTTTAGTTTTGGCTGGAATACCATAAAAGGTGATGGGAAGCATGCATCAGAAATTGTAATAAATACAGTAAGGGAAATATTATGAGAATTTTAGTAGCAATGAGTGGAGGAGTAGATTCCTCAGTAGTCGCTGGCTTATTAAAATCTCAAGGCCATGATGTCATTGGTGTGACTATGAAATTATGGGAAGGACCGAATGGTGAAATGCCAGAGACTGGATGCTGTACGGCTGCTGATTCAGAGGACGCTAGAAAAGTAGCTGCAAAACTTGATATTCCTTATTATGTTTTAGATTACACTAAATCATTTTCTGAAAATGTAATCGATAATTTTGTTGATATGTATTCTCAAGGTCTTACACCAAATCCTTGTGTTGAATGTAATAGATCTGTTAAGTTTGATCATTTTATTGATCAGGCAAAAAAACTCAACTGTGAAAAAGTTGCTACTGGTCATTATGCAAAAATAGTTTCAAATGATGATACTTTTGAACTTCACAAAGCAGATTATTTAGAAAAAGATCAATCATATGTTTTACATATGCTTACCGGGGATATTCTTTCTAAAATAGACTTTCCATTAGGAACTATTTCAAAACCTGAAGTAAGACAAATAGCTGCTTCACTTGGTCTGAAAACTGCATTTAAAAAAGATAGCCAAGACATATGTTTTGTAGGAAAAAAAGATTACAGAAATTTTGTAAGCAGTCGAATTGATTTTTCATCAGGTGGAAATATAGTCGATAAGAACAACAATGTAATTGGAACTCATGAAGGTGTACATCAATTTACAGTTGGTCAACGTAAGGGAATTCCGGGTGGTCAAGGCCAAGCAAAATATGTAACAAAAATTGATGTTGAAAATAATAAAGTTTTTATAGGTTCAAAGGCTGATCTCACCACAAAGAAATTTATTATTGAAGATGTTTCTTTCGTAAATGGTGAAGAATATGAAAATCTCTCAATTCAAACTAGATATAACTCACATGACATTCCATGCAAGTTAAAAAAAATCGATGATTCTATATTTGAGATCGAACTTCATGAACTTACATTAGGTGTTGCTCCAGGACAATTTGGAGTTATTTACAATGACACCAAATTAATTGGCGGAGGCAGGATATCATCTAAAATATTGGAAAATATAAATGAATGAAGAGTACGTAAACAAATTAATTAATAAACTCCTCAAAGCAGAACATGCATATTACGTATTAAATTCTCCTGAAATGTCTGATGGCGAATATGATAAATTATTTAATGAACTTAAGGAAATTGAAAATAAAAATCCTAATTTAATTTTTGCTTACTCACCGACTCAAAGAGTCACAGGTACACCAGATACAGCGTTCCAGGCGGTAGCCCATAAACAAAGAATGTATAGTCTTGATAACTCTGAAAATATTGAAGACGTAAATAAGTGGATAGAAAAAATTGAAAAAATAACAGATTTAAGTATATTTCCAATTTCTGTCGAGCCAAAAATTGATGGCCTTGCAATTTCTCTTTTTTACAATGATGGATTTTTAGTACGTGGCCTCACAAGAGGAGATGGCATAGTAGGAGAAGATGTAACACATAACATTAAAACTATTAAAAATATACCTTTACTACTTTCAAAAAGTTTAAAAGGAGAGATTGAGATTAGAGGCGAAATATTTATGCCTAAAAAAAGTTTTGAAGAATTAAATAAACAAAAAAGAAAAGACAAAGAAACTTTGGATAAATTAACAAGTAAAGAAAAATCTCAATTATCTGAGGGTGAAAAAGAAACTATCAAAAATATTCGCTCAGAGGGAATATCTGAATTTATAAATTCTAGAAATGCAGCAGCAGGTTCTTTAAGGCAGAAAGACTCAGAAATAACTTCAAAAAGAGATTTGAGACTATTAGCCTATCAAATAATTGAACATGATGGATCAACTGTTGATAATTATCACGATCAAATTAAGTTGATAGACTCAATGGGTTTTAATGTAAATAATGTAAAAATTGCAAACAATATTGACGAAATCAATAAGTTATTAAAGGAAATAGATGAGGATAGAAATGACTATGAATATCAAATTGATGGTGCGGTATTAAAAGTAAACTCTACTTTAGTTCAAGATAATTTAGGTTATACATCCAAAGCTCCGAGATGGGCGTTAGCTTATAAATTTTCCGCTGAAGAGCAAACAACTAAATTGATAGATATCAAATTACAAGTTGGAAGAACTGGCGCAGTAACTCCTGTTGCAGTCCTTGATCCAATTAATGTAGGGGGCGCACTTGTTTCATTTGCAACTTTACATAATCCAGATGAAATAAGTAGAAAAGATTTAAGAATAAATGATTATGTTATTGTAAGACGTGCTGGAGATGTAATACCTGAAGTTGTTGCATCTATACCAGAGAGAAGAAGTGGGAGTGAGATTGAGTGGTCTCTTGGTAAGAGATGTCCATGTGGTGATTTTGATATCGAGTATGTAAAAGATGAAAAAGTACCAAGGTGTTCAGGTGGTTACGATTGTAAAATTTCTAAAAAGGAAATGTTAATTTACTTTGGATCAAAATCTGGTCTTGACATTGAAGGTTTGGGGAGAGAAACTGTCGAGACACTAATTTCGAATCAACTTGTAGAGAACTACGAAGATTTTTATTCGTTAACTTTTGAACAGCTTATTTCTTTACCACAGTGGAAAGAAAAAAAGACTAAAAATTTATTGGATGCAATTGAAAAATCTAAAAATTCTGATTTAGAAAAAGTATTATCAGCTCTTGGAATTAGGTATGTAGGTAAACAAACTTCTAAACTTCTAATCAATACCTTTGGTTCGATTAAAAATATTTTTAGTGCCACCAGTAAAGAAATTAATAATATTCATGGAATTTCTGAAAGCGTTTCCAATTCTTTAAATGAATGGTATTCAAAAAAAACAAATCAATTATTAATTAAAAATTTAGAAGATATAGGTTTTAGTGTTTCTAAAAAGATTAATCAAAATATTGGAAAATTAAGTGGAAAAACATTTGTATTGACTGGTACGTTATCTAATTATTCTCGACAGAATGCAACAAAAATAATTGAAGATTTTGGTGGAATCGTAACAACTTCAGTTTCAAAAAATACAGATTATTTAGTATTTGGTGAAAATCCTGGATCTAAATATAAAAAAGCTGAAAATCTAAAAGTTAAAACAATAAGTGAAAAAGATTTTGAGGAATTAATTAATAAGTAGTAAATTCCCATTCAAATTCACCGTAGTCAGGTAAACCAGTAATAGTATCCCAAATAATTCGAACATTATGTTTTCCGGGACCCCATGTTTCAAAGGCTTTGTTAGGACCAGGTTTCCAAATATAAACACCGGTAGCCTCAACATATTGAATTTCTTCTTTAGGAATAATGTAATTATCAACAATTAAAGTTAATTCATAACCGACAGGAAAATCAATCTCTAGTGAAACTTGTTGAGGAACTTGGTCATAAGGTAGCGGATATATGTTTTCAAGAGCACTAGGAAGTTCTATTTCCTCGTTGTTATTTTGTGAAAATGAAACACCCCACCAAATAACAAGGAATAGCAATGCTGTTAATAAAAGAATAATAAATCTATAAGTGTTCTTAGTCATACATTAAAATACTATCGAGGAAATAAAAAGAGACCAAAGTGAAATACAAAAATTTACAAGAAAATATTGAAAAAATTAATTTAGATGACTTATCAGATAATGATGTTCTAAACATAGAAACAGCAATTAAAGAATTAGATAATGGAAATATTCGAGTTGTAAATAACGAAAATGGAGAGTGGTCTTTAAATGAGTGGGTAAGAGATGCAATCTTATTATTTTTTTCAATAAGAAATTTAAAAGAAATAAGTGCCAATGACTTGATTTATTACGATAAATTAGAACCAAAAAAGAATTACAAAGATTTAGGTATTAGAGTTGTACCACCAGGAGTAGTTCGATATGGTGCATTTTGTGAACCAGGTGTTGTTGTAATGCCTGGATTTGTGAACATCGGCGCTTATGTTGGTTCAGGAACTATGGTCGATACATGGGCAACAGTTGGATCTTGTGCTCAGATTGGCCGCAATGTTCATTTATCTGGTGGAGTTGGTATTGGGGGAGTTCTAGAGCCACCAGGAGCTATGCCTGTAATTATCGAAGACAATGCTTTTATTGGTTCGAGGTCAATTATTGTTGAGGGAGTCAGAGTTAAAAAAGGAGCGGTCATTGGTGCTAATGTAACTATTACTGGAACCACTCCAATTATTGATGTTACTGGGCCTGAACCTATTGAAATTAAAGGAGAGGTTCCTGAAAATACTGTAGTCATACCAGGTTCAAGACCAAAAAAATTTCCTAGTGGAGTTTTTAATACACCATGTGCATTAATAATTGGCACAAGAAAAGAGTCAACTGATGAGAAAACTTCTTTGAATGACGCACTTCGCACATTTGGGGTTGAAGTTTGAGCGTTGACACTACACTTCAAAAATTAATAAACATTAGCTCAGTCACAGGAGATGAAATATTAATTTTAGATTTTATTGAAGAATTTCTATCAAAAAATAATTTTTCTGGCGAGCTCATAAGAAATGATGGTGGAATCATTGCAATCCCTAAAAATTCTTCACAAAAAATAGCTTTGGTAGGGCACGTTGACACAGTCCCATTGTCTAAAACTCAAAAATTAAAATTTGATGATATAGATTTAATTCCTGGCAGGGGATCTGTTGATATGAAAGGAGGGATATCTATAATTCTGCATTCATTAGTTGAAGAGAATCAAGACATAATAGGTGTATTCTACACAGCTGAAGAGGGACCTTACGAAATGAATGGTTTAGGAGATTTAATGCCGACAATTTTAAGTAACAAAAATTTAGAATTCTCAATAATTTTAGAGCCTACAAATTGCGAGATTGAACTTGGATGTCTTGGAACACTAAATGCAAATATAAAATTAAAAGGTATAGCTGCACATTCTGCAAGACCGTGGGTTGGAGAAAATCCAATTTATAAAATTGGAGATATATCAAAAAAAGTATCAGATAATGAGGTAACTTTACTTGATATTGAGGGACTAGAGTTCAAACAAGTTTTATCAATCACAAAAGTTTCTTCAGGAATAGCCAACAATGTTATTCCAGACGAAGCAATATTGAATATTAATTTTAGGTTTTCTCCAGAAATGACAAACGATGATGCTCAAAATTTTATTAACAACATGTTTTCTGAATTCGGTGAAATTGAAATTACATCAAGCTCTGAAGGTGCAATGCCGAATATAGAGAATTCAAATATTAAAAATTTTATATCCTCTACAGGTTTATCTCCCAATCCAAAACAAGCATGGACAGATATCGCAAGATTTTACAGTCATGGAATTGCTTCAGTAAATTTTGGTCCTGGAGACCCACTTCTTGCTCATACTGCTGATGAGCATGTTAGTAAGAAACAACTATTAGAATCATATGAATTACTTATGAATTTTTTAAGGAGATTGTAGTGAGCAAAAAATTTGATATTACAAATATTGCAAAACTAGCATCAATATCTTTAAGTGACGATGAAAAAGAAAAACTTAGCAATGATTTAAGTGTAATTATTGAACATGTTCAAGCACTTAGCGATTTAGAGCTTGATACGAATATAGAGGACGTTTATATTCATCCACTCGAGAAAGTATTAGCATTAGACGACGATACTGAAAAACCTTCTTTAACTCATGACGAAGCAATGAGCAACGCTCCCAAAGTTTCAGATGGTAAGTTTATAGTCCCACCTTCACTGGAATAATCATGGAACTGTTAAATTTATCAATTCGTGAACTTAATAAACTTTTCATTACTAAAAAAACCAAACCTTCAGAACTTTACTCCGAGATATTCAATCGTTCAGCAAGTTCAGAAGCTGCTTTACATGCTCACCTAAGTCTTTTTGAAGAAACTAATCTTGTTAAGGCAAAAAAATCTGATGAAAGATTTTCCAAATCTGAAAATGTTGGATTATTAGATGGAATACCTTTAGCAATAAAAGATAATATCAATATTAAAGATGAAAAAACTACTTGTTCTTCAAAGATGCTTTCAAATTTTGTATCTCCGTATAACGCAACTGTAATCTCAAAATTAGATACTGAACAAACAATTTATACTGGAAAAACTAATTTAGATGAATTTGCGATGGGCTCTTCTACTGAGAACTCAGCATTCGGTCTTACAAGAAACCCATGGAATACTGATTATGTTCCAGGTGGATCATCAGGAGGTTCTGCAGCGTCTGTTGCTTCAAGGTCATCTATCGCAGCTCTAGGAAGTGATACAGGAGGCTCGATTAGACAACCAGCATCTTTTTGTGGTCTTGTTGGTTTTAAGCCAACATATGGTTCGGTTTCTAGATATGGCTTGGTTGCATTTGCTTCGTCTTTGGACCAAATTGGCCCTATTTCAAAAAGTGTTGATGATGCGAGAATTGTCTATTCTGCAATTTCAGGTCATGATAGTTTAGACTCTACATCGATAAATTATGAGCAAATTGAATTACCATTTGAAAAAAATGCAACAATTGGGATTGTTAAGGAACTTATGGAGGATGGAATTTCTGAGGAATCTAAAAAGGAAGTTGAAAAAGTCATAGATATTCTCAAACTAAAAGGATACAACATAAAGGAGGTTTCTTTACCGTTAATCAAACTATCAATAAGCATTTATTATTTAATTGCTCCAGCAGAATGTTCTGCAAATTTAGCAAGATTTGATGGCGTTAGATATGGATTAAGGGTTGATGGAAAAACAAGTTACGAAATGATGGAAAACACAAGAGCTGAGGGTTTTGGAAATGAAGTAAAACGTAGAATCCTACTAGGCACTTACGCATTATCTGCAGGCTATTATGACGAATATTATGGTAAGGCTCTTCGTGCAAGAAAAAAAATGGTAGATGAATTCTCAACTATTTTTAAAGAATGCGATTATTTAATATCACCAACTACACCAACTGAGGCATTCAAGGCAGGAGAAAAAACAAACAATCCACTGGAAATGTATATGTCTGATTTATGCACCATTCCTGCAAATCTGGCTGGCCTACCAGCTATAAGTATTCCAACTGGTCTTAGTAGTAACAATCTACCCCTAGGCGTTCAGATAATGAGTAAGCCTTTGACAGATAATTCATTATTAGATTTTTCCGAAATGTTAGAAAAGGAACTTGAATTTTATAGCACTCCGGAGGGTTGGTCAAAATAATGAATTTAAAACCAACTATTGGAATTGAAACGCATATCGAACTTAATACGAATACAAAAATGTTTTGTAGATGCAGAGTAGTTGATACCGAAGAACCAAATGTTAACTTATGTCCAACTTGTCTTGGTTTACCAGGAGCTTTACCTGTTCCAAATGAAAAAGCTATACGTTACATTACCTTACTTGCATTAGCAACTGGATGTTCAATAACTAAAAAAGGAATGTTTCATAGAAAAAATTATTTTTATCCTGATTTACCAAAGAATTATCAAATTTCTCAGTTTGATTTACCAGTAGGAGAAAATGGAAATTTAGAGATAGTTATTGATAATGAAAAAGATTATGTTGAAATTGAAAGAGTTCATATGGAGGAAGATACTGGAAAATCTTCACATGAAGGTTCTGGAAGGATTGATTCTGCTACAAGTACTTCTCTAGATTTCAATAGATCAGGTATTCCTCTTGTAGAAATTGTCACAAAGCCTGTAATCAAATCCTCCAAAGAGGCAGTTGCATACATTGAAGAATTAAGACAACTTGCAATTGAGTTAGAAATATCAGAAGGAAAACTAGAAAAAGGCAATTTAAGATTTGATGCAAATATTTCTGTTGCGCCATCAGAAAGTAATGAATTAGGTACAAAGGTTGAAATTAAAAATATGAATTCACTTCGTTCTCTTGAAAGAGCTATAGATTTTGAAATCAAAAGACAGTCATCAGCTTTGGAAAATGGTGACATAATAATTCAAGAAACAAGACATTGGGATGAAAGTAAAGAAACTACAACTTCAATGAGATCAAAAGAAGGCAGTGCAGATTATCGTTATTTTTCTGATCCTGACATTCCTAATATGGTTTTAACCGATGAATTTATAAATCAAATAAAAGAAAATCTCCCATCATTACCTCATGAAAATAGAAATAAGCTTACGGAAACCGGTCTTGGTCTTTCAGATTCAAATGTTTTAAGTAAAAGCGAAAAGTGGATTTTCGAACTTTATTTTGAAGTATTTAACAATACTAAAGACTCTAAAGCATCATTCAATTGGATTACCGGGGAATTGCAGGGACAGATGCGTAAATTAGAGATTAAATCGCTACCAAATTGGTTTTCGCCAAATTTCTTATCAGACGTTATTAAATTAATTGATGAAAATAAAATTTCATTCACTTCAGGAAAAGTAATTTTGGAGGAATTAATCCAAATGGATACAACTCCTGATGAGATAGCAAAAAGACTTGATTTATATCAAGAAAATGACGAAGTTGCTATTTCAAAAATAGTAAACGAAATTATTGATAACAATCAAGATATTGTTGAAAGAATAAAAAATGGAGAAGATAAGTTAGTAGGTTTTATGGTTGGTCAAATAATTAAAAGCTCAGGTGGAAGTATCAATCCAGGAATGGCAAAAGAAATACTATCTAAAGAGTTAAATTTATAATCTGATTAACGATTGTTGCAGACAATAACCCCATTAAACCAGCACCCAAATCATCATAAAGAACACCAAGCTTACCGGGGTAATTTTCGAGCTCTTTAACAAATTTTGGTTGTTTCATAATATCGCTTAATCGAAAAACTAAAAATCCTGCTAACAGAGGTAATAATCTTGATGGAGATGCTACTGTAACAAGACTCATTCCTACTATTTCATCTAATGTTATCCAGCTAGGATCTTCGCTTGCTTCATTATCATCAACTGATACAAGATAAATAATTACTAACACGATAAATAAAATTGATAATTCAAGAACATTTAAATTGAAAATATATGTAACAACAGCAAATAAAAAAGAAGCTAGTGTGCCACCTCCTTTTTTATCATCAAAATATGTTTTCCAAAAAAGTCCTACACCGAAACCCGAAGCTAGAAATATCTTCACATTTGAATAATAGTATTTTTTATGGCTTGATCTACAAAAAGGTGTAGTATTTGTTATTAATAATGGAAAAATCAAATCTTATATGGCTAAATGGTGAATTTGTTAATTGGGAGGATGCAAACGTAAGTGTAATGTCCCACACTCTACATTATGGAACTGGAGTTTTTGAAGGTATAAGAGCAAGAGATTCAAAAATTGGTACAACAATTTTTAGATTGCCAGATCATGTTAATAGATTGTTTGATTCGGCTGAAGCATATAATTTAAAAATACCATATGACAAAGAAATTATCAGAAGTGCAATAAAGGATTCAGTTCATTTGAATAATTTATCTTCAGCATACATAAGACCTTTGGTGTTTTTTGGAGAGGGAGAGATGGGACTATTGCCAAAAAGTGTTCCAGTTTATGTTTCTGTCGCAGCTTGGAATTGGGGAGCATATTTAGGAGATGATGCAGGAAACCAAGGTGTAAGGGTATGCATATCTAAATGGAAAAGAATTAGTCCACAAAGTTTTAAACCAACAGCTAAAGGGGTAGGAGGTTATATGAATTCTACACTAGCTAAAGTTGATGCAGTTGAAAAGGGCTATGATGATGCAATAATGCTTGGCGACAACGATGTAGTTGCTGAGGGGAGTGGACAAAATTTATTTTTAATAAAAAATGAAAAAGTTTATACACCGCCTATTGAAACGGGAGCTCTAGGAGGTATTACAAGAAAAACTGTAATAGAAATTGCAAGTAATCTTGGTTTAGAAACTGAGGAAACAAATATAAACGAAGAACAATTAAAAGATGCAGATGAATTATTTTTTACAGGCACCGCTACTGAAGTTGTTGGAGTTGTTTCAATAGATAGTCAAGATATTGCAAATGGTAAACCTGGAGAAATTACAGGTAATATTAGACAAAAATATTTAGAGATTGTTAATGGAGAGAATGAAGACTTTTTACATTATCTTACTTTAGTTAAATGAGTCAACAGCCAAATATACAAATTGAATCAAAAAAGAATTTAGAAAATTCTGATCTTCCAGTTCCAAGAAGTCAAGGAAAAGATTATCCACGCAAGCCATTGAAGTCTCCAAATGAAGAAGTATTTTCAATTCCTAGCCCAGATAGCGGTTATGCTTTAAAACTTATAAAACCATTTACTGCTATGTGGAAAAATAATCATAAACATAAGTTGATAACAAAAGTTGTAACTAATTTAGTAATCTTTCAGGCTTCCAAGGTTGGCAGAGCTCCTACAAAAAGTGATGTAATAAAAGTAATAGAAATTTTAAAAATTACAGATTCTGATATTGGAGTTTTAGATACAGAAACTTTAAAAAAATGTAGTTCAGAAAGCATCCAGGGATTACATCTCTCCAAATTATTTGATGCTAATCAAGAAGAAAAAAATTAACAGTTATACACTTGTGTAATGAAGATTGTAAGAGCTAAATTTGAGGGCGAAATATTTTACGGTGAATTACTTGATGGTGAAGTTTTAAGATATGAAGGTTCACCTTTAGTCATCTGGGAACCAACTGAAGAGAAGTATTCTCTTGAAGAGATACAACTTCTTGCTCCAGTTCTACCAAGTAAGGTAACCGCAGTAGCTAAAAACTATGAAAAACATGCTGTTGAGCTTGGAGTCCAGGACTACACAGCCCCAGATAATCCAGTATTTTTCAATAAACCTTCAACTTCAGTAATTGGTACTGGTGAAAATATAATTTATCCAAAGATTGCCCAACATGTTGACCATGAAGCAGAATTAGCAGTTGTTATTGGGAAGCTCAGTAAAAATCTAAATCATGAAAACTGGATGGAGCATGTACTTGGTTATACAATAGCTAACGATTTGTCTGAAAGAGTGCTTCAGGGTCAAGATGGGACTTTTAATGGTAACTTTACACGAGCAAAAAGTTTTGATACTTTTTGTCCGTTAGGCCCAGTTATTCAAACAAATTTTGAAAAAAACCCAGAATTGGCGATCAAGTGTTTTGTTAATAATGAACTGAAACAAGATGGAAATACCAGAGATATGATTTTTAGTATTAGAGATATTTTATGTTTTGTTTCCTCAATCATGACACTACTGCCTGGTGATGTTATTCTTACAGGCACTCCAGAAGGTGTATCTAAAGTTGGACCTGGCGATGAAATTAAAATTGAAATTGAGACAATAGGAACTTTAATCAATACTATTAAGTAGATGAAATTAAGAATTGCACCATCACCGACAGGACAGTTACATATTGGAAATGCAAGAACAGCTCTATTTAATTGGTTATACGCAAAAGCAAATAATGGTACTTTTCTTGTACGAATTGATGACACAGACACAGAGAGAAGTACTAGCGAATATCAAAAAGATATAACTGACAATTTAAAATGGCTTGGTTTGCATTGGGATGAAGGAATTGAAGTAGGTGATTCTAATGATACTTATAAACAATCATCAAGATTTGACCGATATCGGGAAGTTGCAGAAAATCTTTTAAGTAAAAATTTAGCTTATGAAGATGATGGTGCAATAAGGTTTAAAGTACCCAATGATGGCTCAATAGAATTCAATGATTACATTAGAGGCGAAATGTCATTTAATCTTTCAGATGTTGAAGATTTTGTTATTTTACGTTCTGACAAATCTCCAACATATCATCTAGCATCAACTGTTGATGATGTAGATTATGGAATAACAATAATTGCTAGGGGTGAAGACATACTTTCTTCAACTCCTAAACACATTATGCTAATGAAATCAATTGATGCTGCATTACCTGATTTTTGTCACCTTCCTTTATTGTTTGGTCCTGATGGAAAAAAACTAAGTAAAAGGCACGGTGACACCTCAGTAGAAGCTTTTAGAAACAAAGGTATTTTAAGTGATGCCATGTTTAATTATCTATGTTTACTTGGATGGTCTCCAGGTAATGATGTTGAACAATTTGATATTAATACCGCAATAAGCAAGTTTGACCTAAAAAATGTCTTACCAAATTCCGCAATCTTCGATGAGAAAAAGTTATTATGGCTAAATGGTCTTTATATCCGCTCCACTAATATTGAAGATTTCCAAGTTACTGCATTGTCCCAAATTGAAAAGGATATACAGAGAGAATTATTCGATGAGGAAAAAAGCAGATTGTCAAAAATATTTCCATCAGTTCAGGAAAGAATTGAAACTTTAGCGGATCTGACTAAGCAAGTAATGTTTTTGATAGATGAGCCTTTCATTATTGATGAATTAGATTGGCAAGATGTTAACAATGAAGAAGCACAAAATTATCTTTTTTTATTAAGGGAAGAGTTTATTAAACTGGATGATTTTTCTTTAGAAATAATAGAAATGACTATGAGAAAATTACTAGAAGAAATTAATGTAAAAACAAAGGTTGGATTTCAAGCAACACGGGTATCAATTACTGGAACAAAAATTAGCCCACCACTCTTTGAATCAATATTTGCTTTAGGTAGAGATACAGTAATTGCCCGATTAGCTGAAAGTATCGAAAAATTATAACAACTAATAATTAAAATACTTTATTCTTAATATTTATATGGCCCCGTCGTCCAGAGGCCTAGGACGCTGGGTTTTCAACCCAGAAACGCCGGTTCGAATCCGGTCGGGGCTGCAATCATTCGGGGATGGTGTAATTGGCAACACAATGGGTTCTGGTCCCATCGTTGAGGGTTCAAGTCCTTCTCCCCGAGCAGAGGCC
>PBAE01000011.1 GCA_002715745.1 Woeseiaceae bacterium
TATGAAAATACACCTGCACTCTCGATAAAAAAAGATAAAAAGAGTTGGCTAGTCAATACACCAAAAGCAACAATACGATCTAAAAAAATTGTTATTGCTAATAATGCATTTTGTTCAAAATTAGGCTTTGCACGAAATTATATTTCACCAATATACACTTATGCAGCAATTACAGAACCTCTTCAACAAAGTGAGTTATTTTCACTTGGCAGTGAGAAAAATTGGGGTATTTTGCCTGCACACAGACTAGGTAGCACTCTCAGACTAACTATTGATGGCAGATTAATGATTAGATCACTCTATGACTATGGGTGCGAAAGAGAAGGTGTCAATGCATCGAGACATCTGAGACAAAGTTTAAAGTTAAGATTTCCACAAATATCAAATATAAATTTTGAAAGTGTTTGGGGCGGAACAACTGGATTCACGTTCAATGGTGGACCCATATGGGGTGAAATTGAAAAAAATATTTATATATCTGCTGGTTGCAATGGAGGTGGAATTGTTAAGGGAACATTATTTGGTGAGTTATTGGCCATGTCAGCAAATCAATTAAAAGTACCAAAGATTAAAAATTTGTTTGGCTCGGCAAGTCGAATGCCGTCCGAACCATTCAGAAAAATTGGCTTTAAATTGATATCAATGATAGAAAGTAAGAGAGCAAAAAAAGAAATCTAATCTAACTA
Organism: Woeseiaceae bacterium; assembly: GCA_002715745.1. Taxonomy (GTDB): domain Bacteria; phylum Pseudomonadota; class Gammaproteobacteria; order Steroidobacterales; family Woeseiaceae; genus SP4260. Next base: position 687 of record PBAE01000011.1, read on the forward strand.
ATTTAATTTGGTTTTCTATCATGGATCCAGTGGAAAATTTTGGAGTTATATCACTCATACCCGCAAGTGTTGCTATCCTACTAGCCTTTATTACCAGGAATACAATCTTTTCTTTGGCTATGGCCTGTTTAATCGGTGTGGTTGTCTCTGGTCAAGGTTTAATTGGATTTCCTAATTTACTTAAAAATGCGCTCGGGAATACTGACTTTTCATGGGTGCTTTTGCTTGAATTTTTTATTGGTATTTCAATTGCATTCTTCCAGAGAACAGGTGCAATCCGTAATTTTTCATTATTTATTGCTTCAAAAAAAATGACTCGAATACGTGTTCAACTAATTGCCTGGTTCATGGGCATGTTCGTATACTTTAGCGACTATTTCAGCCCACTTTTTGTCGGATCAACAATGAGAGATTTATCAGATAGATTTAGAATATCTCGTGAAAAGCTTGCTTACATATGCGACTCTACATCAGCACCGGTGAGTATACTTGTTCCTATCACCGGCTGGGCCGTTCTAGTAGCCACACTTATGATTGGGATGGGGCCAGTTCAAGATGCCGGTGAGGCAATGATGCTATTTATATATTCCATCCCTTACAATATTTATTCAATACTAGCAGTGATTATGGTTGGATTAATTGCTACAAAAGTAATACCTGATTTTGGCCCAATGAGAAAAGCTGAACAAAGAGCAATCAATGAAAATAAATTATTGAGAGATGGGGCAAATCCACTTATGGGNGTTGAGCTAACCAACATNGAGCCTTATGAGGGNATTCAAACCAGCTTGTTCTGGAATTTTGTTTTTCCTGTCCTGATNGTAATCTGTTTTGCTGTGGGCTCATTCATGATTACTTCATCGGCAAAACCTATGGAGGCTTTTCTATTATCATCCTCAGTCGCTGGGATAATAATGAGAATTCAGGGTGTGCCTCTAAATGAAATAATCAATACTGCCATGATGGGTATTAAAGGAATTATGCCGGCTATAATTATTTTAGCTCTCGCATACTCATTAAATGATCTTTCTGCAATGCTCAATACTGCGGGTTTCATCATTGAAAATACAGAATCATGGCTGACGCCGAAACTGCTGCCTATGCTGGCATTCCTAATCACAGCCATTGTCGCTTTTTCAACAGGAACCTCATGGGGTACTTACGCAATAATGATACCGATTGCCGTTCCGTTGGCATTTAATTTTTCAGGAAATGAAATCACGCACATAGTATATGCAACAGTAGCCGCTATTGCAGGTGGAGGNGTATTCGGTGATCATTGTTCGCCTTTATCTGACACCTCTATTCTTGCATCAACTGGTGCTGCATCAGATCATATTGATCACATAAAAACACAAATGCCCTACGCTTTAACTGTCGGCCTAATAAGTGTTCTAATCTATCTTCTAATTGGAANCACTTTCTAAAGTAAAAAGAGCAATCAGATCAATTAATAAGGGCTTAAGTTTTATCTTGAAGCTCTTTTTCTCTCNACCTCGGTAAGTAGTTTTTTTCTGATTCGAATATTGTTAGGCGTGACTTCNACCAATTCATCATCATTNATGAATTCCAATGCTTGTTCTAATGAAAAGTTGATTGGTGGTGTGAGTACAATATTTTCATCGTTTCCAGATGCTCTCATATTATTTAATTGCTTAGCCTTTGTGGGGTTAACATTTAAATCATTGTTCCTACTATTAATACCAATAATCATTCCTTCATAGACTTCATCAGCATGTTTGGCCATTAATTTTCCTCGTTCCTGAAGATTGTATAATGCATAGGCCAGGGCTTTTCCGGTTACCATAGAAACTAAGACACCATTATTCCGTTGTCCGAGTGTAGATTCAACGCGTACATCATATCTATCAAATACATGATACATAAGACCTGTTCCTGAGGTGGCAGATAAATACTCTGTCCTAAAACCAATCAGACCTCGAGTGGGTATATTGTAATCCAGCCTTACCCTGCCTTTGCCATCTGGGATCATTTCAATTAGTTTTCCCTTGCGATCAGCTAATTTAGTCATGATTGTTCCCTGATGTTCCTCTTCAAAATCGACAGTGAGTTGCTCCCAAGGCTCATGTATCTGACCATTAATTTCATGGTAAATGACTTCAGGTCNCGATACTGCTAATTCAAAACCCTCTCTTCGCATATTTTCAATTAAGATAGAAAGATGAAGCTCTCCTCTTCCAGACACTCTAAATTTATCTGGATCACTCGTTCCCTCAACCCTAAGTGCAACATTATGAGTTAGCTCTGTATCCAAGCGTTCACGGATTTGTCGACTTGTAAGATATTTTCCGTCTTTCCCTGAAAATGGAGATTTATTGACCTGGAAAGTCATACTTATAGTTGGCTCATCAACTGTGAGAGGAGGAAGTGACTCTATGCAATCTCGATCACACAATGTGTCTGATATCGATAGATCATCAATCCCAGAGATTGTAATAATATCACCAGCATATGCAGATTCAATCTTCACCCTCTTGAGACCATCGAAACCAAATAGATCCATGATCCTAGCATTTCTGCTGATATTTGCTTCAGAAGCGATAGAAATTGGTGTGTTCGATTTTACCCCTCCTCTCTGAATCCTTCCTGTTCCCAAAACACCAATATATGGATCATATCCCAAGCTAGAAATTTGCATCTGAAATGGACCATCAAGATCAACAACTGGAGGTGGCGATTGAGATATTATTGTTGATAATAACGGAGACATATCACCATTTTTTTCTAGAGGATCAAGGCTGGAATAACCCGATAAAGCAGATGCATAGACAACAGCGAAATCAAGTTGATCATCAGTAGCGCCAAGTTTGTCAAAAAGATCAAATGTTTGGTTAAGAACCCAATCTGGTCTTGCGCCATCTCGATCAATTTTATTAATTATTACAATTGGTTTTAGCCCCCTAGCGAAGGCTTTTTGTGTTACGAATCGAGTTTGTGGCATTGGCCCATCTACCGCATCTACAAGGAGGAGAACACTATCAACCATCGAAAGAATTCTTTCTACCTCACCACCAAAATCAGCATGNCCAGGTGTATCCACAATATTGATTTGATAATCGTTCCAAGTAATGGATGTATTTTTTGATAATATTGTGATGCCCCTTTCTCGCTCTAGATCATTCGAATCCATCACTCTTTCTGTTGAATTATCACGTGGGTCAAGCGTTCCAGAGTATCTCAATAATTGATCAACAAGAGTCGTTTTTCCATGATCAACATGAGCAATAATTGCAATATTACGAATATTCTGAATTTGCGACATTAAATGGTCTCGCTTAAATCATTTTGAGATGATGCAAGTTACTACTAAAAGCATTTCGAAATCAAATAAAAAGATCAGGATTTTCTTCGGGACTATGGTCACTCATTAGAGAAACTATAACTAAGGTTGGCAACCCAATTATCCAGCCCAGATATGAGGCTGCAAAACCAAATGGCTCTCCTATAATTGAGTAAATTACTGCCGATGAACCACCCAGAAGCATACTCCAAAATGCACCTTTTGCTGTAGTTTTTTTCCAAAACAACAAACCGAGCATCGGAAAAAAGATTCCTGCTGAGCCGAATGTATATGCATATAAGATTAAATCCAGAACATTAGGTATTAGATATGCCGTCACAATCGCAAGAATGCCTAGTATCAGGGTCGCATATCGAGCAACTCTTACAAGATGGAGTTCTGTTGAATCTGGTTTTATATATCTTTTGTAAATATCATTTGTGAATATAGCAACTGGTCCCATTAAACATGAATCCGCCGAGGACATCACGGCTGCAATGTAGGCGGCGATGACCAATCCTGCGATACCGGCAGGCAACAATTGCATGATGATCATCGGTGTGGCTAATTCTGGATCAGTTAGATCTGGAATTAAATACCTTGCAAAAAGACCTATCATNGTGCTTCCAATAGCAAATAANGGCCATTCAATCGGGATACCTGTAAGAAAAAAGCCTCTCTGAGCAGTTTTGACATCTCTGGCAGCGACAATTCTCTGCATTGCAGCTATAGAGATAAACCAAACAGGGAAAATTGCGAAAAACCAGCCAAGCATTTGACGCCACCCAACCGCACTCCAATCTAAAAGGTGTTTTGTTGAATCTGAGGAGCTGAATTGCTGTGCCATCACACTCCAACCTCCCACCTCAATTAGGCCTATTGGAACTGCTATAAAAACTATACCGATCATTAAAACCAACATTTGAAATACATCTGTGTATATGACAGCTTTGAGACCTCCCATCGTTGTATATGCAAGAATCACTGCTCCAGACACCAAAACAGCCAATGTCAAATTCATATTAAGCGTGACTTGAAGTAGTTTTCCTCCAGCAATTATTTGGCCACCCACAAATGTGAACCATGAGAGTCCAATCACAACTGCTGCGAGTGTTCCTGTTTTACGATCAAATCTCGCTGCAAATAAATCTCCTGTAGTTAAGCCTTTGACCCTATCTGACCAACGTTTTACTTTGGGAACCATTAAGAATGACACCATCACAATACTGAGACCTGATACTGCGATCATCCATGAACCGGAGACTCCAAGAGTAAAGCCGAGCCCTCCCATTGCGATACTAAAACCACCACCGATATCTGTCGCTGCCGCACTGCTGGTAGTTTGCAGGAGATTCATATTTCTATCAGCCGCTAAAAATGAGTCGTACTTGTTTTTTTCGCTTCTTGATCTAACCACAGAAACCCCTATCCAAATAAGCACAAGGAAGTACGCGAGCATTGCTATGTAATCAAGGAATTGAAGAGAATTCATTTTGACCTTAACCCTAATTTCNTTTTGGTTTCCATGCTCGCATCAATCNCTGNGGGGGCACTCTCAAAAAACATTGAAGGACAGGGTGANAGTGATAGCCATTTCTCCATTTCACNTGGAAATGCCACTCCAGGAAAATCAGAATTCAAACCCAATAAGTCTAAAATAATTTGAAAATGAAGATGAGGAGGCCAATTGCCGTTCTCTGGTGGTGCNCCCACCTCAGCAATGAGTTGACCAGCACTAATTTTGTCTCCCTCATGAATATTTATNAGGCTTTTTGAATNAAGATGTCCATATAATGTAAAAAAGACTCCTCCTTCATCGTCATTGTGCTCCAATATTAGTAAAGGACCATAATCCAACTCTTGCTTATTATTCGTTTTTNTNTGAATTCGTCCATCCAGTGGACTNTATATTTTNGTTCCATCNTCACAAAATACGTCGAGGCCAAGATGAATAGAGCGTTTCTCACTAATAGCATCTGCATTAGAGTTAAATAAATCATTTGCATAGATGCCTCTATTTTCTGCCCATCTCCCATAAGCAAATCCTGTCTCTGCGTCAANTAATGCGCGATTGACGAGATTGCTGAAGTGATCGACAGGTAGACCTGAGATTGATACACCATACAACTCAGCACCACGACTGAGATCTAACGTGATTGTATTTTTATCGACTTTGATGATTTCATTAGCTGAGAATGCACGTGAATTTAAGAAAGTCAGAGATGATTTGTATCTCAAGTTAAATGCGTCGAGATCAAACTTTTCANCTTTCAAAGAAAAAGATGCCGTATTTTTTTTGTCATTCATGGNTTATCTTGTATTTTTTCTGGTCTCAACACTCTTCCCCAGAGTTGTTGACTTTGATTTTGATCTTGCCAAGCTTTTTTACCATTAACTAAAACAATATCAAATCCCTCAGCCAGAACAAATGGGTTTGGATAGGTAGCAAGTGCNCGTACGTTATTGGGTTCAAAAATATTTATATCGGCCTTCATACCCNCNCCAAGTGTCCCTCGATCATTNATACCGAGTATATTCGCTGAAAATGAAGTCATTTTCCTAACTGCTTCTTCNAACGTCAGCAGTTTTTCTTTAANCACATATTTTTCAATTATTTTTGCAAATGTGCCGTGGCCTCTTGGATGAAAGCCACTTATNCTTCCATCTGAGCAGACACCNACGTAAGGATCAGTCAATAAGCGATTTTGAAGCTCATCATTCATAACAAAGTAAGCCCCTGAGGCTCCATNAGGACCAATTTCATCAATGAGTAGATCCTCAAAATTAATCTCTTTTTCGTGGGCGATACTCGCTAAAGTTCTGCCAGTATATGGTGGGGTTCCGAGCAGTGTNGCTTCAGGGCCNTTTCTCCTATTCACTCGATTTCTCAGATAGTTTGCTAATTCATCTCTTCTATTCAGTTTTGCTTCTTGAAACTGTTCTGGTGTCTTAGACCAGACCGGAAAAACAATGCCTATCCCTGTATAGCTCGCGGTGTAGGGATAAACTTCTGCCGTTACATCAATTCCATTTCTTCTGGCGCTATCCAATATAGATAATATTTCATCAGCGCGTTTTGCTCCTTTTCCATAAACAGCCTTGAGATGAGAAATGTGTATTTTAGCGTATTCCCCTTGCTCCAATAATTCGGAAATTGAACCTTCAAGTTCATCATCATCCTCATTTCGCATGTGNCTCATTATGAGTCGGTTATTTTTCCCAACAACCNTAGCAATCTCTTTTAGCTCTTCTGATTCGGCATTTAACCCCGGGCTATATTCTAATCCCGTACTCAGTCCAAATGTGTATTTAAGAGTNTCATCCAACATGGATAACATGCCATTGATTTCTTCTGGATCAGGATTCTTGTCCGTTCTTATACCTGAGAGATTCCTGAGGGTTCCATGACCCACAAACATAGCCAGATTTGGACCTATACCCCGCTCTTCAACTTTATCAATCCATGAAGATAATGGNTGAGTTTCAGGGCTCGCGCCATCCTGACCAAGGGTAATTGTGGTAACACCCATTGCCAAGAAATTCGGCATTGAAGGATACTTNAAAGGATCNCCATGTGAATGCAAATCGATAAATCCTGGGGTTACAACTCTTCCATCGGCATGAATTATATTTTCTATCCTGTTTTGTTTATCAGTTTCTGAAAAACNTGTATCACCGATAAATACGATTTCATCTTCAACAATCACGAGATCTGAAAAGAAAGCCTCATTGCCTGTACCATCGACGATCTTTCCATTTTTTATTAGNTAATCGATCTCGTTGTAATCGGGAAGAAAAATCTCTTGATTATCTGANCATGCACCCAGAATGGATAATAGTATTATTTTAAAAAATAGTCTGATGGACATGTTTATNNTAACTAAAGAGATAGCATTTCATTTGCTGCCCGAATTCCTTCGGTAATGGCAGCNTTGGTATCCGCTGAAGCAGCTGCATCAGAGTTTGCAATTGAGATCCTTCCATATTGCCTNCTTCCTATTACCCATGGTTTACTTTCATCGTTCGGCCATTCTGGCTCCCAAATAAGATCGTTTGAATACGAATACCCATGAGGCCATCTATTGACTGTAATTGCTGATATGTCTCTATCTGCATCAAATCCTGCTTTTTTCAGAGCCTGATCTAAGTGATTTTTGATATGATCTTCAAAAACAGAAAAAGGCGTCGATAGAAGCACTCTCCTGCCTTCTTTCCATTGATCTGGCCCCTGAATATCTGGGGAATGATGAGAATGACACATGTGAAGTATCATGGAGTCATTCGGTGATTTGTTGAATTGATAATCACCAATAGATACTGGATATGCNAATTCAACCTGCTTAAAAAATCCATTTGTGTAATAAACAAAATCCAATCCCAATTCAGCAAAGTATTTCCAGCTANGTATCATTACCTTGGTGTATGTCAACGGTATTTTGACGTTATATTTCAACCCTTCTTTTTGTTTGCTNGGTAATTCTGAGCAAATGTATGGAATAACAGTGTTATAGCAGGCGAGAATACACTTATCTGCTCTTATTGTATGTGTGTTATTGTGCCTCACATAAGTCACATCAACTGCAGTTGAGTCACGGTTATGAGCTACATCAACGACAGTGGAGTTGAGTCGTATTTTGTTTAAATTATCATTATCCAATAAAGAGTAATCNACCTTAGCAAGAACTACATCTTCCATGGTTGAGCCAGGGACAGCTTCAGGTATTAATTTCCTTACTAACAGTCTTGCAATAGAAGCATTTCCATCTGGAAAATGAAAGATGTAAGGTTCGTCTCCTCTATACCCGCTTCTCTTTAATGTATGATCTAAGCCGGGNATTCCACCATCATAATTTTGAATCAGAGTGCATGGGACTTCATCTATACCAACACACCAGAAACTCATGCCCCAACGTCTGAATATTTCGAGAATTTGCTGATCAACTTTGACATAATCTTTTAAAAAATCGTAATAACTAATATTTTTTAATAATTGATATTTTTCTGCATCAGATAACACTGGNAGATAATCTTTTTTTTCCGTCCAAACTCTGACCAGATCATCCTTAGCTTTATCTGTCATTGGGGTTTTATCGGCATACTCTCTCCATGGAATCTTATTGTAGCCAACCACTAATTTCTCTTCAGAAAAAGATTGATTATCAAAGAGAATTCCCTTTGATAACCCTAATGAAGAGTATAAGGANTGGTCATATGCTTCGTAAAATTTNTTGACGTCAATGCCAATTTCTTTAATTAATTCCTTTGCCTCATTGCTGTATGAAGAAGGGGTATCGATGGCTTCAGTTCCTCCATAACCTATTCGNTTATCTCCATTTACATTAAATTCATTCCTCTTNGCNTGTCCNCCAAAATCATCATGATTATCCAATATAAGAATTTTTGAATTGGGATGTTCTTTTTTAAAATGATATGCTGCAGACAATCCNCTGATACCAGCACCAACAACNACTAAATCGTATTTTTCCTCATGCCCAGTCTTTGGCCAAGATTTTCCTGTNACCCTTGTATGCATGACNTCCCAGGAACCATCATGACTTCCTCTTAGCCCAGTCTTCGCAGGTGGGTAATAATCCTCTGGTANAGAAAATAAACTATTACTTGCACCTAGGATATTTTCCATAGGTGAAACNATAGAAGCACCAATAGCGATTTGTGTTCCATTTAAAAAATCTCTTCTCGTGATTTTGTTTTTCAAATAAGGNCCCTCATACGGAATTTTAAACTCTAGATATTATTCAAGATTCATCCATGAATGTATTTCCANGGATTTGTTTCAGAATCTTTTTCAATTTCTACCTCAATTATTGCTGGCTTGTCTTCTTCAATTGCATTTTTAAGGGCAGGTTTAAAATCTTTTGGGGTCGAGACTCGATAGCCTCTAACNNCAAATGAGTCTGCAAGTTTNAGGAAATCTGGATTTGTAAGATCAGCGCCAATAATATTTGATTGGAACCTATCTTTTTGATCTCTCCTCACGTTCCCAAAAGAATTATTATTAAACAATACTGTTANAACAGAGAGATTATGTTGAACAGCTGTTGCTAGTTCTGGCATTGCGAACATAAAACCACCATCGCCAATGATAGAAACCACAGCTTTATCAGGCATTGAAGCTTTTACCCCNAGTGCAGTTGGAAAGCCAAAACCCAAGGTGCCTTGATAGCCNGAAGAGACATAAGTTCTTGGCTCATAAACAGGAAACCCATAATAAGATGTAAATCCTGCCTGACAGAGCTCTTCAACAAAATACCCATCTCTCGGTAGAACATCTCTAATGATATCTAGATATGANATCTGAGGTTGAATTTTTTCAATGGCTTTTCTCATTTTGGCTTTCATTGATGCAATACGATCGAGATTTCCTTTGTGAAAACCAATTTTATTCACTCGGTTGATTAATGCTGTCACTCCATCAATAGAGTCTGCGACAATTCCAACGTCAGGTTTGAGTCTAACCATCTCCTCNGGATCAATATCAATTCTNATAAGTTTAGGTGCATTAGGTGTGACAGAGCCNCTCCATCCTGGAGGAGACCGATCATAGTACTTCATCATCGANAACCANCGCATATACTGCATTTCCAGCCTAGATCCNATTCCAATGAGAAGATCGGTATCTTCCCATAACTTTCTTGCTACGGCAGAGGAAACTCCTACATCACTNTCTTCNCTCACAACCCCTTTTCCACTTCTGAGGGCTGTGGATGGTGCTCCGAGCAGTGCAGCCAATTCCCTGACTTCCTTACTTGCATGCTGAGCTCCTGCACCAGACATGATCATAATATTTTTTGANNNTGATATTAATTTTGCTGCTTCGTTCACTGCATCNTCATCTAAATCTGGTTTCTCAACAGAACTATTCCCNTCTGTCACTTCAACATCCCACTGCTGACCCATNGTATCCCANCACATTTCCANTGATACGGGGCCAGGCCGNCCGCTTAACATANTACGAAAAGCCTTATTCATGATTGAGTATGTTTTGGATGGATCGGCAATATGCTCTGCNTGCTTTATCAATGTCTCTAATGTGCCAGTTTGGCTNGATAACTCATGCAGGTGACCTCTTCCTTTGCCAAGAAATTCAGCAGGNACCTGNCCTGTCATGCACAGAAGTGGGACATTCCCACCGGCTGCAGTACATAATGCAGCAGTTGTATTCAATACACCAGGACCAGGAACAACCGAAAAAGCTCCTGGTTTACCTGTTGCTTTAGAATATCCATAAGCCATATATGCNGCCCCTTGCTCATGGCGAGATATNAATGTTTTTATTTCAGGTAANTTATATAACGCATCAAAGATTGGATATGTTTGTGCTCCAGGAAGACCAAAAACTGTATCTATACCATTAGCCTTGGCTGCCATAACCATAGCTTTTCCACCTGTCATTTTCTTGATNNTNCTCATACAAAAATCCTCGTATATACGAAAGCCACTGCAAACATTGTCATAATCACGATNCATGCCCAATTCCATATAACTAANGANTTCTTCGGTCTGTATTTTGCTGGAATTTTAGCAGAGGTTATAGCTTTNTAATTATAATATCCNATCGTCGGCGCNGCAATTAATCCAACACTTGTAGCAAAGTAGAGAAATGCCTTAAAACTACTCAAAAAGAAAAGCAATATAATTATTATTCCTGTGACTTGGATAGCAGAGAAGAGTTTATATCTGTCTGGTAATTCATTGGATCGTCTCATCATAACTCCGGATAGTCTGTCTGTTAGTCTCGGCATTACATCCATCAAAGCAATCAAGGTTGACCACATTACAGCGAGTCCGGCGGAGGCAATAATTGGATAGGACCAGTCGCCTATTGTTTCGGTAAAAACACGGAATAACTCCGATGCAAATTCGGGTGGTGTCACAGGGACAGTTCTCCCAGTTTCAAAAAGCACGGCAGTTCCCATTACAACAAAACAAATAGCTAAAAATAGTGTCAAAAAATAACCGATCTTGAAATCTCTCAAAGCAATATCATCTTTAAATTCATCTTTATTTATTTTTCTTTTTTCGCAGACCCATTTTGAAAACAATACAGCTCCATTTGTTGGCATAGGCATCCAACCAGCTACTGCAATTACAAAAAGTGACAACTCCATATTCATGTCAATCTCAGCAAGGATGGCTCTGTCGTTACTTCCTAAAATGGGTATCGCGAAAATAACTGCAACCAATGTAAGCATGGAGAAGACTAAAACGAGNAATCTCACNATATTTTCTGCTTTNGCATACTGACCATTCATAAGGATGACAGCAGAAAANAGAGTTATCACTATTGCTACTTGTGGTGCGGTNTAGGNCACNTCAAAAATATTTATGAATANTCCAGCAGTAACNAGTGCAACAGCACTCGTTGCGATGAAAGTATCAACAACGAAGCCAGCCATCAACCAGCCCANNGCCAATTTACTTATGTCNCCATAAGCTCTGACTAAACTCTCACCNGTGGCATTAGCATAGTCGACAGCGAAACGAAATGCTGGATANTTTATGAGNGTAATTGCGATTATCAGCCATAAAAGTGATAACCCATAATCTGCTCCTGCTTGAGTAGAATAAACCAGNTGAGAAACACCTACGCCAACAGCGGCAAGCATCATTCCCGGGCCGATCCGAGATAATATATTGCTCACTTAGGTTATGCCTTAGCTACATTTACGATCTGGATATTGGTGTATTCATGCAAACCCTCTTCTGCGAATTCAACTCCAATTCCAGAACATTTAACGCCACCAAATGGTACGTTTGGAGCAATTCCTCCATGGCCATTGACCCAGGCTGTNCCACACTCAAGTTTACTCGCTACTTCNGCAGCACGTTCTAGATTTGAGGACCATACAGATCCTCCCAGCCCTGTCTCAAGTGAATTAGCGCTTTTTATCGCATCATCAAGATCTGAGTATTTTATGATCGGTAAAAGTGGNCCGAATTGNTCTTCATCAACAATACGCATTCCATCTTTTACATCAGCAACAAGAGTGTAAGGCATAAAATAACCGGGNGTATCTGGAATATCACCACCGCAAAGTACTCTGCCACCCTGCTTTTTAGCATCTTCAAAGAGATCAACAACTTTATCGTATTGCATTTTATTTTGGATCGGTCCTTGCAAGTTTTTCTCATCAAGCCCATCACCCATAGGTATACCTGTGGCTGCTTCGGCCAATTTTTCACATAACTCNTCATGGACTGATTCATGGACATACAATCGCTTAAGTGCAGCACAAGTTTGCCCATTATTCAAAAAAGCGCCCTGAATAATGTCTTGTGCAACTGCCGATGGATCAATATCATCAAGAACAATCCCAGCGTCATTTCCTCCTAACTCAAGTGTCAGCCTTTTTAGTGTTGCTGAGGAGCTATTCATCACTTTTTTTCCTGTCGGTATGGATCCAGTGAAGATAATTTTTTGAATATCCTTATGNTCNGTCATCCACTGACCGAGTTCATTCTCTCCNGCAACACAGTTGAGAACACCAGNAGGAAGAACTGAGCTGATTATTTCTGNTAATCTGAGNGAACTAAGCGGTGTATAAGGTGATGGCTTCATAACTACTGTGTTACCTGCCCTAATTGCTGGAACAACGTGCCATACTGCTATCATCAGAGGCCAATTCCACGGNAGAATTGAACCCACAACCCCAATTGGTTTTCTTGTTTGTACAATTTTCGCATTCTCATCATCGACAATTACTTTCTCAGGAAGCTTTAATGTGCTGGTATACCCGGCCCAGCCCGCAGCACCACCAAGCTCGAAACGAGAGCCNGCACCTTCAAGCGGTTTACCTTGTTCTTGGGTCAGAAGTTTTGCTAATTCTTCTGAATGAGAAGCAATTGCGTCAGAGATTTTTCCACANACNGCAGCTCTCTCTTCATCAGAAACTTTTGACCAACTCTCAAATGCCTTNGAGGCNGCTTCAACTGCTTGATCCAAATGCTCCCTTGTTGCAATTGGACATTCTGCTAAAACCNCTTCATTCGCAGGATTTAGAACAGANAATGTATTTTCTGTGTGTATTTTCTGACCGTTTATTATCATCCCATAATCAGACATTACGGACCTCCTAGTTTTGTATATGCTAGTTACCTCTTGTCGAGAAAATTTGTAAACTTTCGACTTAGTTTGCTAACAATTTTTAATAAATAATGACAATCATCTTGTCAATAACTTAAAGTATAATTAAACAATACTTCATAAAGGCAATTAATTCCATGTTAGCCCAAAAAAGAAAACATCTATCAAAAACTTTTCTAAGTATCTTTTTCTTCGTGATTATCTATTCTGCTGCAGTGTCTGAAGAACGTCCGAATATAATATTAATTGTGGCAGATGATCTTGGATACTCTGATATAGGTGTATACGGAAGCGAAATAAAGACTCCGAACCTCGATAAATTATCAAAAGATGGCATTCAGCTCACAAATTATTATACTGCGCCCACATGTGGACCGACTCGTGCAATGTTACTCACTGGCATAGACAACCACATGGCAGGTTTAGGAACAAATTCAGCTGCATTAAGGAGGCTCCCAGAATTAAGAGGCAGACCCGGATATGAAGGGTTTTTGAATGACTCTGTGATCACTTTTCCGAAAATCCTAAACCAAGCTGGATACGATACTTTCATGACTGGTAAGTGGCATCTTGGAAAGAAGCAAGGAAAGCTTCCAACAGATCAGGGTTTCGATAGATATTTTGGAATAGTTGATGGTGGGGGAAGCCATTTTTCTGATGCGACAGGAACCTTCTCCGGGACACCAGATGCAGAGTATTTCGAGGATGGAAAAAAATTGAATCAATTATCGGAAGATTTCTACTCATCAAAAGACTACACGATAAAAATGCTGGATTACATAAATACGAATGATAATAGCAAAAAACCATTCTTTGCTTACCTTGCTTATACTGCTCCACACTGGCCACTCCAAGTTCCTGATGAATGGATAGAAAAATACAAAGGTATTTATGACGAGGGTTGGGATGTAATAAGAGAATCACGATTCAATAGACAAAAATCATTAGGTATTCTGCCTGAGGATTCTGAACTACCTCCAATGAATAGAGTGGTAAAAAAATGGAGTGAGATCTCAATCCAACAGAAAAAAGTTGAATTGAAAAGAATAGAACTTCATGCAGCAATGATTGAGCTGATGGATCTTTATGTTGGGAAAATTATTGATTACGTCCAAAATGAAATTGAGCGAGAAACAATTATTATATTTGTATCTGACAATGGTGCCGAGGGCAATGCGATTGATAAAATGGGTCAAAATGAATTTTGGATTCCAGCCACTTTTGATAACCGACTCAACAATATGGGGAAGGAAGGTTCTTATGTCTGGCTCGGGGCTGGATGGGCTCAGGCAACAGTATCACCATATAAAATTTATAAGTCTTATACTTCTCAGGGTGGAATCAAATCACCTGCAATTTTATACAGCTCAAAAAGCAGATTTAAGCCACAGGTAAAAAATTCCGTGATGACAGTGATGGATATAGCGCCTACCATTCTAGAGATTACCAACACGAATTTCCCNGCTAACAATAAAGCTCTTATTCCTTTTACAGGACGCTCCGCACTTGATTTTTTGACCGATAAGGTAACAAACGTTCATGGTGATAATCCCATCGGCTGGGAACTTTATGGAAATCGTGCTCTTATAAAGGATAAATATAAGGCAGTTCTGACCTGGCCTCTTGAAGGATCAGGTAAATGGGAACTCTATGACATAGAAAAAGATCCAGCTGAGTTCAATGATCTTTCTTCTGTTATGCCTGATGTCATTGAGGAGTTAAAAAAGGATTGGGATAACTANGCAANCATTAATGGAGTTGCTATCTTTGATAAAGACATAGGGTATGGAAGATACCCCTAAATTACCTACTGAAATGATCGGCCAAGTTCTTTAATTTCAGAGTAAAATCCAGCTACCTCGAGAGTAATTTTAATAGGAAATTCTTCGATGTTTAACCAGTACCATCCATGATTTCCTGTGAATGATGCCACCATTGAACCGCTGCTATTCGATGTTTCACTCTCTCGATAACGAATAAAATAATCATCAGGATATGAGTCCTTATTTTCGGTCGGATCAGCATGAAAATCTGTATAAACAATACCTTNTTCTACAGACCATGAGTATAAGATCATGTCACCTCGTTGCATCAATGCTTTATATTCGACCTGCTCCCCACTCTCAAGCTCAACCACAATAGTACTTTTGGAGAAAATCTTATCTTGAGTCTTAGAGTATGGCTCCCCCAATACATCTGGATACCACGAGTCATAATCTTCAGGAATACCAGGATACTCACCTCTAATTATATTTACTGAATCTTCGTCATTGATTGTTACAGGGCTCTCAGAAAGTCTGAGCAAACCAAACTTCTTACCAATACCTGATGGATCGAAACCATATTCAGCAGGAAGAATAAAAAAAACTGTGATTGCTATGGCGCTACAAAAAATTGCAAAAATTTTTGATCTGATCGTCATCACTTATTATCTAACTCACTCGTTGATATTTCATATTAATTTGGAATCGACGTTCCTATCAAGATATTTCGCTCCAACCGACTAAATAAATGTGAATGTTGCAAAATAATAAATCACACTACAAGAAAATAAGCGCTTATCTGATTGAGAAAAAGAAGAAACCCAAGAAACATAAGNACAAAATTTGATGTTCGAGCATTTTCATAAAAACCACCAATTTTTCGCCATGAATTAATTACAAAATACGCAATTGTTAAAGCAATTATCTGCCCAATTTCCACCCCAATATTAAAAGAGATAATGTTTGCTACAACACCATTATCAGAAACTATAAAATCTTGAAGTTTTGAGGCTAATCCAAGTCCATGTATCAATCCAAAACAAAATACCGCTATCTTAGGATTTATATTTATGTGAAATAAATTTTTTAATTCGCCAAGATTTTCAAGTGCTTTATAAACAACGGATAATCCAATTATAGAATCGATAATATAGGGATTGATGTGCGTGTGACTGATCACACCCCATAGAAGAGTGATGCTGTGACCGATTGCAAACAAAGACACGAAGACAACTACATCTTTCAGTCTATTCAGAAAGAAAATTACCCCACACAAATAAAGTAAATGATCATAACCGGTCACCATATGTTTGGCACCTAAATAGATAAATATTGATATCGCTTGCTCATTTATTTGTTGAATAAAACCAGCATCTCTTACTGATACTCCATGTGCATAGACCAATTCATAAAAAATTGAAGTAACCAGAAGGATCGATATTTTGAAACTGAAGATGTTTATTGATTTAGACATAGGTTTTTATTGAATATGTTGCCTAATTGTATTCTTTATTTAACAATAAACATAACAATAAATAAAAGGTAAGTTTTTATGGTCACACATCTTGTCTGTGCCTCACACAGTCCTTTACTGCATTGTTATGCAAAAGAACCTCAAGACTGGCAAGCCATGCAGAAAGCATACCTGGACAGAGCCAATCAAATTAAAGAATTTGATCCTGATTTGGTAATTGCTTTTGGGTCAGATCACTTTAATGGATTTTTCTTGAGACTTATGCCCGCTTTTTGCATTGGTATTAAGGCCAGTGCNGCAGAGGATATTGGAGGATTCTCTGGTGAATTAAATGTGCCTTCTGAAATTGCCAGTGAAATCGCCGTATTTCTTAGAAATAACGATATTGATCCCGCTACTTCGAGCAATATGACAATAGATCATGCTTTTTCACAGACTATCCATGAAATGTGTGGAGGACTGAAAGAAAAACCAGTCGTACCAATATTCATAAACTGCATTACTGAGCCATTTGTGCCCTTCAGAAGAACTCGCCTTCTCGGTGAAGCAATTGGTAGATATGCAAAAACTACAAATAAGAGAATATTACTATTAGCCTCTGGCGGAATGTCTCATCACCCAAGACGCTACTATCCGGAAATTGGTGAGGGCTCCGAGGAGGTTCATGCATGGCAAGACTCTGGTGGAGAAGACGAAGCCTCATTAACATCAAACGAATGGATAAAACGCCTCGAAGAGATGCATCACGAGGGAGCCGAAATGATTGTCAGGGGGGAGAGGACTGCTAAAGACATGAGATTAAATGCGGAGGCCGACAGAAAATTTCTCGATATTTTACTGAAGTCTAAAATCGATCATTTTGATAATTGGGATCAGTACAAGCTGATTGATGAAGCTGGAATTGGATCTATGGAGCTACATACTTGGATTGCTGCATCTGCTGCACATAAGGTAGCTGGAGGTAATAATCCTGTTCTGGACTTCTATTCAGTAGCACCNGAGCTCGGTATTGCTGCCGGCGTTGTTCATGGTGACTAATTCTGTCCAACCTTTTTCATGGCAATGAAGGATAAAATTACTAAACAGATCGAAGAGAAAATCATCGCTGTCAATTTGGGGCCTAGTTCGTTTGCCAAAACACCAGCGAATAAACTTCCCACAGCTGGTCCGCCAAGAACCACAATGGTCCATAAACTTGAAACCCTTCCTCTTAATTCGTTAGCTACATTAAGCTGTACTTCAGATTGAGATCCGACTGCAACAAATGTAATAAAGAAACCGATCATCATTACCATCAGAGAACCGATAATTAAATTTTCAGTTAAAGCAAAAAACAAGCACATAATAGACATACCAAACCCTCCATAAAAAACTGCTTTGCTTAGTTTTAGATCCAGTACTCCAGACATATAAATTAAGCTGGCTAAGACAGCACCAAGACCAGATGCCGCCATGAGAATTGCCAGTGTTTCACTTCCACCATCATAGACTGTCGCTGTGAAAACAGGCAGAAGCTCAATCAAACCTCTTCCAAAAAAACTGCTTACGCCTGCAATCAAAATTACGTTTTTTATTACGTCATGATTGAAAGTGTAGATCATGCCTTTCTTAAGTTTCTCAAAAAAACCCTCTTTTTTATTACTTATTTCTTTAATTTCTTTGGNCTTGATAAATGCAAGAACAACAACTACGGGAATATAAGTAATAGCATTAACTAAATATGCATAACCCAATCCATATACGGTTACGATATATCCAGCAATTCCTGGGCCGATAAATCTTGATAAATTAAATCCAGCTGAGGATATAGCTACACCACTAGAAAGTTGTTTTGCTGAGACAAGCGAGGGAATTAGCGCCAGCCTGATCGGTGAATAAGCACTATTCGCAACACCATATAAAAATGAGAGAAACAATAAAGACACAATCTCCATTTGATTTATTAGGGTCAGAACACTGAGCGATAATGCTACAAAAATTAAAATCAGATGCATTACTATAGCACTTGATCTTGGTTTATATTGATCAGCTAAAACACCAAAAAAAGGTGTTAAGAACAAAAGAGGTATATACTGTACTGCAGCAGCTAAGCCCACGATAAAAGCAGATTCACTTAATTGCCATGCGTGCCATCCAAGTGACAATCGCTGTATCCAAACCCCAAGAACAGAAAATATATTTCCGCAAAAATAGAGCCTGAAATTCTTACTTGATAAGGCAGAATTTTTAAGTAAAGTCATAAATGTTATTGGGAAGTAAGCTCCCAAGTGTAGATCAATTAATTATTATTAGCCTGTTCCCACATAGGGTATCAAGCGTCCCAATAATAGCACGCCAAACCACAATATAAGAGAAATATAAGCGATAACCTTAGCCTCTGTATTAGTATCTCCATAGGGATCCCATTGAGTCATAACGGGTTTTATCCTTAATGAAAATAATAATGCATTNAGGCCAGCCAGAAGAATCAAAGCCATTTTTATTTGAAAACCAATATTAATTAGATAACGAGCTGGATCGCCCATAAGAAATAATAATCCTGTCACCATATTAATGAATAAGCCTATTGCAGCCAATGGAAGCAAATCATGAGTTCTCATGATGTCCATATTCCTGATATATCCAGCTAAACGAATATCAATAACGAGCATCGAGCCAAGGAGAAGAGATAAGCCTATAAAGTGAATTATTTCAAGAAATGGCCAAAGCCAAGTCGTTGTCAAAATCCATGAATTTATAGTGCTTCCTTCTATTGTTCGAATTAATATTTCTGTCATAAGATATTTACTAAAAATAAGCGATCAATCTTCCACCAAAAATTGCAGATGTCCATATAATCAGAGATATCATGGCATAAAAACGATCTTCCCAATTCGGTTTTGTAATTCTGTTTTCTCTTGCTTTTACCATTGATCGTAGGCGCAGCTGAATTTTTAGAGCTAAAAGAGAGCCACTGATAATCGAGAATATTTTTACCAAAAAAGGAACATTTGTTACATAAAATGTTGCTTGAGAGCTAAATAACGTAAATCCAGAGACAAAATTGACTAAGAGCCCNAACCAAGCAAGTCTAAAAAAATCAAGAAATGGTTCAAATTCAAGTGAATTGAAAAAACCCAATAAGCGAAAGTTATATACTGTAAAAATACCTACCACTACTGCTAAACCTACAATGTGGAGACTCAGCATGATTGGGTAACCCCAAATTGATTCTGCAACCCAGATAGATAGGCTGGTATATTCTAGCCATTCAAGCATCAGCTAGCACTCCCCCCCGATTTCCTATTAGTTATGATTAAACTTAGTCTATATCCAATTTATAAGCAATTAAGCCGCAAATTATCATAGGGATAGAGAAAAAAATGAAATTTGCCGACATGTCGTAGCCAGCAAGAATCAAGTAACCGGCAACTGCTGGTCCAACAACTGCTCCCGACCTCCCTAAACCAATCGCCCAACCAACTCCAGTACTCCTTATTTCTGTAGGGTAAGCCTTTGCCGCTACACCATAAAGGCCCGTAAATGCACTTTGTTGAAGAATCCCTATGATCAGTATTAGTATGAAAAGAAGATTGAGTTGATTAGGAATAAGCGCGAAAGAGATCATACTGATTGCAGATACAATTGAAAGATTCAATATCAAATTAGTAAGCTTCCATTTCACTGAGAGTATGCCTAAAAGATAAATTCCGATCACACCACCCAAATTAAATAAAAGAAAAGCATCTCTTCCAACAGCCATATCATATCCAGCATTTTCCATGAGTTTTGGAATCCAACTCATCAAAAAATATAAGGTACCAAAAGCACAAAAGAAGGATGTCCAGAGCATTAATGATAATCTACGAAATTCAGGAGAGAGCAGCATTTTCATATTTCCGACAATACTAACCTTTTTCTCTTTTTTTACTTCCAAATCTGGTAGTTCTTTTAACTTTGGTACTTTTAACTTAGCTAAAATAGAGTTAATTTTTGTTAGGGCATTAGCCGGTCTTTTTTCAAGGAGGTATTTGAGTGACTCGGGAATCATGAACCAAGCCACAACTACCATGCTGATTGTAACTACACCACCAAAAAGAAACATTGTTCTCCAGCCATATTCGGGAAGTATGTATCCAGCAACAACAGAGGTCATCATTGCACCAGTTGGATATCCCGCAGTAACTATCGCCACAGAGAGAGCACGGTATTTATTTGGACTGTATTCTGCTGCTAATGAAGCTTGACTTGCAAGTAGGGCTCCCGCACCCATTCCGCTGATAAACCTCAACATCATAAAAAGGGTTAAAGACTCCGCTTTTGATGTCATCACAACTGATACACCAACAATTAACAGACTTATGATAATCAACGCCCTTCTACCTATTACATCGGCAACGGGTGCTAAAGCCATAGCTCCAACCATCATGCCTGCAAGTGCAAAACTGAATATCCATCCAAGAAGATCTGGAGTTAAAGCAAGATCGACTGAAACAGGAGAGGCCACTACTGCCATCGCTGTGATATCGAAACCATCTAACATATTGAATAAAAAACAAAGTGAAACCACCAGAATCTGCTGAGAAGTTATTGAGCCATGATCAATAAAATGATTAATATCATCGATAGATTTATTTTCTGTCACCTGTTTCTCCGTTTAAAAATTGGTTCTTTACTGATATTAATTTAGCCTTGCTCATGTTTACCTATATCCCAGCCATAGGTATCTTTTATCGTTGATTGAGCAACTTTTTCGGGTAACTCTTCTAATTCAGTAGCCATGGTGTCGTTCCATCGATTTAAAAACCCGAATAGTGAAATTGTTGCGACGATTTCCACTATTTCAGATTCATTGAAGTACTGACTCAAAGCTTCGAAGTGTTGTTCTTTAGCCTGGCTTGGCGACATCGCACCATGGTAGGCAATATCCAGTGCAGCTTTTTCTGATTCATCAAAAAGTTCACTGTTCGCATAATTCCAGACCTGACTTATCTTTTCTTCAGAGGCTTCATAAATTTTTGAAAGATTTGCCATATGAGCTTGGCAGTATCTGCATCCAGCTACTTGGCTGGATATCAAGCTTATTAGCATTTTTAATTCTTCTCTGACAGTGCCTTCATACAAAACTGCTTGATTTAATTGCATAAATGCACGAACAATATTCGGTCTTCTGACCATTGTTTTAATACTGTTAGGAGTGAAACCCCTCGTGTTTTTATAATGAGTAAATCTTTCTAAAATATCAGAGGGAACACCCTCATCCGATAGAGGCTCTAAAAAGGGCATATTTAACCTCGTTTTTTTTTGACGATTAAATCAGCTTAATGAGAAACTTGCCACGGTGCAACCAACTGCGAAGATCGGGAGTTCAGCTGTATAAAATTTTAAATCCCCTTCTCCTCCAGCAGCGGCAGCGGCAGTTATAAAGGTTCTGATTTCAAAGCCACCTTGACCTGCATCACGATAAGTATCTTCGTCGTTATAACTCAGAAGAGATTCTTTGTCATTGCGCATCAGTCGATTGAGAAACTCTCTATCCCAAGCTTCGTTGATCTTTCCTGAATCAGGTGTTGCTGGCCAATGAGATATGCCTCCTGTTCCAACCAAAGCAATTTTCTCAGGGACTGCATCACATGCCCGTCTCAATGCTTCACCGAAAGCCCATGACCTATGCAATGGAGTTAGAGGTGGTCCTTGGCAATTAATATTTACTGGAATGACAGGCAAATCATAATTTGGCGTCAGAAAATTGAGAGGCACCATGATTCCATGATCAAATTTCCACTCCTCAGAATAAGCCACATCTACAGAATCCATTACATGTCTTGTGATTCTTTTACCAAGATCAGGAGCACCTGGTATTTCTGTTTTCTCAATAGCTAGCCACTCTGGATCTTCTATAGGACCTTCATAATTTTCACTTACACCGATACAATAGGCCGGCATATTATTCATGAAGAAATTAGCAAAATGCTCTGCTGCAATCACAATTATTGCTTCAGCACCGGCATTGATTATATCTTGCCTCTGTGCCTCAAGTGCAGCATAAAACTCGTCACGTTTATCAGTGTTCTCAACCATATGAGCTCTCCCAGTAATTCCAGGAGCATGACTCAGAACACCCGTATAGACTAAACTCATCGGCCCTCCTCCTCAGTCGTGAAGCTTTTTCCTCCTCCCGTCATAGCATAAACTCCATCTCTGACGGCACCATGATCTTTAATTCCATCCCTCATTTTATCCAAATAATCAAACCATTCCACGCCAAGAAATGCTGCAAAATGCATTAAAATCTGACCATTGACTCCTAAAACATAAAGAAGGCCTATATCTCCTGTTCTCAGTGCATTGCTTTCCTCATCAGTGAGCGTGTAATTTGACAGTAAAGATTCGATATCTTCCTTGTATTGCTTCTGAATAGACTCATCTCGATTCAATTCATATAAAAATTTTTGTAAACTGTATAAACTCATTACTTACCTAACCTTGGAACTTTGTGACTACCAAATGCCGAACAAATATTCTTTGTTTCCATATAAAAATCAAAACTATAATCGCCTCCATCTCTTCCTATTCCACTTGCCTTCATGCCACCAAAAGGCGATGGCAGATGTCGATTATTTTCTGAGTTAATCCATATCATGCCAGCATCAAGCTGATGTGACAATCTCAAACTTCTCCCGACATCGCTCGTCCAGACATAAGCCGCCAAACCAAAGTCTGTATTATTCGCAATTTCTAATGCCTCAGCTTCATTTCTGAAAGTGATGGCACTCAAAACTGGTCCGAATATCTCCTCTTGAGCAACACGCATGTCATTATTTACATCAGTGAATAACGTTGGTTGAACATAATTTCCATTAGTGTTTAATGTCATTTCTTTACCACCTGCTTTGATTGTAGCTCCCTCTTTTTTAGCTAAAGAAAAATAATCGAGTACTTTCTGTTTGTGTTTTTCATGAATCAAAGGACCAATTTCAGTATCTGGATCAAGGGGATGCCCAACTTTCAGTTTTGCTATTCTTCCGCATAATTTGTTTATGAAGTCATCTTTGATTGACTCTTGAATCAGAAGTCTACTGGATGATGTACATCGTTCGCCATTGAGGCTAAATATCATGAAGACAGTTGCGTCCAATGCTTTATCCAAATCAGCATCATCAAAAATAACAACAGGATTCTTTCCTCCGAGTTCAAAATGAACTCTTTTCAATGAATCTGCACCCTGTTTCATGATCTTTGAACCTGTGGATGACTCACCTACAAATGCGATCGCTTTGATTTTTTCATTTTCAGTTAATGATTTACCTGCTGTTTCACCAAAACCATGAACTACGTTCAAGACTCCATCGGGAAGTCCTGCCTCTTTCGTAATATCTGCCAGAATCATTGATGAAAGAGGTGACCATTCAGCTGGCTTATGAACTACTGTGCATCCAGATGCCAGAGCGGGAGCTATCTTCCATGTCGTTAGCATAAATGGAGTATTCCAGGGAGTAATAACNCCAACAGGTCCGATAGGTTGCCTAATCGAATAGTTTAAATGTTCATCAGCTGGAAGTGATTTTCCATCGCGGGCATTAGGGGCCATGTCTGCAAAGTAACGAAAATTTGTTGCGCTTCTTATAGCTGCCTTACTCATAAAACGAATTGCCTGACCTGAATCATAGCTCTCTACAAGCGCAATTTCTCTGGCACGATCTTCTATTCCGTCGGCTATTTTATGCAGTAATTTTTTTCTCTCTTTGCCAGAGATGCTCTTCCATTCATCAAATGCCGTTGAAGCCGCATTACAAGCATCATTAACATCCTCCAAGCCACCTGAGGCAACTGAACCTATTATCTCGTTATCTATCGGAGAAAAATTTTCAAAATATTCATTTGATTTACTCAGCAATTTATTCCCATTTATATAGTGAGGTAGAGCTTCATTTTCGTAGTTATTTAAGAGTTTTTTTATATCTTTGATATTCTTTTCTAAACCGGTTGACATTGTATTTCCTATGGTGATCTTTTCTTCATATGTTCGCGTATATTGCTATCCTTCCATCTCAGATTTGCATCTAATTCTTGTATCTCTAGTGATAAAGCAATTGGGCTTGATTGAAAAAATAAATCAAAGTAGTCCTTCAGGGAGCTGAATAATTTTTCTCCTGCTTGTTTTTTGATTTCATCTGATCTGCCTGGAGCAATTCTCAGTACTACATTTACAAAGGTATTCGATGAATCTCCATCTGCAATTAAATACAATTCTCTACATGAAGCTCTGGTTCTTAGGCCACCCAGAGGTAGCGCCTCTATCGAAGCAGCTGAATCATGCATAACTTTTACCAATTCAGAAATCTCAATATTTTCTTTAAGGTTTTCTGAATATTCAATTGTCAGATGTGGCATATTTTTCTCTTGTTGAAATAATTTAACATGTTAAGTATACTGGTTTGACCTAGTCCGTCAAGCAATCATTACTGTTTTCGTAAAATGGAGATATAAATGCAACTGAATAAAATTCGTGGATCAATCCCCCCAATCATTACGCCCTTTGTAAATGGAGAAGTGGATTACAGAACATATGCATCATTGATTGAGCATCAAATAAAGAACGGATCTCATGGGATTCTTGTTAATGGAACAACGGCCGAACCATCAACATTAACAATCGACGAGAGAAATAAATTAATTAGCATAGCTGTGGAAGTTGCCAATGGAAAAATTCCAGTAATTGCTGGCACAGGATCTCAATCGATAATAGAAACAAAGATACTTACTAATCATGCTGTTAAGGCTGGCGTTGACTCATTGTTGATTGTCACTCCTTATTATATTAAACCCCCACANAGAGGATTAATTGAATATTATCTTGAATTAACGGAAAAAATTGATATACCTTGGATGATTTACCATATTCCGGGAAGAACGGCTGTAAATGTCACTCTTGAAACAATGAAGATATTGACTGAAAAATCAGCTAATTTTGTTGGGATGAAACACGCGGTCAATGATCTGGGTTTTGTAACAGAATGTCTTTCTGCTTTTGGCCCTGATTTCAAGATATTTGTTGGTCTTGAGGAGCTTTCATTTCCAATGTTAAGCATTGGTGCATGCGGTCTTATGAATGCTGTTGGTAATCTTCGTCCAAATATTCTTTCTGAAATGTGCGAGGCGGTATGGGATAAAGATAATGAAAGAGGCCTAGAACTGCATCATCAATTACTCGAAATTAATCAAGCTGTCTTTTATGACACAAACCCAATCCCTATAAAATACATGATGAGAAAACTGGGCATAATGAAAAACAATGAACACAGATTGCCAATGATGTCTGCTACAGTCGAGCTAGAAAAAAGACTCGATATGGTGTTAAGAAATAGCGGTCTTTTAGAGGATTAGGATATGAAATTTATCAGTTTCACTTATGAAAATAAAAACTCATTTGGTTTAGTAAAAGAAGATACAGTAATTGACCTTACACAATACATAGATGGAGTCAAAGACCTTAGAGAAGCTATAAGAAAAGACAAATTAAATGAACTTNNAGAGATGGCAAGTTTGACTGAGACCGGGATCTCCTTAGAAAAAATACGGTACCTCCCAACCATAACCAATCCAGAAAAAATTATTTGTATTGGTGTCAACTACCTAGATCGAAATGCAGAATATAAGGATGATTCAGAGCAACCAAAATACCCGAGCGTCTTTATGAGAACTCGAGAATCATTGGTGGGGCACAAAGAGGATATCATGGATCCTCCTGAATCGTCTCAACTTGATTATGAAGGTGAGATTGTTCTTATTGTTGGAAAAGATGGCAGACGAATACCAACGGAACAAGCAAAAAAACACATCGCTGGAACCACTATCATGAACGAAGGATCGATTCGTGACTATCTCAGGCACGCAAAATTTAATGTCACACAAGGTAAAAATTTTGCTAAATCTGGATCGATTGGTCCATGGATGGTCACGTCAGATGAACTTGATCCTTTTTCATCGCTTGAAATAAAGACAAAAGTTAATGGTGAATTGAGACAAAATGACAACACGNATAACCTCATGTTTTCATTCGAATACCTAGTGAGTTATCTATCAACTTTTTACCATCTAAAGGCAGGCGATATTATTGCGACTGGCACACCCAATGGTGCTGGAGCACGATTTGATCCCCCAAAATATCTCACTCCAGGTGACATCGTGGAAGTTGAGGTTTCGGGAATAGGCTCCCTTAAAAATGGCGTAATAACAGAAAAAGTTGATTCTTGAAAACTGAACAAAAAAAAATGATAACTATCAGAGGATTTGATCAATCTTTACCGATGATGTTGTTGAAAGCCAGGGAGGCAGCCATGTCCAGATTTAGACCAATGCTTAAGAGGCATAATCTAACTGAGCAAAGATGGAGGGTCATAAGAGTAATCTATGAGCATAATCATATAGACGCAGGCGAGCTGGCAGAAAAAAGTTTTCTTCTGTCACCGAGCTTAACAAGAATTCTTAGATATTTAGAAAGCGAAAAAATAGTTCTTAGATCAGGCGATACAAAAGATCTGAGGAGATCTGTTTTTAGACTAACCAATAAAGGAGAAGAGATTATAAAAAGAGTAGCTCCAGAAACNGAGTCAATTTATAGTGATATAGAACGTATTTTTGGTTCCANAGAATTCAATAAGATCTTTAATTTGCTTGAAAAATTTTCATANAAAGTAAATAAGCATTAAATAAAAGGGGTTATGCCTCACTTAATAGACTGTTAACTCTGTCCATCATGTCATCTTTATTGTAAAGATCAAAATAGATCGCATGCATTACATTTGGCGGACCAAAAAAGTAACGCTCATAAAGTGTTTGTCGGCCACCAAAACCCGAAACAGACAAATCATGGGCTAATCTAAATAATGCAATCCTGTCTTTACTCTCAAGATTTTGGAGCTGAAAATACTTATCAACATCGCCTGCAATTTCATTTGTTAAATCTTGCTCATTTGGTGTTGCCATGAGTGAACTTGAACCGAGTAACTGAACCAATTCGATTAGTCTTGGGTACATTTTTGGAAAAAGGTTTCTTGANGTATCAAGTGGTCTTCTGAGAGGAATATAATTGCCATACTCATCCTCATGCGCATGTTGCTCAGCAGAAAATCTCAGTGATCTCAATGTTTCAGTCATAAACATAGCTTCTGCAATTTGACCTTTGATATTCATATCTTTGTCTTTGCCTGAGGCTTTTGCCATCGCACAAAGTAAACCAACAATAAATTCTGCTTTTGCCAGTTTCCCACAAACAACCTGATGCATCATTTGAGTAACTGCATGATTCTGTGCAAATGCACGATTGCATAAGTCTGGTTCTCGATAAATGAAAACTCTTTCCCAAGGAACAAAAACATCCTTAAAAATAACCACGGCATCCATTTCTTCATAACGTGAAGATAAAGGTGCATCATAATGAGACTTCGCATGATCATATGTATCTCTGCAGATCATTTTAAGCCCAGGAGAGGCAACAGGTGCTACGAATGCAAAGGCATATTCAAGATCGGATCCCTTCTGCCTGTTTAGTAATGTTGAGGGAAACACCTCCACTTCATCAGCTTGAGGACCCAAGGTGGCGAGCAATCTTGCTCCAGTCACGAATATTCCTGCATCATTCTCTTTTACCACTTTTAAGGAGACGTCCTTATCAGATTTACCTTGTTTTGATAACTCAAAGTTTACAGTTGGATTGAGAAGCGAATGAGTCAGTACTTTGTCATTGGTGGTGGCGTAATGGTAATAATTTCGCATGTTGTCTGCGAATTGCTTACCTCCCTCCTCAAGAAGTTCTGCGCCTCCGTAAAAAGCCGTTATGGACGCATTTTTATAATCTGGAGTTCTGCCAAACATTCCATTTGACCATTTAGCCCACTCATAAAAAGCTTCACCACGTTTTATTATGTCTTCTTTTGATTTCGGCACCAAGAATGATGTTGCGATTTGTTTTCCTTCATGCTCAAAAGTCACTATATCCCGATATTTCGGATCTGATTGGCGATCCATGAAACTAGCTAATGTTCTAGCGCTCCTATTTAAACCTGGGTGCTCGGTGACATCAGTTACTCTTTTACCTTGCAGCCAGACTTCNCTGTCATCCTTTAGGCCTTCCAAATATTCTTTGCCGCTTCTAACGCCACTTCCCAACGAAAGCATGGCTTCCTCATTCTTTATGCTCATTTGCCACCGTTTTTTTATTTAAATGTGAGATCTGATTTAAACCATCAATTAACTGACCCCATTGTCGCTTTGAAAAAGGTTCTTTAATTTCTTTGTAGATTTCATTAACTCTCGGCATAACCTTAGCCTCTAATTTTCTTCCTTCCTGTGTGGCGACCACAAAAATCATTCTTCTGTCCGAATCTGATCTTTCGCGACTAACTAAATTCGCTTTGATGAGACGATCTACAATTCCAACAAGGCTGGGTGATGGGATTAAGGTCAAATCTGAGAGCCTTCCTAAAGTTATCCTATCATGCTCCCATAGAACTCTTAGAATTCGCCATTGTTGCTCTGTAAGAGAAAACTCATTAAAGATATATCTGAATTTGGGCAATATTTCATCTAATGCGCGGTATAGCATCATTGGTAAAGACTGACTGAAATCTTGTATTGCCATATTGATGTTGCATTAGTTAATATATTAACAATTAATATATTAACTAAATGAGTATTGTGTCAAATAAAATTGTAAACTAACCACAATACTAAGAGGAAAAATTATGAGTGCGAATCTATTCAATCTTAAAGACGATGACTTTATATTCACTGCGGAAACCACACCTTCTGTATCCACAAATTTAAGTGAGAATGTGCAAAAAATTTCAAGCTTAATAGGTGTTGCAGACGCAGTAAATATAACAGATGCTCCAAACTGCAAAACAAAACTGAGCAGTTTGGTTGTCGCTGGTGAAATCAAGAAAAATGGTCTAGATGTGATCCTTCAAATAACAGGGAGAGACAGGAATAGCATTGCACTTGAATCAGAGATTTTAGGGGCGTCATCCCTTGGTATAGATAAAATTCTTTGTCTGTCAGGTGATAGACCTCCTGAAGACGGACCGATGGCTGTAAATGAAATGAATAGTTCAAATTTAATTGAGCTATTGAGTAAGATGTCTGCTGGTAAACTTCTAGATGGAACCGAAATAAGAGAGTATAAAAAGATATATTCTGGTTGTGCTGATAGCATTCATGATCACTATGTAAGAGATACACATTCAAGTTTTTTTGTTGAAAAAGTTAGAATGGGTGTCGATTTTGTACAGACTCAATATTGTTATGATCTTGACTTATGCAAAAAATATTCTGAATTTATTTTAGAAAATAATCTCTCTGATAAGACAAAATTTATCGTAGGTCTTGGTCCACTTAAATCAGCTAAACAGGCATCATGGATGAGAGAAAATTTATATGGGGTGAAAATTCCAGACTCAATAATTTTGAGATTGGAAGAAGCTTCTTCGCCAATTGATGAAGGGAAAAAAATATGTGAAGAAATTATTCAAGATCTTATCGACCTAAAAGGTATATCTGGTGTCCATTTGATGGGTCCAAACTGCGAAGACCAGTGTGCAGAATTGATAAAACATTTTAGATAAGCGCCATGAGATAATGCAAATAGATGCAACGAAAAACTCAGTTGAAAAAATCTGGAATGAATCAGTCATTCCTGCTTTGTCAGAGTACATAAAAATCCCATGCAAATCCCCCTCCTTTGATAAAGATTGGGATAAAAACGGATACATAGAAAATGCTGTGAACTTACTGAAAGATTGGTGTGACCTTCAAGCAATTCGAGGCTTAAAATCAGAAATAGTAAGAATTGACGGAAGAACACCACTTTTATTTATAGAAATTGACGGGGACTCATCTGAAAGAATACTGTTGTATGGTCACTATGATAAACAACCAGAATTTGATGGCTGGAGAGATGATCTGGGTCCATGGTTACCGGTAATCGAATCGGGGAAACTCTATGGACGTGGAGCTGCAGATGATGGTTACGCGTTATTCTCATATATTACGGCCATAAAATTACTTCAGGATCAGGGTAAACCTCATGCGAGTTGTGTAATAATCATAGAAGGATGTGAGGAGAGTGGAAGCTATGATCTACCCTTTTATATGCTCAAGCTTGAGAAAAAAATTGGTATTCCATCTCTCATAATTTGCCTTGATGCTGAATGTGGAAATTATGATCAACTATGGTGTACTACCTCATTAAGAGGTAATTTGGTAGGCAATTTATCAGTGGAAATTCTTAGTGAGGGGGTTCATTCAGGCTCAGCCAGTGGAATCGTTCCCTCCACTTTTAGGATAGCAAGAGAATTGTTAGATCTTGTTGAAGACTCTCAGACAGGAGAAATTCTTTGTAAGGCACTTCATACAGAGATACCTCATAAAAGTTTAGAACAAATAAAATTAGCGAGTGATGTCTTATCTGATTCTATTTATACGAAATTTCCTTGGGTAAATTTTACTCATTCACCCTCACGCTCCCCATATGAAATGATGCTGGATAATACTTGGAGACCTATTTTAAGTGTGACAGGTGCCGATGGGTTGCCCGAAAGCAAAACAGCAGGGAACGTATTGCTTCCAAACCTTAACCTGAAACTTTCTTTTAGATTGCCACCCAATGTTGATACAGAACATGCCTCAAGAGAAATAAAAGAAATATTTGAAAGCAATGCGCCGCATAACTGCATTGTTAATTTTGAATCAGAATCTGCCATGTCTGGTTGGAATGCACCAGTTATCTCAAAATGGTTGGAAAAATCCTCTCAAGCGGCATCAGAAGAATTTTTTGGGAAGCCAGCTGTTTTTATGGGAGCAGGTGTTAGTATACCTCTAATGGGTATTCTTGGAGAGAAGTTTCCTGAGGCTCAATTTCTCGTCACGGGTGTGCTGGGTCCGAATTCGAATGCACATGGACCCAATGAATTTCTGGATTTGAATACAGCAAAAAATCTTTCAGGATGCGTAGCTTGCATCATAGCCGATCATTTCAATAATTAAACAAACAGAGAATGGAGGAAATTATATGCAATACTTATCAATGATCTCAGGTGTAATAGTTGGCGTAATAATNTTTCACACCATTTATGTAACCAGAACTGTTTTTCATAATCTAGATGAAGAAAACACAAAAATATTTTTAAGGGCAATATTCCCTAAGTTTTTTCTACTTCTGAATTTTCTGGGTTTTGCATTTCTTCTTGTCGGAGGTTATATCAATCCTGGTTTGAATGAGATTTTTTTTATGGGCTGTTCAAACACTGTCTTACCAGCAATCGCATATTTTTTGATACCCATAACAAACAGAGCAAAAGACGAAGGTCAAGAGTCAAAATTTAAAACTTTGCACTCCATAAGTGTGCTATTAACATTGGTATTGCTNTTGTCTAATTGCCTGATTTTATTGATTATCTAGATCAACAGCGCTTGTGAATACCACGTCAGTTGAACTATTTAGAGCAGTTTCTGCCGAATCTTGAAGAATACTGATAACAAAACCAACAGATACAACCTGCATCGCAATATCTTCCGAGATACCAAATAAACCGCAACTAAGTGGTATCAGAAGCAAGCTTCCCCCTGCAACACCAGAAGCNCCACACGCTGAAATAGCTGAAACAACGCAAAGTAATAAAGCACTGAGAAAATCAACCTGAATTCCAAGCGTATTCGTNGCTGCAAGAGTCAAAACAGAAATTGTAATCGCAGCCCCACCCATATTTATGGTAGCTCCAAGTGGGATAGAGACAGCAAAGGTGTTTTTTCGTAAACCCAATTTTTCACATAATCTGAGATTTACAGGTATATTGGCTGCTGAACTCCTTGTAAAAAAGGCTGTAATGCCGCTCTCTCTCAAAGCAACAAATACGACTGGATATGGATTTCTCTTGGTTTTTAACCAAACGATTAGCGGGTTAATTAAAAAAGCCATTATCAGCATGGATCCTACCAATATGGATAATAATCTAATATAACTTCCAAGAACGGTTAATCCAGACTCAGCCAGACTCGACGAAACTAGACCAAATATACCAACTGGTGCCAACTTAATCACCAATTTCACTATATCAGTTAGAATTCTAGTAATGTCTTGAAAATTTTCTTTTGTAGAGGATGATGAGTTTCTGATACCGATACCAATCAAAACCCCCCAAAGCAATATACCTATGAAATTACTATTCATAATTGCACTGACGGGATTATCTACAATTTTTTGTAGGAGATTTTGAATAACTTCACCAATGCCCTTTGGTGCTTGCATCACAAAATCAGATGCATTTAATTGAAGATTAGTTGGAAAAAGTTTACTCATGACAACTGCTAATAGTGCAGCNCAAAACGTTCCAATAATATACAGAGTTATAATTGGTTTAATTTTTGAATCACCATAATTATCCTGCTTTGAGAGTGCCGTGATGACTAAGAATAAAACCAAAATGGGAGCAACAGCTTTCAAGCTCTGCACAAAAAGTTGACCAAAAATTGCTGTCAATCCTAATGATTCAGGNGCAATAAATGAGAGAATTACAGCGAGAACTATTCCGATTGCAATCTGAATTGTTATATTTAGCTGAAATAATTTTGTAAGAAAAAACACTTATTTNNGGTTCTTACNGANGAATTACTAGAAACCTATTCCGGGAATACTATCCATCATNCCGGGNAAGTCAGCGTAACAAGTGCAATACTTATCATCTGCGGTAGCTCTTCTTCCGAATCTCCTATCGCTAATTCTTCTTCTTGTTTGACATATCAATGTCTCACCNTTNCGGCATTGCATCTGTTCCTGTGAAGAAG
The DNA here is from genome assembly GCA_002715745.1 of Woeseiaceae bacterium. Taxonomy (GTDB): domain Bacteria; phylum Pseudomonadota; class Gammaproteobacteria; order Steroidobacterales; family Woeseiaceae; genus SP4260. Next base: position 34,151 of record PBAE01000011.1, read on the forward strand.
TTGAAGTAGATGGAGCTTTTGCAGATGGGTACTCTGGTTGTTCCATAGAACCTGCGCAGCCAATCAAAAATAATAATGTAAGGCAATTTATTGATATTTTTTTCATTTCGCTATTGACCGTTACCCAGTGTGTCTATTTTCATATTATCAATAAAATCTGATTCTTGCTGACAGTAACATTTTTTTGATCTTTTATTTTTCCAGCCATATCTACCATCACTTACTCTATGCGGTGATCTAGTTTCACAAATCAAGATTTCACCAGCATTACATTTTATATTCTTATTCTGCTCTGAAGACGCCGTAGATGGTTGGCGCGATGTTTGATATTCCGGGCGATCGAGTGATCCAGCACAGCCTGTCAAGAGTAATAAATTTAATGATATTAGTAATATATTTCTCATTGATTAATTTGAGTTACCTCCAATAACATCCATTGCCATTCCAGAAAGATCGGCTTCAGGTTGGCACGAGCATTTTTGATTTCTTTTGTTTTTTCTTCCATATCTTCCATCACTGACTCGATGAGAATCTCTTGCCTTACAAACCATAATCTCACCTGCGTTACATTTTATTTTGGCGGTTTGATTCGACGATATGCGCTCACTCTTTTTCACCGAAGACATTTCTCCAGCAGAGCTTGCACATCCTGATATCACGTAAGCCATNATAATGATTAATGAGTAATTGATTATATTCATATAGTCGCTTTTGAAATTTTCAATGAAAGTAGTTAATTAACTTAACTCATATGAATACTTAAATCATTAAATTATTTTTTACCTGACTAAGAAGTCAAGATGNTTAATATTTTCATTTGTTTTATATGAAAAATGCCACCACTCTAATTCATAATACTCAAAACCGTATTTCTCAAGAACATTTTTCAAAAATACCCTATTGGATTGTTGTTCGAGCTTAATCTGATTATTAAAAGTATGGGATATTGGATCAAATAAATCATATGATGAGCCCATATCCAAATCCGAGAATTGACCTTCTTCATTNATAACAATTGTCAGATCAATTGTGTTTCCCCTGCTATGACCTGATCTTGCGGCAATGTATGGGCCAAGGAGTTGACTCTTCTCTATATTTGGGTAATAAAACTGCTTCGTGGATTGATCATCANNATTTTTTGTCCATAGNATAAATTCATCNACCGCTCGTTGAGGTCGGTAACAGTCAAAGATTTTAAAAGTCATATTCTTTGAAGCAATCTCNAAATNNGCTTCCTTCAAGGCAAGAGCAGCCTCTTTTCTAAGATAACATTTATTGGCTAGATATCCATCAATTCTNCTACCGACGAAATTCTCGCCGCTATAATAACGTGCGTCGACGATTACTTCAGGGATGACTTTTTTTATATCCACAAAATCATCTGGGACTTCAGTTGATAGTTTATTTTGATTGCTGCAGGACAGANTAAAATNTGAGGATAGAATTAGTGTTAAAAATTTATATCTCATCATCCCCACAACTCAGAAGAATAGCAAAGTNTTCCTGATGTNNTGATCAAAGAGGGANTCACATCTTCTTTGAGAAAAAAAGGACCATCCAAATCCACAAAAGAAGCATCAGAAGCCANCAGAAGTGCTGGTGCCATTGACAATGAGCTNGCAATCATACACCCAAGCATAACANTTAAATTNTTCTCGCTNGCTTTTTNAATACATTTTAAGCCTTCNGTTAANCCTCCTGTTTTATCCANTTTTATATTCACGCAATCATACAGCCCNTTCATTCTTTTTATATCTTNAGACGTATGNAAAGANTCATCCGCACATATTGGAATCAGATGTTCAAACTCACTCAAGGCGTTGTCTTCTCCTGCAGGGAGTGGCTGTTCAATTAAATCAACCTTCATTTTATGTAAATCAGATTGCCAAACTTTTAACTGNTCNNNTGTCCAAGATTCATTAGCATCAATGATTATCCTCGCTTGAGGAGCNACGGATCGAATTCTTGAAACAGACTCTAGAACGAANTTTGAATNTAATTTNATTTTTATAAGCTTNTGNTTTCCATAGGAAGTAACATCTTTAGCCATGATTTCAGGTTTATCCAAACTTATTGTCATNGCGGTTTTGACNTTTTTAGGTTCCTCCCGCTNTAGCAGTTTCCAAACAGGANTATCTGTATTTTTTGATTCAAGATCCCACAACGCACAATCGACAGCATTTCTGGCNGCTCCAGCTGGTAATAATGTATTTAAATTANCGTTACTTATTCCATTTTGCAGATCATTTTTGATCGCATCAATTTGCTCTAAAACACTTTNTACNGATTCNCCATACCTNGCATAAGGCACAGCCTCACCTCTTCCCNTGAGNCCNCTTTCAATGAGCTCCACAGTCACAACCTCTGCNGANTTTTTTGCTCCTCTGGAAATTCGAAAAGCNTTCTTGAGTGGAAATGATCTTGAACAGAAGGAAACTTTTCTCATCATTGATTCTTTTCCAATAAATTACTGACAAATTTTTNAATACCAGTTTTTAGTGGATCAAAAACAATAAGTCCTGTTTCTTTTNGCATTTCTTCGAATAAGTANTGCTTNTGNTCTTCCTCTACTTCNGAAGAGTTAATGGCNATACCCCTAAATTTTACTCTACTGTTCACTAANTGTGCNGCATTAAGATTTGAATCTATGCATTCCANAATCCCGGGTAAAGAAACNTCCGGTAAACCTCTCATGTGCGTTCGAGTTGGCTCATGACACAAAACTAAATCGGTTGGTTGCGCGCCATGAATNAGNCCGAGACTTACGCCTGCGNAGGATGGATGAAANAACGAACCTTGACCTTCAATNATGTCCCAGTGATCTTTNTCATTACTTGGACATAACTGCTCAATGGCACCACTTATGAANTCAGCAACGACTGCATCAATTGGAACTCCGCTTCCGGTAATCAGTATTCCAGTTTGCCCGGTTGCCCTAAAATCTGCATTGACACCTCTTCCTTTTAATTCTCTCTCAATCGCTAATGCGGTATACATCTTCCCGACTGAACAATCGGTTCCTACGGTTAATAATCGATGTCCGGATCGAGGCTCAGCTGTGGCAATAGGAAAAGGGCCTTTTGGAATTCTCGCGTCATATAATACTGCGTTATTTTTTTTTGCTGCCTCCTCTAATCCGGGAACAGTATCGAGAAGCTCATGTAATCCTGAGGCAATATCTAAACCCATATTTGCCGCCTCAATGAGCGATGCATGCCAACTTTTTGATATACCTCCACCCCGATTCGCCACGCCAACAATGAGTGTTTTCGCACCTTTTTCTTTGGCTTCAATAATTGATATTTGTGGTAAATCTATACTAGCATTACAACCATTAAGTCTTATCTGACCGACACAGTCACTTCCTCGCCAATCATTGATTCCAAAGGCCACCTTAGCGGCAAGGTTATCTTCTACATCTCCCAAAAAAAGAACATACGGTTTTCTTAGCATACCTGTTGTTTACTATTTAATTAATCAAACCCTTTATATAAAAGAAAAAGATATTGGCGCGCCCGGAAGGATTCGAACCTCCGACCGCCTGGTTCGTAGCCAGGTACTCTATCCAGCTGAGCTACGGGCGCATTTACATATCCTCTAAATTGATTATATTAATAGAATAACATTATTACTATGCTTGGATATGAAGTAATTCATTTCTAAAAAGGGATTCGAATTGAACGTTGCTGGAATATTAAGATCAATAATTACCTCATTAATTACCAGTGAGAATTTACACCATAAAAAAAGACAATACCACGAGTTAAAGAGATTGATTCTTGGAAGAGCGCATGATGTTCATTTTTTTTATCAAGCCGATGACCCATACAGTCATCTCGGATCTCAGATACTCAAGGACCTTAATCGATCTTATGATGTAAATATCCATATTCATATTGTTGGTAAACCAAATACAAATGTTGAGCCAATGCGAAAATCACTCGAAGATTTCTCAATCAAGGATGCAGCATTAATTGCCCCTTACCATAATCTTGAATTTAAAGATTCATATCAAATACCTGAACAATCAGATCTACTGATCGCACAAAAGATGTTATCTGCTTCAGAGAATAAAGTGAGTGATATTTTTGATATTTCAAAAAATTTGTGGGATGGCAACATTAATGATCTGTCGTACAAACTCGCTTCTGATAATGAGCATTTAAAAACAATACAGGCAGGAAATAAAAAAAGAAAAAAAATGGGTCACTATCTAGGTGCGATGTTTTACTTCGCCGGTGAATGGTATTGGGGACTGGATCGCCTACCCTATATGCTTGAGAGATTAGATAAGCTAAAACTTCGAAAAAAAAAGGCATCCTTGGAGATAAAATTCATCAATAATGCTGATTTAAGAGGAGGTGACTTTTCCAATTTTAGTGTTGAATTTTTTGTTTCGTTTAGAAGTCCGTACAGTTATCTGGCCTTGCCAGAAATTATTGAGTTAAAAGATAAGTTCAATATCAATACAATTATACGTCCTGTTCTCCCTATGGTGATGCGAGGTCTGCCAGTACCAAGAGAAAAAGTTATGTACATCGTGAAAGACGCAAAACGAGAAGCATCAAGAATAGGAATTCCTTTTGGCAAAATATATGATCCCTTGGGAAAAGCAATTAAAAGGGGGTACTCACTTTTACCGTATGCTAAAAAAATGCAGCGAGATGCAGAGTATCTATTTGAATTCTCCAAACTTGCTTGGTCAGAAGGCAAGGATATAAAAGAAACCAACAACTTAAAGACAGCCATCGAAAATGCCTCGCTTGACTGGAATGAAGCTTGTGACTATCTTGACAGTGACGAATGGAAACCTNTNGTGGAGGAAAACAGGAAACAACTCNTTCAATCTGACTTATGGGGNGTTCCAAGTTTTCGCATTANNGACCAGAAAGATAACGANTTNTTNAAAAGCTGGGGAAGAGACAGATTGTGGTTATTAACNCATGAAATNAAGAATCTTGCTAAAAANNTGGANNATTAGATGAAAAAGATATTANTCNTAGNCATNTGCCTAATTTCATTTACTGTTATTGANGCNAACCAANCTGANTCATACANAATTGAAAAAATAATCAGNGTTTATGACGGTGATACGTTTCGTGCAGACATAAGAGGATTACCAGATATTATCGGCAAAAACATNGCGATTAGAATCCTTGGAATTGATACACCTGAAATNANAGGAAAATGNGAGGAAGAGAAGATTGTTGCCATNAAAGCCAGAGATTTTGCAAGAAAAGCATTATTCAATGCCAAAACAATAACCNTAAAAAATCTAAANAGAGATAAATATTTCAGNTTGCTGGCCGATGTCTATTTTGATGATANAGATCTTGCTAATGCACTTCTGGNAAATAANTTAGCGGTAAAGTATTCTGGAAAGAAAAAATCCTCTTGGTGCAAANAATGAAAAAATTAAACTNAATTCTATTTTTTTTGGTTNNTCTNNATTCGNTGGCTTTNNCCCAAGAAACNGAGCGNGCTCGTGATTTGGGTNTCATNTTTTCAGGAANNACNGGCAAGTTGAATGCCATAACCGATGTNNCAGGNGTNANNGTNGGNCATAANACNATCNTNAAGGANCTTGAGAATAATAAAGCNGTTAGNACNGGCGTCACGGTGATTCTTCCNAGAGGTGAGGANACCATGAANGACTCNGTATTTGGTGGATGGTTTTCATTAAATGGNAATGGAGAAATGACGGGNACNTCTTGGATTGANGANTCTGGTTNTTTAGAGGGNCCNATTGCNTTAACCAATACNCANAGTGTCGGGNTAGTNCATGATGCNTTAATNAGATGGCGAGTGGCCCANGGATCTCCAGATGNGACNGGNTTTTGGTGGTCATTACCNGTCGTTGCTGAAACCTATGATGGCTATCTAAATGACATNAATGGTTTTCATGTGAAATCTNCGGATGTTTTCGANGCATTGGAAAANGCNAAAGCTGGTCCTGTAAATGANGGCAATGTAGGCAGTGGCACTGGAATGANNTGTCACGCTTTTAAATGTGGNATNGGNACAGCTTCTCGCATNGTGGANATTGAAAANAAAGAATATACCGTTGGTGTATTGGTGCAAGCCAATTATGGCTCACGTGAAAATTTGAGAATTGGNGGCNTTCCAATTGGTGANCTNTANCAACCTGANAGAAGCGCCTCATTAAAAGNCAATTCTCTCANAGGNGANGGTTCTATAATTATNGTNATTGCNACTGANGCNCCNCTTCTNTCTCATCAATTAAANCGCCTTGCNAGAAGAGCNACACTTGGTTTNGGTCGTCTAGGCAGTATNGCCAGAAATGGNTCAGGAGACATTTTTGTNGCCTTNTCNACTGCCAATAAGATAAGTGCAGANGGCGAAGTNGANAAAAACCTAGCAATGGTCAAAAANGATTACATCAATCCCATTTTTCAAGCAACAGTCGAAGCCACTGAGGAGTCAATCGTTAATGCNTTGATCGCTGGAGANGANATGGTGGGNCATCTTGGNNGAAGAGTTGATGCNATNGATGANTCAATNTTGATTAATATCTTGAAAGATCACAATAGACTCAATGAAGATTAATTTTAACCTTAAAAAATCAATACTTGTTCTTCTGTTCTTCGGTTTTTCGTTCTCATTGCCTTCCTACTCGGCGCAAGCAAATCTGGTTACCTGTGAATATGTTTATGGGACAGATTCTAAATCTGTATGGAGAGGAACTTATAAAAGCCTAGTAGACGATCGAATTATCGTCAGGATCTACAATAATTATTGTCCGCAATTGATTATTATCTGATAACTTTGGAATTTATGGATCTGGTGATCCTGAATCATTTGCGATTGATTCCTCATGATCTTCAACAACCTGATAAAGCGGAAAATCCACCCAAGTGTCATTCAGATAATTGAGTTCGGGAACCTCCTCTTTTGGGTCCACAATCAAGTTATAAACTGAGGGGTAAGCCATATTCTTTATCCCATAACCATCGTCATCCAATTCCTTTAGAAGCAATTTCCAATTTCGCCATTTGGCCCCGAATAATTCATTGCCTATGTAAATGACCATAGAATCTCTTGAGGATTTTTCTGTATTTCCTCTCAGAAAATCTGATTGATCGACGCCGTCTATAACTCTGTCATCCGGTAGCTCTGCACCAATAAAACTTGCAATGGTAGGAAATAGATCAATTTGGTGGAATATTTCATTAGAGACGCTTTTAGCGGGTATTTGTCCTGGCCAGCGAATCAAAAACGGCACTCTCAACGAACCCTCATATGGAGAAAACATGCCAGCACGCCAAGGTCCAGTAAAACCGAAAGACCGAGGTACACCTTCTCTTCCATTGTCTGAAGTAAAAATGAAGATGGTGTCATCTTTTAAACCAAGCTGATCAATCGTTAATAAAAGTTCGCCAACATAAGCATCTGTCTGTGCCAGTACATCTGCAAAGCTACCATTGCCTGTTTTTCCATAGAAATCAGGATGCGGATCAACCGGTTCATGCGTTTGTGTGTATGGTAGGTAAGCAAAGAATGGTTTATCTTCAGAAGCTTTGCGTTTTATGAAATCTATTGCATTGTCTGTAATGTCCCTATCAATGGTGGCTCTCTTTGCTCGATCAAACACTTCATGTTCTTTTGGTTCTTCACCCTTAAATGAGGACATCACATGGGTGAAAACAGCGTCTGGATGACTGTCTGGTGCATAGCTATTGCTGTCTGGCCAAAACGCTCTGTCTGATGACCTTGGAATCCCGTTCCATTCATCAAATCCCTGATCGGTAGGATAACGACCCTCAGTATCACCCAAGTGCCACTTACCAAAGATGCCAGTNGTATATCCATNATCAGATAGCATTTCTGCAAGTGTAACTTCCCACTTGGTAATTCCATACCAAACACCTCTGGGAGGNCCATCGGGTCTTTGTCTTGTTCTGATTCCATAACGACCCGTCATCAACGCAGAACGAGATGGTGTGCATTCAGCTTCAACATTGTAATTAGTTAACTGAAATCCNTCGTGTGCGATGCTATCTATATTTGGTGTTGGTGCACCACGCAAAACTCCGCCACCATATACACCAATTTCTCCATAACCAAAATTATCCATTAACACCAATACAATATTTGGTTTTTTAATGTCATTATCTTCCGCAACAGAATAGTTAAAAAGAATAATTCCGATTAAGAATGTCGAGCTAATTATTTTGCGTAATGATTTTTTTAAAAATACAAACATATGCATAAAGTAACACATATATATGAGAAGTTTTTCTAAATTCTCGTATATATTTTAGTTCGAATACNTTTGCTGAAAATTCAAAAAAATCGATATCACACAAGATGAAATCCCAGTTTCTAGAGCATGCATTGCTGTGCTAAAGTTTGGTATGAGGATAATTACTATGAGCAAATCAATTCCAGGACCGAAAGCTAAAGCAATATTGAGACGAGGTGTTTCATTATTCCAAAATGGATTAATTTATGAAGATAAATTGGAACAAGCCGCAAGAAGAGGTTTTAGGCCGGCTGGTCAGGTTATGGTTGATAAAGCATTGGGTGATTACATTTGGGATGTTGATGGGAATAAATACATAGATTTTCAAAATGGATGGGCAACGAATCCGATAGGCAATGCTCACCCTGAGATTATTGAGGCGGTTCATCAGGCACAAAAAAGATATGGATTTCATTATGATCACCCCTTGCGATATGAGTTGGCTGAAAAAATTACTCAAATAACACCAAATAAAGCATTATCTCGTTTTACGTATGAGGTCTCAGGCACAGAGGCAGCAGAGTCGGCTTTTTATATGGCCATGTGTTACAAAAAAAGGCGACATGTAATCACCTTTTCCAGTTCATTTCATGGAAACAATATGGCAACTAAGGTCTTTGGTGGGCTCAACACCAGAAAATACTTGGAAGGGTGGAATGGTGGGGCAATTATCGCCCCCTATCCACATAGCGACTTTATTCCTGCTGGAATGACTGAAGAACAATATACTGAATATTGTCTTCATTACTTAGAGCATCATATTCCAAACTATGTTGCAGAGAGGGATAATATTGCAGCGATTATGGTTGAGCCTGGCCTAGCAGAAGGAGGTAACTGGATACCGACTAAGAAATTTTTAAAGGGAATTCGGGGCATATGTGATCGTAATGACTGGCTAATGATTGCCGATGAAGTTCTAACTGGATTAGGCCGTACAGCAAAAATGTGGGCCGTTGAACATTATGATGTTGAGCCTGATATCTTGGTTATTGGTAAAAATTTATCCGGTGGTATTGAAGCATGTGCAGGCGTCGCTGCACGTGATGAAATTCTCGGAAATAATCCTGATTTTACAGCAAACTCAACATTTGCTGGAACTCCAGCAGGCTGTGCTGCAGGAATCAAAACATTGGAAATATTTGAGCGTGATAATATTATCGATCATGCAGCTGATCTGGCAAAGATGGCTGAAGGCATGATGAAAAATTGGGAAGAAAAATACGAAATCGTAAGGCAAGTTCGACTTAGTGGTCTGTTATTGGGAGTAAGTTTTCAGCCACCCACAGATAAAAAAGAAGATAAAAGCATGTGGTATGCACGCGCTGTCAGAAATGAAATGCTCCACATGGGTGTCTGGGCAATAAGTGATCGTGAGGAAAATATTAGAATGTATCCTGCCTTAAATATGAGTAAAGAAACACTAAAAGAAGGTCTAACAATCATGGAGAATGCAATATCAAAAATAGATAGAGACGGCCAAGATGTTGGAGATAGTCCTGCTTGGCCGACTGGTGATGCTGGATTTTAAATCTGAAAGATAACTTCTGTATACAATGGACCAATCTGAAGTAATTAGCATCACACTAATTTGTTATCAAATAATTCTGATAGCTATTGGTATTTGGGCCTCACGAAAGATAGTGACCAATGAGGATTTTCTCATAGGTGGAAAGCAACTCGGACCTTGGGTAGCAGGATTGTCCTATGCAGCAAGTACCTCATCAGCATGGGTTCTTCTGGGGTTCAGTGGATTCGTATTTTTATATGGATACTCTGCACTTTGGTTAATCCCGGGTATCTGGGCTGGTTACGTATTCATGTGGCTCGTTCTTGGACCATCAATAAGAAAAAATTCGAAAATTAATAATTGGATTACGCCAACTGATTTCATAAGCGCAAATTTGAAAGAGAATAATAAAAGAAATCTAGCTATTCTTTCTGCATGTTTGATTTCGTTTTGTTTTATTTTCTATATTGCTGCCCAATTTGAGGCAGCTGCTGATACTCTCTCCAGTAATTTTGATTTTAACCAAGAGACAGGTCTTCTTCTCGGGTCACTGATCATATTGATATATTGCCTAATGGGTGGCTTTTGGGCAGCTAGTCTGACTGATTCAATGCAAGCCGTTGTAATGGTCTTCGCTGCGATTTCTGTCTCGTTGATGACCTATCATGAGGCTGGAGGATACCAAGAGATTATTAATTCTATTTCATCATATAACCAAAACTATATAGATTGGTTTGGCGGTCAACCAGGTTTTCTTTGGATTGGATTTATCCTTGGTGCTATTGGAATCGGTCTTGGGACATTTGGTCAACCGCATCTTCTTACAAGATTGATGGCAGTCAAAGGTGATAAAGAACTCAGCATGGGATTTAGAATCGCATTTGTCTGGGTAATAACTATTTACATCGCAATGGCAGTTCTTGGTCTCTCGGCAAGAAGTATTCTTGGCGAAATCAATCCTGAAAAAGAGATCTTCTACTTGTTAGCTGAAAATGTACTTCCACCAGTACTCGCTGGAATTGTCATTGCTTCTGTCTTATCCGCAATAATGTCTACAGTGGATTCACTTCTTCTGGCCTCATCATCAGCAATATCTCATGATCTAAAGTTGAGAGAGTATTTCCCTTTAAATGAGTTAATTATCTCTAGGATTGTAATGGCATTGATTGTATTGGTAGCTATGATTATTGCCTGGGTTATACCTGATGGATTATTCAATAGGGTGCTATTCGCATGGAGTGCATTGGGTGCTGCATTCGGTGCAATCGTAGTTGCGAGAGTATTGGGTTATGAACCTCCATACAAAGCAAGAAAATTTAGTATTCTTGCAGGATTTTTTAGTACGGTATTGTTTTATACTTTTGGTACTTCTGATTTTTCAGGAAGTTCTAATGTATTGATAAAGAATTTACATTTTTTGAGCACGCTTCCAGGAGATCCATTTGAGAGATTTGTTCCTCTTCTAATATCCTGTCTTATCATTTTTATATATTTAAAAAACGCTGATTTAGTAAAAGAAAGACCAAATCTTAATAGCATCAGAGATGCTGTTAAGAGATCAAAAGAGTAAATAATCATTACTGTTTATGTGGGTGCTATACTGAGTTAATGAGTGTGTATATTGAAAAGGTGTGTATTATTTTTCAAATACTCTGCTATACAGGACTTGGNCTNATATTTTTTCAAAAGGACNTGAATAGCGNGTATATAACTTCAAAGGATCTTNAACAAATTATCTTNATAGTCGCAATCAGTATAATTNCTCCAACAGGAATCAGATGGCTACTAACAGGNAAGTTNCTNNTATTACCAGTATTGTCAAAAGATTAAATTACTCGTGAACGAAGANAANAAATGGCATCGTATTTATANATTAGTATTAATTGTTNCTTTGATATTCANNGCTCTGTTGTATCTTTTTTCTGTAACTTACTCAAGCTGAAAGATGCATATTNTAGACTGGATAATCATTTGTTCATATCTAATTTATGTNCTCTGGTNTGGATTAAAATCAAGTCAGAACAGAGAGAGTGCTATTGGTTTTTTTCTAGGAGGTAGAAATCTTCCGTGGTGGGCTATAGGTCTATCAATAATGGCTACACAGATGTCTGCGATCACGCTTATCGGAGCGACTGGTCAGGCATATGAAGATGGCATGCGGTTTATACAATTTTATCTTGGTCTACCGCTTGCAATGGTTATTCTTTGTATGACTGCTGTGCCTTTAATTTACAAAGCTAAAGTTTTTACTGCTTATGAGTATCTTGAGAATCGATTTGATGCTAGAACAAGAACTTTAACGAGTTTCTTTTTCCTGATCTCCCGTGGTTTGGGGGTTGGGGTAATAATTGCTGCTCCCGCGGTCATAATATCCTTAGTTCTAGGGTGGGAAGAGTGGATCACTATATTTGTGATTGGTCTATCAACGACTTTTTATACAATGAGAGGTGGCGTCCAAGCAGTAGCATGGGCAGATGTGAAACAAATGACAATTATCATCCTTGGGTTAATGGTTTGCATATCAATAATTCTATCAACACTTCCATCAGAGATATCATTAAATGACGCTCTGTATGTAGCTGGAGCAGCAGAAAAGCTTCAAACTATTGACTTTAGATTTGATCTAAATGAGCCATATACGTTCTGGTCAGGAACGTTTGCTGCCCTTTTTCTCTTCTTATCATATTTTGGGTGTGATCAGAGTCAAGTTCAGAGATACCTTTGTGCAAAATCAATCAAGGAAAGTAGAATTTCACTTCTTATGTCGGCTTTTCTAAAAATACCATTGCAGTTTTTAATTCTCTTCATCGGGATATTGATATTTATATTTTATCATTTCAATACTCCTCCAATGATTTTTAACAATAATGCGGCGAATAATGCACAAGAAAACAATCCAGAATATTACAGAGAGTTAGAGATGATGCATCATAAAGCATATATAAAACGTCGTGATGCAGCATTAAATTTTATTTTAAATCAGCAGAATCCATCGGAAGAAATTTCATTATCATCATACAAAGAAAGTCATTTCAGTTATATTGAAATTAGAGAGAAAGCAAATGAGTTTGTTGGTTCGGCCAATAACAATAGTAACTTCAATGACATAAACTACGTATTCCCTGTATTTATTGTGCAGAATATGCCTATCGGGGTGATAGGAATGATTATTGCAGCAATTCTAGCAGCTGCTATGTCCAGTATTTCGTCAGAACTTAATTCTCTCGCTACTACCTCAACAATGGATATTTATCGACAATTGATCAAACCTGATGGTAGCGATGAGGATTTTCTCAGATTTGGAAAGATAGCCACTGTAATCTGGGGAATTTTTGCCTGTATTGTTGCTTTGTATGCGACTGATCTTGGCTCATTAATTGAGGTGGTGAATAAGTTTGGTTCATTCTTTTATGGCTCGTTGTTAGGTGTGTTTATTCTGGCTTTTTCTTTGCCACAAGCAAATTCAATAGGGGCATTTTATGGTTTAATAATTGGTATGATCTCTGTTTGGATCATAAGCAGCTTCAGTGAGATCGCTTTTTTGTGGTTTAATGTTTTCGGATGTTTAATCACGGTGGGTGTTGGATTATTCATAAGTATTATCTTCAAGGAAAAAAATCATTAAATACAATTACCTAACTTTATCCTTAGCTATAGTAATGCCATTTTTATCATTACCATCATTAGCGCAAGTGGATATGATTTATGATAAAGGCACAAGTGCATTAGTCAGACAGTTGAAGCGCTTGCAGACGTCAGCATCGGTTCTTCACATAGGAGCTCATCCTGATGATGAAGACTCTGCATTAGTTGCGTATCATGTGAGAGCTGAAAATGCCAGAACAGCATATTTATCCCTAACTAGAGGCTCAGGTGGTCAAAATATAATTGGATCTGAGCAATCTGATTCTCTGGGTGTGATAAGAACAGAAGAATTATTACAGGCTAGAAATTTGGATGGCGCTGAGCAATATTTCACACGTGCAAAAGACTTCGGGTTCTCTAAAACTAATACCGAGGTTATGAAATTTTGGCCAAGAGAGGAGGTCCTCAGAGATATAGTCAGAATAATAAGAGAGTTTCGTCCTGACGTAATTGTCTCTCGCTGGGATGGGAGCATGACTGATGGTCATGGTCATCATCAATATTCAGGGATTATAACACCACTCGCCATTGAGGCAGCGGCAGATCCAGAAATATATCCTGACCAAATAGAAATGGGTATTCAAGCTTGGCAAGTNAAAAAATTATATGTTGATGCTCGATATAATCTGGACACAGAGAATCAATCTATTTTAAGGATCAACACTGGTGAGAGTGATCCCATAATTGGCAGAAGTCCTTATGAAATTGGAATGGAAGGAAGAAGTCAACATAGGACACAGCAAATGGGATCACCGGAGTTAAAGGGGGAACAAATTTCATTTCTTAGACGAACTCATTCTTCATCTTTTTTTCCTGTTGAGGAAAAATCAATATTTGATGGAATTGATACCGATATCTCTCAGTTGGTTAATTATGAAAAAAAACCCACAGCGAAATTAAAACGTCTCCTAGAGGAATTCAGTGAGGTCAATAAGAGACTGATCATTGATTTTAATATTTTTAATCCAAATAAACTGATTCCGGATCTGTTTCATAGTCGCGATATTGCCATAGATGCCATGAATAACAGTAAATCAGATGAAACAATAAGATTGCTGAATGAAAAAATCACTGAAATCGAGCAAGCTATAATCATTGCTTCGGGAGTAAAAATAGATGCTCTAATTAATAAAGAAACACTCACAGCAGGAAGTTTTGCCGAGATAGCTATAAGAGTTTTCACTCCAAATGACCATCATATCGAAGTTCTATCTTCTGAAATCATCTCACCTAAAAATTGGTCGATTTTACCCACTCAAATTGAGAGGCTATCTAATGAAATGTCATTGAGGGCAATTGATAGAGCGGATAAAAGTTTCACATATCAGGTATCCATTCCTTCTGATGCAAAATTGACTCAACCATATTGGCTAACCAAAAAAACAGAAAGTGCAATTTATGATTGGGGAAATGCGGAAAATTCTGAGACAAGATCATTTGATATGCCTGTTTTGAAAAGCAGAGTGAAATTAATGATTCAAGACAAGATAATTTCATTAGAGAGAGAAATAAAATATCGAGAAATAAATAAAATTAGAGGAGATATAAGAAGGAGAGTAGATGTAGTTCCCAAAATTTCAATTGAACCATCAACAAATCTTTTGGTAATTCCAATCTCAAAAAAATCAAAATCAATAGATGTTCAGCTCTCAATTAGAAATAACAGTGATGAGAAAATTGATGGTAAGGCTCAACTATCAGTCCCAGAAAATTGGGAAGTTATACCCAANGAAGTTAATTTTTCTCTTAATTCAAACAAAAAAATTGATACGTATATGTTTTCAGCTAAAGTCCCAGACAATGTCGAGGCTGGTGAATACAATATAAATGCATATTCAAGCATCGATAATCAAGAATATGAAGATACAATGATTAAAATTGAATATCCTCATATAAATACTCACAGGATATACAAGAAAGCAAAAATTAATATCAAAATTGTCGATGTCAATGTAGAGGATGTCAAAACTGGCTATGTCATGGGAAGTGGCGATATGATACCAGAATCACTCCAGAAGTTAGGTCTAAGTATTTCTNTATTATCNGATCAGGACCTATTGACTGGAGATCTATCAGTTTTTGATGTNATTGTGATTGGTATNCGTGCTTCTCAGACTCGTCCNGCATTTGTTGANAACAATCAGAGGCTCTTGGATTTTGCTAGAAATGGAGGCACGATAATTGTTCAATATCAGCAACCAGATTTTGCTGAAAAAAAACTTGCGCCTTATGAAGTAACAATGACGAAGAATATCCGAGTTGTAGATGAGACGGCACCAATTACGATTTTAGAGCCTAATCATCCCATATTTAATTTTCCTAACAAAATTACAAATAATGATTTCAAGAATTGGATACAAGAGAGAAATAATTACAATTTCACTGATTTTGATCGAAAGAATTTTATTCCTCTCACCGAAGCTCATGATATAGGTGAACCATCNAGTGACGGAGCGATGCTNTATGCAAAGATTGGTAAGGGGCATTATGTTTATACATCTTATTCATGGTTCAGACAGCTTCCAAANGGTATTCCAGGAGCNTATAGAATTTTTGCTAACATGNTGAGTTTGCCNTACGCACAAGACTATTTTGAAGGGGAAGAGAAATGAAAGAGTGTTTTCCTGCGAAAGGCTACAAAGAAAATGTTTTGAGTGATTGTTTCACTGATGCAAAAAGTTATTTTCTACATCATATTATTGATGTNAATCGTGCGCATCTAATCATGCTAGCNGANCAGGAGATAATCAGCCAAGAAGAACTAAAATCATTAGCAACAGCAATTCAATCTCTTAATACAGATGCAATTTCTGCGGCAAAATATGATGGCAGTGTGGAAGATTTATTCTTTTTCATTCAAAGAGAAATAACNAATGCCTGTGAAAATAAAAATGCTGCTGGCCTCCTCCACACAGCTAGAAGTCGAAATGACATCGATGTAACAATCTANCGTCTTTATTTACGTAATCAGACATTAGAGTTAATAGATAGTGTAATGAAACTCAGAGAGGTATTCTTTAGTCATATCAAAAATCATCATGAATCCCCAATGCCAGCTTACACTCACACACAACCGGCACAACCTACAACAATTGCTCATTTCTTATTGGCTATGACTGAGAATCTTAATAGGGATATCAAAAGATTGCAGNANGCTTTTNTAAACATGAATGAATGTCCNCTTGGAGCGTGTGCAATCACTACAACTGGTTTTCCAATCAACCGTAACAGGGTNTCTGAATTATTGGGGTTTTATAAACCTACAAGAAATAGTTATGGCTCCATAGCATCCGTTGATTATTTCACAGAACTGATGGGTACGGTTTCAGGCTTACTAGTNAATATTGGTAAGTTTACGCAGGAATTTCTTCAAATGGCAACTATGGAATTTGATGCAATNCGTTTACCGGATGGATACGTACAAATATCATCAATCATGCCACAAAAAAGAAATCCTGTAGCGATAGAACANGTCAGAGCTATTGCCAGCAAAGCCTTGGGCCAGACNCTNGGTATCTTTACCTCCGTNCACAATACCCCCTTCGGNGATATCAATGATGTTGAGGATGATCTACAGCCAGCGATATTCAGTGGAGTAAGAGATGCAATTAGAGCTACATCTTTGATGGGTCATACTTTATCTGCTGCTGAGTTTAATCTAGAGTTACTTAAAGAAAGATCAGAATCAAATTTCATCACAGTGACAGAGCTGGCGGATGTTTTGGTGAGAANAGAAAANATNTCTTTTGATTTAGCTCATAGCATTGTCTCTGANTGTGTNAAGGAATCAATATCTAAAAATGAGAATATTTCACTACAATTATTAGAAAAGATANCAAAAAAACATAATCAAGTAATTTCGTTATCTCAGCATGATCTNGAAAAAGCTCTCTCGGCCAAAAATTTTATCGAGGTCAGGAATATATATGGTGGCCCNGCTCCTGATGAGACAAAGGCNGCATTATGTGAACAACAGCTTCAACATAAGGAGGATGCTCAATGGAGGGAAGATATCGAATTATTTGTTAAGAAAGCAGCTGAGGATTTGTCCTCTCAAGTCAAAAATGCGGAAAAAAAGATGTAGTTTGTTTTAAGCAGGAGATACTACAAATCTCTCTATATTATTTCTATATGATTAATAAAACCCTGATTCTACTGTCTTTCAAATAATTGGCGGAGAGCGAGGGAGAGTATGTCTAGCCCTTTTATTTCAATAACTTACCTTGTAACCCAATATATAAGGCATAAAATACTACAAAGCGTACTACATTTGTACTACAATTTGTAAAATGTCTATCAAAAATCACAAGCATTTACGCTTCACTAGAAACAAATGGTATTACAATAGAAGGATACCTAAAGACCTCCTTAACAATCCTGTCTTTGGAGGAAAAAAGAATTTTTTGAAGTCGCTTGGCACAGACAGTTTGTCAACTGCTCTCATGGAAAGAGACAGATACAACGTCTGGTTTAACAACCTATTAATGACAGAAAAATCCAATCCTTCTCTTGCTGATGAAAAGGAAACATTAATAGGTCTTCCTGATATGGAGAAGCGCCGTATTTTAGAAAGATGGCTTGATGAGGTAGCTACTGAATATCCTTACTTAGGGCATCCTGAATGGAATCCTGAAGATCCAGACACTCCTCCAATGCCTGATAAGGAGACTATGAAATATATTGCTCTAAAGAAAAGTCTTGGTGAGGAGATTAGTGATGAATTAAAACCGGTTGAACAAAGAGGAAGACTGACTCTGAAACAAGCACTAGAGAGAGTTATAAAAGAAAAGGAATTAAATAATCTCTCTGATAAGGGAATATATAAATACACAAGAGCAAGTGAATTGTTTCACGCTTATAACTCAAAGAAAGATGTCTATGTTCACTCTATCACTAGAGGAAATACAAGGGATTTTATCTACTACTGCAAGCAACAAGGAACAGCAGACAGCACAATAAAAGGTTATCTATCTCCTTTAAGTGTTTTATGGAAACACGCTAGAGATTACGAAGATCTAAATACAGCCAATCCTTTTGATGATTGGGCAGATCAGTTTAATAAGGAATCAATTGCTTGTCAGAACTGGACAAAAGAAGAACTAACCAACATCTACAATACTTCTCAACACAATCAAGACAAATTAATGATCTATATAGCTTGGTATACAGGTGCAAGAATAGATGAGATAACCGATCTTACTGCAGACAATATTTATAAGGACAAAGAAACAGGCATCAAATACCTCTATTTCAAAGAAAACACTCAAGGAAAGAATAAGTTTGCTAAAAGAAAGACTCCTATACATAAGCATTTAGAAACAATGCTTAGAGATTTTACTGCGTTTGATCAGAGAACAACATCAAATGCTTTTTCCAAAGCGTTTACAGAAGCAAAAAAGAGAGCGGGATATGGAGACAGAGGAAGAGAGTATTGCTTTCATTCTATAAGAGGGATGACCAGTACTGAACTTGAGAACCTTGA
>PBAE01000002.1 GCA_002715745.1 Woeseiaceae bacterium
ATGTGAACACCAAGTGTCTGAAACACTTGTTTTATAGGGTTTATATTTCCGACTTATGCACTCATAATCCATTGGTCGGAGGTTCGAGTCCTCCCGGGCCCACCATTTTATGTGTTTCAAAGGTTTTGCTGTTCTTAGGAAGTTAGAACTTTTAATCTCGAGATTAAATTTTTTTAAGATCAATCCTTTTCTACTAAATTATCATTAACAACCGCTCTCAAATGTTTCTCAATTTCCCATGAGAATGGTGTTGTTCTTGTCATGAATAATCCAAATATATTATTTTTCTGATCTATCCAGAAATGAGTATTATGATAGCCTGACCAACCAAATGATCCCTTTGGTGTCGATGTTCCATCCAAGATTGGCTCTTCAACTACGAACAATGAATATGCGACCCCTAGACCGTTATTAAAACCTCTACTTAAAAAGCTCGGAGTAACTATTGAGGTCATTAACTTAAATGAAGAGTCTGACAATATTTTCTTTCCTTTATAATCTCCACCAGCAAGTAACATCTCACAAAACCTTCTATAATCTCTGAATGAACTAATTAGTCCCTCACCGCCGAGCTGTTTTTTCGTATTTACTCTATAATCTAACTCATCAAAGTCAGTTGTTATGATGCTTGCACCTTGATCCGGAAGCTCACGATCTATGCCAATATCATTGGCTTTTCTGAATAGTGGCTGAAAATTGCTCCTATCTTTTTGAGTTAATGAGAATTTTGTATCTGTCATCCCGAGAGGATCAAATATTTCTTCCTTAAGAAACTCTAAAAATTCTTTACCAGTTATAACTTCTATAAGTCTTCCCAAAATCGCCTGATTCAATCCGTATATGTAATCAGAGCCTGGTTCAAACTCTAGAGGCTGATTAGACAAATGCCTTACAAATTCATCTAAGTTTAAATATGGATCTCTATGATCAGGCCCAGATTCATTTTTATAGTATTTATACCCACTCCTGTGAGATAACAGATGCTCAACTAACAAGTCATTACTGCATGGATAAACCTTGCCAGAATCTTTTGATTTACATTTAATATTTTCAAAATAGGGAATGTATTTTTTTACAGGATCATCCAGCTTAAATTTATTTCTATCTAAGAGAACCATCATAGCGGTTATTGTGATTGGTTTAGACATCGACCATATTGGAAATAGAGTAGATTCATTTATCGGCCTATCTCCCTCTATATCAGATGTCACTGATGTGAGAGATATAACCTTATCTCCTCGAAAGACACCTGCAATACTCGATCCTGTGACACCACCAGCAATCAGTGCTTTTTGATATCCAATGATTCTACTCTCAAGATTATCTCCGAAAACAGCATATGAAAATAAAGTACATAGAATAAGCAAAAATAATCTTTTGATCATGTCTTTCCTTTTTAGCTCATTAATTCAATACAAATCTGCAAAACTTTCATTTTTAAAATTCAATTTAAACTAACTCCAGGGAAATGGGCTATTAGAAACTGGATGCAAGTCACCTTGTTCATATCTCGAAAACCTAAATGGATCAAGTAATGAGGAAGCCTGGCCACAAATAGCTTCAGCTACTAATTTACCAACACCCAGCATTTTATAACCATGATTGCTGTCCGCAATAACAAAGCAATTTTCTTTAAATGAATCAAATACTGGAAAACTATCAGGCGTAAAGGCACCAATACCACCAGAGGGCTCTTTTTTGTATTTACTGATTTGTCCAGAAAACCTCTTCTGACAATGTGCCAGTGCCGAAACCCACATTTGCGAAAAATCATCTCCCACAATAAATTCCGGTGACTCGGGACCGTAGGGATCAATCGCCACTTCGTCAGCTCTCTTATCTACAATGAACGGTGCAGCACCGCCCTGCACGCCATCAAAGTGGTAGTCTGGTTTATAGTAAATACCCCACATTTCATCAGTGATCATTGAGCCATCAACATCAGAGTATAATGGGGCATCGGTATCAACATGGATAACGGGTGGCATTTTACCATCGTTTGTTAGCTGCAAATTAGGATCAATACCGAGTGTGCCCTCTTGCAATGACCAGTAGATCCACATATCAATATCATTCGACATTTCACCAGTTTCAGGATTTTTAATGTTGATCGTTTTTGGTAGCGATAACATATCCCATAATATTGGTGTCCATGGTCCAGCTCCAATCACCACATAATCACAATCAATTAATCCGTGATTTGTCTCTACAGATTGAATGGTACCTTGGTTATCCTCTCTAAAACCTAATGCTTCAACACCACTTATAATTCTTACACCTTCTGCCTCTGCTTTGGCAGCAAGTCCTAGCATGGCTTTTGTGTTGTTTGCATATCCACCCGGTGTCTCATGGAGCACAGATGTGATGTTCTGAGCTTGCCAATCATGAAAAATCGACTTCATGTATATGGTACAGTCTTTTTCACCCTCAATTAATTTTGATGAATAGCCAATTGATTTTTGTTGCTCATAAATCGAGACAATATCTTCGTGCATGCTCTCCGAGCTGATTTGCATATAACCCACAGGGTGATAGCTGTATGCTTCTGGATCACTTTCCCAGACACTAACACTGTGAGCCATAAGTTCACGCATAGCGGGCTGATAATAATTGTTTCTGACCACGCCGCATGCTATGCCGGTTGCCCCAGCACAAATACTCGTTTTATCGATAACCAGAATATCTCTTCCACTGCCATTGCCTTTGGCTTTCAGTTCCATTGCCAAATGATATGCCGTGCTTAACCCGTGAATTCCGGCACCGATGATGACATAGGGCGAATGACTGGGAAGTGGCATTGATATTTCCTTGTAATTGATTTTATTTAATAAATAATAATTGAAGGATGTCACATTTTGAATCACAAAAACATACGATTAATAACAATTTATTATACCCAGAATTTTTACTTATGATGTTAGTATTAAATTGACGATTGTATTTATGTAGTTGAGAATCTGCACTATAAAATAACAAATTCAATATTGATAATACTTTTAACAGTGATGCAAAAACAACACGAGGTAAATCAAAGCCTTGAGAGTAATTTCCGACATTCAAGCGAGCAATCAAAAGTACTATGGTTTTTCTATAGCTTACAAACATGAATAGATATTCAGCAATATCACTGCTTAAAAATGCGATCACTGGTAACAAAAACTGGACTAGATCCTGGCGTGCACCGAATCCAAAAGAAAAATATGACATCATCATTATTGGTGGTGGTGGTCATGGCCTCGCGACGGCTTATTATCTAGCTAAAGAGCATGGTATTTACAATACTGCTGTTCTAGAAAAAGGAGGTTTAGGTAGCGGAAACATTGGCCGCAATACCTCGATCATAAGATCAAATTATATGCTGCCCGCCAACACGAAATTCTATGAGCACTCCATGAAGTTGTGGGAAGGTCTTTCGAAAGATTTAAATTACAACGTGATGTTTTCACAACGAGGTATAATTAATCTAGCACATACCCCCGGACAAATGGACGCTTTTGCACGACGTGGCAACGCCATGCTGATGGAAGGTGTTGATGCAGAGCTACTCGGGGTTGATGAAATAAGCAAAAGAGTTCCAGGTCTCTATGTCGGAAAAAACACTCGTTTTCCAATTATTGGTGGATTGTGCCAACCTCGAGCAGGCACAGCGCGTCACGATGCAGTTGCATGGGGTTATGCGCGAGCTGCTGATGACTTTGGTGTCGATATCATTGAAAACTGTGAAGTGATCGGTTTTATTAAGGATGGAGAAAAAGTCACTGGTGTTAAAACTACCCGTGGTGAAATATCAGCTCCAAAAATTGGAGTCTCTGTCGCTGGTAACACTTCACCAGTGATGAAGTTAGTAGGTATAAATAAATTACCGTTAGAGGCCCACATACTTCAAGCATTCGTATCAGAACCACTCAAACCACTTATCGATACGGTGGTGACTTTTGGTGCTGGTCACCTTTATATCTCTCAATCAGATAAAGGTGGTTTAGTATTTGGCGGTGACCTTGATGGATATAATTCGTACGCGCAACGTGGCAATTTACCAATTTTTGAGCATGTGGCAGATGCAGCAGTTACTATGTTTCCTAATTTAGCAAGGTTAAAACTCCTGCGTAATTGGGGTGGCATTATGGATATGTCCATGGATGGCAGCCCCATCATCTGCAAGGGACCGATCCCTGGATTATATTTAAATACAGGCTGGTGTTACGGTGGCTTCAAAGCAACACCAGCGGCGGGTTGGTGTTTTGCCCATACCATCGCAAAAGATGAGCCGCATGATCTAAATGATGCATTTACGCTTGAGCGTTTTTACTCTGGTCATGAACTGGATGAAAAAGGAGTCGGACCATATCCGGCTCTCCAATAGGGGACCTTATGATTATTATTTGCCCTCAGTGTGGACCGAGAGAACTAAGCGAGTATACCTATGTTGGTGATGCAACAGTAGCTAGGCCCGATCATAATGATGTTGATATGGAAAAATGGGTTGATTATGTCTTCATGAGAAAAAATCCCCGTGGAAGTCATACTGAACATTGGCAGCATACTGCAGGATG
The DNA here is from genome assembly GCA_002715745.1 of Woeseiaceae bacterium. Classification (GTDB taxonomy): domain Bacteria; phylum Pseudomonadota; class Gammaproteobacteria; order Steroidobacterales; family Woeseiaceae; genus SP4260. The sequence goes on from PBAE01000002.1 coordinate 4,554, forward strand.
CAGGGCATTTCTTAAAGTAGATAGAGATACTGTCACTCATGAGATTACTGATGTCGTACTCGAAGGTCCCTGGCAAATGAAGGATAAATGATGAGTGGATTTCGACTAAAAAATAAAGGAAAACATATTGATATTTCAAAGCTGATTAAATTCAGTTTCGATGGCAAAGAATATCAAGGATATGAAGGTGATACTTTGGCNTCTGCGATGCTCGCAAACGGNGAGATGGTGCTGGCACGATCATTTAAATATCATCGGCCACGTGGAGTATATTCAGCTGGACCNGAAGAACCAAATGCTCTTGTAAGNATNAGAAATAANGGGAGAGTNGAGCCNAACTGTACAGCGACAACGGTGGAAATTTATGANGGATTGGAAGCACGCAGTCANAATGCGTGGCCCAGCCTTGCGTTTGATGTTTTGGCTATAAATCAACTTTTNTCACCGCTCTTGGTTGCCGGTTTTTACTATAAGACATTCATGGGGACTGGCCANAGATTTTGGCACTTTTGTGAGCATTTNATTCGCCGCGCTGCTGGTATGGGCAAGGCCNGTTTNAAAGCAGATCCAGATCGCTATGAAAAATTAAATATATTTACAGATATTTTAATCATAGGTGGTGGTCCNGCAGGACTTGATAAAGCNNAAGAGATGGCTTCATCAGGTAAAAAAATTACACTTGTTGATGAGAACGATGTCTTAGGTGGCTCATTACCNGAGGAANCAGGAACNATTGATGGCAGAACTCCCNNTAACTGGTTATCTGAAACATTAAATTCACTTTCTAAANATCAGAACATAAAAATGCTNACNCGTACCACGGTTTATGGGTATTTTGATGCTAATACACTGGGTGCNTTCGAGAGAGTAGCAGATCATAAGGCNNTACCAGAAAATCATGAACCAAGACAGAGNCACCTAAAAATATTTGCAGAACAAGTAATAATTGCTACAGGCAGCANCGAACGNCCNCTTNTTTTTGATAGAAATGATANGCCAGGTATTATGCTTGCCNGCGCTGCGTTGAAATATGCTAATCGCTATGGTGTTGCCGTCGGNAAAAATGTAGCAGTTTTTACNAACAATGATGATGGNTATACAAAGGCTAATCAGTTAAAAAATCTNGGTGTCAACGTCAAATANTTGATTGATGCCCGCTCCCAAGTTGATCCNTCCTTAAAGGTAGATGATTCTATTAATTANATTAGTGGATATGTAGTCACATCTGCTTATGGCAGAAAATCAATCTCATCAATCAAAATTGCTAATTATGATGCGAATACAAATTCAATCGGATCCAACAAAAAAATCAATATCGACGCACTTCTTGTATCGGGTGGTTATACACCAACAATTAATTTATGCAGCCAAACTGGAACACCGGCAGTTTTTGATGATTCCTTGCAAGCATTCATTCCAGGCAAGGCTAATCGAAACTGGAAAGCTTGCGGTGCAGTCATGGGTGCTTTTTCTCTAGAAGAAATCTTAACTACAAAAAAAATTGAGAATAATGGTAAAAAAGCCATACCGCTTGCAATAACTGAAATTCCATCAGCAAATAGATCAGAAAAGAAATTTGTCGATTTACAGCATGATGTAACGGTAAAGGATATCAAGGTTGCTCATATTGAGGGNTTTAGATCAGTAGAGCATTTAAAGCGATACACAACTCTGGGGATGGCGGCTGATCAAGGGAAAACATCTAATATGAATGCCCTTGCAATCATGGCAGAACTTCGGGGGATATCTATCCCAGAAGCTGGAACAACGAGATTCAGAGCACCATACAAGCCTGTTGCACTTGGAACGCTTGCAGGACGAAACATCGGTAATCATTATAAAGCCAAAAGAGTCACACCAATGCATGATTGGCACATAGATCATGGTGCAGAAATGATTGAAGCCGGCATTTGGTATCGCCCAAGGGTATATAAAAAGCCNNGTGAAACCTTGGAAGANGCCTATGTTCGTGAAGCNACAGCGGTNAGAAATTCGGTAGGNATAGTTGACGTGACCAGTCTTGGAAAAATTGATGTGCAAGGACCAGATGCAGCAGAATTTTTAAATCGNGTTTANGNCAATCCNTTTCTCAAAGTTCCGGTGGGCAAAGCTCGTTATGGAGTTATGCTTCGTGAAGATGGTTATTTGTTTGATGATGGAACATCTTGGCGTCTCAGTGAAACTCAATTTTTGATGACAACCACAACCGCCAATGCTGCAAGTGTTTTGTCGGAACTTGAGCGTCTGCTCACACTTGTTTGGCCAAATTTAAAAGTTCATGTCAGCTCGGTAACTGATCAATGGGCAGGTATGGCAGTTGCTGGACCAAAAAGTAGAGATGTCTTAGTAAAAGTTATTGACGATATAGACTTTTCTGAAAAAGGATTGCCACATATGGCCATTGCCGATGGGCGAATCGGTAAAATTCCAGTTAAAGTGGCTCGACTCTCATTTTCAGGAGAACGTGCCTATGAAATCTATACAGGAGCTTCTCATGGCAAAGCTGTATGGAAAGCAGTCATAGAAGCTGGTAAATCCTATGACATCGTGCCATATGGCACCGAGGCACTCGGAACTTTACGCATCGAAAAAGGACATATAAGTGGCCCAGAACTTGATGGTCGTACCACGATGGAAGATGTAGGCCTCGCGAAAATGGTCTCTGAAAACAAGCAATATATTGGATCAGTATTGAGTAAACGTGACGGATTAGTGTCGAAAAACCGAAAAAAAATGGTTGGTTTAATTTCTAAAGACCAAAAACCACTGAAGGCTGGATCACATATCATGCACAAAGAAAAAAACATTGGTCATATAACCTCGACCACATTCAGCCCCGCAATGAAAAAATATATTGCTCTTGCCCTGATTGAATATGACGATAACATAATCAATAGTGTGTTAGTTGCTTCTTATCCATTAAATAAAGAGCAGAACAATGTAGTGGTTGTTGATCCCTATTTTTATGATAAAGAGGGAGATAAACTTTATGCCTAAGGATCTTTCAATTAATGAAATAAGTTTTGAATCGGTAATATTGATAAAAAGTTGGCCCGATACCCTAGAGAATATAACCTCAATTATTAGTGGTTATTTTGAATCACAATCGCTACCTAAAGTGGGTGAATTTCAGATTCAAAAAAATACTTATATTGCTGCCCTCTCACCTGGTCATTATATGATCATTTCACAGCATCAAGACTTGATTTTTAAACTATCAAAAATAATCACTCCAGAAAATGCAGCCATAATTGATGTGTCACATTCAAGGTATGGATTAAGTCTCAAAGGAACAAATGCTTCGCATATTCTCAACAAAGAAATAGCCATTGATCTTTCAAGCAAAACCATGCCAGAGCTTGCAGTCATACAGACTGAAATTCATTCAATTGGAGTTATTTTATTTAAATTTACAACTGAAGATTACCTCATATTTTGCTACAAGAGTTTCTTCAAAAGCTTATATGAGTGGCTGATTGATTCCCTAAAAGATCAAGATAATATTCAATAGTAAAACTATCTCCTAGTTGCTTTTGCTATTTGTTGAAAATTTAGATTATGGTATTTAAATGTTTTTTTATTTACCAAATGTTGGTATTTTTTCTTCCAATCATAATGAATACCCAGAACATCACTGTCAGGTGGATTTATCTCAAAGATCAAATCATAAGTATCATCAGTCTCTCCAGGTAGTTTAATATTCTGAGCGTAATGGAAATTGTCTGAGATATTTAAGTGAGGAGTAAGCCTGACTTTGGTGTTCGCTCCAGATTTATTTATTATTTCAACAAAAACATCAAGGTATGGAATAAATCCTCCTGCTGGAGAGTTACTCTCATTATCTTCGGACCAATTTATTAACATCTCAATATGAATATCAGTCTCGCTCTCTGGGAGATAGATTCCCTCAGGAAAAACTCTGTCTTTCGGTGCAATTTCAAATACTATATTCATACCTTCTGTAATATATTCTTCACCCAGAATCATCTCTTCAGCGTAAACTTGAGAAATGCAGGTAAACGAAAACAATAAATATAGAAATTTTTTCATTTCATTAATCCTTTCTTTTTAAGTTATTAAAAATCACCCAAAACTCAGACTTATCAATAGAGTCTATCATCAATTTTTTTCATCCAATTAAGCAATTGATTTTCTAAATCGATTTTTATTTGCTCATATTTATTTTGTGTGATGAGATTGTTCTTTTCTTCAGGGTCAACTCTGAGATCATACAATTCATCTACCAATTGATCTTTCGCCAACAAATTAAATCGTTTCACGAGTTTAAAATTATCTTTTATGACCATTCTCAGATCAGAATTACCAAAATTTCTCATACTATATTGAGCATAAATAGATCGATGCATTGATTCAGCCTCATTTTCAATCAACTCCAAAATATCTCGTCCCTCAATTTCCAGATTGCTTGGAACATTCAGACCCAGATAAGACAAAATGGTAGGGAAAACATCAATGTTTGATACTGGGACTTCACTGACAAGACTGCTTCTATTCTCCTCAGGGAGATGAACGATAAATGGAATCTTTATGGCTTCCTCATAAAGATTTGCTATACCTTCATAACCTACTACCTTATTTCCTGANATGACTCCAATTGCNCCTCTNCCAAATGAATTNTGGTGACCAATAAGCATGCCGTGATCACCAACATAAAATATAATAGTTTTTTTCAATAGATNATTCCGTGAAAGATGGTCATATATTTCNCCGATGGACCTATCAAGAGCATGAACAGCGGCATAATTATTTCGAGTGATCTTCTTTAACCATTCTTNGTCTNTACCCTCGTAATCCGGTACTTCAGGATCTATATCTTTAACTGNCTGAAGATCAATATCTGGNANCTTNTCCCATGGCATCTGAGGTTCGCGAAACGCTACAACCAATGCAAATTTATTATCTTTATTTTCAGAGATAAAATTCTTTGCATAGTTTGTGAANATTTCGGAAGTGTGTCCCTTTATTACCATTTCTTGACCCTGAATACTCAGCTTGGGATCATAAGGAGTGAGATCCTGNTCATAACCNATGAAATATTCAAATCCCATATTGGTTGGTCTTCTATTTTCATCTGTACCGAGGTGCCATTTTCCGATTAGGCCAGTCACATAACCATGATCTNTCAGAAGCTTTGGCCATAAGACAGTATCTGGATCTATGCCTCGATTTTTATAATTATCATTCAACATCAAAAAATCATTGAGACCCACCTGCGACGGATATTTTCCGCTCAGCATTGCTGCTCTACTTGGTGAGCAAACTGGTGCGGCTGCATAAGCATTGTCAAACCTTATGCCATGTCTGGCGATTTTATCTAGATTCGGAGTAATCGCAGCTGTATTTCCATAAACACCAATTGTCCTCCTTGCGTGATCATCTGGAACAATCAAGATGACATTATAATCATTGGCAGAATAAACAAACTGACTTTGAAAAAGTAAAATATTAACTGCAAATAAAAGAAGTACTTTTCGCATAAAGTCTAAAAAATTTCTTTTCTCGAGTAAGCTTCCTCATTCAAACCATCATCATCCATAGTNACTAAATAAGCNTTCTTACTCTCCTCAAAAACTACAGATCNNAGGGGCTGCTCATCTATGAAATGAAGCGCACANCCTCCTTCAATTGAAAAACAAGCATCAAGATCCTCCGAAGACAGAGANTTCCTCACAAAAGGCTTTCTCTCTGGCTCTTCATCATAGTGAGGACAGCANGTGCCTTCGACAAATCCCAAGCAATCCATTACTCTTAATTCACCTGACCAAGAATCTGTGACACCTCTATGAAACCAGCATATCGCTCCAGCACTGACACCACAGAGGATTACGCCTGAGTCATAAGCTTTTTTCAATATGCTATCCAGACTCCAATCTCTCCATACAGCGAGCATNCTTTTTGTATTTCCTCCACCAACAAAAATAATATCCTGATTACTTATGAGTTTTTTTAAGTCAGGCGTCCTCTTAAAGAAATCCAAATGTGTTGGATTGCAACTCAGTTTTCCAAATGTCGAGTAATAGCTNTCTTTATAAGACGCATCGTCGCCAGTTGCGGTAGGTATAAAACATACATTGGGATTGCTTTTTTTAGATTGATCGAGGATGTATTTTTCTATTATTCCTACACCAGGATTTCGTCCAAATCCTCCGCCTCCAATAGCTATTATTTGTCTATTCATACATCTAAGGTCCAAAAAATAATTGATGAATGTATAATAACATTAAGTATTTATTATGAATCCACAAAATCAAGGAAGAATGATGATCAAAAAAACAGGCATAACTTTTNTAGCTACGTTAGTTGTAATTTTTTTAGCAGGGTGTTCAAAGGAGAATGGCGATTCCGCGGTTAAATTAGAATCTGATATAAAAGCAATTCTAGTTGAGGGAACAGGTACATACAGTCGAAAAATTTCTACTGAATCNGAATTGGCCCAGAAATTTTTTGATCAGGGTTTAAGATACGCATGGGCATTTCATTTCCCAGAGTCTATTGCCTCTTANCAGCAAGCCGCTATTCATGATCCAGAACATCCCATGATCTACTGGGGAATGGCGCATGCAATAGGCCCAAATCCAAACAGTCGTTATTCTGGAATGCCAGACGATCCAATGGGAGAAGGCCTCAAAGCAATCAAAAAAGCAATGGCGTTAATACAAAACGCAACGTCGCAAGAAAAAGAAATTATTTCCGCGCTTCATGTTCTCTATGATAAGGAGTCTGTTCCTGATGATGATGAAAGAGATCTTGCCTACATGAAAGCGTCAGAAAAACTGCAAGAAAAATACCCTAATGATCCAGATATTGTCTCAATTTATGCTGAGTCATACATGAATATTGGTCGATGGGATTACTGGGAAAAAGATGGTACACCAAAATCGATTACCACAAAGGTAGCTGATGCATTAGAAAATGTTCTTTTAACTAATCCCGATCACACAGGCGCTAACCATTTGCATATTCACCTATTAGAAGCATCTCAAGAACCAGAGAGAGCCCTTGCCTCTGCTGATAGATTAGAAGCAACAATGCCGATAGTTGGACACGTAGTTCATATGCCTGCTCATATATATGTTCGTGTTGGTCAATACGATAAAGCAATCGACAGTAATCTTCGTTCTGTAGATGTTGACAGACAGTTTCTTGAAATATGGGGTGACCTTCCACTCCCGAGTATTGGTACATATCCACTGTCAGCAAAAATTCACCCGCCGCATGCGATTGATTTTATCAAATATGCAGCAACTGTTCAGGGTAACTATGAAGTCGCGATAAAGGCAGCTGAAGATATGGAAGCACTCATGGATCCAAATAATCTTGGAACAGTCAGAGCGCAGACTGGAATCGCCGGGCCGTGGCTAATAAATAAAATTTTTGGTAAATGGGACGTGCTCCTAAATACGGAGAGAACGGCTCAGGGAACACCTTACCTTGACGGAATATGGAGTTACGTTATTGGGAGTGCTCACCTAGCTAATGGTGAGCATTCAAAAGCCGAAATCGAGCTTGAAAAGATAAAACTCATTTTATCCATGGATGATGTTGACAAATACCGCGTTGGTGCGAACCCTGTCTCAACGGTTTTAAGTATGGCTGTACTTGCCCTAACAGGAGAAATCCATGAGGCGCATGGAAATCTTGAAAAAGCAATTGAAGTATACTCCGATGCCGTAGAGATAGAGGATCAAAACAATTACACAGAACCACCGAGCTGGCTGCAACCCATGCGGCATTATTTGGGGTCCGCACTACTTGATGCTGACAGAGCATCCGAGGCAGAAGCTGTGTATAGACGAGACCTAAAATGGCACAAAAATAATGGCTGGTCGTTATTCGGTCTTTGGAAGAGCCTAGAAAAACAAGGAAAGATGGACGAGGCTAATCAAATATATCGTGATTTCGAAAAATCTTGGCAAGAATCTGATATCACTTTAAGTCGATCACGAATCTAAATGAGCTTAACAGGATACTTACCTCGAACAGAATTAATTAGGTAAATTTCAGAATAAAGATTAATTTCTGTTTTAGGAATAATTCTTTCCACAAGATGACCTTGGTTTATCAAATGAGTTCGATATGTGCCCCCCAATAATCCGCAACTTATCGGGGGAGTGAAGTATTCGCTGTCTTTTTTAAAAATTATATTGGATATGGTTGATTCAGTTATGTGACCATCTTCATTCCATAGCAAAACATCGTCACAATCTGGATTTTCTCCTGTGGCATCCTCATAGATACCTCTGATTGTCGTCTTGTGATAAAGAGATAAATCATCTGAATCAACTGGTTGCATTGCAAGCGAGATAAGCTGAGATTTATCTTTATTGTGTTCCTTGTAAGCCGAAGTAGTAAGGCGAGTTTCTCCGTCTTTAGCCAAAAATAACCGAATTATCTTTTCTGATTCAGGCTCTAGATTTTTAAGATAATCATGAAGCTTGTCATTTATTTTTTCGTGACTGAATTTAAAATTATAAAATTCTGCTGAATCTTTTAGTCGATTTAAATGCAATTCTTCCAGAAATATCCCTCTATTTGAGTCCCAACGCATCGTTTCAAATAATTCAAAATTCTGATGACTGACTGACAATATTGCTGATTTATTCTGACATTCATCCCATTCTTTCTCCCACTCCGAATCCCAAACAATGCCGCTACCCGTCCCGTAAACTGATCTATCGATTTTCTTATTTGATAGTATTGTTCTTATCGGAACACTAAACTGCGCCTCATTATTCGGCGCAATATAGCCAATTGCTCCCGTATATATTTCTCTCGGTTGATCTTCGATTTCCGAAATAATTTTCATGCTCGAAACTTTAGGTGCTCCAGTAACTGATGCGCAAGGAAATAATGCTTCAAAGATAGCAGTTATACTTGCGCGTGTTTGTGATTTAACTGAGGAAGTCATTTGCCATACTGTAGGATACTTTTCGATATCAAATTCAGAAAGGACTTTGACAGAGCCAGTATCCGAAATCTTTCCCATATCATTTCTGAGCATGTCTGTAATCATTATATTTTCTGCCTTATCCTTTTCAGAATTTTTCAACTCCTTCATTAGTGCAATATCTTCGTTTAAGGTTCTTCCTCTTTTTGAAGTTCCTTTCATTGGTTTACATATGAGAGACTCATCACTCAATTTGAAGAAGAGCTCTGGAGATGTCGAAATAATCGTATGCTCATCTGACTCAATGAACGCGGCATATGGAGCATCCTGTACTTTTTCTAGAAAGAATCCATATGGATTAGCGATGCAGCTCGAGTGCTTCCTCAGTGTATAGTTCACCTGATATGTGTTACCTAGTTTGATTTGATCTTTTATGTATTTGAGATGAGTCTCATAGTGTGTCTGATTTGTTGCAATTTCCCATTCTATGGCTTCTGCAGATTCATGATTATTTGATTCCAGGGTTATCTCGGTTTTATAGTCTTTAAACAATCCAAAACAAATTAGAGGCAAANTGCCTTTTTTATTCACACAATAAGCANTATCGAAAGCAGGGGCTGCCTCATAGCTTAGATAACCAGCCGCAATTAAATTTTTTTTCTCTACTTTATTTTGCACTTTATTCAACACTTCCCTCACATTCTGGAGATCATGTGTGTAGAGAACTTCTACTGGAGAAGAAAATATTCTCCATGAATCATCTTTTTTATTTCTAAGAATAATTTTTTCAAGCATAATTTACCAAATAATAATGGAATCAATTAATTTTTCATTATTCTAATATAACGAAATACGGGAATGTCAGAATTTGAGATTTAATTCATACAGAACGAACTCAAGCAACTTGCCAGATGTTATATTTTTGCTTCTTGTAGCAAACTGTTTGGTATTTGCGCTTCAATTACTTTTGCCTGGGGTNTTTGAGAGATATTTTGCACTTTGGCCGATCGACTCATACCGAAACTTTTTTTCTGTATGGCAATTGTTGACATATGGCTTTCTTCATGGTGATTTCTACCATATTTTATTTAATATGTTCATGCTTTGGATGTTTGGTAGAGAATTGGCGATTATAATGGGTGCTGAACGTTTTCTATTTTACTATTTAACGTGTGTCATGGGTGCTGGAATAATTCAGCTTCTTATCGCTGGTATGCAGGGTCTTTATTATCCTACACTTGGTGCATCAGGAGGGGTTTTTGGTTTGCTCCTTGCTTTTGGATTGGCTTTTCCAGATAGAATGGTTATGTTGATGTTTCCGCCAATACCAATGAAAGCTAAGTATCTTGTAATTTTGGCTGGTGCAATGGANTTGTATTTCGGTGTTTCTGGAANTGCACCAGGTATTGCTAACTTCGCGCACCTNGGAGGNATGATATTTGGGTTTCTACTACTGAAATATTGGGGTGTCGTCCGTTTCTAGTTTAAGCATGTATTTTTACTTTGCTACCAAGCTTTATATTGCCACCCTTCTTGACATTACAACAAACGCCACCTCTCCAATTTGACATCAGNGCCTCTGTGAGACCNTCAAATTGTTCATCCATTCTTGGGCATGGATCCGTCTCTCTAGTAACCTCCAAAAGCACTTCGCCAACTTGTATTTCGTAGCCAGATCGCTGTATGAAATCAATGTCCTCAATAAGTATGTTTGCTCTTCGGTATGTCCAGGGTATTTGTGCATTAAGCTCATNACAAACATCATTCCATGAATTTTNAGACAATAACGTAACTTGTCTATTCAAAGCTGTTCCACGAATATCTCCTGCCAATCCTGTCTTTTCGTCTACATATACAGAATCTATTGTTTCAATTTCCCCGCGAAGTTTCTCTCTTCTTGCAATACCAATTACTTTTGCCATATTCATCTCTATAAATTTTATAAATAATAAATGCTACTAATGTTAATCTTTTATTATGAAATATATCAGAACGCCTGAAAAATATTTTGAAAATATTAAAGATTATCCTTTTCAGCCNAAGTATNTNGATGTNGATGGNCTCAGAATGCATTATGTNGATGAAGGNCCAAAAANAGCACCCATTGTATTACTCTTACATGGAGAGCCNACATGGTCTTACTTATATCGCTTCATGATAATGGATATTCNAANAGCAGGATTTCGTGTNATTGCACCAGACCTCATAGGATTCGGTAAATCAGACAAATTANTNTCATTTGATGATTATACTTATGCAAATCATATTAGGTGGATGAAGCTATTCATANNTAATTTAGATTTATTTGAAATTAGCGTTTTTTTTCAGGACTGGGGTTCATTAATNGGNTTGAGAGTTTTGGTTGATGANGAGGATCGATTNGCTAGAGCAATATTGTCCAATGGCGCNCTGCCCTCNGGAAGAGAAAGGNTACCNAAGGCATTTGAATATTGGAGAATCTTTGCGAAATATAGTCCATGGTTTCCAGTTGGAAAAATTGTGAAGATGGGTTGTGCNCGAAATCTTAGTAAAAGCGCAATGGAAGCTTATGATGCTCCATTTCCTCAATCAAGATATAAAATTGGAGCAAGAAAATTTCCGAGTCTTGTTCCAATAAATACTAGTGATCGTGAATCAAAAAATAATTATGAGGCATTNAAAAAACTGACTTTNTGGAAAAAACCATTTCTAACNTTATTTGGAGANCNNGATCCAATAACGAGAGGAGCTGAAAAAATATTTCAAAAGGCAATTCCAGGATGCGAAGGTCAGAAACATAGAATCATAAANAATGCNGGTCACTTTATTCAAGAAGATCAGAGTGAAAAATTAAGTGAACTAATTATTGAATTTATANAACANAATTAATTATTNAGCGCTCAAGAAGATCTAGCTTATCTTTCACTTCTCGCCAATCATCAGCNTCATCTGGAGGTTCTTTCATCTCAACAATCACGGGCCACTTAGCTGACAGCTCTTCATTAATTTTTAGGAACTTTTCTTGATCTTCTGAAAGATCATCTTCTGATAATATNGCATCGACAGGGCACTCTGGCTCACATAAAGTGCAATCGATGCATTCATCAGGATCGATCACAAGCATATTTGGTCCCTCATGAAAACAATCGACGGGACAGACCTCAACACAATCTGTAAATTTGCATTTTATGCATGCTTCTGTAACAACGAATGTCATATCNNCTCTATCGCTTAATTTATAATTAATATTAGCTTAAACACGTTTACAGCAGATCAAAAAAAGGTTTATTTTTACTGAACAAGACACCATTTGTTTTCATCTATTATAACAATATTTTCNTTTTTCAGTTTCAGTAAATGCGCAAGCAGTGATCTCTCAGCCAAGAAATGAATCCCCGTATTGACATCATCATAAGCATATTTTACTAATTCTAATAACTCTATCTTGGGGTGTATTCTTAGACATTCAATAATCTTTTCTTCTCTTTTNAGTCGATGATTTACAATTTGCTTTATGGCGTCATAAGGATTGTCAATTATCCCTCCATGAGCTGGAGCGATATATTTCATATCATAGGTTTCTATTTTTTTCATTGAGTTTAGATAACTCTTCATATCGCCATCAGGTGGATCTATGACAACAGAAGATCCTTCTATTATATGATCCCCTGAAAATAAACAATAATGCACGGCATCATACAAACAAATATGATTAGAAGCATGGCCAGGTGTCCTGATTACTTGCAGCACTGTATCTTCGATAGTTACAGTATCTCCATCTTTTAATTCAAAATCTGGCATGAAAGTTATATCCTGATTCGGAAGATGTGGAGGAANTCTTCCAGCTATCGAGGCGCCTGTAGCTTTCTTNAGAATCTTTGCTGCAGGTGAGTGATCTAGGTGAGTGTGTGTGGCAAGAATTAAATCAATATCCCCGTTTGTATAATTTAAAATGTTTTTTATGTGTTCAGGTATATCTGGACCAGGATCAATAATCAGGAATTTTTTGTCTCCAATAATATAGGTATTTGTTCCAGGTCCAGTCATCAAGCCAGNGTTTGGTGCTGTGATCCTGTAGATAGATCTGTTTATATGATGACATTTTCCAGGTAANGGAGCTTTTGTTTGCATTTTTTTGATAGCGTTTTTTATAATTACTCTAGTGACNCATCACCTCGAAGTTCAGCAGCAGTGAGCTCAGGAAAATAACANGGAATTCCTTGATCACTCTTTTTTGAGCCCCATTGCATTACATCTTGAGTATATTTAAATTCTCTAATTTGCATTAGGGTAATGGCTGTAGGGTGAGGAATATTTATTTCTTTTTTTCTCCTCATTATTAGAGCTTCTCTTGGAGACATCCATTTAGTATCAATTAATTCATTTCCGCAATGTTTTGCAAGTTGATTAGCTGGCATTTCTGTAATGAAGAATCGTGTTGTGAAACGGTGCGTCAATCTCAATGGCGTGATCCAAAAAGAGAAATAAACTAACCTCTCATGATTCATAGTTAATTCAGTNTGCCTTAAAAATTCATTCCAATTCAACTCACCGGAGTTCAATTTTTTTCTGTAATCNTTTATGTCAAGATAGTCAGGAAANTNTCCTTTTTTATCCNAAGCAAGAAGAATCCCAGCTTCTTCAAANAACTCTCGAATTGCAGCACTGAAATATGCAAAACCGCCTGTTTCTAGATTTAATTTTTCATTGAANAAATTTTGCTCTTTCAAAGAAANTGCTTCCTCCTCTTTCGTATCTGNTTTTTCAAGCACNCCACCTGGAAAAACATAGCTNGATCCGAAGGNNGTATTTTTTTTTCTTAGCATCATCAACACCTCAAGCTCAGCTTTACCTTGCCTCACGAGCAAGACCGTTGATGANGGTGANGGCTCNATATTCTTGTCTGTAATTTTCATAGGAATTTTGGATTGCNGTAATGAAAAATTATTTTCNAAATATATNAAGAATAAAGATCAATCTATAAAAAGATTTAATATAATCTATTTTTCTATCCTCTGGCATAAAATATTCTTATGTTNATTGTCCTATCATACATACTNGTGGTTCTNATTTGGGGTTCTTCTTGGATNGCAATCACATATCAATACGGTATCGTTCCNGATGAACTNTCTGTNAGTTATCGTTTTTTTATAGCCTCATTNTGTTTATTTGTNACNTGTANAGTAAAAAAAGAACCNATCGGTATTAATTTAAAANATTATCCAATGATAATTTTAATGGGAAGCTCAATGTTTTGTTTCAATTATCTCTTTACATANTATGGTATGCATGATGTTGTNAGCGGATTGGCTGCAATTCTATTTAGCCTGATGGTTGTGAGTAATGCTTTTTTTGAAAANCTATTTTTTGGGAAAATAATTGAAAATAGAATCATTGCGGCAGCAATCATTGGANTAATNGGTCTCATATTGATTTTNTTTACNGAAATAAATNAACANGCAAATAATNTGGACACAATTTACGGAGTGAGNTGGCTTCTCATTGCTGTNATNATTTCNTCTCTNGGNAATATGNCCGCTATAGTGAATATTAATCGGGGTATACCTATAATCAANGCAAATGCGCATGCGATGATGTGNGGCTCAATAATTTCATTTGTAGTTGCAATAATTTTAGGAAAACCNATTGTATTTGANATCAATCCAAGTTACATANTCTCGCTTATCTATCTTGCNATAGCGGCATCAGCNGTAACTTTTGTTTGTTATTTGNTTTTGATTAGAGAGATTGGATCAACNAGNACTGCTTATACNTCTCTATTNTTTCCTGTAGTGGCGCTNATTATTTCAACTATGNCGGGTGAATATTCNTGGTCACTNTATTCACTAATTGGTGTAATTTTTATCTTATTTGGNACTTGGTTNGCTTTACCTAAAATAACTAAGTAGTCTTATTATTANACGAAAGCTGAGATATAATTNAAGTATANTTAATTCATATTTATAAAAATGAAAAGACTGAACTCTCCNATACAACTGAATNAATTTTTTGTNATGGTCNTNGTNTTTTCTATGATTTTNAAAGCTGCGAATTCACAAGAAAATAATTCTCTTACAGTNATTTATCTNGATGCNATTGCAAATCAAATGTATTCAGAGGCGGACCAGATTGCAAAGCANAGGATAGAGCTTGCNATTCGGGATTATGGTTTAAACAGCCANGAATCNGCCAATGCNATGATTGATCTAGCTATAGCTCAACTCGGNTTAGAAGACTTTGAATCATCAATAACNAATTATGAAACCGCNATAAATATAATTGAGAGAGTGGAAAATCAACTNGATAAGAGGCTCATCAATCCGTTAAANGGACTCGCTGAGGCACAGTTGAAAATCAACAGAGCTGATCAGGCTGAANTCACATTTAATCGAGCNCTTCACATAAGCCATGTCAATGANGGGCCNCATAATCTAGAGCAAATGGANAGTTTAAATTCACTGGCAGATCTATACATNNACTCTAATGANAACAAGAAAGCNGCTGANATAGAAAAAAGAATATATTATCTGCANTCTAGAAATGTTGACCCTGATAGCCTTGAAATGATTCCAGCGCTTGAGACGCTNGCNAACTCTCAAAGAAAATCAAATCAATTTGAGAGAGAAAGAAGGACCTGGAGAAAGGTGATAAAAATCATTCAAAATCATAAAGGCAAAGACAGNCTNGATCTTCTAANNCCCTTAACTGAATTNGGCAGATCNTATTTATATNTTGATTTTGCNGCCATGAGTTANGATGATCCCCCNGTAGCNTCTAAGGGAGACAGTTTTCTTAGAAAAGCAATCCAAATTAGTGAAAATAATCCAGNAGCTACCTGGATGCANCAGGTAGAAACAAAAATTAACTTNGCAGACTNTTATGTTCTNAGTGACAGAGCCACNCGTTCATATGCAGTNTATAGAGAGGTNTGGGATCAGNTATCGGAAGATGATCTGAAANTTCAATANCGCGCAGCATCACTTGAAGAACCCGTGATAATAGAAAAAATAAATCCTCCAACATATTTTGATGAGACCTCAAAANCAGACGAAAAAAATCTTCCGGAGAACTACAGGGAAGCATATGTAAGCTTTAACTTTAACGTAAGTAAGAGAGGATTGGCTAAAAATATAAATCGAGCTTCTTTTAACCCAGATGGACTTGATGCAATGCATAAAATCATTGGAAATCAACTTCGATACCTAGTCTACCGTCCAATTTTTAGAGATCGAGAACCAGTAATTGCTAACAATGTTAGCTATGAACACAGATTCTTTTATAAGCAAAGAATTTCAGAGACTCCTCAAAATAGCAACGAAAGCTAGAAATCAACATCGGTATTTATTTATCAAAGAAAGTAAATAGGGAAATTTATGACTAATCATTTTGTGAATGGTAATCCTATAGTTCCACCTTATCCCGAAGGAATGGAGCGAGCAGTATTTGGTATGGGTTGTTTTTGGGGGCCAGAGAGATTATTTTGGCAAACGCCTGGTGTATATTCAACAGCCGTTGGTTATGCAGGAGGCACTACAAGCAATCCAACATATACTGAAGTATGCAAGGATGTTACAGGTCATTCCGAGGTAGTTCTAATTGTATTTGATAAAGATCGGATCAGTTATAAAGAGCTTCTTAAAATTTTTTGGGAATCGCATAATCCAACTCAGGGAATGAGACAACAGAGTGATGTCGGTTCACAGTATCGTTCTGCAATTTATGCAGATTCTGAAGCTCATTTAGAGTTAGCTATTGATTCTTTAAATAACTATCAAATAAAGCTTGCATCTGCTAAAAAAGATGAAAAAATAACACTTAAATCAAGAATACTAGGCAGCATAACTACAGAAATAAAGCTATTAGACAAATTCTACTACGCTGAAGACTATCATCAACAATATCTCGCAAAGAATCCAAATGGGTACTGCTCAATGAAAGGGACTGGAGTGACCTGCGCCTAATAATATTTTCATCATGAGATACCGTTAAATTAAAGGAAAAATAAACTAAAAAGAAAATTATGTCTTTTAACAAAATAAAAACTGATCCTGACCTAGGGCAAAAAGTACACGAATATCTAGTTTCAGTAGGAGTGGAAACTCCGGTTATTGCCAATGGTTTATCTAATAACGAAAAAATCAATAAGATTCAAAATAACTTTAGTCAAATTTTGGGTACATTAGGACTGGATCTAAGTGATGATAGTCTAATTAATAGTCCCAAGCGTATCGCGAAAATGTATATTAATGAAATCTTTTGGGGTCTTGATTACGAAGCATTCCCAAAAGCGACTGTAGTTGAAAATAAAATGAAATATAACGAAATGGTTATAGTAAAAAACATTTCAGTACAGTCTTATTGTGAACATCACTTTGTTGTGATTGACGGGCTTGCAGCTGTTGCATATGTTCCAAAAGAAAAAGTATTGGGCTTATCAAAGATCAATCGTATCGTTGAATATTTTTCAAAAAGACCACAGATACAAGAACGTTTAACTGAACAAATTTATCACGCACTGTCTTTCATTCTAGAAACAAAGGATGTAGCAGTAATGATTGATGGAGACCACTATTGTGTGAAATCAAGAGGTGTTGAAGACACAGGCAGTTCCACAATAACAAGTAGACTTGGTGGTGCATTCAAATCTGACCATAAGGCAAGAGCAGAATTTTTAACGCTAGCCAAATCCTGAATCATGGGCTTGAAAAATCACCGATTGCTTGGAGTATCCCGAATTTTTGCTCCTAATTTTTTAAAATCTCAATCGTCCAAGATGCNTCATCTAAANTATTTTCATCCCTGAAGGTTGGGTTTTTTATTCCAGTTCTCCATTCAACNGTCAATGTTTCTGTCATGATGAATTCTNTGAAATCATTGATCGCTGATTCAACAATTTCNGAACCNCTGATACCCAGAACTATACGATCAGATACATCAAAACCTGATTTTTTTCTTGCTTCTTGAACTGANCTAACTAATTCTCTTGCNAATCCTTCTTTGATCAANTCCTCATTTAATTTNGTATCNATGGCTGTTAAAAAACCNCCCTCTTCACCACATGCATANCCTTCAGCNGATTTTGTTTCTATCAAAATNTCATCTTTNTCAAANATTATCTTTTCTCCATCACATTCAATTTCNAAAGTTTCACCCTNNGTTACTTTTGATGCAATTTCATTACTGTCGGCATCTTCCAATACTTTTTTTATTTTTGGTACTAATTTACCGTAGATTTTTCCAATTTTTGGTAGATTAGGTTTAATGATATATGTCACTATATTTGCATCGCGAGCGATGAATTCAATTTTCTTTACATTCAATTCTTCCAGGATTTGTGTCTGATGTTTCTCAACAGCAGCTACGGAAGAATCATCAGGAGTCCTTATTAAAAGCCTTGATAGTGGTTGTCTTACCCTAACTCCAGACTGAGATCTTGCTGCTCTGGCAAGACCAACAACCTTTTGCACAACATCGATTTCCATTATTAACTTATCATCCTCCCAATCTTTATTGGGATTTGGCCACTCAGTCATATGGACACTCAAAGGCGTATCTTTTTTATTATTTCTAACTAAATTTTGATATACATTCTCCGCAATAAAAGGCACGAAAGGAGCCATTAATCTATGGATNATATCTAAGCATTCATAAAGCGTTAGATATGCTGAACGTTTATCTTCAATATCTGTAGATTTCCAGAATCGTCTGCGATTTCTCCTGATATACCAATTACTCAATTGGTCTATAAAATGCTCAATCGCTTCACCCGCTGATTTCGCATCAAAGCTGTCCAAAGCAGATGTTGTTTTTTTAATTGTCATATTAATAAGAGCTAATGCCCATCTATCAGTTTCAGGTCTTTTTTCTAATGGTATTGGTGTACTAAGATCTAACTTATCGAGTCTTGCATACAAAACGAAAAATCCATAAGTGTTCCAAAAAGTATTCATAAATGAACTGGCAACATCTGAAATGATCTCTACAGAAACCCTCTTTTGAACGTCTGGAGAAATCCTTGATAAAAAGTGCCATCTAAGAGAATCTGCACCAACACTGTCAAACACCTCATACGGATCAATTATATTACCCAGCGATTTGGACATTTTTTTTCCATCTTGATCAACAATATGACTTAAGCAAATACAGTTCCTATAGGCAATTGAATCTGACACTAAAGTTGAGATTGCATGAAGCGTATAGAACCATCCTCTTGTTTGATCGATCGCCTCACAGATATAATCAACAGGAAATTTTTTATCGAAATTTTCCTGATTTTCGAAAGGATAATGATACTGTGCATATGACATTGCTCCTGAATCAAACCAACAGTCTATAACCTCCGGAACTCTGGACCACGATTTTCCATCTTTTTCAAAAGTTATTTCATCAATGNTTGGTCTATGAAGATCNAGATCACTCAGTTTTTTTCCNGANAGTGCTTCTAGCTCTTCCANTGAGCCTATACANAGATAATTATTATTACCATCAGTCCAAACAGGCANNGGTGTNCCCCANAAACGCTCTCTAGANAATGCCCAGTCAATGTTATTCTCAAGCCATTTTCCAAAACGCCCATCTCGAATATGCTCTGGCACCCAATTGATNGTTTNATTNAGCTCTGACATTCTNTCACTGAATTGNGAGGTTTTGATGTACCAAGCATTCTTTGCATAATAAATAATTGGATCGCCAGTTCTCCAGCCAAATGGATAGTTATGCAAATATTTCTCTGACCTNAAAAGATTGCCATTTTTTTTGAGAATTTGTNTTAATTTTTCATCAGCATCTTTAAANAATTGACCAGCAACTGGCTCGACATCNTCGATAAAGTTTCCNTCCATNCCAACACCATGNACCACAGGTAAGNTATGAGTTTGACCNAGTGCTAAGTCATCAACACCATANGCGGGTGCNCAATGAACAATCCCTGTTCCATCTTCTGTNCTTACAAAGTCAGCACCGTATACCTTNAANAAACCNATNTGATCTTCGACATCTATATAGTCAAACACACGCTNATATTCTTTTCCTATTAGATCGTTNCCTNTNACCGATNTTATAATNTCATATTCGGNNTCTTGAAAAACAGAGCTTAATAAATCNTTCGCAATAATCAGTATCTCACCTTCAANCGAAACGTATACGTACTCAATTTTNTCTCCTACNGCAAGCATCAGGTTTGAGGGTAAGGTCCAAGGCGTAGTCGTCCAAACCAGAAAAGAGCAATTTTCCTCTTCAGCTAACTTGAACCGAACAAATATAGATGGATCCTCTACTTCTTTGTATCCTTGAGCAAGCTCATGAGANGATAATGTCGCGCCAATACGAGGATCATATGGAACCACCTTATAGCCTCTATATATTAGATCCTTATCCCAAATTTCCTTCAATAAATGCCAAACACTCTCAATNAAGTNATTATCTANNGTGTAATATGCGTCCTCAGTGTTNACCCAAAAGCCCATTCTTTCGGTCATTTTTTCCCAATCTTTAATGTACCGCATAACTGATTCGCGACAACGCTTTGTAAATTCGGCTATTCCTATTTTTGATTCAATTTCTTTTTTGTCAAAGATACCTAGCTCTTTTTCAATTTCATGCTCAACTGGCAATCCATGTGTATCCCATCCGGCCTTTCTGGGTACATGGTATCCCTGCATTGTTTTGTATCTTGGGAAAGCATCCTTAAAAGATCTTGCCAATACATGGTGAATTCCTGGTTTTCCATTTGCAGTCGGCGGCCCTTCATTGAAAGTAAATAAAGGTCGTTCTTTTGAGAGATCAAGAGAAGCTCTGAAAACATCATTTTTTTCCCAAAAAAGTAAAACCTCTTCTTCAATTTTTGGTCCTTCATATCTTGTGCTAACTGCATTGAATTTCATAATTATTCACCAAAAAAACCCCGAACGTATAAAAACGTCCGGGGCAATATTTCATATCGCGGTACCACCCGGGTTCACGAAAAACAATGTGTTTCTCGCCTCATTGAATCCTTTACGAGGACTAGTCGATCATTCTTAATCTGCACTGGCATTTCAGATGATAACTCAGGGGTGATTTTAGGTTAAATATTGATCTGGAGCTTCCACCATCCCCCAGTCTCTATAATCAAGATTATAACTTACTCGTCCCCATCGCAGTCTTANCGCAAAATTAGCTCTAGTTAGAGAAAAATACAAGCATTATTGAAAAATAAATTCATTTAGCTAAACATTTGAATTTTCTTGAATGGATTCGAATATCCTGAGAATATCAACATCTAGTTATTAATTTTCACAGAGAAGATGGAAATACATTCAAATAACATAAAAACAATGTTTATCATCATGTTTATGATATCAAATGTTTCAGTTGCTCAAACTCAAACTAATACAGATAATGACAGCTTCGCGAATAAAAAAAATAGTACAGAAATATTTAATTTTGGTAGACCAGCCACAGAAAAAGAAATAGCTGAGTGGGACCTAGACGTAAGGCCAGATGGAACAGGCTTACCAAAAGGAAAAGGCACAGTTAAAAGAGGCGAGATCATCTACGCCACAAAATGTGGTTTCTGTCACGGGCA
This sequence comes from Woeseiaceae bacterium, assembly GCA_002715745.1. Taxonomy (GTDB): domain Bacteria; phylum Pseudomonadota; class Gammaproteobacteria; order Steroidobacterales; family Woeseiaceae; genus SP4260. The sequence goes on from PBAE01000002.1 coordinate 26,006, forward strand.
AAATGGCGAAGGAGGGGTAAACCAAAGACTGGTTGCAAGAATAGGAGAAGAGTTCCCAGATGAAGATCAAGCTTGTGGCTTTCAATGTCGTACTATCGGAAATTACTGGCCTTATGCGACAACACTCTTTGATTACATCCTAAGGTCAATGCCAATGAATGCACCTGGTTCATTAACAAACGATGAAGTATATTCCTTGTCAGCATATCTGCTATATTTAAACAAGATTGTGAGCGAAGAGATCGAATTAAACTCAGAAAATCTAAAAAATATAGTAATGCCAGCTCGCGATAAATTCGTAGTTGATGATCGCCTAGATTACATAGTTGCACATTAATAATATGAAGAATAAAAAAAATAACCCAAGTAAAAAAAATATATCTAGAAGAAGCATACTTGCCGGTATGGCAAGTGCGGCTGGGACGATTATCTCAAGAACTTCTAACGGTAAAGAGATCCAAACATCAGAAAATAGACCTATTGCGCCGGACGATCCATCAAAAGTTACTGCCAGTCAGTGGTCCACAAAAGTTGGTAAAAGGTCGGCCTATGAAAAATATGAGAGAGATGTGAGATACACTGGGACAAGTTCCAGATCACCACTTCATAGGCTAACTGGTACCATCACACCGTCTGATTTACATTTTGAAAGACACCATGCTGGTGTGCCAATAATAGATCCAAAAAAACATAAGTTAATTATTCATGGCATGGTCGAGAGACCAATGGTTTTTTCTGTNGATGATTTAAAGCGTTTTCCTGCCGTCAGTAGAATTTGCTTTATTGAATGCTCNGGAAATCTTGCTAGAGAAGCTNATGAGTTTACTACNCCTCAAAATATTTGTGGCATGACAAGNCAAAGTGAGTGGACAGGTGTAATGCTATCAACATTGATGAAACAGGTTGGTGTGAATCCCTCATCTTCTTGGTTTCTNGCTGAAGGAGCAGANGCTGCTGTGCTCACCAGAAGTATACCTAAAGACATATGGAATGAGNCAATGATTGCTTATGCNCAAAATGGTGAAGCGGTCAGACCAGAAAATGGNTANCCCATCAGGTTACTTAACCCNGGATATGAAGGAAACTCGTCAGTCAAGTGGTTAAGAAGAATAGAGTTTTCGGATCGACCATTTATGACAAGAGAAGAAACTTCAAAATACACTGAAACCATCAAAGGTGGCAAGGCAAGACAGTTCAGTTTAACAATGGACGCTCGCTCAATAATTACATATCCCGCTTATCCCAATCAAGTCGAAAAAGGTTGGATTGAGTTACAAGGTATCGCATGGAGTGGTCGAGGAAAAATTGCTAAAACTGAAGTCAGTGTAGATTCTGGAAAGACATGGCAATTAGCTCAACTTCAGTCTCCAGTTCTGCCAAAAGCACACACAAGATTTAGATATCTATTTAAATGGGATGGGAAAGAGACTACGATCTTAAGTAGGGCAATTGATCAAACTGGATACACTCAGCCAGATAGGACAACTTTAATAAAAGCAAGAGGTGCTGGTTCAATTCCATACCATAGTAACCCAATCACAGGTTGGAGACTAAAAAGTGGTGGAGATGTCGTTTATAGGGTTGAAGATTGGGGGTAAAACTTTTTTTAAAATTATGTTAATAAAAAAACCAAATAAAATTCAATCTTTTGAGATAACCAGTGAAACAAACTATTTAAACCGTCGTAGTTTCATTCAATCTGGATGTCTTATTGCGGGGGGAATTCTATCTCAAGGTATCCAGTCAGCTAATCTAGCTGATCAGCCTTTTGATAAGTTGGAAAATATAAATAAAAGTGATTACAGCACAGACGAACAAATAAACAATATTATTGATGTCACTTCGTATAATAATTATTACGAATTTGGTATGGGAAAGGATGACCCGAATAGAAATTCGAGGGAATTTCAGTCTAGACCCTGGGAAATCGAAGTGAGCGGTGAGGCAGAAATAACTGGAAATTTTGATATCGAGGATTTTGTAAAACCTTATCAGCTTGAAGAACGAATCTATCGTATGAGGTGTGTGGAAGCATGGTCAATGGTGATTCCTTGGGTTGGTGTCCCTTTAGTTGATGTCATCAAAAAATTCAAACCACTCTCTTCCGCTAAATTTGTAAAATTTGAAACATTGTATGACAAAGAGAGAATGCCTGGTCAGAAATCAAGGGTATTAAAATGGCCTTATAGAGAAGGTCTTACTATTGCTGAAGCAACCAATCCACTTCCAATTCTAGCTGTTGGAATTTACGGAAGAGCTTTACCAAATCAAAATGGAGCGCCAATTAGGCTTGTGGTTCCCTGGAAATATGGTTTTAAAGGCATAAAAGGTATTGTTAAGATCAGTTTTGAAAAATCACAACCAAAAACAAGCTGGCAAATGGCAGCTCCAAATGAATATGGATTCTANGCAAATGTTAACCCGANGGTATCCCATCCTCGATGGAGTCAAGCAAGAGAAAGGAGAATTGGAAGTGGTGTTTTCGCCAGNAAGCAACCAACATTGTTNTTCAATGGCTACGAAGAGCANGTGGCTCACCTTTATGATGGATTAAATCTCCGNAGACATTTCTAATCNCATAAAAGATGCTTGCTATAAAGACAGTAAAATATTACGTCAAACCTGCAGTATTTTTATTATGCTTGATGCCNTTATTCTTGATCATCGGTGATCTTTTTGAAATAACTGGAACTCTTGGTGCCAATCCAATTGAAAATATGCAAGATAGATTTGGAATCTGGGGTTTAAGATTTATAGTAATTGTATTAATGGTATCTCCACTNCGATCTATNACTGGTATCGCNTGGATAGCNCAGTTTAGAAGNATGATTGGTCTGTATGCTTTCTTTTATGTTCTTATGCATTTTTTGGTATGGCTTTTATTGGAACAGAATTTACTAATGTCAGCAATTATTGAAGATATAGCTACAAGACCTTTTATTACGATTGGCTTCATAGCCTTACTCATACTTGTTGCACTCGCCTCAACCTCAACAATGAATATAAGAAAGAAAATGGGAAATAATTGGGCTCGNCTTCATTCTGGTATCTACTTGGCAAGCATTTTGGGTGTTTGGCATTTCTGGTGGCAAGTCAAAAAAGANATTACAGAACCATTGATCTACGCAATTATCATTACTATTTTGCTCTTGTATCGTTTAAGAAAAAAANACAAATATNTCTAGNANAAAAAAACCCTGCANTGCAGGGTTTTTTNTNTTTGGAAAATNNGCTNCTTTACATCATTCCGCCCATTCCACCCATTCCACCCATTCCACCCATATCTGGCATAGCTGGTGCGGCGGCTGGTGCGTCTTGTGGTGCGTCTGCTACCATAGCTTCTGTAGTAAGAAGAAGCCCTGATACAGATGCTGCATTTTGAAGTGCGTATCTTGTAACCTTTGTAGGATCAAGAATTCCTGACTCAATCATGTCTCCATAATCATCCGAAGCAGCATTGTATCCATAATTTCCTTTACCCTCAGCAACGGCATTAAGGACTACACTAGCGTCGCCTCCAGCATTAGAAACTATCTGCCTGAGAGGCTCTTCAACAGCTCTTTTNAGTATTGCTATACCAACGTTTTGATCGTCATTCTCTCCAGTTAGCTTATTAATACCTGAGACTGCTCTGATTAATGCAACCCCTCCACCGGGAACAACACCTTCTTCAACTGCAGCTCGAGTTGCATGTAACGCATCTTCAACACGTGCTTTTTTCTCTTTCATTTCGACTTCTGTAGCAGCACCGACTTTAATAACGGCTACACCGCCAGAAAGTTTTGCGACTCTCTCTTGAAGTTTTTCTTTGTCGTAATCGGAAGTTGATTCTTCGATTTCTCTGTTGATTGTATCAACTCTTCCCTTGATATCTTTAGCGCTTCCAGCACCATCGATAATGGTAGTGTTTTCTTTGTTAATTTGAACTTTTTTGGCATCGCCAAGATCTTCGATTTCAGTCTTTTCGAGTGAAAGGCCTACTTCCTCAGCAATCACCTTGCCACCGGTAAGAATCGCAATATCCTCGAGCATTGCTTTTCTGCGGTCACCAAAACCTGGTGCTTTGACTGCAGCAACTTTAACAATACCTCTAATGTTGTTAACAACCAATGTCGCAAGTGCTTCGCCTTCAACATCTTCCGCAATGATCAATAGCGGTCTTCCTGCTTTTGCAACACCCTCTAAAAGAGGTAGTAAATCTCGAATATTGGAAATTTTCTTATCATGCAAAAGTATAAGAGGATTTTCTAGCTCAACAGTCTGACTGTTTTGATTATTAATGAAATATGGTGACAGATATCCGCGATCAAATTGCATACCTTCAACAACATCAAGCTCATTTGATAGTGCTTGGCCTTCCTCTACAGTGATTACACCCTCTTTTCCAACTTTTTTCATTGCTTCAGAAATTATTTCACCAACCTCAGTATCTGAGTTAGCAGAAATACTTCCTACTTGAGCAATTGATGTATCATCTTTGCAAGGTTTTGAGATTTTTTGTAGCTGCTCTATGATTGCAGCTGTCGCTTTATCTATACCTCTTTTTAGATCCATTGGGTTCATACCTGCGGCAACTGATTTAAGACCTTCTCTCAGAACAGCTTGTGCAAGTACTGTAGCCGTTGTGGTTCCATCACCGGCTATATCTGACGTTTGCGATGCAACTTCCTTAACCATTTGTGCACCCATATTTTCAAATTTATCATCGAGCTCGATTTCTTTTGCGACTGAAACACCATCTTTTGTTACTGTAGGCGCTCCGAAACTCTTATCAAGAACGACATTTCTTCCTTTCGGTCCAAGTGTAACTTTCACAGCATTAGCTAGTACATTCACGCCTGTGAACATTTTCGATCTTGCGTCGTCGCTGAATTTTACTTCTTTAGCAGACATTTAACTTTCCTCTTAGTTTAATTCTTAAAATTAAAATTAATGGAATAATTCCATTAACCTTCGAATATAGCGACGATGTCATCTTCTTTCATTACAAGAAGTTCCTCACCATCAACTTTTATTTCAGTTCCACTGTATTTACCAAAAAGTACTTGGTCACCAGCTTTTACATCTAGGGCACGTATTTCACCAGATTCCATTACTCTTCCATTACCAACCGCAAGAACTTTACCTTTAATAGGTTTTTCTGTAGCTGCATCTGGAAGAACAATTCCACCTGGTGATGTGCGCTCTTCTTCCATACGCTTTACTATTACTCTGTCATGAAGCGGACGAATATTCATCGGCTGCTCTCCTTTATATTTTATTTAGCACTAATTCATTACTTCGTGATGGAGATGCTTGGCACTCAAACACGAAGAGTGCTAATGATAATGTCATTACGGCAAATTTCAAGTAAAAATTATAAATTCAGTAATGTAATTGCTATTGAATTTATCACTTGCAGCAATATATCTAATCTAAGCAAAAGTAAAGAAATCATTATATAAGCCTATTTTCTGACTTATAATGGTTTGTTTTAAACAGTGTCTTGTTTCTTATACGTGAGCAAAAATAGAATCAACAAATGAATAAATTTTTTAAATATTCCAAAAAGATACTCCCATTCTTGGTAGTCATGTCTTTCATCTTGAGCATTGTTTCCTGTGAAGTTGATGAATCAAATGAACAGAGCGCTCCTCCTCTTCTGAGAGTTAACGAGGCATTCAAATATGAACTCATTAACAGTGGGGCATCTGTTTGGATTAAATGGGTAATTGAAGATGGTTATTATCTCTATCGCAATAAATTGAAATTCAAAATTAACGACACAGAAATACCTCAACCAATTCTTCCAGAAGGCTACATTCATGAAGATGAATTCTTTGGGGTCCAGCAAATATATAGGAATGAAGTCTCATTTGAGATTCCGTACAAAAACCAAAAAATAATTGGAGATGAAATCTTAATTGAAATCCTATCGCAAGGATGTGCTGATAGAGGAATCTGCTATCCTCCTCAGAAATGGAAAAGAACAATAAAGATTGGCGGTAATGATTTAAATGAAATAAATGCGGCTGTAAATAAAATTTATGAAAATGACTCATCATCCGATAATTCTTTTCGACCTTACCTGTCATCTCTAGATCAAAATACAATTGAAATTGCCTTTCAAATTGCACCTAATTACTATCTATACAAAAATAAAATTAGAGTAGTACCTGAAAATCCATTTATAAAAATGGGCTCCATTGAACTGCCAAAAGGAATTATCAAAACGGATCAATGGTTTGGTGAAAGTGAAGTATATTATAATGAGCTATTCGGAAGAGTCTCATTCTCTAGGAGCGCCACTAGTTACAAAAACACAGGCTTTTACATTGAGTATCAGGGATGCCTTGAAAATGAAATTTGCCTGCCTCCAGAGATGAAGTTGATAGATGTTGACTTCAGTAGCGTGGAAAATAATTCATTATCAAGATTTGTTCCCAAAATTTCTGAGCAATCGAGGCTCGCATCGCTTATCAAGAGTTCAAATCTGTGGATGGTCATGTTCACTTTTTACTTCGCAGGGATATTGCTTTCTTTTACTCCATGTGTTCTTCCAATGATACCTATCCTCTCAGGAATTTTAGCGGGCGAAGGAAAGACTATCTCTGCTAGCAGAGGATTCACACTTGCGTTTTCTTATGTGATGGGGATGGCCTTAGTCTACACAGCTGCTGGTATAGCTAGTGCATTGATTGGAATACAGCTACAAGCATTTTTTAATGCTCCTTGGGTGATAATAATTTTTACCTCACTATTTGTTCTTTTTGCACTGGCTATGTTCGATGTGATCAATATCGAACTACCAACTTCTCTGCAAACTCAATTATCAAACTTAAATAGCAAGTTTTCATATGGTACTTACGCTGGTACTTTCTTTATTGGTGCCATATCGTCATTGATTGTAACTGCTTGTGTTGCACCTCCATTAATCGCCTCACTGATTGTTATAAGTGAAACTGGCGATATCTACAGAGGTGGTATGGCTCTATTCTCAATGAGCATAGGTATGGGCACACCACTCTTGATCATCGGAACATCTGCGGGGAGGATTTTACCTAAAATTGGAAGCTGGATGGTCACTATTAAACATCTATTTGGATACATGATGCTCGGTGTTGCTATTTACATGCTCTCAAGAATTGTCGATGGTTCTATCGTACTCGGTCTATGGGGCACTCTAGCAATCCTAGTTGGTATGTCCTTCAACGGCTTATCTCATCTTGAGAAAAACTCAAGCTTCATTGAGAAACTTAAAAAAACAGCTGGCATAGTTCTAATAATATATGGTGCTTCATTACTGCTCGGATCCTTCTCTGGAAACAATAACCCAATGCAGCCGCTTGCTAAGCTCAATATACTTCAAAATGATTCGACCCATACAGACAATCATGTCAGTTTCAAAAGAATCAAATCACTGGAGAACCTTAATTTTGAACTTACAGCAGCTGCCAATGAAAATAAGCCTGTCATGCTGGATTTTTATGCAGACTGGTGTGTGTCATGCAAAGAGATGGAGGTATACACCTTCACAGATGAGAGTGTAAAAAATGCTCTGTCAAACTTAATTTTAATTCAGGCAGATGTCACTTTAAATGATACAATTGACCAAGCTCTAATGAGAGAATTGGATGTATTTGGACCACCAACAATTATATTCTTTAATCGTAATGGCAGAAGGCAAAAAGGATATGAAATAGTGGGCTATATGAAAGCAAAAGAATTTGCTGAGCACGTCAATGAGGCATTAAACGTTCCAGAAGACAGAAGCATTTGAATGAATAAAAGAAATGAAAATCATAATTAAAATATTNATATACTTACTAAGCCTGTCAATTATTTCTTGTAGCAGTGAATCCAATAATAAGGATCCTGAAGCAACAGTGACGCAAAAAAAAATTACTGAAAGGAATTTCCTAGGTGAGTTTGAACTCATTGATTTAAATAATGTGATGATAAACTCCTCCAAGTGGAATGGCCAATATAAGTTAATTAATTTCTGGGCAACATGGTGTGCACCATGCAGAAGAGAAATACCATTACTGAATAATACCCAAAAAGAATACCAGGATATATCTCTTCAAATAATTGGTATTGCAGTAGATGTTTTAGATGATGTTATTGCATATTCAGAGGAGACATCGTTTGAATATCCTGTATTAGTGGGAGAAGAAGAGGCAATTGCGATTGCAGAAAATGCCAATATAGAATTCATAGGACTGCCGTTCACTATGTTAGTAGATGATCAAAATGAAATAATCAAAACTCATCTTGGTGAGATTAAAGAACATCATATCGATATGTTGACTGAAGTAATCAGGGATATGCAGAAAGGCAAAATCTCTGTAGAAGAGGCAAAATTTAAGTTAGGTAAAATATAGTACCTCAAAAAATTACTCTAAAATCGCTTAAAATCTTTCAAAAAATCATAAATTTCACTAATTTCTTTTAAAATGCTATATTTACGTAAGTTAATTTATTTCATACTATGATCATGAAAAGAATATTATTGATAAATGGTCCAAATTTAAATCTTCTCGGCTTGAGAGAACCAGAGGTCTATGGAGCTGAAGATTTACAATCAATTGAGAGCGAGCTAATAAAACAAGCTGATGNTGAATCAATTGATCTCAAATGTTTTCAATCTAATGCTGAACATGAAATTGTCGATAGCATCCATGATGGTAAAAATAATGTAAATTTCATATTAATTAATCCTGGTGCATTCACGCATACAAGCATCGCAATAAGAGATGCTCTTCTTGCTGTTGATATTCCTTTTTATGAGATTCATTTAAGCAATACTTTTGCGAGAGAGGAATTTCGTCATAAAAGTTACTTCAGTGATATAGCAAGGGGCTGCATCATAGGGCTCGGTTCTCATGGCTATAAACTGGGCTTAGCTGCAGCTATCAAAGAATTAAAAAAATCTTGAGGAAAATTCATGGATTTAAGGAAAATAAAAAAATTAATTGAGTTACTGAATGAGTCTGGTGTTGGTGAAATTGAAATTACTGAAGGTGAAGACTCTGTTCGAATATCTCGCGAATCTTCACCCAAAAAGATGGTCACACAAGATGAAGAAAATGTTGCAAGTTCAAGAGAAACAACTCCAATAGAATCCTCAAATAAAAAAAATCAAGCCAAAAATAACAANCCCTCGCAAGAACTCGGTAATGATTTTGATGTTCTGTCTCCTATGGTAGGAACTTTCTATGGTTGCCCATCTCCGGATGATCCCCCTTATGTNAAGGTTGGTGATTCCGTTAAAGAAGGAGACACACTTTGCATTATCGAAGCAATGAAAATGATGAACCAAATTGAAGCAGACGTCAGTGGCGTCATAAAATCTATAAAAGTTCAAAATGGAGATCCTGTTGAGTTCGATCAAATAATTTTTGTAATAGATCAGAATACAAATTACTAAGAGATCAAATCATGCTCGATAAAGTAGTCATTGCCAATAGAGGAGAAATTGCCTTAAGGATCTTGAGGGCTTGTCACGAGATTGGAATAAAAACCGTTGCAGTCCATTCTAAGGCAGATGATAACCTCAAACATGTTTTGCTAGCTGATGAAACAGTTTGTATCGGTCCTGCTGAGAGCATGAATAGCTATCTTGATATGCCAAGAATTATTTCAGCGGCAGAAGTTACTGATGCGGTTGCTATTCATCCAGGATATGGATTCCTATCGGAAAATGCGGATTTTGCAGAAAGAGTGGAATCATCGGGTTTTACCTTCATTGGTCCATCTTCAGAAGCTATAAGGATGATGGGAGACAAAGTCTCTGCAATAAAATTAATGAAGAAAGCGGGTGTACCAACCGTTCCTGGTTCGGATGGAGCGCTCAAAGATAATCCAGATGAAAACTTGAGAATTGCGAGAGATATTGGCTATCCAGTCATCATAAAAGCCTCTGGAGGAGGAGGAGGAAAAGGCATGCGTGTAGTTCATGCAGAAGCAGCCTTACTCAATGCAATTGCACTGACTCAAGCAGAATCGAGATCAGCATTTAATAATGATGAAGTTTACATGGAGAAATTTTTAGAGACTCCAAGACACATAGAGATTCAAGTTCTATGTGATGGNCAGGGAAATGCTATTCATCTTGGAGAGAGAGATTGCTCGATGCAAAGACGTCATCAGAAAGTTATCGAGGAAGCACCTGCGCCAGGTATATCTGAGGATCAGAGAAATTATGTTGGNCAGAGATGTATTGATGCNTGTCTAGAAATGGGCTATCGAAGTGCCGGTACATTCGAATTTTTATATCAAGACAATGAATTTTATTTTATTGAGATGAACACCAGGCTTCAAGTTGAACATCCTGTCACTGAAATGATTACAGGAATTGATATCGTTAAAGAACAATTGAGAATTGCCTCAGGAGAAAAATTAGCTATCAAACAAGAAGATGTAAAAATTAAAGGTCACGCAATTGAGTGTCGTATGAATGCAGAAGACCCAAAGACATTTATGCCCTCACCTGGTGACATAAAGNTGTGGCACATGCCTGGTGGTCCAGGTATCAGGATTGACAGCCACATATACAGCGGATATCGTGTGCCGCCCTATTATGACTCTATGATTGGTAAAATAATTGCTTTTGGAAANAATAGAAAGTCAGCTATGACGCGAATGGAAAATGCGCTCAAAGAAATAGTAGTTGAAGGGATAAAAACAAATATTCCGTTGCATCAAGAGATATTTCAACACTCAGCATTTAAAAATGGTGGCACAAATATCCACTACTTAGAAAAAAGACTTGGCCTTTAAAGTGTCATTATAATGCTCAAAAATAATGATGAGTATNATCAAATTGAATTTGATATCTCAAAAGATGATTTGGCAGAAACTGAAAAAATTCTAGAATCATACCAACCCTTGTCAATATCAATTCAGGGTTTCGATGAAGAAAAAATTTATGAGCCACTTCCGGGTGAAATGCCAATCTGGAAGAAAAATCGCGTTAAAGCAATGTTTCAAAACACGAAAAATCTCAAAAAATTAGAGAGCGAAATAATAAATAAAACTAATATAGAAATACTTCATAACATAGAAATTAAAGCAATAAGAAAAAAAGATTGGCAAGAAGAATGGATACAATCATCTAAGCCAATGAGATTCGGAGAGAAGTTATGGATATATCCCGACCATCTTTTTGATAATATTGAAGGAAGAATTTGTGTAAATTTAAATCAAGGTCTAGCTTTTGGTACTGGTTCTCACCCATCCACGAGATTGTGCCTAGAATGGCTGGAGAAAAGTAATCTTGAACAAAAATCAGTATTAGATTACGGATGTGGGTCGGGAATATTGGGTATTTCAGCAATCAAACTAGGGGCAAAAAGTGTTACTGCAATTGATATAGATCCACAGGCTGTGATTGCCNCAAAANATAATGCAGAAAAAAATAATGTGCAACAAGAGATAAAAATCACAGATGATAATAAAAAAATAGNAGATAATTTCGATTTANTAGTTGCAAATATTCTTGCAAGACCACTNATTGAACTGGCTCCTTATTTTTATAATAAACTCAATCAAGACGGTGTGATCTGCCTNTCAGGTATTCTCGAANGTCAAATAAATTTATTAAAAGATGCTTATAGTAAATATTTCAACTTATCAGAGATAAAAATAAAAGATGGCTGGGTTATGATGTCTGGAATCAAATTATGAACATCGGTAAATTCAAGCTAAAAAATCCCTTCATACTGGCTCCTATGGCAGGTATAACGGATGTTCCTTTTAGGAAGTTATGCCATAAGTTTGGGGCCTCAATGACAATATCGGAAATGACGACTTCTGATATTGATTTATGGAAAAGTCAGAAATCAAAATATCGCTTATCATTAGACTATAGTATTGAGCCAAGGGTCATACAGATTGCAGGTTCTGATCCAAAATTGCTATCAAAAGCAGCTAAGATATGTGTTGAAAGAGGAGCACAAATAATCGATATAAATATGGGTTGTCCTGCAAAAAAAGTTTGTAATAAATTAGCAGGATCCGCATTGATGAAAGATGAGGGGCTTGTAAAGCTCATCTTAGAGTCTGTTGTTGATGCTGTAGATGTTCCAGTCACATTAAAAATGCGAACAGGATGGAGTGAAGAGAGAAAAAATGGACCAGAAATTGCAAGAATCGCTGCTGAATCTGGAATAAAAGCCATTGCCGTTCATGGAAGAACCCGTGAAAGTAAATTTTCAGGGTCTGCTGAATATGACACAATTGCGCAAATTAAGAAAAAAGTCTCNATACCAATTATAGCGAATGGAGATATTGATTCTCCAGAGAAATCACTTGAAGTATTGCGTATAAGTGGTGCTGATGCCTTAATGATTGGAAGATCGTCTCAAGGGAAACCATGGATATTTCGAGATCTTAATATCTTTTTCTCTGATAAAAGAAACGCCCCGCCTCTAGAAAAAAATTTTGTGCGTGATACTATTCTTGAACACTTAAATAAAGTCTATCAATTTTACGGTAATGATTTAGGTGCAAGACTAGCCAGAAAACATCTCAGTTGGTATTGTAAAAATCTTGATGGATCAGAGACTTTCCGAAAAAAAGTCGTTAGGGCAGAAAAAGCAAGAGAACAAATAGCGCTTGTTCTAGATTTTTTTCAAACACGAGCGTAATTTTTAATTCCTTTGGATCAAAAATTCTCAAGCATTAAAGTTTAGGAAATACAGCTTAGTGGCAAAAGATAAAAAATCAAATTCAAAAAAATCAGATCAACTCATGAACGGAAAGCTGCTCAGAGTTCATACGAAGGACGCTCTTGATAACTATTTTGATAATCTAAATGGACAGAAACCTGGAGATTTATATAGTCTGGTACTCGGTCAAGTTGAGGAGCCACTCTTTAAAGTAGTAATGAACTACACCAATGGCAACCAAAGCAGGGCTTCTCAAATACTGGGTATCAATCGAGGTACCCTCAGGAAGAAACTCAAAACATACTCAATAACTTCCTAGTGGAAAAAGCTTTTAAAATAAACCGCGCGCTTATTAGTGTCTCGGATAAAGATAAACTTATTCCTTTTGCCAAAAAACTAGATCAAAATAAAGTTGAAATAATTTCAACAGGTGGAACATATAATTATCTTTCTGCCGATGAGATTTCAGCTATCGAAGTCTCAAATATCACAAATTTTCCAGAAATTATGGATGGCAGAGTAAAAACTCTGCACCCTAAGATTCATGGTGGAATTCTCGGAAGGAAAAAAATTGATGATGAAATAATGGATCAACATGACATAAGGAAAATAAANCTTCTGGCAGTCAATTTGTATCCTTTTAAAGAAACGATCAAAAAGCCTGATATAAGCATCAATGAAGCAATAGAAAATATTGATATTGGTGGTCCTGCAATGATCAGGGCAGCGGCAAAAAATCATGAAAATGTAGTTGTGTTGGTTGATCCCAATGATTATGNAGATTTCATAGAAANATATGAACGTAATGAAATAACTACTGANTATCGACAATATTTAGCAGCAAAAGCATTCGGTCACACAGCAAGCTATGATGCTGCGATCAACNATTACTTNAATAANGAAATATTAAGTATTACTTACCCAGATCAAATGATTTACTCTGGTAGCATCCAATCAAAATTAAGATATGGAGAAAATCCTCATCAAACTGCGGCNTTNTATAAAGATGATATGAGCCCNAATGAGATGAATCTTGCATCCTCAAGGAAAATTCAAGGAAAAGATCTCTCCTATAATAATATAGTTGATGGAGCTGCTGCATATGAATGTGTTAATCAATTTAGTTCGCCTGCATGCGTAATAGTTAAACATGCAAATCCATGTGGAGTCGCGCTAGATGACAACATAAAAAGAGCTTACATGAGGGCATTCAGCACTGATCCGACCTCGGCATTCGGAGGAATAATTGCTTTCAACCGTCTNCTGGATGGAGAAACAGCAAAACTAATTATCGAAAAACAATTTGTCGAAGTGATTATCGCTCCTGAAATTTCGTCAGAAGCAGAAACCATNTTTAATAAAAAACAAGATGTGAGGGTACTTGAAACAGGCAATTTTTTTGATAGTGATACAGATGTTTATGANCTTAAAAANGTNTCGGGAGGACTNTTGATTCAATCTACAGATGATGGAAAAATCTCTGAGNNTGACCTNAANNTTGTTACTCAAAAAAAACCNANTNAGAAAGAAATCTCAGATATGCTGTTTGCNTGGCNTGTAGGNAAATACGTTAAATCNAATGCNATATTATTTTGNAAAGANAATATGACNATTGGTATTGGTGCTGGACAAATGAGTCGAGTCTATAGCGCAAGAATTGCNGCAATTAAGGCGGCTGATGAAGATCTCGACATATCTAACTCAGTCATGTCNTCTGATGCTTTCTTTCCTTTCAGAGATGGTATTGACGCCGTTGCAAGTTATGGCATAAGNGCAATAATACAGCCNGGTGGTTCTATTCGAGATGATGAGGTTATTGCTGCTGCAAATGAGAACAATATNGCGATGGTTTTCACTGGCATGAGACATTTCAGGCACTAGGAAACAAAAATNGATGAGATCAAAATTATGAAAATCTTAATTGTTGGTAATGGTGGAAGGGAGCATGCTTTTGCCTGGAAATGCTCTCTTTCTCCAAAAGCAGATANAATATTTGTTGCCCCAGGAAATGCTGGCACAGCCAGAGAAAATAAAGTGNAAAATATCGCTGTTGCTGCAGATGATATAGATAATTTACTCAAGTTTGCTCTAAAAGAAAAAATAGATCTCACAATAATTGGACCTGAAGCTCCACTTGTTGCGGGTATTGTTGATAAATTCAANGAAGCTGGTCTTGTCTGTTTTGGCCCAAANAAGATGGCATCTCAACTGGAAGGCTCTAAATCNTTTACTAAGGATTTTCTTAAACGTTATGCTATTCCAACTGCTGATTACGAAACATTNGATAATTCANAAGCAGCAATCAACTACATTNACGAAAAGGGTGCACCTTTGGTTGTAAAAGCAGATGGATTAGCTGCTGGTAAGGGTGTGANAGTTGCTATGGATNTTGATCAGGCAGTTANAGCCGTCCAAGATATTCTCGATAAAAATAATTTTGGAGAGGCTGGCACAAANATCGTTATTGAGGAATTCTTGCGCGGTGAGGAAGCAAGTTTTATTGTTGTAACAGATGGTGAGAAAGTCTTGCCACTTGCTACATCTCAAGATCATAAGGCCAGAGATAATGGTGACAAAGGGCCAAATACAGGAGGTATGGGCGCATATTCTCCTGCACCGATAATCACGAAAGATCTCAATGATCGAATTATGANTGAAATTATTAATCCAACTCTTTCTGGATTNAANNANGATGGTATTGATTATCTTGGATTCTTNTANGCAGGNTTAATGATCAGTGAAGATGGTCAACCNAAAATTCTTGAATATAATTGTCGTTTTGGAGATCCNGAAACACANCCAATAATGATGAGATTGGAGTCAGATTTTATAGAACTCATTCTCGCAACAATGGAAGGATCACTGTCATATGAGAAAGTTAGATGGAGCGATGAAGTTGCCTTAGGAGTAGTTATGGCAGCCGGAGGTTACCCAATAAAATACTCTTCTGGTGATCAAATTATCGGTATCGATAGCAATAAATCGCAAAATGTTAAAGTGTTTCATGCCGGAACATCTATAAAAGATAACCAAGTTGTGACTTCAGGTGGGAGAGTTTTATGTGTTGTAGGGAGAGGAAAAACCACCTCCAGCGCAAATAGGGTAGCCTATGAGATGGTAAATAACATCAGCTGGAAAAACGAGTATCATCGAGATGATATTGGGCACCGTGCTATTGATCGTGAATAAAAAATGATTTCGTCAAATCAAGCCTCAAAACTGATCAAAAATAATCTGAGGAAACTTAAAAGCAAAAAAATAAATACCATGGATTCAGTCGGAAGTATCCTCNNAGAGGATATATCGGCAGAGCGAAATCAACCTCCATTTGATAGAGTTACAATGGATGGCATAGCCATAAATTACTCTAAAACCAAAATGCAATGTTTTTACCCTATACAATCCACACATTTTGCTGGAGATGCGCCAAAAAAACTAATCAAAAAAAACCAATGTATCGAGGTAATGACCGGTTCAGTCCTTCCTGCTAATACAAACTGTGTTATACCAATTGAGTATGTAAAAATTGAAAATCAAACTGCAAAAATAAAAGAAAATTATACCGTCAAGAGATGGCAATTTATTCATAAAGAAGGTACTGATCATAAAAAAGGTTCTGTTGTTCTNCAAAAGGGACACAGAATAACACCGATAGATATTGCATTAATACTCTCTTGCGGAAGAGAAAAAGTAACAGTAAGTGATACCCCAAAAATTCGAATACTCTCAACAGGAAGTGAACTTATTCCGACTGGCAAGAAAATACTGCCCCATCAAATAAGAATAACAAATGGGCCCTCGATGATAACTATGTTTAAAGAGCAATACTTTGATGATTGTGAACACTTCCACCTATTGGATGACAGGGATTTACAAAAAAGAAAAATTAAAAAATATTTAAATGAATCTGATGTGCTTATTTTAAGCGGCGGAATATCTATGGGGAAAGCTGATTTCGTTGAAAAAATTCTTGAAGAACTTAACGTTAAATGTGTATTTTATAAGGTTAAACAGCGTCCTGGAAAACCAATGTGGTTTGGAGTGGGAACAAAAAAACAATTGGTTTTCGCATTACCCGGAAATCCTGTTTCTGCAATTACGTGCTGTCGCCACTATGTAATCCCCGCATTACAATCAATGTGTGGAAAAATTAAAAAAAATAATGAATACGTTCAAATGCATAAAAAAATAACGTCAAAAACAAAATTTACTCATTTTTTACCTATAAAATTAAAAAATTTAAAGAATGGAACAAGGCAAGCACTTCCCGTAAAAACCAACACTTCAGGTGATTTTACTTCACTGAGTGGGACTGATGGATATATCGAACTAAGAGGGGATCAAGAGGAATTTAAGAAAGGACAAAATGTTATCTTTCACAATTGGAAGCTCTCATAATTTCGACATTATGTCCTGTAATATGTAATTATTTATGTATTCATGATTGAATATTAGTCGTGCATATAAAAATTTATTTAACTAGATGAGGAAAAGATTATGGACTTTATGAAGCAGTACAAAGATGAAACTTACGCTCTACTGAGAATTGTTTCTGGCTTTCTTTTTATTTTTCATGGCATTCCAAAAATGAGTGCAATATTTGCAGGAACAGCAAATTGGATGACGATGATTGCAGGGCCCATAGAAGTCATAGGTGGTCTAATGATAATGGTCGGATTCTATACTTCAGTTGCTGCTTTTTTATCAAGCGGATTGATGGCTGGGGCATACTGGTTAATTCACTTCTCAAAAATGGGTAACCCGGAAAAAGCATTTTATGGTTGGCCAATAAATAATGGTGGCGATGCAGCTGTTCTATACTGCTTTATTTTCCTTCTTATCGCAGCCATGGGAAGTGGAATATGGAGTGTTGACAGCAAAAAAANTTAATTNAAACATTGATTTTTTCGCTCCTATCTCAATATACAAAAGTGTAGATGGATGCTTTNAAGTATCCATCTTACACCCTACAGCACAACAGTTTTTGCACAAAATAAAGGCATTGCAAATACTGTTGTATGCTGTCAGGATACGAAAAGTTTTATAGAATTTTAAATTAACTAGAGGAAAATTGATGGATCGTATTCTCTTCAAGACAACACTTTCAGCACTAACAATTCTGCTGACTTCCCTCTCCCTGAACCTTCAAGCAAAAGATTGGCAAGTTAATAATGAAAATAGCAGTGTTAGATATATTTATTCATTAGAAGGGGCAGCATTTAGAGGAAGGTTTAGAGAATTTTCTGCTGAAATTAACTTCGATCCTAAAAAACCTGAGGAGGGAAAAATCTTAGGTATTGTCAACATTGTTTCTTCGAAATCGAGTAGTGCTGAACATGATGAGTATCTTATGGAAGAAGATTGGTTNGATCCAGACAACCATCCTCTATCACAATTTACCTCTGAAAAAATAATAAGAAATGATAATGGTGGCAACTTTATCGCCTATGGAAATCTTACACTCGCTGGAACAAGTCAACCCATAGAAATGGAGTTTGACTTTAATATCGAAGAATCAAAAGCCAATTTCTCAGGTTCTTTTGAAATCAAGCGATTACTTTTTGGTGTTGGTTGGGATACCACTAACTGGATNGCAGATGAAGTAGATGTTCAGATTAAATTAGAATTAAATTAATTCAATCTAGATTGAATATGAAAAATAATCAAAATACACCGATTAAAATGACGAAAAGAGAATTCCTTACTTCAGTTTCGGCTGTAAGCGGTGTATCTGCAGTTCTCACTACTCTTAACGGGTGGGATATGGGTATAGCCTCAGCTGCAGAGGCTCCACCAAATTTGACTGGCAACGCTAATGGTAAAAAAGTCTTAATTCTTGGTGCAGGGTTGGCTGGNATGACNGCAGCCTANGAATTGGGTCTAAGAGGCTACAACTGNCAAATATTAGAGGCAAGATCTTTTGCTGGTGGAAGATGTCAATCATCACGCTCAGGTTTCACCACCACGACAACAGATGGGAAAAAGAGCACATGCGACTTCGATGAGGGTCAATACTTTAACCATGGCCCATGGAGAATACCAAGTTATCATCATGCAGTTTTCCACTACATCAGAAAGTTTGGTGTACCTATGGAAATCATGGTTCAAGAAAATGATCTGGGGTATCTAAGGTATGAAAAAGCCGAGGGGCCTCTCTCTGGTAAAAGGGTTAGAAAGAGGGAGATCAAAGCAGACATGAGAGGTTATACCTCCGAGCTGCTTGCAAAACTTGTCGATCAAGGAGCTCTCGATAAGGAGATAACGAACCAAGACAGAGAACAACTCATTGATTATTTGATAAGCGAAGGATTTTTGAATGCACGCGATCTCAAATATGATGGAACAATTCATAGAGGTCTAAAAACTTTTGACCCAATGGGTAGCGTTAAAGAGACAGCGACAAGCCCTCTTCCTTTCAAAGACTTGCTTGAATCTGGATTAGGCAATACATTTAAAGGTGTCACGACAATAGACCATCCGGAAATAATGTATCAGGCAGTCGGAGGTATGGATAAAATAGCCAAAGGCTTTGAAGAGGCATTAAAAAATACAATTAAATATAATGCCGAAGTGCTCGAGCTCAGACAAGATGAAAGTGGCGTTCGTATTCCTTATAAAAATACTCGAACAGGCGAAGTGAAGGTTGAAAAGGCCGATTACTGCATCACTACAATACCATTAGGTATTCTCACTGAGATGGAGACTGATCTTCCGGAATTATGTAAAGAAGCAATGGCTGCCCCCAGAAAGATGGCAGTAGGAAAGCTAGCACTGCAAATGAACAGGCGATTTTGGGAAGAAGATGACAATATTTATGGTGGATCAAGCTCAACAGGAATACCTGGACATACAGTGATTTATCCTTCATACGGTTACTGTGGCAAGAAAGGTGTCATTCAAAGTGCGTATGCGTTTGGACCTGCTGCTCTTAAACTCGGGAGATTGAGTCTAAATGAGCAGGTCAAACAAGCTCTTGATAGGTCAGAAAAAATACATCCTGGTCAATTTGAAAAGCATTTTGATAATAAAGCTTTCTCAATTGCATGGCATAACACAAAATACAGTGAAGCAGGATGGGCAGCATGGACACCCCCAGCAAGACAAAAATACGTACCTGTTCTCAGAGAACCACAAGGCAGAGTTTATTTTGCAGGGGATCAAATTAGTAATATTACAGGATGGCAGGTAGGTGCAATAGAATCAGCATGGACACAGATTGAAAAAATCCATGCGACAGCAATGAAAAATTAATTTTGTTGAATCAATCCATTAATCTTATAACGAACGACCATCAGATCACGAACTTTAAGTAGCCCNCCTGCAGCACTAAAAGGAGTTAATCCGAGCATGTCATGACTCAAATTGATCTCGCCACTGGATACGAAACTTTTTTTGTCATAATTTACTCTAGCAGGAAAAACCAGATTAAAATTTCGATCCTTGATATTCACATCTGAGNGGACCTCATAATCTGGATATTGGCCTTCAATGGATTTTGATTTGATCTTTATACTTGGAAACTCAATTGAATTCAGAAGTTTTTCACTCAACATATTTTTCTTCGTCCCATCAATATCTTTTTGTGGCACTTCGCCATCAAAATCACCGCCCTCTTGCTTTCTCAATTCATAGTCATCGACAGTAAATTCATCAACGGCAAATTCTATGCTTATAATTGAATCAATTGGATCTGAAGCAAACTGTACGTTGCCTTTGATATTTTGATGTGATATCACATGGTGGTGCCCCAAATGCTTTAATGGCCCATCAGGATATATTAAAACNTTAATCCAGCTGGTTTCTGAAGATATTGAATAATTCTCATAGTNTGAGTTCTGATCTGCGCATATTACAATGGACCAGAAACAGAGGGAAAGAGAAAATAAATTCCTAATTCTCATCATAATTTAAAAAAGAATTCTATATCCATAGAAATTAGCGTTTCATNGCATCAAAGAATTTATCATTTGTTTTTGTATCTTGCATTTTGTTAATCAAAAATTCTACGGCAGCAAGTTCATCCATTGGATGCAATACTTTTCTCAGAATCCAAAGTTTTTGCAGTTCGTCTGGATCTGTCAATAACTCCTCTTTTCTCGTTCCAGATCGATTGATATTTATTGCTGGGAAAACTCTTTTTTCAGAAATTCTTCTATCTAGATGAATCTCCATATTTCCCGTACCTTTAAATTCCTCGTAGATAACCTCATCCATTTTAGATCCAGTATCAACTAAAGCCGTGGCAAGAATTGTCAAACTGCCTCCCTCCTCGACATTCCTGGCAGCCCCNAAAAATCTTTTTGGTTTATGAAGNGCATTAGCNTCTACACCNCCAGTAAGGACCTTTCCTGATGACGGTGCAACAGTATTGTAGGCTCGAGCTAAACGTGTAATTGAGTCAAGGAGAATAACNACATCTTTTTTATGCTCGACTAGCCTTTTTGCTTTTTCAATTACCATTTCAGCAACCTGAACATGTCGGCTAGCAGGCTCATCGAAAGTTGATGAAACAACTTCACCTCTGACAGTTCTTGCCATTTCTGTTACCTCTTCAGGACGCTCATCTATTAATAATACAATTAATGTAACGTCTGGGTTACTGGCACATATAGAAGAGGCAATGTTTTGTAAAAGTATTGTTTTACCTGCTTTTGGCGGAGAAACTATTAATCCCCTTTGCCCCTTCCCAATTGGAGCGGCCATGTCTATGATTCTTGCTGTCAGATCTTCGGTACTTCCATTGCCTTGCTCTAAAGTGAGTCGATTAGAGGGATGTAATGGTGTGAGGTTCTGAAAAAGAACTTTACTTCTAGTATTCTCAGGAGCATCGAAATTTACCTCGCCTATCTTTAGGAGCGCAAAGTACCTCTCGCCATCCTTTGGAGGTCTTATCAGTCCTGAAACAGTATCTCCTGTCTTTAGATTAAATCTCCGAATTTGGCTGGGAGATACATAAATATCATCTGGTCCAGCCACATAGGAGCTATCAGCTGATCTCAGAAATCCAAATCCATCTTGAAGTATTTCCAAGACACCATCACCATAAATATCCTCACCATTCTTTGCGTGTGCTTTCAGAATAGAAAAGATAACATCCTGCTTGCGGGATCTTGCAAGATTCTCAAGGCCCAATGATTCACCAAGTTCTACGAGTTCTGAAGGAGGCTTAATCTTCAGATCTGTAAGATTCATTCCTTTCTTACTTTTTTCAAGTTGGTCTGGCGAGATAACCTCTAAACTTTCAGGATCATCTGGAAAATCATTCCGTCTAGGACGTCTTCTTCTTCTATTAGAATGTCCTTGTGATTTAGATCTATTCTTTGATCTGTTGCTATTTGGTTTATCGTTCATAAATTAGTATCCAAAAAATCTTTTAGTTGCGATTTAGATAAAGCACCCATTCTCTGTGCCTGTACATCTCCATTTTTAAAGAGCATTAAGGTAGGTATACTTCTGACAGCATATTTTTGTGGAGCGGCTTGATTGTGATCAATATTTATCTTTCCAATTGATAGTCTATCCGAATATTCTTCTGAAATTTCATCAAGAAGTGGTGCTATCATCTTGCAAGGACCACACCATTCAGCCCAGAAATCCAATAGAATTGGCATCTCTGAATCAATTACTGTTTCTTGAAAATTATCGTCACTAACTTCAATGATATTTTTACCCACTAATTATTTCCTCCAAAATTTATGCTGTTATTAATTTTATATGCAAGTAAGTTGCTTCAAGCTATGAAAAATAAAGTGACGATAGGTTTTCAATCAGGCAATATGTTGAAGTTATATAGTCACTTCATTTGATTTTGGGTGTTAAATTTCTGGCTGATGCAACGAAAGTTGACTCTTTACATCTTCAATTTGACTCTTTTGTGAAAGATTTTGCAAGTATTTTTAGGTAAATTTTAAAAAAAATGGAAAACAGTCATCTCTCCAATACCAGATTTGCATCACTGAATATTGATGCATCAATCATTAAAGGCTTAGAAAATCTTAATTTTGAATTCTGTACACCTATTCAATCAGAATCTCTACCAATTGCCCTGGATGGAAATGATGTCGCCGGGCAAGCTCAAACAGGAACAGGAAAAACGGCCGCTTTCTTGATAGCAGCCATTGAGCGTATTCTTAAAAGCCACAAAACCAATGAAAGAAAAAAACAACCAAAAATATTCATACTAGCTCCTACAAGAGAGCTCGCGATACAAATAGCGAAAGATGCTGAAGAGATTGGCAAATACACAAAACTGAAAATTGGACTTGCGTTTGGCGGAACAGACTATGAAAAACAATCATCAATAATTACAAAAGGGATAGATATACTTATTGGAACCCCTGGAAGAGTCATCGACTACTATAAAAATAAAATTTTTAGTTTGAATATGGTTGAAGTACTCGTTCTGGATGAAGCTGATAGAATGTTTGATCTTGGTTTCATAAANGATATCCGCTATCTGCTTAGACNACTTCCAAAACCAGACAANAGNNTGAGTATGCTATTCTCAGCAACATTATCACATCGAGTNATGGAGTTGGCNTATGAGCATATGAATAATCCTGANCTCATTAAAATTGATGCTGANAAAATTACNGCTGATAAAATTAGGCAAGCAATTTTTTTTCCTGCCAANCAAGAAAAAATACCNCTCCTTGTCGGTCTTATAAAAGAGATGAAAAACAACAAGATTATGGTCTTNGCTAATACAAAGAANGAAGTAGAAAGACTCGATAGTTATTTAAATTNTAATNAAATCAATGCNAGAGGCATCTCTGGGGATGTNCCTCAAAANAAACGAATAANAATGTTAGATCATTTNGAAAAAGGAAAACTTAATGTCCTAATTGCNACGGATGTCGCTTCAAGAGGTCTNCATATCCCAGATATCAAATGCGTAATAAATTATGATCTTCCTCAGGACCCTGAAGACTATGTTCATAGAATAGGCAGAACTGCAAGAGCAGGAACTAAAGGAAATGCTATCAGTTTTGGCTGCGAAACATATGCTATGTCACTTCCTGAGATTGAAAATTACATTAAAATGAAAGTTCCTGTTGCAAACTACAAACCTGATTCACTTCCAGATGTCAGTCATCCAGATAAATAAATATTATTGTTTCAATTTAGCCATCATTATTCTAAGTGAGAAGGCAAGAAAGATTTTTCACTCCAAAAAAATTGGATGATTTCAACCCAGGTCGCTGAGTATCAGGATTTAAAATTTGAATCAATGACTTGATTCCAAATATTGATGCTGATTCAAGAACAGATTGATTGTCATCCACAAAAACAGTTTTATTTTTCTTAAATGATTCTTTTTTCATTAATTCCCTCCAAAATAAAGGATTTTCCTTTGGGTAGACAAAATCATGTGAGACATATATGGCCTCAAAATAATCACCAAAATCAGTCTCATTTAACTTCAAATTTAGAGTATCTCTGTGAGAGTTAGAGACCAATATAATCCTGATTGAGGAATTAGATATCTCCTGTAGAAAAGATTTAGCACCCGGGAGATATCTTATTCTNCCTTTTTCAGCTTTATGGATCTCTAANACATCAATATCTAATAANTTACTCCAATTATCTATGCAGTACCATTCAAGCGTATTTTTCATTCTAATGACATGCTCATTCATAAGAGAAANTGCNGCAGANANAGGAATATCTCTNTTTTCAGCTAATTTCTCTGGGATAATTTTAAGCCAAATATGACTGTCATAAGACAAATCCAATANTGTCCCATCCATNTCGAGCATAAGAGTTTCACATTGATTTAGAATCTTATTTCTTGTTTTGTTCATATAGCAATTTTTATTAATCNCCTAATTTAGTTATTATGAATTATTATNCCTCTNAATTGTTAAGAATGAATTTANTCAATCTTTTAAAACCTATCATTGAATTGTCNGTTNGTGCAGGTGAATCAATCCTTAAAATNTATGATACTGAATTCAAAATTGATGAAAAGAAAGATTTAACACCTNTAACTGAAGCGGATCTTCANTCACATAACATCATCGTATCAGGTTTAAAATCTATNACNCCGGATATACCTATTATTTCAGAGGAAGAAAAGTTAGAAAATTTNTCGTCAAGAAAAAGNAGAAAACANTATTGGTTAATTGATCCNCTTGATGGGACCAGAGAATTCNTCAACAAAAATGGAGAGTTCACGGTNAATATTGCACTNATAGAAAATAATATACCTNTCCTTGGNATTGTTCACGTTCCAGTCAAGTCNGAAACNTATATTGGNTGTAAGAATTTTGGTGCGAAAAAAATTAANGCGATGANAGAGATGAAANATATNGCAATTAATAAGAAATTAAATACTCCTTTAAAGATAGTTGGCAGCAGATCTCATCGNGGAGATAGNTTGACTAAATTNCTGAATTTTATCGGAGAATATGAGTTTTTATCTGTCGGAAGCTCATTGAAATTTTGCATGATTGCTGAAGGGAAGGCTGACCTCTATCCGCGATTTGGTCCAACCTCAGAATGGGATACAGCTGCAGCACAAGCAGTCGTGGAACAAGCTGGAGGTATAGTGNTAAATAGGAATCTAGATCGATTGCTTTATAACAAAAAAGAATGCATTTTAAATTCACATTTTTATGTAGTTGGGTCCAATCTNATANCTAAAATGATAAGTGATTATGAGAATTCAATTTCTGAGAAAATATAAATTCACATGTTCTAATAATTTTATGCAACAATATTGTTAAGAATTGGAAAGNGGGCTGGCTCANATAAATAATGACCNACAAGGTAGATAAAGAATCCTTTGATAAACTGGCAAGACTGAAAGAACTTCGCGTTAAACATCAAANGTTAGATGCTGAAATTGATTCAATATCCTCAAACCCCGAAACTGACCAGCTCAATCTTAGAAGGCTTAAAATAANAAGACTGCTTCTCAAGGACATGATTTCATCGATAGAGAGTTCACTTATTCCTGATATGGATGCCTAATTGAAGATTNAATGCNCTNTACTTAATGACTTTTCCAATATGGTCTTCGCCTCTCTTTTTTGCTAAACCAATTTGCTTTTGTCTTTCTTTTAACCCCTCAATTTTCTCATTTGATATTTTATTAATGCATTTGGGACACGAAACTCCCTCAGTGTACATTTCAGATTCTATTTCTTGAGCTGATAGTGGATTTCTACATGCATGGCATTGAATATAATTTCCATCTTTTAATTCACNATCCACCGCAACTCTGTCATCAAAAACAAAACATTCGCCCTCCCAAAGACTGTCTTCAGTCTCAATNTCTTCCAGATAATTTAAAATTCCTCCATTAAGTTGACTGACATCCTCATAACCTATCTCTAGCATATACGCAGCTGCCTTTTCACAACGAATTCCGCCAGTGCAAAACATTGCTATTGGTTGTTTCTTATCAATCTCATTGAGCTCATCAACGAAGCTGGGAAATTCTCTAAAAGAATCTGTTCCTGGATTTATTGCATTTGGAAAAGANCCGATATCAATTTCATATTTATTACGAGTATCAATGAGGATTACCTCTGGATTCTTAATGAGTTTATTCCAGTCTTTTGGTTCAATTGATTTTCCAGCCTTATTAAAGGGTCTTAAATCCTCTCTCCCCAGAGCCACAATCTCTTTTTTTATTTTTACGCGCATTCTTCTGAATGGGGGGCTTTTTGTTACATTCCATCTCGCTTTATTACTGATTGAGAGATTTAATTTTAATCGATCTTCAATAAAGCTAAATGCCCCAAGTATGTCTAGCTTTTCGCCAGCAATTGTCCCATTAAAACCCTCATTTGAGACAAGAATTGTTCCCAATAAATTCGAATTGACACAAAAATCGAGTAAAGCATCACGTATGTCTTCAACGTTTTGAATCTCGATAAAATGATAAAATGAAGAAATGGCTACATTTTGCATAATCAAGCGTAATTATATTTAATAACTTCCTATTGACACTGCACCTTCTCAATGAAATTCTCAAAAATACGATTTATATTATCCAAGTTATCAGTTAACCCATGATCGCTTTTTAGTATATGCAAATTAGCCTTACTTGATTCAGCAAATCTAATGCTATTCTCAACAGGTACGACATCATCGTTCCAACCNTGAATAATTTCAATAGGAACTGAAACTGGTTGAATTAGTGAATTATCAAATTCATCCATGAAGAATGCTGGAGCCAGTAAAAATAAGCCCTGTGTCTCAATCTTGCTCGCAACTGCAGTTGCAACAAACCCCCCCATGCTTGAACCAACCAGTATGACTGGATCAGATATCGAAGAACATTCTCGAATCAATTTGCTTATCCTATCTTCAGGGTCGATGATACCTCTGTAATCCACACTGATAACCNTGCATTGCTTTNTTTCTGCAATCTTTGACATAGATGTAATTTTAGTNCCCCATGGGCCACTCTCCTGTCCATGAGAAAATACTATGTATTGTTTCACTCGAATTTTTACCCTCGCGGTTATTTGATCTTTTTATGGGTCACAACTTGGACGCAGCCCATCTGATTTTGCATTATTATAATATTCAAGGCTTGATGGGTACTGGGCGATTAGATCATCTATTCTGGTCTCACCAGAGGGATGAGTAGATAGATATTCTGGTATTTTAGATGAGTTTTTTGCATTCATCTTTTTCCATAATTCCACACTTTCTCGAGGATCAAAACCAGCCTTCGCCATGTATTCAATTCCAATGATATCGGCTTCTGACTCCTGTAAACGACTGAATGGATTTAGTAGACCAAGTACCGCTCCAGTAGAGAGTGCTTCTCTTGCGCCCTGCGTCTGATTTCTATAACCACCACCAAGAATAATTGCTGCAATATCAACACCTACACCAGTTACAGCAGCTCTTGAAGCCCTCTCATTGGCATGTCTCGCCGTAACATGCGCGACCTCATGACCAATCACCGCAGCAAGTTGATCTTGGTTAGTTGCCATCGTCAATATTCCAGTATTAACAACTATCTTGCCACCAGGTAAAACATAAGCATTCACATCTGGTTGATCCACGACAGCAAGCTCCCAATAAAGATTAGCAGAATCTCCTTCAACGACATCAACTATCGCATTAGTAACACAGGCTACATAATCTATTATGACTGGATCTCGAACGAGCGGAAGAGCCTCTCTTAATCTTCTAAACTGACGTGCACCTTCCTGCTCGAGAGCGACCTCTGATTTGAGAATCATCTGAGTTCTTCCTGTTGGTGAAGAGCTGCATGAAATCATAAGAATACAACTAACAGTTAGTATTAAAAAATNTAGTAGTTGTTTGTGATTCATTTCGTTCCAAGTCAATCCAATAAGGCNTATGATAAGTTCATTTTGTTTCAAATCTCTTTTTCCATCTAATATCATCAACTTTTTCAAGAAGACTATCAATGTTTGACATCAACCTTTTCTTTAATGGCTTTTTAATCTTAAGCTTCACACTGAAGATATCGTATTTCTTAGACATCTCTATTAAAAGCTCATCACTGGTTTTGATTTCATCAATCAGCCCCAATTCCAGTGCCTTTGTGCCATACCAGTGTTCACCAGTAGCAACTTTCTCAAGATCCAATTGTGGGCGATATTCATTTACAGAGGACTTGAAAAGTTCGTGGATTTCTTCGAGCTGATCTTTCAATTTCTCTCTGTCTTCGTCAGTATTTTTACCAAACATCGTAACGTTTCTCTTGTATTGACCCGCCGTAATTTGCTCAAAGTCAACACCATAATTATCCAGCAAACGGTTGAAATTAGGAAGTTGTGCTATGACACCAATCGAACCAAGAATGGCAAATGGAGCAGCATAAATTTTATTTGCAACTGAAGCCATAAGATAGCCACCGCTGGCAGCTACTTTATCAACGACGACTGTTAAGTAAATTTTTTTCTGTCTTATTCTTGCTAACTGAGAGGCGGCGAGTCCATGCTCATGAACTACACCCCCATGATTATCAAGACGTAAAACTATTTGATCATTTCGTTTTGCAATATCAAGAATGGCAGTGACCTCCTCTCTTAGAGAAGGAACCGCGGAAGCCTTAATATCACCAATGAAATCCAAAATATAAGCTTTTGGTTTTCTTATTTTCCTCTTTTTATTTTTTTTCGCAGTTGCTTTTTGTGCTTTTTGCTTTTTCTTCCATTCATCCTTTTCCATCACAGCCTTATTCAGACTGTCCGATAACCCTTTGTACTTATCATTGAGATTTTCAATCTCAAGACCCTCTGCAGATGTACTCTTCTTTGAAGCAGCAATGAAAGAAATGAGCACGATAACTGATATTAAAATGGTTATCACTTTAAGCAAAAATAATCCGTATTCCAGAAAAATTTCTAACATAATTATCCTCTTTTATGCTGTTTTAAATTGCATCACGCAATCCAACATTATTCTTATTAAAAACCTTATCTGCTCTATAGCTAGACCTAATTAGAGGGCCAGAGACTACTTCCATAAAACCCATTTTAAGCCCTTCGTCACGATAAAATTGAAATTCATTTGGATGTACAAATCTTTCAACAGGCAAGTGATTTATTGTAGGAGCAAGATATTGACCAATGGTAACTATGTCCACTTGATATCTTTTCAAGTCTCTCATTGTAGAGATTATTTCTTTTTTTGTTTCGCCTAGCCCAAGCATCAGGCTTGACTTTGTTAATAANGTTGGAGATATTTTTTTAACTGCAGATAATACATTCAACGTTTTCTCATACCCTGCCCTAGGATCTCGGACTTTGCTAGTCAGTCTATGGACAGTTTCCAAATTTTGAGCAAATACATCCAAACCCGCGGTTGCAACTTTCTTTATATCCTCATAATTCGCATTGAAATCAGGAGTAAGNGCCTCAACTGCTGTTAGAGGATTNAATTTCTTGATTTCTTTTATACATTGGGCATAGTGACTAGCTCCACCATCACTAAGATCNTCTCTATCTACAGAGGTAATTAC
Source organism: Woeseiaceae bacterium (assembly GCA_002715745.1). GTDB lineage: Bacteria > Pseudomonadota > Gammaproteobacteria > Steroidobacterales > Woeseiaceae > SP4260. The sequence goes on from PBAE01000002.1 coordinate 55,616, forward strand.
AACATAATCTAAGCCCATTAATTTAACAGCATTAGCTGATTTTTTTGGTTCATCATGATCTAGAAATCCTTTTGGATTACCAGTATCAACAGCACAGAATCTGCATGCACGTGTGCAAACGGAACCCATGATCATTATGGTTGCCGTACCATTGTTCCAACACTCTCCAATATTAGGACAATGTGATTCCTCGCAAACTGTGCTGAGATTATTACCTTCAACAATTGATTTAACATATTGATACGTTCTTCCAGAGGCTATTTTTGCCTTTAGCCATTTAGGTTTGGGTAGTTTTTTTACTTCAGNCTGNTTACTATTTCGCCTACTTTTCATGCCATTTTTAATCGCAGCAAAACCCTCAGAGGTCTGATACTTTTGGCCTGACGGTATTATCGGTATACCCTGGAATTTTCGAATGTTGTTCATTTAAGACTAGATAAAATCATATAAAGTTGTATTCTTGAAAATCATATTATATATGTTTTTAGTTAANAAACCGAAATAGATGAATCAATTAAGATCGTGAAAATAAGAAAATATATATTTCTNCTCGCTGTATTNACTTTTTATGCAAGTGCGAATTCTCAGGAATACTCTATAGAGAAGTGTCTCAAAGAGATGGAAGATGCTGCCAGAGAAGCAACAAACGTCAGTGCAAGAATCTTAGCCAGTCGAACTTATCAAAAAGCTTTGAATGCAAGAGAAAAATCTCAATCTCAATCGAGATCAATAAAATATAGATGTGAAAATGCNAGCAAGGCTGAAGATTTATTTAGATCTGCGTCTGATATTGCAAATTCAGCGAATATTACTCTAGAAGATACAATCAAAAACAGACGNAATGCACTCTCGTTAGACGGTCATATTAAATATTNAAAGAAGTGGGATAAAGCTGAGAGAAAATTCTTAAATGCGATCAAAGCCATGGAAAATTACAANATAAAAAAAGCCGAAGAANTGAATANAGAGATGTCTTCAGAGTTTTCAGAAATTGAATTACTTGTAATTAANGATATGTATCTCAACGAAGCCAGACTGAATATATATTCTGCACAAAAGGAAAAAGCAGATCGCTTTGCTCCAATTACATTATCTCAAGCTANAGATTTTCTTAGNNCCGCCGAATCTCAACTTGACAAAAATCGATATGAAAATCAATCAGCAAGAGATACCGCAGAAAAATCNATTGAGAGAAGTAATCATGCNATTTTTTTAACAAAGCTCATTCAAAGTATTGATAAAGATAAGTTTACAATCGAGCAATTAATAATTCAGTCAGAAAAAAACTTGGAGAAAATTGCAAATTCTGCAGATATCTATCCACTAATGACTAATGGTTATAAAGCCCTGACAGACAGTCTGTCTCTTTATATCGATAACATAAGAAGAGATAAAAGCTATCTTGAGCAGGATCAGAGAGACAATCTCATTCAAATTTCTGATATGGAAGAGGAAATTAGAAATTTAGATAAAATGCTTGGCGGTGTAAGTGAAGAGAGAGAGTCATTAATCCAAAGAATCGAAGCTCAGGCAAGAATTAAAGAACAGTATGAACGAGTAGAGAAAATATTTTTACCAGAAGAAGCGAGAGTCCTNAGGGAAAATAACAACGTAATACTTCGTCTAATAGGTCTCACATTTGAGAGTAATGAATCAAAAATAATGACAAAAAATATCCCGTTATTAACAAAAGTAGAAAAAGCAATTGATGTTTATCCTAAGAGTGAAATTATTATTGAAGGCCATACTGATTCNCAAGGTGATGACCAGTTCAATCAGAANCTNTCNCAAGAGAGNGCNGANTCANTNAAGCANTACATGATNAATGCAATGTTGATTCCAAATTACAGAATTATCGCAACAGGCTNNGGTGAAACAAGACCAATTGCTAATAATGAAACTGCCTTGGGNCGCCAGAAAAATCGTCGAATTGACNTAGTAATATCCTCGATTATGGAATGACCACTCTGNTNATCCCATAAGAATGTCCTNCAGNGANGTTATTTTTNNAATAGTATAATCAGGTTCTTNAGAGTTACCNGGCCATGAAATTCCCGCTGGATTCATCCAAATTGTCTGTAAACCTGCTTTTTGTGCTCCAACGATGTCATTAACTGGATGGTCTCCTACNTGATAGATATCTNTTTTATTAACACCTGATCGTCTTATTGCTTCATTAAAAATCTTTATATCAGGTTTTGCATAACCAAAATCTGCAGCATGAATTACATCAAAGAAGAGATGGTTTATGCCGATCTTCACCAAATCTGCATTTCCATTAGTCAANGCAATTAACCTAAATTTAGTAGATAGCAACTCTAATGTTTCGATTGCACCNTCGAACAGGATTACATTATTTCTATGCATATCAAAAAAATCAAAAGCNTCNTCTGAAAATTTCTGATCATAGCCAGAGTTTAAAAAAATTGTTCTGAGCACGNACNTCCTTAAAAATTTATANTCATGCGACTTTTTTGGATAATCTTTTACTACTTTCTTACGAAGATCAGNAACCATTTTTTGGGTATAATTGTCTAATATTTTTGGATAATTCGTTTCAAGCCACTCCCATAGTTTACTTTCAGCCTCAAGTATAACTGGNTGACAATCCCATAAAGTGTCATCAAGATCTATTGTTATGGCCTGATTTCTATTCATACTGATAAAATTNTCGTTGGAAAGTAATNGNTANAATNCATCATTCTNTTATTTTNATCTTTTAGTTNGGCAGTAATGGAGGCAAGGANTGTTTATTTTTCTCCGANTTGTCTTTCTTGATNANAGAGATTTTATTNAATGATTTAGCCATTTTCTTACCGTCCCACTTTAAATTTTTATCTGGGCCGNAGGTTACTCTATCGAATTTNTTTAATTCTTCTGCAAATGGCTCCTCAACTAGATTCGCAATTTTNAGAAGANTAAGTGGAACCATNTCAGGCCACTGCATCTCTCCCCATTCTAATATCAATTTATTAAACTCAATATTTTCTCCATGCATGGCANCTCTCCTAGCCTTCTTTAATAAATGGTTACTTTTCTTNNAGGCAGGCTTATCNCTTNGTATTTTTTCTCTTTCAGGTCTTGGTTTTGAAAAAAACCAAANAAGAATTGTAAATACCCAAACAGTGGCTAAAAATCCGCTAGTATATCTCCAAAAGTCATTATTGTTNNGCAATGATTCAGGTTCTGGTTTAGATGAATTNTNTTGCAAATTNTCTTCAACTAGNTCATCAGATGATGGAGATATATTNATAGTTCTTTCNGGTACTGATGCAATCTTCCACTTATTTTCNTCAATATCCCACCAAGGTATTTCGATTTCTNTCATTTCTATTTTACCTGATTCAGAGCTAATGATTGCNTATTGGTCAATCCTTGANGCCACCAGGTCATCAGCGCTGACAAAGTCAACTGATTTGGGTTTATCAGGATATATTTTCAGTCCTTCGTTATCATAATTAATAAGAGGCAATTGAGTTGAGAGCTGACCTTTGGCTGTAATAGTAAGTTGTCTNGTGATTGGCTCACCTGATTTCAGGTTAGATAAATTTCTCGACCACTCTTCAATGATTTCAAGNTCTTTAGCGGGAAGCCAATCAGCTGCTGGATAACCGCTAGGTGGGGATGGAATTGGCANTACNTCAATATTAATGCTGTCTGANTGATATATTTTTTTTCCTGTGATGGATCCATTTTTTAATATTCTTGCCTCGAATCGAACTGGNGATATTTCTATTAAACCACTCTCTTGNGGAAATAATGCATAAACTCTCTCGATCACATTGTATGTTTTCCCGTCAATCACTGACTCATAGTTCCTATCATCTCCCACAGTTTCTANGATTGTTTCTACACCNGTAATNTCTGGTTCATAGAGCCTNGGCTGTCGTGTTTGNACATTTCTGTATATTTTTATACGAAAAATATTTTGAGCCTGCACATAGCCTTCACCTGAATCAACCTCTGCAGAAATAAAAATATCAGCTTTTCCAAGAATTGATTCAGTCTGTGGAAGTATTNTTATATTTAATGGTTGACTCTTCTCAGATCCAACAATTACTGAAGGAATAATAAAATCACCTGCTCTTTTTGCCGTCANCGTATAAGACCAGGTTCTGCTTCTTGATATTGCACCATTGATTATGGTGGTATTACTTAACTGACTGCGAGAGCTTATTATNAAATCTTTTTCTAAAGCTGAAGCNTCAGGCTCCTCATCGATCAGAGANTCTACAATTATCTTGAGAGTAAAACTTTCATTCANTTCAATNTTATTTCGATCAACTGACGCAATAACNTCTGCCCATGTTGCGTTTAAATTAATTAATATGAGAATGAATGCTCCACTTAGGATCCTGAGAATCAATCTTGATATATTGAAAGATGTTGTTTTGATGTTCTTTACCAAGGCTGAGCTCCTTCATTAGGCCAAATCTGATTTCCATCCTGNTCAATACCCTGTCGCTGATATTGATATCGAAATTTNCGTCTGAGTAATCCACCCGGATCATCTTGGATTCTTCTAAGCCATTGCTCCATTGCTTGTTGCTGTTCTTGTGCCATCCTGCCCTCAATGCCAGATTCACTATTATCTTCCTGCTGTGGCTTTTGATTGGAATTTTCTTCTGCCGCCCTCTCTAATTCTTTTTCAATAGCCTCTATGTCTTCTTCATTTGATAATTGCTGATTTGGATTTGCATCAGATTCGTTGTCCGAGTCACCTGTTCTCGAGTTACCTTCATTATCAGATTGTTCTGTTTCATCACCGTTCTGTTGCTGACTTTTTTCGCCCGTCGGAGCCTCTTCTGAAGATTGGCCATCATCATTATTTTTTTCTGAGGATTGATTTTCGCTAAGAAGCTCTTTTAATAGATTAAGATTGTAAAGTGCGTCCTCTGCATTTGGTTCCTCTGCAATAACTTTTTCATAATTCTCAATTGCCTCTTCAAATTGACCGATCTTTGCGAGTGAGTTTGCATAGTTATATAAGTGATCAATATTACTATTATTATTGTATCCATTAGCACTTTGACGATAATTACCGGCCTTATAATTCGCGGCTGCCAGCCATTCAGAGTCTTCAAATAATTCAATAGCTTTATCATAATCTCCACTCTCCATGGCTTCTTTTGCTTGTTGGTCTCTTGTTTTCCATAAATCATTCCAATCGAGAGCATAAACTGAATTATCTATTGGCATTGTGGTTAGTAAAAATACGAATACCCAGCCCTTTCTAAATAGCAATGACCCGAAAGGAACGACAATTAAGAGTATCCATGGACCGAATTCTTTCCATTGATCAGTAGTAACAGAATTATCACTCTCCCTGACAGCTGAGTATACTCCTGATAATAATGTATCAATATCTTGATCATTTGATGTAATACTTGTGTATTTTCCACCTCCGATTTCTACTAACTCTTTCAAATCATCAACTTCAAGACGGGATATGATAATTTGGCCAGTATTATCCGTTATGAAACCACCAGTTTCTCTTGGAATTGGGGCGCCATTCATTGATCCAATACCCAAAGCAGAAAGTCTGTAACCCTCATTTCGGAGCTTTTGTGCTGAGGAAAAAGAATCAGAGGTAATTCCACCATCAGTCACAAGAATTATCTCTCCGTTAGATACACTTGCTTGATTCAGAAGTTGCAAACCCTTTTCAATTGCCAGAGCAGGGTAGCTTCCTCTGCTTGGCATTATACTCGTATCAATACTATTGATTAATGCAATAATTGTATCTGTATCTGAGGTCAGTGGAGTTACTGTAAAGGCATTTGCTGAATATACAATTAANGCGACTTGCGCACCTTGACGCCTTTCTAAAATATCTAATATTTTTAACTTTGCTCTTGTTAGCCTATTAGGAGTAATATCTTGAGCATTCATTGATCTTGATAGATCCAGAGCAATTACAAGAGACTGATCTGTCCTGAATGATGGTTGCTCTATTCTCTCCCAAGTCGGACCTGCTAATGCAATTATTGATAGCACTGAAATTAATGATATGAGCCACCACTTGTGATGATTATCAGACAACTGCCGTCTGGACATAACATAAGGTAACAGTCTCTTGTCAATCAACTTCTCCCAATTTCCGATCGTAAGCATCCTTCTCTTAAAAAACAGAATAAGAAGGATTGCTATGGGTATTAAAACTATCCACCCTGCCCTGAGAAAGTGAAACTCCATTTCAATCATGACTCTTTTCTCTCACGTATATAACTCAAACCACCATTCTCAATAACGTTCATAATCACCAAAAAAACAGAAATAATCAGAGCTATTCCGAGAGGCCAGTAAAAGAGTGATTGAATTGGCCTAAATCCCGATTCTGCTTCAGGAACTGGTTCAATATTATCTAGCAATCTATATATCTCTTGCAGAGAAATTGTATCTCTAGCTCTAAAATACCTTCCTCCAGTCATTTCAGCTATCTTTGTCAGTGTTTTCTCATCCAAGTCAGCAGAAGGATTGATTCGTCTTAATCCGCCAGTAATTGATGAAACAACCATTTGGTCCGCACCTATACCTATTGTATATATCTTAAGACCTATTTCTTTTGCTAACTCAGCTGCTTTTAGAGGTTGTATTGCGCCAGCAGTGTTGGCTCCATCTGTCAATAAAACAAGGACTTGATTGGAATTTTCATTCTTTTGGTCATAAATTCTCTTTACAGCGAGGGTAATTGCATCGCCAATCGCTGTCTTTTCACCTGCCAACCCTATGAAGGATTCCATCAGTAAAGTTCTGACAGTTTCCCTATCCAGAGTAAGAGGTACTTGAAGATAGGCCTGCTCTCCAAATAAAATAAGCCCAATTCGATCACCTATTCTTCTGGCAATGAAGTCACTGGCAACCGCTTTGGTTGCTGATAGCCGATCTACTCTGTTTCCAGCGAGTTCAAAATCTTTTGCATCCATGCTTCCAGATAAATCAACAGCAAGCATTAAATTTCGTCCTGATATTGGTATTTCAATTTCATCTCCTATCAGTTCTGGTCTGGCGCTTGCCAGAACGAGAAAAAACCAAGCGATTAATCCGACCCAGAGACGCCAGTTTTTGTATTGCTCCGCAGATGGCCTATTAACTAATACAGAAAATATTGAAAAATTTGGAACTATTAGACCTGATTCATTCGTGTTTTTTTCTGCGGGCAATAATCTTCTCACCAGGAAAGGTAATGGCAGCGCAAGCAGCATCCATGGCCAAGCAAGGGTCCACATTTTATTTATCTTCTCTTTTGATAGGCAACATAATTCTCTTTCTGACATTATCCAAAAGTTTTTCTATGTCGATATTTTCATCTGTCTGACTGTCCATATATGGCATGGTAATCAAACATCTTCCTTCACCTTGTGAAAAATAATTTTCATCAAGACCCTGATCTAAGAAATCCAACCAATTGTTTCCAACTAAATTNGCAACCTCATTTCTTGGCACATATGCAAGCATTGCTCTTCTTAGCAACCTTGATAAGGCTTTTGTTAATGCTCTTGTATCAGAGCAAATGTTGTAATCATTTTGAATGCTTTTTAATAATGACAAAGCTACTCTTCTTGCTCTATTTTCATTGTATTTCTGATAGNACTTAAAAATAACTACAAACAACAGAGCTACTGTCAGAATAATAACGAGCCACCATCCAAGTGCCATCGGCCACCAATCGATCTCAGATGGATATCTTATATCTCTTAGTTCAATCAATTGTGGATCCATTAAATTAATTCGCCCTGTTCTTGCTCAAATTTTTTTTAAGAATATCTACAGGATTATCATAGGTAGATATGCGTATTTGAGCGATGCTATATAACTTAAAAAATTTAAAAAGAGACTTTTCTTTCTTTGCAAAATTGGCAGCATATTGCTCTCTTGCATATTCTGAATAAGTATCTATTGATATATCTTTTTGGGAAGAAACCAATCTATATCTTCCAGCTGGCGGAGGAGACTCTTCGATTGGATCATTTACAACAATTGACAGCATATCGCTGTATCTTGATATTCTTGCAAGGTAAGATCTGCTTATGCGAGATAATCCATTAAAGTCACTTATCACAACAACTAAACTTCCTGGTCTTACAAATTTTCTTAGTGATGTCACTGCGCCATTAAAAGCCTTGTCAGCTATAGTTGCATCTTCCGTCTCTGTAATACTCCAATCAGGATGATTACAGATTTTGTGTGTATAGCGAAGAGCAGCTTGTCGGCCGAGCTTAGGTTTAATTTCTTCGCAATATTTGTCACCAAAAATTATACCTCCTAATCTGTCACCTCTGTGATGTGCTGCCCATGAGATTGCACCCGCTAAATAGCTTGCAATTACAGACTTAAAGGAGCCACGCGTAGCAAAATGCATATTGCTTCTAAGGTCTGTCACAATATAGACCGGTCTTTCTCTCTCTTCGCGAAATAATTTTGTATAAGCCTGACTGCTTCTGGCTGTAACACGCCAATCAATATTTCTGGGATCATCTCCAGGATGATATGGCCTAGATTCATCAAATTCCATGCCTCTGCCTTTATATTGAGAAACATATGACCCCGCTTGAAGTGATCTTATTGAAGATGGATCTAGTTGTATGATTTTACCAATGCCGCTGAGTGAAATCAGTTCTCTCTGATCAACTTTTACTGGCGATGTGGCCAAGTATTTTTCTCTCTCTATCATCTTTGAAATAAATTATGGAACACCAACTCCATTAAGTATGCCTTCAATGATTTTATTTGGTGTCACACCTTCAGCCTCAGCTTCAAAACTTAGAACCAATCGATGGCGAAGAACATCGTAAGTAACTTCCTGAATATCCTCTGGACCAACATAATCTTTGCCTTTCAGCCAAGCGTACGCTCTTGCTGCTCTGTCAATACCCATACATGCTCTCGGGCTTGCGCCATAGAGAACCTGTCCATCAAGTTGAGAATCAACCTTACCCGGATCGCGTGTGGATGTAACAATATCTACAATGTATTGTTCAAGATCATCTGAAAGATGCAAATTTAGTATTGCCTCTCTTGCTTCCAAAATGGCAGTTTCAGACAGAAGGCTTTCTGGAATAAAGGATTCATTTTTAGACTCTCTTGCCTCGTCTCTATTAAGAGATAATATTTTTTTCTCATCCTCAGATGTTGGATAACCAATTTCAACATGCAATAAAAAACGATCCAATTGTGCCTCTGGAAGAGGATAAGTTCCTTCCTGTTCAATAGGATTTTGTGTCGCCATGACTAAAAATAATTTTGAAAGCTTATAGCTTTTATCACCAACTGTGATCTGCCTCTCTTCCATTGCCTCAAGAAGTGCTGACTGAACCTTTGCTGGAGCTCTATTGATTTCATCAGCTAGGATAAGATTATGAAAAAGAGGGCCCTCCCTGAATTCAAATTTACCCTCTTGAGGACGATATACTTCGGTACCTGTTAGATCAGCAGGAAGAAGATCTGGCGTAAACTGTATGCGATTGAATGTTCCTTCTATGCTATCTGAGATCACTTTTATCGCTCTAGTTTTAGCAAGCCCAGGAGCCCCCTCAACCAGGAGATGGCCATCACAGAGTATCGCAATTAACATACGATTGATTAGCTCAGATTGCCCGATAATCAGAGTTGTAGCATGTAATTCTAGTTCTTGAAATTTTTTTATCGCTGTCATTAAGTTACCCCATCAAATATATGACAATATAATTTTGCTTATAATTGTTTTATCTTTTATTTTAAACTAAAGCTAACAGAGCGTTAACTAAGAAAGAAAGAAATAATTTAAGAAATGATAAGAAAAAATCTCTCTCTAATCTGCCTCTTCTTTTTAATGTTACTGTATTCTTGTCTATCCTTAGGCAGTGATGAGTTGGATAGCGCCTTTAAGCGAAGAAGTATTATGATTTCTTCTTCTAATCAAAGTTGTAACCATTTTGTTGTGTGGTTGGCAGAGACAAGAAATCAGCAAACAAGAGGCCTGATGTATGTTAAGAGCTTACCTAAAAATACAGGCATGCTTTTTATTTATCCTAATAGCAACATAAGGGCAATGTGGATGAAAAACACGTTCATCTCATTGGATATGATTTTTATTGATGAAAATGGAATTGTTTCATCAATAGAAAAAAATACAGAACCTCAGTCACTTAAAACAATACGTTCAGAAAAACCAATCAAATATGTACTCGAGTTAGCTGGGGGAAAGACAGATCAAATTAAACTGATCGAGGGTGATCATATTTATTGGTGAGATTCTAAGACTTCTGCTATTGAATCAGTGAGATACGATACATTTTCCATGGTAATGCCAGCAACATTTATACGCCCAGATTCCTCCATGTAAATACCATAATGAGACTTTAATGCTTGAACCTGCTCTTTAGTTATGCCTAAAAATGAAAACATTCCGTTCGCTCTTACAATGTGACTGAAATCATGAGAATTTGTTTTATTTTTCAGTGAACCAGCAAGTTCTTTTCTCATGTTTTTTAATCTGATCTTTACATCATCAAGTTCACATTTCCATTTTTGTGTAAGTGATTCATCAGAGAGAATATATCCCACGCATGCAGCCCCATGATCTGGCGGGACAGAACCCATTGTTCTNACTATTTTTAATACGTTGCTTTTCGTTTTTTTATTTGAGTCTTCATTATTTGTGATGACAGTCAACGCACCCACACGATCACGATACAATCCAAAATTTTTTGAGCATGAGCTGGAAATTATGAGTTCATTAAATTCTGATATCATCAGTCTCAATGCACTCGCATCCTCATCCAGACCATTTGCTAGACCCTGATATGCATTATCNACAAATGGCAATAATTCACGACTTTTCATTACCTGAATAATTTCTTTCCATTGTTCTAGAGTTGGATCCATACCTGTAGGATTATGGCAACATGCATGCAATAAGACTGCATCACCCTTCGGGATANCCTCCAGACACGCAACCATTTTGTCGAAGAGAAGTGTATTATGTTCTACATCATAATAAGGGTATTCTCTGTAGCTGATATTAGTGCTTTTTAATACAGGAATATGATTACTCCATGTAGGATTACTCACCCAAATATTGATATTTTTTGATGTTTCCTTTAACAATTCGGAAGCCACTCGAAGTGAGGTTGTGCCTCCAGCGGTCTGTATGGTGAAGATTCTATCTTCAGCTATTTTAATATCACCAAGTATTAATTTTTGTATATTCTTATTGTAATTCGCATCTCCAGCAAGACCGATATATGCTTTGGATTTTTGTGTGGATAAAATATGTGACTCTGCTGACTTGATAACCGACATGATTGGCGTTTCTCCAAAACTGTCTCGGTATACACCCACACCGAGATCAATCTTATTTGAACGAATGTCTTCGTTATATTCAGAGATTATTTTTAAAATCGGATCTGGTGGGATTATAGATAATTTATCAAACAAGCTCATGTTCTTTTTATCTGATACAAGGAAGTAAATTCAAATTTTATTATAGATATTTTTTAATGTTTAATAAACACCATGTAAAAAATTATAAGACTAAAGCTATATATTTTTTTTATCACATGGATATTTTTGTCCAATCAGCCGATGAAAAATAATAGCAAATATTATGATAAAACTTGCACCTATTGCGACAGGCATTAAAACAAAAAAAAGATCCTCACCTCCCATTATTGCAATAATTGGATTTGCACCTGCAGGTGGGTGAATTGTTTTTGTAATAGACATTAGAAATATAGCTAAAGCGACTGCAAATCCTATCGATAATGGATGAAGACCAAAAAAGAAATAGACGAATACTCCACAACTAGCAGCAATTAGATGCCCAAAGAAGACATTTTTTGGACTTGCTAATGGACTTTTATGAACAGCCATAACAAGCACCATGCTCGCTCCGAAGGGTGGAATCAACCAGAGGCTATCTTGATAAGTATTATTCAAATAAGAGAGTATGCTCAGGCATNTGAATGCCCCAAACGATGATATGAAATAATTTTTCATAGAATGTTTCATAGGATTATAAGTTAAATAATTTAGCTTAAAGCATATCTGAGATGACATATNAATTACAGCTTCAGATACAATTATCAATGACATTAACTCTATGTTGTATTTTTAGTATATATTCATTTACTATAATTAATTATTTCTAATGGAGAGAACAAATGAAAGTTTTATGTATATTGTATGATGATCCCACTGACGGTATGCCAAGCAAATACGCGCTTGACAGCATTCCTAAGCTTGAAAAATATCCAGATGGGATGAGTTTGCCTTCACCTAAATCGATTGATTTTAATCCTGGAGATCTCTTGGGTTGTGTCTCTGGTGAGCTTGGCTTGAGGAAATTCCTCGAAGATCAGGGACATACGCTGGTTGTAACCTCTGATAAAGACGGAGATGGATGTAAAGCTGAGATTGAATTGGAAGACGCAGACATAGTTATATCACAACCTTTCTTTCCATTTTATCTAACCAGAAAGCGTATTGAATCAGCAAAGAACCTAAAGATGGCTGTGACTGCAGGTATTGGATCCGATCATGTTGATCTTCAGGCTGCAATCGACAACAAAATAGATGTAGTTGAAGTTACTTTCTGTAACTCAAGATCTGTTGCAGAGCATATTGTGATGATGATCTTATCATTGGTGAGGGATTATCATAATCAGCATAGAATTGTAAACGAAGGTGGGTGGAATATAGCAGACGCAGTTAAGCGATCTTATGATGTTGAGGGCATGCATATCGGAACAGTAGCAGCAGGTCGTATTGGGCTAGATGCACTGAGAAAGATGAAGCCATTTGATGTTCATCTTCATTATTTTGATAGACATAGACTTCCAGAATCTGTTGAGCAAGAACTGAATCTAACTTTCCATGAATCAGTAGAGTCATTGGTTGGTGTGTGTGATGTTGTCACAATTAATTGTCCGCTTCACCCGGAAACTGAACACCTCTTCGATGATGCTTTAATCAGCAAAATGAAGCGAGGGGCTTATATAGTCAATACTGCAAGAGGAAAGATTTGTGATAAAGATGCCATAGCCAGAGCTTGTGAATCAGGTCAATTGAGTGGATATGCCGGAGACGTTTGGTTTCCTCAGCCAGCACCAAATGACCATGTTTGGAGGTCAATGCCAAATCATGGAATGACTCCACATACATCAGGAACTTCATTATCTGCTCAGGCGAGGTATGCTGCTGGAGTAAGAGAAATACTTGAATGCTTCTTCAGTGGTGAATCAATTCGTGATGAGTATCTCATCGTTAAGGATGGTGATTTAGCTGGTATGGGAGCGCACTCATACAGCAAAGGAACTGCAACCGACGGTTCAGAAGAGGCCGAAAAATACAAAAAGTAAAAGCATAAAAAAAGTGCGGCTATTTCCTCACCATGCTGCTGAATATCAGCATGGTGAGAATAGTATTTTTTGTTTAATAAAATTTAAAAAGGTTTTAACGTTTTTCAAGTTTTGTAAATACTGATCCTTCAAGAGTAAGACTGTACATCAGTCCTCTGCTGTCAAACACAAAAGCCACAACTGAATCTAATATATTGTCACTATCTAAAGATTGACTNAGGCCTCTATCAATAACGGTTACGTGCCCATCGACACCTACTTTCCATCCTGGATTATTTTGAAAGCTGTTTAGTAAGTCCTCTGTCATAAAAGCAATTACAACTGCTTTTGCTTGAGCTCCTGCCTGAAAACCCAGTGATCCAGAACTNATTCTGTAGTAATCTGTACTTAGTTCAGAAACTTTAAGCACACCCTCGCCTGTCTCAAGGCCAATGCCCATTCCTACTTTCACAATTCTAGGAAAAACAAGATATCCATATGCTTGATTTAAAATCAGTTTTGATTCAACGATTTCCCGTGTTAAGAGATCTAGAGCAAGCTCAGCATCCCTATCGATTTCAGATGCACTTGCCTCAACAACGTCTCTCAAAGAGTTACGTAAAGTTTCAATTACTGTATTGAGTGATTCAGGTATATTCTGCGCCACACCATTTTGAAAAAAAAGCAATGACATTAAACTGATAATAAAAATCTTATTTATATATTTTTTCATATTTTTCTCATTTCTCAATTGGCATTAAGCTATCAATTATAGGTTGTCTTCTTAAGTTTTCTGTCGAGGAATATGTACTCGACAGATAATCCAGTATCTGACCCTCAATGACTGGGTCAAATTTCCAGAGATTTTGTGTTTTTTGCATCCATTTTATCATGTCATGCCAGCCTTCTCTGTCTGCTCTCTGAGATGTGACCAATTTATATGAGTGACATGCACCACAGTGCATTCTTATTAATTCCCAACCAGGAGCAATTTTAAGCCCTGTAACAGGATCATCTTCAGAAAAAGCTGCATTACTAATTATTAAAATCAATACTAGTGATATTTTTCGCATATTTAATTATATTTTTACACTCACAGCTATTCGATGACATGCATTATTTAGATATCCTCTTGGATTCCATTGTGGCAGAACTACTGGTTGAGATCTTCCTATATCATCGACCGCTCTTGCCCAAATTTCATAATAACCAGATTTAGGAAATGCTATATCATGCTCCCAATGCTGCCAAGCATGAGTGTTAATAGGTATATCCAACTTAGCTTTTTCCCAGGTTGCTCCAAAGTCATAGGAGCAAAAGAGTTCTTTTACCCTCGAATCGCCCGCCCAGGCATGCCCTCTAATTTTTAGTTTAGATTTTTTATTGTGTGTAATACCAGATTTAGGAAATGTGATTATTGACTTAACGGGCATCGATTCGATAATGCACATATCCTTATCATCAACCTTCGATCCTGGTTTCACAGGTTCGCATGGGACTCGATAAGACTGTCCATTCATTTTTTCACCATCATGAATAATATTCCTGATTAAAATTTTATTAAGCCATTTTCCTGAGACTGATGCAGGCCAACCAGAGCAGATCATTCTTACTGGTGCACCGTGAATTAGAGGCAATGGCATGCCATTCATNCCCCAAACAATAAGAGATTCATCTTTAATAGCCTTCCATATTGGAACGCCCCGAGAGATGGGTTTCTTANTTGAATCCCCAGAAAGATGTCTATCTTCTCCCTCATAAGCAACATAAAGAGCATCCTCTTTTACTCCAACATATTCCAAAACGTCTTTTATTCTTACGCCTGTCCATTCTGGACATCCTATTGCACCAGTAGACCATTGATTGCCTCTCGCAGGAGGATTAAACTCAGATCGACCATTTCCTCCACATTCGAGTTGAAGTTGCATAGTGTAATGCTTAAATTTCGTTTTTAATTCTTCCAAAGAAAATGNTGTTTCATTTATACAAGACTCTCCCGTGATATTGATCGTCCATTTTTTAGGATCAATTTGAGACTCAACTGGAGGAATACCGTTATTTCTTACAAAAAGTCTTGATGCTGGTGTGACATCATCATTCAATAAATGTGCCGGTGTTTCAGCATTAAAGGGTCTATCATTCAATAATATAAGGTCATCTTTTCCATANAATTCAAATGGGTCATAACTTTGTGAAAGCGCTGCAGGAATCATGCCTGCAGGAAAATGTTTTGCAAACGGTATTGAGGATCCCAATGCCAGACTCATTGATGCTAGGCCAGCCTTTCTNAGGAAACCTCTCCTTGATATTGGATCAGATTCTCGTCCCCAGAGAAACTTATCGGCTGTTATCGGGTCACTATTATAAAGTTCATGCAGTCCTTTAGTTTTCTTCATATCGCCTGTCTTTGAAATATTCCTCTGAATTCACAATAAAAGTATCNAGCATTAATTTCAATATCGGAGTTAATTTTTTAGAGAGTCTTTCATCNTAAGATAAAGTTATCTCATTCATATAACTTCGTTGAGCAATTTCCATCTGGATTGCATATACATTTTCAGCTGGCTTACCATAGTGACGAGTAATATAACCCCCTTTGAATCTGCCATTAAGGACAACAGAAAAGCCAGAATTANTGGCAATCTTGTGAATTGAATCTAGTATCGAATTAGGACAACTTCTTCCAGAATTAGAACCAATGTTTAAGTTTGGCAATTCACCCTCAAAAAGATTAGGAACTCTACTTTTAATTGAATGAGCATCCCAAAGGATTGCATAACCATACTTTGATTTTATAGATTCGAGAGTTTGCTTGATTTTATCATGATAGGGTTTCCAATAGGATTTAACTCTCCTCTCTATTTTCAGTTCACTAATCTCATTACCATCANTGTACAAATGTTCACCTGAAAAAGACGTTACAGGACAAAGACCAGTTGATTTGTAGTCATTATAAAGCTTTATATCATCTGAAGATCTGTTTAGATCAACAACATATCTTGAAAAATTCGCACTAATTATATTCCATTGAGTATCCTTGAAAGACTCATAAAGTCTGTTCATATGCCAGTCAGTATCAGGTAATTCTAGAAATTTTTCTTTTACTGATTTTTTTATATCATCAGATAACANTCGTCCATCATGTGGAATACTCACAAGCAATGGTGAATTTCCCTCAAANAAACTGAAGGTTTTTAGCTCGTTATTGGGCATTGAATATTTTATAACTTTGTTCGAAAACATNACCCCGAATTAAAGCNCCAGACAGCGACTCTATCTCATTTGCGAGAGATCTGTCGTCTTCTATTGGCTCTGAAAAGGTTCGTATATCTGTAAGNGCCTTNTGNAAAACACTGGATGTTTTTAGCGGCTTGTGNAACTCGATGCCCTGAGATGCACTCATCAACTCAATTGCGAGTATATACGATAAATTTTCATTCATATTCATCAATCTATACGCAGCATGTGTTGCCATACTCACATGGTCCTCTTGATTTGCAGATGTAGGAATTGAATCAACACTGGCCGGATGAGCGAAGAGCTTATTTTCAGAAACGAGTGCGGCTGCAGTTACTTGGTGGATCATAAAACCAGAATTTAAACCACTGTTTTTGATAAGGAAAGGAGGAAGTCCACTCAAATTTGAATCAACAAGTACAGCACTCCTTCTTTCAGAGATAGATCCCATTTCAGCTATTGCGACAGCCAGCTGATCAGAAACAAGTGCCACCGGCTCCGCATGAAAATTTCCACCTGAAATAATTTCATTATCATCTGAAAAAACTAAAGGGTTATCAGTTACAGCATTTGCTTCGATTGTTAGAATAGATGCAACATATCGTATTGAGTCCAAGCAAGCGCCCATAACTTGCGGTTGACATCGAATAGAATAGGGATCCTGGATACGGTCACAATTCGCATGAGATTTCAGTATCTCGCTGCCATTGATAAGTTTGTTTAACTCTTTTGCTACATCAATCTGTCCCTTCTGACCTCTCGCCTCATGGATGCGCTTATCGAATGGCATTATGCTTCCTTTAATTGCTTCCAATGAAAGAGCGCCCGATATAACTGCCGAAAGAAATAAATTTTCTGTATCAAAATATGCGTTTAACGCAATGGCTGTCGAAACTTGAGTGCCATTTAAAAGTGCTAAACCTTCTTTTGGTCCAAGTTCCATAGGTTTGATATCTAATTTCGTTAAAGCTTCGCTAGCAGATAGCTTGACTCCCTTATAGTTAACATGACCCTCTCCAATCAATGCTTGAGATAGATGAGCAAGTGGAGCTAAATCTCCTGAAGCACCAACAGAGCCTTTTGAGGGTATGCATGGGTATAATTCTAAATTTATGAAGTCACATAAACGCTGAACTAATGCTAGTGAAGCTCCCGAATATCCCTGAGCGAGCGCGTATATCTTGAGAACAATAATTAATTTTACTATTTTATTTGGGAGCAATGCGCCAACACCAACAGCATGCGATGAAACAAGATTTCTTTGAAGTTTTTTTAGATCTTGCTTATCTATTTTCACATTTGCTAAATTCCCAAATCCAGTATTAATACCGTATATTGAATCGTTACCCTCAGATTTATTTTTTACGTATTTGGATGAATGAGCGATTTTTTCTTTTAAGCCTTTCGAGAGTGATATCACAATTTCCTCAGTCAAAATATTTCTGAGCAATTCGAGTGAGAGAGATTTATTGTTGATTTCTATGTTCATATTTCTAATTTTTTTTCTGCATTGGCAAATTAAGGTTATATTGTGATGCACATTCAATTGCCTCCTGATATCCAGCATCAGCGTGGCGCATTACACCAGTTGCTGGATCATTCCATAAGACACGTGATATTCTCTCGTCTGCTTCAATTGTTCCATCACAAACAATAACCAACCCTGAGTGCTGTGAGTAGCCCATTCCTACACCACCTCCATGGTGCAAAGACACCCAAGTAGCACCGCCTGCGGTACTTAAAAGAGCATTCAGTAATGGCCAATCTGATACNGCATCAGAATTATCTAACATGTCTTCTGTCTCGCGATTAGGACTTGCAACTGATCCGCTATCAAGATGATCTCTCCCAATCACAATCGGAGCACTCAATTCACCTTTCCTTACCATCTCATTAAAAGCGAGTGCCATCCTGTCCCTATCNCCAAGACCTAACCAGCATATTCTTGCAGGTAATCCTTGAAATTTAATTTTTTTCTGCGCNGCNTCCAACCACTGATGAAGATGGGTATCATTGGGCATGAGTTCTTTTACTTTTAGATCTGTCTTGTATATGTCCTCTGGATCTCCTGAGAGTGCGACCCACCTAAACGGTCCGATTCCTCTACAAAAAAGCGGTCTTACATATGCTGGGACAAAACCAGGAAAAGAAAATGCGTTGCTTATACCTTGATCATATGCCATCTGTCTCAAGTTATTTCCATAATCAACTGTTGGAATGCCTTGCTCATGGAAAGCAAGCATTGCTTCAACATGTTTTGCCATAGATTCTTTAGCNTATTTGGCCACAATTTCTGGATGACTATTTCTTTTTTTCTCCCATTCATCAATACTCCAACCGGATGGGAGATAGCCATTAACTGGATCATGTGCTGATGTCTGATCAGTTACAATATCGGGCTTCACTTTCATTTCGATCATTTTGGGNAAAATATCTGCCACATTCCCCAATAGACCCACAGAGATCGGATCATTTTTATCAATTGATGATTGAATCATCTCCAATGCTTCATCAAGATTGTCTGTGGTTTTGTCTAGATAACCAGTATTCAGTCTCTTTTGGATCCTATCTTGATCACATTCAATTGCCAATAAAGAGGCACCGGCCATGGTTGCGGCGAGCGGCTGTGCTCCGCCCATTCCTCCAAGCCCTGCTGTCAATATCCAGCGACCAGATAGATTCCCATCAAAATGTTGGCGGCCCATTTCAACNAAAGTCTCGTAGGTGCCTTGAACAATACCTTGGCTTCCAATATATATCCAAGAGCCTGCAGTCATTTGCCCATACATCATTAAACCTTTTTTATCTAATTCGTTGAAATGCTCCCAATTTGCCCAAGCTGGAACAAGATTTGAATTGGCAATTAGAACTCTCGGTGCATCTNCATGTGTTCTAAAAATGCCAACTGGTTTACCAGACTGAATCAGCAAGGTCTCATTATCTTCAAGNTTTTTTAGTTCGGAGACNATAGCTTCATAGCATTCCCAGCTCCTTGCTGCCTTTCCAATCCCACCATATACAATCAANTCATCTGGGTTTTCAGCCACATCACGATCTAGATTATTCATAATCATTCTCAATGGTGCTTCTGTCTGCCAGCTTTTAGCCTCTAATTGATTACCTATACTTGCTTTAATGTTCCTGTTGCTCATAACAATAAACCTCTAATTTTAATCATGTTTTTTATTGGATGATTTTTTTCTCATAATCGGTCCATAATTACCTAATAATTCGTAACGATCGCCTGGGTGATAAAACTTTCCATATGTAACAAGCACCTTTCTCACCCAAGTTTTTCTCGTTATTAATAGACAGGGTTTATCTTTTTTCATCTGGAGTAACTCTGAGATAGATAGAGAAGGAGTGATCGCGCTTACCACTTGCTCAGCCTCGTTAAGAGGCGAAATACTGCTTAGATATGCACTTGGTGTAATCTTGGAAAAATCTTGNTTAATAAAATCAGGGGCAAAGTCACTCTTTACATAACGATCTTCAAACTGAATTGGAATAGTATCTTCAAAATGAACCATTTGAATATGAAAAATCTGAGTAGTTGTATTAATTTGCATTTTTCTGCTTATATCATTTGATGGCTGAATCAATGATTGTTCAAGTATCTCAGAAGAGTAAGTGCTGCCTCTCGATGTTATCTCATCAGCGATGCTTTTAATTTCAAAGAGGTGGGAATTTACTTTAAAATCTGATACAAATGAGCCTACACCAGCCTTGCGATCCACATAACCCTCATTATTTAGTTCTTTAAGAGCACGGTTCGCGGTCATCCTTGACACACCCATCATTTTAACCAGTTGGTTTTCAGATGGAACTCTCTCGAGTGGTTTGAGGTCCCCAGTAGAAATCTTATTTATAATAAGCTCTTTAAGTTGCTGATATCTTGGTAGCTGTTTATCCTGCATGGTAATTTTCCTAATTCAATATTCTTCCAAGAAGGGCGTTATATGATTTTTTATGTTTTTTAATTTCTTCATTTTCTTGTGAGAGAAATTTAACCCATTCTCCATTAATCATGACCTTGTGAATCAATTCACTGTGGTTCGAAAAAACGATGGCATCAAAGAGTGTTTCATTTTTGTGTCCTGCCAATGAGGCATTTTCATCTGATAGAACGATTAGATTAGCTGGTGANCCCTCTTTGATATGGCCATCGCTTCTTTGGCCTGATGACAACGCACCACCAGTCAGGATTTTTTTAATTAAGTATTGACCTGTTCCCGTGCTCTTATCTGAAACTATATTTCTCTTTTGATGGATTAATCTCTGAGAGTATTCAAGCCATCTCAGCTCNTCGAAAGGATCAATCGAGATATTACTATCAGAGCCAATTGTGAAAGAGCCNCCATGTGAAACATAATTTTTTAATTGGAAAATACCATCACCAAGATTNNCCTCTGTGGTAGGACAAAGGCATACCACAGATTTAGTTTGAGCAAGTTTTTTTANTTCATTTTCATTGATGTGTGTTGCATGAACCAAACACCAGCTCTCATTCACATCATAGTTGTTCAANAGCCATTCAATAGGTCTCTCACCATATTTACCCTTAAACTCATCAACTTCTTGTTGTTGTTCAGCAATATGAATATGAAAAGGNATCTCTTCACTTTCNTGAAATTTTACAATTTCTCTGAGTGCATCTTCGCCAACAGCTCTTAGACTATGAACACCGATAGCAATGGAATGAGGATCCATAAGATTAGACTTAGCATAGCTATAGTGTTCGAGGAATTCTCTAATTGTACTGTAGAATTTTTTTTGCTCTTTAGTTAGTTNTGTATCTTCGAAGCCACCCCTTTGATATAAGATTGGTGTGTAGACCAAATTTATGCCTGACTCATTTGCTGCTTCCAAAAGAGCATGAAATATATCATTGTTAATATGATTATTTTGATTATCGCGATGAAAATAATGAAACTCTACAACGGTAGTGTAACCTCTCATCATCATTTCAAAGTAAGCTTGCTTAGCAATCGTATAAATTGAACTAGTATTAAGGTTATCCACCAGCTGATACATTTTCTCACGCCAAGTCCAAAATGTATCATGATTGCGATTTGACCCTCGCTCCGTGAAGCCACTCAGAGCCCTCTGAAAACTGTGGGTGTGAGAGTTAGTTATTCCNGGTATAACAACATCAAGCTCATCCTCAATCGAATGGCTTTTTTGTTTTTCAATAGATATTTTTGNTATGCTACCTTTGTTGATACTGATATGGACATTTTCAGCCCAACCTTCTTCAAGAAAGATTTTTTTTGCGAAGTAAGTATTCATTTGTTTTGCGTTAGTTGTATATACAGGCTAATACATGATAATTTTTAATGCAAGAAAGTCTCGCTACAGGGTATGGTTTTGATGTTGCAATGCGACTTACTAATTAGAGATATAAATATTGCTTCAATGAACAGTAATTCCAACTATGGAATCATTGAGAATGGAGCTATAGCAGTCGCAGAATCAACCATCATCTGGATCGGAAAAGGAGATGCAGTCCCAGAAATAAACGCAAAGAAAACACTATCTTTGCCAGGAAAATGGGTCAGTCCAGCGCTTATCGATTGTCATACACATATTATTTTTGCTGGGAATCGTGCTTGGGAATTTGAAGATCGATTAAAGGGAAAAAGTTACCAAGAAATTTCTAAATCTGGTGGAGGTATAATCTCCACTGTCAATGAAACAAGAAAAAGCTCGAGTAAACACCTCCTAAAGCTTGCTAAAAATAGGTTAGATGGATTGCAAAAAGAGGGAGTAGGCACTGTTGAAATTAAATCAGGATATGGGCTGGATCTTGCAACAGAGAGGATGATGCTTGAGGTTGCAAAGAAGTTAGAGAATGATCAAATATCCATAAAAAAAACGTTTCTAGGTGCTCACGCTTTGCCACCTGAATATGCAAAAAAAAGTGATGATTACATAAAATACGTGTGCGAGGAGGTAATGCCCGAACTTCACAGTCTTTCACTTATAGATGCTGTAGATGCTTTTTGTGAAAACATTGCATTCAGTAATCACCATGTTGAAATTCTATTTGAAAAAGCAAGATCTCTGGATCTGCCCGTTAAGCTTCATGCAGATCAGCTGAGTAACTCAGGTGGTACTGAATTGGCAGCAAGCTTTGGAGCTCTCTCAGCGGATCATCTTGAATACACTTCTCAAAAAGGTGTAGAGGCACTTGCAGAATCTGGAACCGTCGCCGTAATGCTTCCTGGTGCTTTTTTCATGTTAAACGAAAAACAAAAACCTCCAATCGATGATTTTAGAAAAATGTCGGTCCCCATGGCAATTGCGACAGATTGCAACCCAGGCTCATCACCAATTTGTTCTATTCGGTTCGCTATGTCATTAGCGGCCAATCTCTTTCATTTAACTCCAGAAGAGTGTCTTGCTGGGGTAACAAGGGAAGCAGCTAAAGCTCTGGGAATTGAATCTAAAGGTACATTAGAAATTGGCAAAGATGCTGACATAGCAATCTGGGACATCAATCATCCAAATGAATTGACGTATTGGATTGGAATAAATCCACTTTCAAATCTAATAATCGCTGGAAAGATGATCTGATACTCAGGAAANTCTCAGAAAATATCAAAAAATGGCAAAAGATATAAAGATTAACAAAAAATCTATTATCATTCTGGGTTGCCTCACGGGCATGGCGGCATTATCAATAGACATGAGTTTGGCTTCGATTCCATTCATGGGATCAGAATTATCCAGTGATTTATCTACAAGTCAATTTACAGTGGGATTTTTCATGGCTGGCGTTGCAATTGGACTGATTCCTGCTGGTTTAATATCGGATAGAATCGGCAGAATACCAGTTTTAATTTATGGGCTTATAATTTTTATTCTCGCAAGCCTGATGACGGTCTTAGCAACATCCATCGAGTTCATGTTAATTGCTAGATTAATTCAAGGNTTGGGTGCTTCTGCTGGNATGACAGTTCCTCGCGCTATGGTTAGAGACATATCAAGCGGCAAGAATGCTGCACAGATTCTGTCATCGATGATGATAGTATTTACTTTCATACCGATTTTAGCTTCGATATTTGGTAGTTATCTTGTCGGTGAATTTCAATGGAGAGCCACTTTTATTGCCATTACAGTAATTGGACTGATACTTCTTCTAAGTGTAAACAAAGAGCTCGATGAAACACATATTGGTAATAAATCCATAAATTTCACGGAACAATTTGAAATAGGCATAAAAGAATTTTTCAAGCACAAAGTGAGTATATTTGGGATGTTACTGGTTGTAGTAACAATAACTGGTTATATGTCATTGATAACTGGATCATCGGTATTAATGATAGAAATATACAAATTGCCTACTGGCTGGTTTGGACCAATATTCGCTCTTGCTGGGTTATCAGTTTTGATTGGCTCCTTCCTCAATAAATATTTACTGAGAAAGTTCAAGATAATTCAGGTTATGATGATTGGTGTTTTTTTCATAGGACTTGGTGCTTCTATTTTACTAACAATTGCATATTTCAACGAAGTAAGATTCAGCATACTGTGGGGAGGTGTTTGTATTTATATGTTCGGTACTGCATTTGTCATTTCAAATTCAACCGCACTCGCTCTAGATCCTCTATCAAAAACTGCAGGTATCTCAGCATCAATCATTGGCACAATACAAAATTTTTTCTCAGCACTAGGATCAGTTCTAACAGGATTGGTTTACAATGGCACTATCAGCAACATGGTATTCTCAATGGGAATATTAGGCCTTGTTGTAGTAATTATTTTTGTAATTGGTGTTAAGTCAATCGAGAATAGTTATAACGCTATCTAATTCTCCTCTTGACTGAACAGGCAGTGTTTTTGGATATCCATACCAAATAAGACCAACAATAAATTCTGCTTCGCTATTTATTTTCAATAAATCATAGAAACGTTGATCTCTCGTTATCAGTCCTGTTGACCATTTTGACGCCAACCCTGCTTCTGATATATAAAGACTAAAATTTTGAATAGCGCAACACACACTTGCGTAGTCTTCCTGTTGAGTCAATTCAGAATCTGATTTTTTGCATGTCACCAACATCCAGCCTGGAATTTTCGATGCACCTGCGGCTTTGAAATCTGCAATTTCCTGACCTTTTCGCTCGGTAATAACAGTTCTGATTAATTCAACTGATTCTTTGATATGAGAAGAATTGAGAATATAAAAGTGCCATGGCTCAGTTAGATGGTGATTTGGTGCCCATCTGGCCAAATCTATTGCTTTTTCTATTAAGTCAGGATCAATGTTTTTATCTCTGAATAGCTTAACCGTTCTTCTGTTCCTTATAGTCGATTCAAGATTTCTTAGCTTCCTTTCCATGATTATTCCTCTCAAGTTTTGCTTATCCTTTGTATACTATACCTATTGCCTAGATACAATCCTGTTAAAGCCCAAAAGCTAGCTATAATAGTGGCGATAATGCTAATTCCACTCAAGCCTAGTCCAACTGTTGCTGTTAAGAATGTATAAAACCATGCAGTAAGCATGTCACCGCCTCGATAGACAACAATATCGATTACTGGCTTGACTTTATAACGGGCTTCGTTATCTACCAAAGTAAATAACATTTCCCTTCCAGGTTTAGTAATTGAGTAGTTACCAGCTCTTCTTATGATTTGAAGGCCAATCAAAAAAAGTAATATTGGTGATATCGCGACCACTATCCAACCCAAAATCATTATCGTAGGAATTAAAGCAAGGGTCGCTGGCATACCAAAACGTGTTGTAATTCTGCTAGTAAAAAAAATTGCAGTTACAATTGCCAGAATATTCACAATTAGATCTATTGATGCCCATATTTGAGTGCGGGCATCACGATCAAAATCAATAAGTAATTTTCTTAACTCAAAATAGACAAATGTATTCATGACAACATAGAAAAGAATGAATAAAGAAATAGAAATAAGATATGGGTTTTTAATTAAACTGCTAAAACCAGATAAAAAGTCTTTCCTTATTGTGTTTTTATGAACATCAATATCAATATTATGATTTTGAAGTTCCGAAAACTTTATTTTTTCCAACCAAGAAATTAAAGGAACAGGAATCAGCAATATTATTCCTGCAATGATCAGTAGATTCATAGTGCCTACTTGATTAGCAAATAAAATTGGAATAGATGGCCCGAGAATTGCTCCGATACTCGCTCCCGACGCAATAAAACCAAATAATCTTGGTGCTTGCTCTTTGGAAAAGATATTCGATATGAAACTCCAAAATACTGACACATGAAAAAGACTAAAAACACTCAGCCATACATANAAAATTTTATTGATAAAATCTTGATCTATTAATATTAAAGATAAAAAGTTAAATGCAAAGAAGGTAATTGAGAAAAAAACATATACTCCAGGTACTACATAGTTAAACTTTATTCTTGAAATAATCTCTCCATATAGGCTAACCGCAAGAAAACTAAAGAAAAATGTAGATGTCCATAACCAGCTCAATTCAGTATCTGACCAGTCACTCGACATAGCATCTCTAACTGGCCTTAGGATAAAATAAGCCGTCATTAATAAAAAAACGAAAGCGAATGAAAGTAAAGTTGCCCTAATTTCATTTGGCTTCATGCGAGTCAATAGATTTATCAATTTTAAGACAGTATTTTTAATCATTCTTTAGCGCATATTTTTTTAAAATTTTGAATTGCATGATCTCTCGGAATCTCCATGCATCTCGCAAGAAGATTTATTGATCTGTCATTAGAATTTAGCTCTAAATATGGATCGTCCTTATCGCGAAATGATTTTCGCCATTCAAGAACCGCTACTGTAGTTGCTATTCTTGTTTTTATTAAATCAAATAAAATTTCTAATTCTTCCTGCAATATCGGTGTTTCTTGATTATAGCCAGCGATAAAATGATTCATCAGGAGCATAGGATTTCCCTCATCTGTATCCAAGTACGCAGCTGCAACAGCTAAATCGATAATTAACGGGGAATAAACCATATCGCCAAAATCAATCATCCCACAAACCTTTCTCTTTTCAGAGATATCTATAAGGACATTGTCTGGATTCATATCATTATGAATAACTTGCCATCGAATTGAGTCAAATTTGGGTAATGCGTATCGCTCGAAATCAGTTAACGCTCTCTCCACCATTATTCTTGCCGAGGAGGAATCTATATGGCCTGTAATTTCTCTAATTGAGAGTGCTCTTTTCATATCCCATAAGAGATTTTGACCCGATCCAGAGTGATTAAAATCAGACAAAGACTTTCCTAAGATTGCCAAATATCTTCCCATTCCCTCAGCAATACCTATATCTGGAATTGATTTTTTGGANGTGAATAACGGTTCGCCATCAAGATAAGTGACAACTCTAGTCACAAAGGATTTTTTTTCTTTGGTTAATACTATGCTTTTCCTGTTTCCTCTGGAGAATTTAATCTCTGGGACTGAAATTCGATTGTCATTTATTTTGTTGATATGTATCAATGCACAGATTTGAAAATCAGTGACAATGGGATCTTCCTCAGAATTAGCAATTTTTAAAACAAATTTTCTACCATCAGTCGTCCTAAGTAAAAAATTCTGATCTCGCTCACTCACTAAATTTTCAGCAGAGGCCTCGATATCATAGTGCTTTTTAGCCATATGGATAGCTTCCTCCTCAGAAAAGTCTGGCGTCTCAGAGAGAATAATATCAAAAGGATTATTTTTTTTGTTTTTCATTAAATGGACAGTATTGTTGATCTAAGTGAGAATCTCCTGCAATCGAAAATTTTTAATCTCTGCCTCACTGAGGCTCTCTAATTCGTGAGGAAATACAACCCATTTTTCTGTCTCATGCAAATAAAAGTCAGGCACAATATCTGTCAAATTATTTTTAGGTTTATACCAGGGAGTTGCTATTTTGTATTGATCATTTTCTTCTTTTCGGTGTTCTTTAATCATAGCAATTAACGATGACATCGTTTTACCAGAATCGAAAATATCGTCCACTATCAATACTTTTTCATTTTTTTTTAGATTTCTAAGGACACTTCCAAGTCCTTCAATACTCAGTGAGTCTTGACGCTCAGTATTTTGATATGACGACACTTTGAGTATCATATGATTGAGTTGAAACTTCTTATATGTCATTAACTCATGAATTGCCATCCCAACAATCGCTCCACCCCTCCAAAGAACCAGGATCATTGTCGGAGTAAAACCACTTTTTATTATCTGCATCCCTAATCTGAATGAATCATTTATTAGCTCATCACTATTGAGTATGATTTTATTTGATTTTGTATTTTTCATTCAATTTATTATTAATACTTGATCTGATTGCGTGTCTTAAGTTTAACTTACCTGTATATGTATCCCTAGTATAATAAAACTAATGAATGTGAAGCATTAAAAAGGCTATGAAATGGCAAAAAAAATTCAACTTATGGGTATCAGCAATGCAATTGTTGATGTATTGACTCAAGTATCATCAGATTTCTTAGAAGAGATTCAAGCAGAACCAGGATCAATGAATCTAATTAATATGGAAAAAGCGAACCAACTCTATCTAATGTTTGATGAAACGAAAGAGATGTCAGGTGGATCGGTAGCTAATACAGTGTCCTGTTTTAGTAATTTTGGTGGAAAAGCTGGATACATAGGTCAGGTTCATAATGACAGATTTGGCGGGGTCTTCATCAGCGATATGAAATCAATGGGTGTAGATGTTAAATTATCTCCATCGAATACAGGTTCACCAACAGCGAGAAGCCATGTTCTNATAACTAGTGATGGTCAANGAACCATGCAGACTTACCTTGGGGCTTGCACAGAGTTATCCTCATACGATATTGACTCTGCGGTTATTGCAGAGGCCGAGATAATTCTGCTTGAAGGATATTTATGGGACATCCCAGACTGTAATGAGATTGCGAATAAAGTCATTAAGGAAAAAAATAGATCTTCTGTTCGTATTGCCCTCTCATTGTCAGATTCATTTTGTGTGGAACGTCACTTCGAGGCATTCAGCGAGCTTACAAGAGACGCAGTGGACATTATATTTGCTAATGAAAACGAAATGATGATGTTAACAAGAACAGAAACTATTGAAGATATGATTGAAGCGTCAAAAAAGCTGGGTAATCTGTCCGTAATCACACTCGGTGAAAGGGGCTCAATAGTTGTAAACAAAGGTGATGTGACACATGCTGAAGCACAAAAAACTTCTAATGTGGTGGACACCACTGGCGCGGGAGACACGTATACAGCTGCTTTTCTTTTTGGGTTATTATCAAATAAATCCATTCAAGAATGTGCCGAAATGGCCTCTTGGGCAGCATCTCAAGTCATCCAGCAAATAGGCGCTAGACTAGATGATGAAACTATCAAAAAATGTCCGTTGCTTTGAAATTAATCAAATCTCCTGAGCCTATTGATTAAAAGATCATAAAAGCCATCATCATCAACATCCTGCATCCAGATTGCATTTGGTATATTCCCTTCCACACCCCAAAAATCAACAGATGTGTGTCCTAACGTTAGAGATGACTCTGTCTCAATCCTGACATTACATTCTTTGCCTATAAATAGATTTTGATTGAGTAACCATGCAATTGTACAGGGATCATGAAGTGGAGCACCATCAACACCATATTTTTCAGAATCGTAACGAGCAAAAAATTTAAGCATATTAGCAGTCGCGGTAGACACAGAATTACCTATCGATTCAATTTCACTGACCCTTTCTTTAGAGGTGAGCACTTTATGAGTCACATCCAAACTCATCACTATGATTGGAAGGCCACATTCAAACACTACTTTTGCAGCATGAGGATCAACTCTCATATTAAATTCGGCAGATGCGCTGAGATTTCCAGCTTCTCTCATTGCACCTCCCATTAGAACTATTTGTTTGATTGAGTCAAGTATGGAGGGATCTTTAATGATTGCGAGAGCTATATTTGTCAGAGGTCCAGTTGGCACTAGTGTTATAGAATCTGTATCTGCATCTTTTAAAGTTTTCACTATAAAATCCACAGCGTGTAATTCTTTAAGTGGAGTCTTTGGTTTAAAGATATCGATTCCGTCGATACCTGTTTTTCCATGGACATTTTCAGCGGTCATCAAATCAACAAGCATGGGTCTAGAGCAACCAGCAAATACCTCAGTTTCTTTTGAATCTGCAATATCACATATAATTCTGGCGTTCCTCTCAGTAAGTTTCAGGGGTACATTTCCAGCAACTGTTGTAATGCCTAAAATTTCTAATTCTTCTGGAGAGGATAATGCAAGAAAAAGTGCTACAGCGTCATCTTGACCTGGATCACAATCAATTATTATCTTTTCTGACATAATTCACCAAAGACTATAATCCAAATAGAATACCTGCGAATGACGCACTTAATAAATTTGCTAGAGAAGCCGCTAAAACTGCTTTTAATCCATTTGATGCTATAAATTCGTTTTTGCTTGGTATTAAAATACCGACTGAACCCATAAGAATGGCAATAGAAGCAAAGTTTGCAAAACCGCAGAGTGCAAATGTCATAATCACAGTAGTTTTTTCACTCATTCCAGATAGATAATCAGTGAGGTGACTGTATGCAACAAATTCATTCAAGATTAATTTCTCGCCAAAAAGTGCACCCGCCGCCTGAGCTTCATTCCACGGAATATTCAAAAGAAACATAATAGGAGAAAATACCCATCCAAGTATTTTTTGCATAGTCAGATCCTCGATTCCAACAAGCGAACCTAACAAAATAAAAATACTATTTATCAATGCTATCAATGCTACAAAAGCAATGAGCATCCCACCAATACTCACAGCTAGTTTTATGCCATCAGAAGCACCAGATGCCGCAGCCATAATCACATTTGTATGAGGACTTTGTGATGATCTAATTTGAATTTTTTCTTGAGAGGATTGGCTTGGATCATCAGGCATAATTATTTTTGACATTAGAAGTCCCCCTGGTGCAGACATGAAACATGCTGCAAGAAGATATTCCAATTGAGCGCCCATTTGTGCGTATGCCAAGAGAACAGTCCCTGCCACAGAAGCTAAGCCTGAAACCATAATTGCGAACATCTGAGCATCACTTATTTTTGATAAATATGGTCTTATAGCCAGAGGTGAGCTATCCATCCCTAAGAATATATTCGCGGCAGCATTCATGGATTCGATGATTCTTGTTCCAATTATTTTATTTAAGGCGCCACCGATCAAGCGCACGATAATCTGCATAATTTTCAAGTGGTAAAGGACCGCTGTGAGTGAGGATAGGAAAACAATCACAGGTAACGCATTGATAGCAAAACTCCATTCATTAGCCAAAGGGCCAAATACAAAATTAACACCCTCCTGTGAAAAGTCGATTATATGTCTTGCACCATTACTGAGTTTCTGGACAACCATCTTTCCAGTCTCAAGATAAAGTGAAAAAAGAGCGACAAAAAATTGTAATAAGAAAGCCATAATGACAATCTTAATATTGATCAATTTTTTGTTTTCTGAGAATAGGTAAGCTATCCCGAGAATAACAATGATGCCGACGAAGCTGATGATATCTTGTCTCCTAAATGTCAATAAAAAAGGAAAATGAGATCTTTCCACTAATTATAATATAGGTTAATGTTTAATTTTAAAACCACATAAAAAAGATGTATATGCGTCTAATCAATAAACTAATCTTTATCCTATCACTAATATCAACTCTAGGGTCATGTGACCTGAGAATAAAATCAGATAACCCCAATGTTGATATTGTTATAGAGGCTGATCACATACTCACAATGAATAGTAAGAATGAAATCTTAATTGGATCAGCTTTGGCTATCAAAGATGGAATAATTCTGGATATCGACGCGAAAGAGATCATTCAAAATAAATATGAAGCAAAAATAACTATAGCAGGTGAGCAAAGAATAATAATGCCTGGCCTCATCAACGGTCACTCTCATGCTGCTATGACACTCTTAAGAGGGATTGCAGATGATAAAAATCTGATTGATTGGCTGAATAATTATATTTTTCCATTAGAAAAAAAATTCGTAAGTGAAGAATTTGTAAGNATTGGGACAGAGCTAGCTTGCTGGGAAATGATCAGAGGAGGAACAACAACTTTTGTCGATATGTATTTTTATCCTGACATAATTGCAGAAGTTGCCAAAAACTGNGGTATGAGAGCTTTAGTCTCCTCTACAGTAAGTGATAATGAAACCCCTAATGCAAAAAATGCTCAAGTTGCTTTAGTTAATGGAGAGGAATTCATCAATCGTTGGAAGGAAAAGAATTCACTAATATCACCAATATTGGGTCCTCATGCCATATACTCGATGAATCTTGAGCAACTGGAAGAAACACGAAAACTTGCAAACAAGAATAATGTGCCANTAAGTATTCACTTATCTGAATCTCAATTTGAGAATGATTTTTCAAATCAAAATTATGGAATGACGAGTATTGAAGCGCTTGAATCCATAAATTTCTTCAATGGAGCGACGATTGCCGCTCACGTCGTATGGCCAAGTGATAAGGAAATAGAAATACTTGCAAGGAAAAATGTTGGAGTAGTTCATAATCCTACTTCGAATATGAAGCTAGCCTCTGGTGTAGCGCCTATATCAAAAATGATTGATGCTGGAGTTTTGATTGGCCTAGGTACNGATGGAGCGGCGAGCAATAATGATCTTGATATGTGGGAAGAAATGCGACTTGCTTCTTTGTTGCAAAAAGTAACTAGCATGGATCCTGAAGTATTANCTGCGANAGAGGTTTTGAGAATGGCGACTTCAAATGGCGCAAAAATNATTGGTATGGAGGGTGAAATAGGCATCATTGCTANAGGCATGAAAGCTGANATTATCCAGATTGCTTATGATGATGTNCATCATGTCCCCAGTTACGACATTGCCTCACATTTGATCTATGTCACTGATGAACAAGATGTAGTTAATGTGATAATTGATGGCAAATTAATTATGCACCAAAAAGAGTTTTTAACGCTTGATATCAAAAGAATTAGAGAAGAGGTAGCCTCAATATCAAATACAATAAAGGAGACAATCAATTCTAATCAGTGAGATCCATCTCCATGGTGATAAACAGGAACAAAATCACTTTCAGTAAAAAATTCAATCCGAGTTAAAAAGGTATAATCCCCCTCAATCGCCATAATCCCAATAAAAATCATCAGAAAAATAGGGGGGACAAGTATTGCTAGCTGAAGCGCCAGACGCTCCCAGGTCATATGCATGAATATGGCTGTAATGAAACCAGCCTTAATAAACATAAATATTAATATCAAAGTATATCTCATAGGACCTTGTAGCTGGTAATAATCAACAGCGTANGAGAACGCGCTTACTACAAAAAGNAGTATCCAGACTGCATAATATAAATTTAGCGGATGTTGTTGATCGGAATCGGACATATCAAATTACCCAAATTTTTACCAAAGATAGAAAAATGCAAAAATAAATACCCAAACTAAGTCTACAAAGTGCCAGTATAATCCACAAATCTCAACAATTGAATAGTCATTGCCACGACGTTCATAAAATCCATTTTTCACTCTGAAAGCAACCACCAATAGGTAAATGACTCCACCTGTCACATGCATTCCATGAAAGCCAGTTATCATAAAAAATGCTGCACCGAATTGTGACGCTCCCATTGGGTTCGACCATGGTCTCACGCCCTCATCTATGATCAACTTTGACCATTCAAAGACCTGTAAACCAACAAAAGAAGCACCAAGTATTGCNGTTATAAGCATCAATTGAAATGTCTTCTTTTTTTCTTTCGCATAACCCATATTTACAGCTAAGGCCATGGTACCACTCGAAGTTATCAAGATGAATGTCATGATAGCTATCAACAAAAGAGGGACAGGTTCACCTCCCATGCTCAGAGCAAACACTTCGCTTGTGAGGGGCCAAGGATCTTGAGCGGACATCCTCACTGTCATATATCCTATTAGGAAGGTGCTAAAAATAAAGGTATCACTGAGTAGGAATATCCACATCATTGCTTTTCCCCAATGTACCTGGAAGGCTTGCTTATCAGCTGAAAAATCAGTGGCTACGCTGGCCAGACTTTTACCGATATCCTCATCTACCTCATTAGTGATTGTTTCAGCCATGAATAATCCTATTGTTTACGTTGCAATCATTAAACCAAATAAAAGAATCCAAACNAGCAACATAAAATGCCAGTATATAGTNCAAAGCTCTACGCTGGTTCTTATTATTCTNAGATCAGTATTAAGACTAATTTTTCTGATTGATCTACCCCANACATACAGTCCACCAAGNAGATGAATTCCATGCATCGCCGTAAATAAATAGAAAAATGAGACAGCGGGATTAGTGGAGGCATACATACCTTTTTGATTTAAGTCATACCATGCGAATAGCTGTCCAATTAAAAAAAGAATAGAAAATACACCTGCTATAAG
Organism: Woeseiaceae bacterium; assembly: GCA_002715745.1. GTDB lineage: Bacteria > Pseudomonadota > Gammaproteobacteria > Steroidobacterales > Woeseiaceae > SP4260. The sequence continues at coordinate 89,600 of PBAE01000002.1, forward strand.
CACGGGTCGCTTGACTATTTTTGCACCAATATCAAGCTTACCGACTGAGTTTCTTGCCCATTGATATGCAATACTGGCAAATACGAGGAAAATTGAGTTTACCCAGAGGATTAAAGGTTCATCCATTGGTCTCCAATCTGGCATCTCCATTCTAAGAGAATAGGCACTTGCAAAAAGTGCGAATATAGAAGTAGCAACTGCCATAAATGTGGATAAAGCAATTGCTTGAGGTTTGGAATCCAAAGAGGCTCCAGAAACTGAATCAGCAGCTTCATCTGACACCCATGGCTGCACGAATGTCTGTCTGAGAAGCCAAAATATAACTGTTGCCATTATGCAAGCTAAAAAAATTAGTGTAATTGTCATCTTGCTAATGTCTCCATGATCACTTTATATAACTATTCGTGATGACCAACCGGTACTTTGCTTGCGGGAACAGTTTGAGGTGTGAAGTCTTGCTCCTGTCCTGGAACGCTGTAGTCGTAGGCCCATCTGTGTACTTCGGGTAAGTCATGACCCCAGTTTCCGTGTTTCGGTGGCTGATCAGGAGTCAACCATTCTAGAGAGGTTGCCCCCCAGCAGTTAGGTTTTGCTTTTTTTCCACTTCTGAGGCTGACAAAAATATTCACAAAGAAAAGTATTTGAGCAACTGCAAGTATGATNGCAGAAATTGAAATACTCGTGTTCAAAGCATGTGCAGATTCAGGGAGAAAATCTGTATTTCCTAGCGAGAAGTATCTTCTCGGAACACCCTGGAAACCAAGATAGTGCATCGGAAGAAACACTGCATATGCACCTAAAAACGTAAGCCAGAAATGCCATTTCCCCAACGTCTCATTAAACATCTTTCCAGACATCAGTGGGAACCAATGGTATATAGAAGCAAAAACAACTAATACCGGTGAAACGCCCATCACCAGATGGAAATGTGCCACCACAAAGTAAGTATCAGATAATGGTAAATCAATGGTTACATTACCAAGAAACAGTCCCGTTAAGCCCCCGTGAATAAAGGTAAAAATAAAACCTATCGCGAAGAGCATAGGCACTCTCAAATGTAAGTTACCTTGCCATAGCGTCAAGACCCAGTTATAAACTTTTAAAGCAGTTGGTACGGCTATGATAAGAGTTGTTGTGGCAAAGAAAAATCCAAAATACGGATTCATTCCACTGACATACATATGGTGTGCCCATACTATAAAGCTAAGTCCTCCGATAGCAAGTATTGCCCAGACCATCATTCTATAACCAAATATGTTCTTGCGAGCATGGGTTGCCAATACATCAGAAACAAGACCAAATGCTGGTAAAGCAACAATATAAACTTCAGGATGACCAAAAAACCAAAATAAGTGCTGGAAAAGTATTGGACTACCATCATTATAACTGAGCTGTTCTCCAGCTGAAATCATCGCTGGCATGAAAAAACTGGTACCAATCGTCTTATCTAGCATCATCATAATCGCACTTACAAGAAGAGCAGGAAATGCTAGCAAAGCCANTATAGTCGCAACAAAGATGCCCCAAACTGAGAGAGGAAGTCTCATTAAAGTCATACCCTTGCAACGATATTGAAGTACCGTCGTAACATAATTTAATCCGCCCATTGTTGCCGCCACAATGAAAACTCCAAGCGAGATTAACATCAACATTATCCCCCAATCTGTCCCTGGTGTTCCTGCTGATAAGGATTGTGGTGGATACAATGTCCACCCAGCACCTGTGGCNCCGCCAGGAACAAAGAAACTAGCAAGTAAAATTATCACTGATAGCGCATACGTCCAGACACTAAGTGCGTTTAGAAATGGGAATACCATATCCCTCGCTCCACACATGAGAGGTATAAGATAATTACCAAAGCCTCCCAAGAAAAGTGCTGTCAGGAGATACACGACCATTATCATTCCATGCATGGTGACAAATTGATAATAGGTCTCAGGATTGATCACAGCAAATGCATTTGGAAAACCAAGTTGCAGCCTCATTAAAATAGAAAGTGCAAGTGCAACAACACCCACAAATACAGCAATTCCTCCATACTGAATAGCAATTACTTTATGATCAAGACTCCATACGTATTTGGTAAAAAAAGTTTCTGGATCATGGTGATCTTGCTCGTGATCTCTATCAAATAANGCTACATATGACATTTAATATTTCTCCTAATTTTCTTTATTTTCTCATTTATTACAGAGTATTGATATAGGCTACAAGATCGTTTATTTTTTTATCATCCTGTAAAATTCTCGCCATGAAGTTCATTTGCTTGCCGTAATAATCTTCTGGGTGTTGGCCTCTAATTCCCTTTTTGAAGTTCTGTAATTGCCTCTGTAGATACCAGTCTGTCATTCCAGCCATTCTCGGGGCATTCATAGCTTTTATACCTTCTCCTTGCTGACCGTGACAGTAGGCACATACCGCGTAAGTTTCTTTTCCTTTTTGAATATCACCTGTAATTGTCTGTGGAGCCGGATTATCTGGAAAACTCTCAATATGCGCAATCACGTTGTCTATCGCTTCGTCATTGAATAGCGTCATACTCATAGGTACCATTTGTTGTCCATAAACGTCATCTTTATGAGTGCCTCGTACACCGCTTTTGTAATTTTCTAATTGCTTTCTAAGGTACCAATCATCTTGACCAGACAATTTAGGGGCATTCAGAACCATCATACCTTCACCTTGCTGGCCGTGACAGGCAGCACATACGGCATATTGTGATGCCGCCGCACTTGGTTCAGCATTGTATGCTAACCTGACAAGTGAGTCATTCAAGGTTGGCTGAGCTGCTAACCAATTTTCAAAATTTTGTGAGTCATCGACTATGACTGCTCCTCGCATTGCNTGGTGAGCAATACCGCACAATTCTTCGCACAACAAATCAAAACGACCTGTTTTTGTTGGCGTAAACCACAAGCTGGTTACCATTCCCGGCACCATGTCCATTTTCACTCTGAATTGTGCAACAGTAAAGTTGTGAAGGACATCTTTCGCTCTCAAGTTTAGATTTACCGGAACGTTCAATGGTAAATGAAGTTCAGGACTACTGACCAAAATATCATCCTGACCCATAGGGTCGTCGTAATCCATACCAAAAGGATTTTCGTCAGTAATTAGTTTTCCACTGACTGCGCCAAATTCACCATCCTCACCAGGAAATCTATAGCTCCAATGCCATTGTTGAGCTAGAACCTCGACCTGCATTGCATCCTCTGGCACATCCACGAATCTTCCCCATACAAGAAGNCCTGGNGCCAACATCGCAACAATTCCTATTGTGGTGAANACAGTCAGCCATGTTTCAAGTTTGGTATTTTCAGGATCATATGCGGCTTTCTTGCCAGGACCAGTCTTATACCTCATCACGGCATAAGCCATGAAGAGATTTACGGCAACAAAAACAAAACCGGTGACCCAGAAGGTAAGGTTTATGGTATCGTCTATCGCTCCCCAATTAGATGCAAGAGGCGTAAACCACCATGGACTCCATAAGTGAAATGCTACCGAGCCGACTACCAAGAATATTAAGACTATTGCCATATGCATATTATGCAATTCCCTTTTTCATTTACCTAAACTAATTGACTCTTTTTCTAAATTAATTATTGGTGCGCAACTGTAAAATTCAATAGCGGAACCATAACTAAAGATGATTGCCAAACCAATAATTGACACAAGTTATAATTTATATATATATCAATAACTTATTGTATTTATGATTCTGATATTAAGTCTAATTATTTCCCTCTAAATCCACGTAAATATGAAAATATAGGTGCAATATAAAGTATTAGCAAAATGATTTCTAGTGCAATAAAAGAATTGCTTTACATTATGAAATATTATTTAGTTTCTTAGTTCAATTTNACTGACGAAATAATCAATTTTGACAATTAAGACTCGAAGGTTGTTTCTCCACCAAGCACTGTTTTTAGAATTTTGATATTAACAATCTCATCGGGATTTACCTCATGTGGATCCTTTTCCAAAATCACAAAGTCCGCTAATTTTCCAGCAACAAGTGATCCTTTTAATCCTTCTTCAAAGGAGGCGTACGCACCGTGAATTGTGCATATTCTCATTGCATCTGAAACACTGATTTTTTGGCTTGGCCCCCACTCTCTGCCCCTGATATCTTTTCTTGTGACCATGCTCTGGATTGCCATCATTGGCTCATAAGGTCCAGGAGTATAGTCGGAGGCAGGTGCTACAGGTATCCCTGCATCAAGAAAGCTCTTNTGAGCNAACATATTCTCCATTTTATCATAGCCGTAATCCACCCACTTGTTTCCATGATAGTAGACATATGTATAAAAAGGGGTTGGAATAACACCTGCCGCTTTTATTCGAGTTAGAATTTCGTCATTAACAAGTGAACAATGTTCAATTCGGTGTCTGGGATTTACTCCTTTATGATTTTTTAGNACTTTTTCGTAAGCATTCAAAACCATATCTATAGCAATATCCCCATTTGCATGAATNCCTACTCTGAAATCGTGTGCGACTGCATCTTCCACTGCCTCAAAAATCTCTTCTTGTGTCATGGTTAAAATACCAAAATCTTCTGGCTTTCCTTCATATGGTGTACTCATACTCATTGTTCTCTCTGAAGCAGATCCATCAGCTGAAAATTTAACAGCCCCTATTCGAATCATTTCATCACCAAAACCTGATCCAATTCCCGCTTCTTTAAGACCACTATATACCTTGCTGTTTCCTCCTGGCATAAATGAGATCCGAAAAGAGAGCTCTCCATTTCTTCTTGCATCTTGATATGCAATAAGATCATCTTTATTACCAAATGCATCAGTCGTTGAGGTTAAGCCTGTTGCAGCCATATTTTTAGAGCTTATCCTCACAGCTTCTTGACGCACATTCCGATCCATAATCGGCCAAGTTCCAACTTTAAAAAATACATCCATTGCGTGCTCAGCGACTTTACCGGTAAATTCTCCATTTTCTCTGAAGAATCTCCCGCCAAAGGGATCAGGTGAATCAATTGTTAGACCAGCCATTTCAATAGCCCTCGAGTTAACAACGGCAGTATGTCCACCTCTGTGAGCAACAAATACGGGATGATTTTTTACAGCATCATCAATATCATCTTTGTTTAAAGCGCGCTCATCCGTAAATTTTGTATCATCATACATCACTCCTCTTACCCAGTGTCCTGGTGGAGTTTTTAAGGCTTGTCTGGCAAGCGCCTGTTTAACATCCTCAATTCTTGGGAGATTGACGTTTACACCAACGGCTTCTTCAGCAAATAATGGATGACTATGAGAATCAATGAAACCTGGCGTAACCGTATGATCTCTGGCATCAATTCTCTCGGTGCTTGCACCAACAAATGGCATAACTTCTTCAAGACTGCCAATTGCTTGGACTCTATCTCCTAAAGTCGTCATTGCCTCTGCAACCGGGTTATATGAATTCATTGTTAGAATCTTTCCAACAATAAGCATATCTGCCTGTCCAGCAACATTTGCAGCGGTTAAATTTTTTGGAGCGAGTGATCCAGTTAATCCAAATGGTAGCGCGGTTACAGCGCCACCCAAAAATCGTCTTCTAGAGAAATTACTCATTGCGAATCTCTTTGTATACTCTAAATAATCATTGAACTGAATTACTAATATTTATAACTTTACATGATCCGTTTACTGAATCAATTATAAGAGAGCATCCATTCATCTCAAAAACCCAGAAAGATTTATAAACTGTATTCTTAAAACACATGCTAACATCGAAATTAGCAATACACTTCAGACTTTGACCAAGATGGTTAATCATATAGCGTTTTCCGTATTTTTTTGCTTGGTTTTTATTAATACGGTTAACTAAAACATCTTCATGAGCAACTTCAGTCTCAAAAAATTGAAAATTATCCGTGGTAGCGGCTTGTCCATTAAGTGCATCGATCATGCAATTAACTGAAAATTGCTTCTGCAGAAATAGAATGGGCACTTGATAGTTAGCTTGGAAAAGAAAATACGGATAGTAAGATTTTGAAACCGTTTTATAAGTNAGGTCTGGCGCACTCTTATCATAAATACTTGATGCTTCATCAAGAGAAAGGTTTTCATTGATCACTGGCACCAAAAATTTTTGTTTCATTTCTTATTCCTTAAATGGCTCTCTAGTTCAACCGACTCGATGGTTAGTGCAGAGCTTTTATTGAGCATTTTCTCTGGAATTGGTCTAATTTTTGAAGCCTCATCAATAAGATCAAGAATCTCTTTTGATACTGGATATTTCGCCTGGGTAAGGAGGCTTACAGTAATCATTGCAAAAGTTGATGAAACAACACCTGCGACCATTGGAGCTATTGTTGTGTATGAAACAACTGATAAATACTCCCATAAAAAAGCAACCATTGCACCAGTGAAAATAGATGCGAGCGCTCCCGGTGTATTTGCTTTTTTCCACCAAACTGCACAAACATAGGCTGGTAAAAAAGCACTGCCTAAGACAGATGTAGCAAATATGACCACACTAAAAACTGAAGGTGGCTCAACCAGTGCTATAAAATAACCAAAAAGAGCAATAATCAATACGAGCGATCTAGAAACAAAAACCATCTGCTTTTCTGATGCATCAGGATTAAAAAACCTCTCATAAATATCTCTCGCAGCTATTGTGCCTGTCTGCAGGAGGAGGGAATCTGCTGTTGACATTATCGCTGCCATAATAGCTGCCATCACAAGACCAGTTGCAGCAGCAGGCAATAATTTTCCAGCGACTTCAAAAATTGCCATCTCCGGATCCGATATGCCTGGTATAACTAAAATTGCAAAAACACCAATTAGATAGGGGGTAGGAACAAACAATAGATTCCAAACTGTTGCCCACGCACCTGCCTCTCTGGCCGTCGCTGGAGATTTCATTGCCATATGACGAGTAACAACATGTGGCCACCCCAAATAACCTATTGAAAAAATCATCAATGCGCCAGCAATCACTCCCCATTGCCCCTGGAAACCCAGATCTTTTCCCCAGACTGTCAATAAGCTTGGATCAATATTTGCTATCATGTTATTTGCCGATGTGAGTCCACCAAGCTCGTATAGGATCGCAAAAAAAATCCACAATACACCTATCAACATAATAATACTTTGAAAAAAATCGGTATATGCTACAGCCAAGTAGCCTCCCATAAATGTGTACAAAACAATGATTGAGACTGCTATTGCAAGAGCATAAGGATATGGCATGCCTGTGACCAATGCCATTCCCTTTCCCCCAGCGATGAATTGTGCCAGCACATAAAATCCAAGTAAAAATATTGTCAAGGATCCAGAAAAAATCCTTAGTATTGTTGACGGATAGCGTTTTTCTAAATATTCAATTGCTGTCAAGGCGCCAAATAACTCTGATATCTTACGCATTCGCCTTCCGATTACAGAGAAATTTAAAACACCACCGCCTATGTCTCCAAATGCAAACCAAAGTGCATAATAACCTTGAGAGTAACCAAGACTTCCAGCACCGAGAAACATAAAACCACTCATGGAAGTAGTTTGAAGTGTCAAAGCTGTTGTTGCTGGACCGATCCTTCTGCCACCCAGTAAATACCCTTCTAGATTTTCACTTCCTCCTCTTCTGAGGGCCCAGTAGCCAATGCCCAGAACAACAACATAATATAGGACCAAAAAAATTAGGACAGTTGTATTCAATTTTGATCTCTATCAAAAAATTTTTCTTTCCACGATCTGGATGAATACAAGAAGACCAATGTATAAATTATCCAGAAAAGCGGAAAACCAACGATCAAGAAAAACGTTTCATAAGGAAGGCCAAGAATCATTATATTTTCCTAGTTTTTACTTGCATTGAAATAATTCGNACAATTTTTTTTAAGTATACTGTCAAATCTATCAAGAAAATAATCAGAATTNTCACGTGAGAAAATCATTGGTGGACGCAATTTCAAAATATTACCGTGGGGTCCAATAGTATTCGTCAAGACTCCAGATTCTTTTAGTTGCTGAACNATTGANNAAGCAGCCTCAGTCGCTGGAGTCATGTCATAATCACTGATCATCTCTATTGCAATAAAGAGACCTTTTCCTCTCACATCACCAATCAAAGCATACTTGTTAGCGAGCGATTTAATTTCCTCCCTGAGATACTTCCCAATACTTAATGCATTTTCTTGGAGATTTTCTTTTTCTATTACATCCATAACTGCCATGCCAGCAGCACAAGATACTGCGTTTCCTCCAAAAGTATTGAAATAACCTGTTTTCTTTGCAAATTTTTCGACGAGGTTCCTCTTGATTATAGTGGCTGCGAGAGGGTGGCCATTCCCCATCGGTTTTCCCATTGTGACTATGTCGGGTAAAAATGCATCTGATTCAAATCCCCAGAATGTCTCACCCGTTCTGCCAAATCCAGGTTGAACTTCATCTGCAACGAATAAGCCACCTGAATCCTTCACAATTTCAGCAACCATCTTTAGGTATCCACTAGGTGCTCCAGCCACACCACTGCTGGAAACAATCGTATCTATAATAAATGCAGCTAATTTTATCCCTCTTTTCTCCANTTCTTCTATTGCTTCTCTNACATGGTTAGCATATTTTCTTGCTGCGTCTTTTCCTCGATAGAGACCCCGATAAGTATCAGGTGCNGGAACAGTAACCACATAATCAGATCGATCTTCTGGCTCATTATCTTCTGTTGAGATCTCNGCTATGGCATGNGAATTCCCATGATAAGCATCNTCNGTAACAATCAATCCNGTTCCTTCTGTATAGTGTCGAGCTACCCTGAGTGCAAGCTCATTGGCTTCAGTNCCAGTACAGCTGAACATTGCAACATCCAGCTCATTTGGCAATGTTTTNAGAATACGATCAGCATAATCCAGCACNTTNTCGTGCAAATACCTTGTATGTGTATTTAGAATACCAACTTGATGTCTTATNGCTTCAACTACGTGAGGNTTGCAATGGCCTACATGAGCAACATTATTGTACATATCAAGANACGGTCGATTATCTTGATCATATAGCCAGNCNCCATCGCCACGAACAATATTTAATGGNTCATCATAAAATAGCCTGTAGGCTGGACCCAAAAGTTTCTTGCGTTTGGACAGTTGGTCACTCAAAGAAAAATTTTCTCTATTTATTTTTAACTCTCCGAAAGATATCTCAGTTATTTATTCTNTTTGAGTTGTTTTNACGAATAANCCAGCAACTGTTCCTGTTATNAGTAGAAATATTCCCATNAAAAATAGAAATTCTGGATAGCTCTTTGTAACGGCGCAATAACATGAAACAATAAAATTTAATGCTTGGAATGAATTTATATAAATTCCATCTCTTTTTGCCATCTTGGGAAACTTAAATGTAGAGACCATACATAAAGATAGAAAGAGCATAAAACTCGGAACTAGCAGAGTCAGCTGATCCGTATCCAATTGATCTTGGTATCGAACAATTAAAATAATTGCAGTCGCAGTTAATCCACCGCCAGCCCCTGTTATTGGTAGACCTGAAAACCAACCTTTAATTGGTTTATCATTTGTGATGTTGTACCTTGCTAATCGGAGTGCACCGGCCAGAACGAAAGCACTTACAGAAATTGATAATATCCAAAATTCACTGGAGTATTTCTCTATACTTGCGATCTGCATTAGTGCGTACATCATCACTATCGCAGGAGCAACACCGAACGAGACTAGATCGGCCATAGAATCAAACTCAGCTCCAAATGGCGAAGTTGCATTAAGCAATCTGGCAGCGAGCCCGTCCATAACATCTAAGATACCACACCAGACAATCATCCAAGCCGCTTGCTCTATACTCCCATAGTGACTTGTGATGATTGCAGAGAATCCTAGCAAAAGGCTCGCTGCTGTGAATATATTTGGAATACTGTAACGAACTATCTTCTTCAATTTGATCAACCTTTATCAATCACCCTAGTACTAGAACTTTCTCTTAGTCTAATCTGATCTCTCTTAAACCTTCTGCATCAAGGGCTCTAATCTCATTTCCATAAGGCCATATTGCTAGGACTTTGACNCCATCATCNGAATGAGATCTATGAACAACTAAATCAGGTTCNTTAACCACNCCTAGCATNCCTGGNTTNAGGATATGTGAAACGCCATTAACAATGTGNTCAAGCTCNCCNTCNAGNACATACAACAACTCAAGTTCATGNATGTGAGCAACATCTTGATAGCCTGGAGGGAAATATATTTCAGCAACTTCAACACCAGCTTCTNAAAGNTTAGCCTGCTCAAGCATAATCTTTATCCANCCNANATCATTAACATCATCCCATTCTAACCTTCNTGTGCCANTTGATTCTNTNTNATAAGAACTNATNTTCTNATCTTTTATTTGATTNTNATCAGANCCAGNACAAGAAATTATAGANATTGGAATTGATAAAATTACTAATAGAGNGATNAACTTGTTCATTATTNTCTCAAAAATTTGTTCATTTCTCATAAACGATNTCCCCGTTTACAATGGTCATTAAAATTTCTCCATCAAGGATATCAACAGGACTGTCCTCTGACAAAACAAAAGGATCNAGATTCATTATTGTAAGGTCTGCCCATCGTCCTNTCTCGATNATGCCTGTANAATCCTCAGTAAAATTCGCATATGCAGACCANGATGAATANGCTCTGATTGCNTCNTCNATATTGACGGCCTCTTCTTTATACCAACCACCCTCGGGTTCNGANTTTTTGTCTTGCCTNGTAATNGCCGAATGAAGGCCNTAGAAGATATCNTGATCTGATCCTGGATTNTCNGAATTAAANGTNANNTTAGTATNGTTCTTGAGTAACGTNCGCCATGCATAAGCACCCTTTATTCGCTCNGGTCCCAATCGATCTTCNGCCCATTTTTTATCNTCTACNGCNTGNGGTGGCTCCATTGANGCAATTATGCCAAGCTCGCCCAATCTTGGGATATCATCAGGATGAATGACNTGTGCATGCTCGATTCGATGNCTATTTCTTTTNGTGTATGGCGCTTCATTAAAAACTTTCTCAAAAATATTTAGNACTTCACGATTNCCTGCATCACCGATTGCATGAACTGCNATTTGAAAACCCTTTTTCATAGCATCGGCCATNANCNCNTGATTNAAGCCATACCCCTCTCCNCTNATTCCTCGATGNCCAGGNTGATCACTGTAATCATAGAGCANTCTTGCNCCTCTTGAGCCAAGTGAACCATCGTAATATGCTTTTACAGATTTNGTNACTAACATGCTCTCTGAATCACGATCCGGTCCTTTTTCTATCCATCTATGCATCAAAGGCTCATCTCTCAGTGANAGCATTGCGTATACTCGAATTGGCAATAATTTGTCTTCCTCCAATTGCTCTAGTGCTTCCATCATCTCTGTATCTAGGCCAGCGTCATGTATTGCGACATATCCGTCGCTCGCCATCCGGTTAAGACCCTTTAATGCTCGCTGCATCAATGCCTCTTTGCTTGGTGAAGGAATNGCTGAACGGATGAGTGTTACGGCTCGATTCAAAAACAATCCATTAGGTTCACCGTTCTCATCTAGATGCATTTCTCCCCCAACGGGAACTTGNGTATCAGCAGTAATGCCTACAGCATCTANGGCTTTTTGATTTGCCAGACCTGCAAAACCATGCAGACTTGATAGAAACACAGGATGATCTGGAATTAATTTTGAAAGAAGTGATTTATCAGGATATCTATTTGCCCAGACACCTTCGTCCCATCCACGCCCTATTATCCACTCACCTTTGGGGGTCACCGTAGCTCTTGACAAGACTCTCTCAAGCATTTCCTCTTCTGTGTCCACCCCAACAAGATCAACTCTTTCTATTGCCGCGCCCACACCAAAGACATGCGTATGGGAATCGACCAATCCTGGAACGACNACTGCTCCTGCAAGATCTATGATCTGAGATTCATCATTTTTNTTGCTGATGGCATCCGAAGTACTTCCAACAAAAGTTATCTTATTNCCTGAGATAACTACTGCACTGGCATCTGGAAACCATGAATTTTCATAAGGTGCTTGATCTGATATGTTTCCATCAGAATCTGATTTTTCCCATTGCATTGTATAAACACGACCATTAATGAGAATGATATCGGCATCNGATTGAACATTGTTGCTCTCACAGCCAAAAGCTGAAAATATGCATANCAGGAGAGTGAATTTTTTAAACATTTTTGATATCACCCAATTATTAATTTGTTATCTAGAATTTCCATTTTTTCGATTTCAAGTCTAACTCATATAATGAATCTATCAAAATGAGAGTGACCTTCACAATGCTCAAGTGATTGTGTAGTCTTAATTATTATAAAAAGCAAAGGAATTTTCTGTGTCAATAAAAAGAAGAAATTTTATCAAAGGACTGAGCTTATCACCGATCGCCTTATCTGTGACAGGNTATAAGAAAGCCGTAGCAGATTTTGTAAGTTATAGCCCTGAGAAAGCCTTTGGTTTCTCAAACAACAAAGTTCCAATGAATGCAGCAAATCTCTGCCCAATGCCGATATCAATCAGCAAAACAATTGCAGATTTTAATGAGGATCTTGACATTGATATGAGCGGGATGAATAGGTCGAGAATTGGCTCGATGAAAGAGGAGGCTCGTGCAGGTATAGCAAAACAGCTTCATGTCAAAAAAGAAGAAATAGCAATTACTCGAAATACATCTGAATCAAACAATATTATCGCACAAGGTTTATCGCTTAAACCTGATGACGAAATATTGCTTTGGGATCAGAATCATCCATCTAATGATGTCTCTTGGGCCGTCAGAGCTGACCGAAGTAAATGCAAGGTTGAATATTTTGATATCCCATTATCTACTGATAACTACGACAACATTATCAATATCATAGAAAATCAAATCACGAAGAAGACCAGAGTTATATCTTTCACGCATATCTCTAATATCACTGGATTCAAATTGCCCGCAGCTGAGATATGTCAATTAATAAAAGAAAAATATAATGGCATTCACATTCATGTAGATGGNGCGCAGACATGGGGCGTTGAGGATGTTGATTTGACCACAATGAAATGTGATAGCTTCAGTGGAAGCTCTCATAAGTGGTATATGGGGCCAAGAGAAACTGGCCTTCTCTTNGTAAAAGAATCAGCTGTTGAAAATATTTGGCCCAGTATTGTTAGTATTGGTTGGGGCAGCAAAAGAAAAACATCCGCCGCTGGAGCAAAAAAGTTTGAAGCATACGGACAAAGACACGATGCCGCTCTCGCCTCTTTAGCAGAGACTGTTAAATTCCATAACGAAATCAGACCCAAGCAAATTCAAAAGAATGCATATAAAATTTCTGAATANATAAGAGAAAGCCTTTTAGATATGGATATTGATTTTGTTTCCTCCAATCATCCAGATTTTAGAAGCAATGTAATAATTCTAAGAGTGGCGCAGGAGAATAGAAAGAGGATATTAGAAAATATACTCAATGATGCAGGTGTTATTCTGGCTGGAACAGGCGGATTNAGATTATCACCTCACATATACAATACAATTGATCATGCTGACAGAGTGGTTAGGGCAATAAATAAATCTAAAAAGCTCTTAGGCTGATCCAAATCAATTTGATTTTATTTTATGTAAGGCATCTGTCTCNGAGCCNATTAAGATAGCTAGCCATTGAGTCTCTTTGTCACTCTCAAGAGCCATCTTTAAGGCCATTGTCAATGGNACTGAGAGTATCATTCCTACTGGACCGAAAATCCAACCCCAAAAAAATAAGCCAATAAAAACCACCAGAGGCGATAGTCCTACACCATGCCCGAGCAACTTGGGCTCTATGAAACTTCCAAAAATTATGTTTATCAAAAAAAAGACAATAGCAGTAGTTACAGCATCACCTACTCCAAGTTGGACCAATGCCATCAANACAGCCGGAACCGCTGCAATAATGGATCCAATAGTTGGAACATAATTCAACAGAAACGCGAACATACCCCATAACAAAGGAAAATCTANACCAATCCAAGATGTTGCAATTGCAACGGTTANTCCAGTTATGATNCTCACNACAGTCTTGATACCNAGATATCTNCCAAGATTNGANATGTAGGCTCTTTGNCGANTGAAAGAGTCACTTTTTCTGTTAAATGCAGCNGTTAATTTTATTTCGAATGTTGAAGCTTCTAACAAAATAAAAATCATCGTGAACATTATAAGAAGAGTATTTGTCAAAACATCTCGAAGGGCATTCAATATCGATGCAGCCAGACCCATTGCCCATCCAGCATCAATCACCTCACTTAGTGAAAAATCTGATTCTAAGAGAGGTAAAAAACCTGAATAAGTTAATACCAACTGATCAATAATGATGTCTAACCTGGCCTGATATGAGGGCAGTGCATTTGTAAAATCAACAATTGAGGAGCCAACAATACTCCCAATGGACATGAGCAACAGCATAATCGATGTGACTATTAATAATGCAGCTAAGACACCAGGTACATTTCTTTCTTGCAACCAAAACATTGGTTTAAGTGTTATTAGAGCTATGAAAATAGCCAGTAAAAATGGAATTAATAATTGTGCCGCAGCTTGAAGGGAATATATTATTATGAATGAAGCGGTAAGACTTAAAAGTATCCTTATATTCTTGCTTTCTATTTGCATAACAATTTATTAATTAGATTGTGTCTGCTAAATCTAACCTTTTCGTTCTCTCTTAACAAGCTTTGCATTTAAGATAAAACCAAAAATAGAAGCCAAAACACAGAAAAATATAATGTATTGTGGCAAATACGATGCGCGATACAAATGATCTGTTATACCAGTAACTGACCATAGATCTCCACTTCCCTTACCGACAATTATTTGACCCCGCATACCCATCTCCATATGCTGAGACATGTCGCAGTGCACAAGATAATTCTTGTCTTCACTCGGAGTAATAAATGTTCCTGTTTGACTCTTTCCGCCTGAAGCTTCAATGTGGAACATGCCTGCAGGGTAAAGATACTTTGGCAGCTCATGAATCATCCACATATGTCTAACTTTGTCTTCATTTATAAATGTAACAGTTATTTTACTGCAGGGCTCAACATTCCATTCATAATCACTCATACCATAGACGGTGCCGGGAACTCCTGTTGCATATTTTTTACTTGCGTAGACTGTTATTGATTTTTCGCTCCTAATCGCTTCACAACCATTTGGTAATCTGTCTATATTTTCATTCATAACAAACCCGCCATCATTATCAGACATGTCATGATGATGATGGTGATGATTCATTTGTGCCCTAGCTGAGAGGGATAACAAACAGAAGATTGTTAAGATAAAAATCCTTAAATAACTCATTTTTTCCAACCTTTTGTTATCAGATTGAATGTGCATGAAAAGAATATACCAAAGAACATTGACAATAAAATTAATCTAAATATTAAATTTATATCGTCTTTAGGATTTGAGGATATCTCTGGAGCAATATCACCCCATATTGGTAATTCTTTATCATAGTAGTCTGAACTGAAATATTGATTTAAGTTCATCCCTTTTGAAATAGGCCAACCGTTATCATTAAGAAATTCATCATATACTATTGCACTGATATTACCTCCGGGCCCGATTCCATCTGTCGTAACTCCTTTATTCTGATGATCATGGAACAGCCATATGCCTGACCCATATGAGTTTGTCCCGTCATTTGTGAAATTTAATTCAATATCATATCTCTGTGATGTTGGAACCCAAAGCACGTCCTGAGGTGAGGTTTGATTATAATTTAGAGGCACTCCATCTCGCTCAATGACTCTGAATTTATGGCCATGCGTATGGAAAGAGATTCCTTTACTGCCCCCATTAACTAATCTCAATTTTGCTCTCTTTCCTGATTCAGCAATGATGAGGGATTCCCTGAATGTATAAGGAAAAGATCGGCCATTCAGTGTGAAATAATCTACATTTGCATCTGTTATATCATAATCTCGATGCATTGATTTGGTTACAATTCTTGGGTCATTGGATTCTTGGATTCTTGAGCTTAGCTCCTTGTCGATATCCATGTAATGAATATCATACTCGCTGCTGTAAGATTGTTTTGATGATTGTGATGGAACCCTGACCTTTCCAGCACCTACGTTCATGGTCTGCAAATAATTGTTTGGTTTATTTTCTTCAACAATGAATAGACCCTGAAGACCCATTTGGACGTGGACATGGGGTTGAACATGACAATGATAAAACATTGTTCCTGCTTTTCTTGGTGTCAGATTATAGGTTCTTGATTCACCTGGAAGTATTGGCATCTCACTCGCTATCGGAACACCATCGTTTCCCTCCCCATTTTCATCCAAAAAACCATGATCAGCTCCATGAAGGTGCAATGTGTGTGGCATATAATGCGTGTTCTGAATTGTTATTTTTATTATATCCCCTTGTTCAACTCGAAGAGCTGGTGACGGAATCTTTAGAGATGTCCTGGCTACTTGTGTTTCAAAATTTTCAACAGCCATGCCAGCCAATTTTGGAGCAAATACCCATAAGCCTGGTTGAATACCAGGAGCAATATCATATGTCGTAACTGGTTTTTCTGAAATTGGTGAGCTTCCATTTAACTCAGCGATTTCGAGCTTTATATGAATTTCGTCTGGATCACCATCGCCATCCAAGTCTCGACCTTTTTCTATAGCATCAGAGGACAATCCACTCTTTGAGAGTGTGTCATTACTAATATTGTTTGTTCCCAATACTGAGGCTGCAACCAAGAATGGGTTATCACTAACGCATGCCCTAGATTCATTGATCTCTATACCTTCAATTGTTTGTTTATTTCCCCAGCCACTCAAATCTTCTGGACAGACTGCTTCATTGGTTTTTAAGGATTCTTGTACCTCAGATCCCGGAAGAGGCACATAATCATTGGCACCAAAAAGTGAAGTCAGAGAAATTTTCAACGACAGAGGATACCACTGAGATGGGAATGAAATAAATATCCCAAGCACTGATAAAAGAAGAATAATATTGTTTTTTTTCATAATTGATTTTTGATTCAATTTAAGCTGAATACATCACTATATGTGAGGACTTTATAACTATTTTCAATAATTTGATGTCTTAACTGAGAACTCGCACATACGCTGCAAAAAATAATACTGTAGTTACTTTGTTCTAATTCCGAAGTAAACATACGAACCAAAAACCAACGATAAAAATAAAAAAGAAATGATTGCCCATGGAATATTTGCAGAACCAACAGCAAAAGGAAAAACTGAAGAATATATCGTAGGCTTGGAGGGATGTCCCGCCGTTACTATACCAACATAATTACCGGGCTCATTGAATGCATGAGTAACCATATATGAAGCATTTTCCTTAATGATAGGAGGTTGATAGAAAACTGTGTGGAGGTCAATATCCTCAATCAGGTTTATGTCTTCAATTTGAACNTACTCGCCTTTATCAGTAACGTTTCGAATAATTCGAAAATCAACAGCAACCTCACTGAGACTCTTGTGAAGATAATCCAAAACGAAAACTGTTTCTGATGCGTCGTCAAGATCCTCACAAAATTGCTTATCACCTGATGTTTTAGGTTGATAAGCTGTGAAATGTGCCGTGTAAAAACCTATTGTGATAATGCAACTGTCCTCTGACAACAAAACTCCTCCACCTGCATAGCAGGTCGAGATCGAGTAAAAAAAGAATAGAATGCTTAGCTGTATATTTTTTATCATTTGATCATTGTCTGGAATTTATACAGAAATATGCGTTTATTGTAATTATGAAAATTACACTGGTTTTTTCAAANTTTTTTGTGATCTTATATCTTCGATCGTGAATCCAGTATAACCATATATCATGGAAATAATCGGATTGATTAAATTAAAGAATGCGAATGGAAGATAAGCAAATGTTGCTACTCCAAGAGTTGCGCTCATGTACGCTCCACAGGTATTCCATGGTACAAGAGGTGATGTAAGTGTACCTGAATCCTCAATCACTCTTGATAAATTCTTTGGGTCTAAATCACGGTTAGCAAACTCAGCCTTAAACATTTTACCTGCGAGAACAATGGAAATGTATTGATCCGCACAAACAATATTTATACTGATACAACTAAGTATAATTCTTGATATTAATGAACCTGTGGTCTTAGCTGCATTCAATGTTGAGGAAATTATTCTTTGGAGCATGCCTGAGTGCTCTAAAACTGCACCAAATGACATGGCACTTATCACCAACCACATAGTGTTTAGCATTGATTCCATGCCACCTCTTGATAAAAGGCTGTCTATTTCAGCAACCCCTGTGGCAGAAACATAGCCAGAGGCTAGTGCTATCCATATTCCTTTTATCATTGATAAGATGAATGGCAACTCATCAGAGTTTGAAAAGACAAGAACTACGTCAGTTTGAAAAAAGAATGCCACTAAGGCACCTGATAGAGCACCAGTCAATATTGTTGGTAGCGCGGGAACTTTTTTAATTGCCATATAAAATACAAGAACAAGGGGAACAAGAGTGATTGGCGTGATATTAAATGTCTCATGAAGAGTTTGATTGAATAGCTTGATGGTTGCATCTTCGGCTTCACTGGAGACGCCCAGACCTAAGAACATGAATATAATTAATGCCACAACAAATGATGGTGCAGTCGTCCATACCATATGCCTAATGTGAGTAAATAGATCAGTTCCAGTAACAGCAGGGGCTAAATTTGTGGTATCGGAAAGAGGTGACATTTTATCACCAAAATAAGCTCCGGAAATGATTGCACCAGCAGCAATTGCGGGCGATAAATTTAAGCCAATTGATACAGCAATAAGAGCAACACCAAGAGTACCAGCTACCGTCCAAGAACTGCCTGTGGCAAGCGCTGCAATTGCACAAATTACACATGCTGCTGGATAAAAGATAGTTGGGTTAAGCAACTCCAATCCGTAGTATATCAATGTAGGCACAGTTCCTGACAGTAACCAGGATCCAATAAGAGCACCCACACAAAGAAAAATCAAAAGAGCTCCCATTGCTGTGCCAATGCTTTGAACGATTGCATCAAGAATATCGTTCCAAAGATATCCATTTTTAATGGCTACAATCGAGGCTATCCCGGCAGAGAGAATGAGAGCTATCTGATTAGGGCCGTAAGATGAGTCAGATTCAAAAAGATAAACTGATACAGACAACATTGATACCAGAGAAAAAATTGGTATCAGCGAATCAATTAAGGATGCATCTCTGACTTCTCTCATTTTTTTTACAAAAAGACTATCCCAACAGACGGTTTAATGACTGTGTGGGGTGAGCCTCAAAAGCCTCCCCTTTGATGTGTCCTGCCTTCGAGGATAATCTTCCAACAACCATAACGCACCATCGGGCCCCTCTTCTACTGAACGAATTCTTCTTCCCATATCAAATCTCTCAATTTCTTCTGCCGAATCGCCATCAAATTGGACCCTGATTAAAGATTCTGACGATAAGCCAGAAATGAAACCGCTTCCTTGCCAATCAGAAAACAAATCACCCCTATAGATAACAAAAGAACTTGGTGATATTACTGGAATGGAATATCCATCACCCCACCACTCTTTTGGCTCCTCAAATTCAGGTCGCGTATCATGATTTGGAATATTACTTCCATTGTAATGAATCCCATTTGACACTGTTGGGTAGCCGTAATCTTCTCCTTTTAGAACTAAATTGAGTTCATCACCGCCTCTAGGTCCCATTTCAATATTCCACAACTTTCCATCTGCATCAAAATCTATACCAAGCGGATTTCGATGACCAAGTGACCAAACCTCTGCAGCAACACCGCCATCATTATAAAAAGGATTATCGTTTGGTATACTGCCATCATCATTCAATCGAATTATTTTTCCCATATTGGATGTCATGTCTTGGGCTGGATCAAACTTCTGGCGATCTCCTGACGAAATAAATAAATAACCGTCTTCAGAAAACGCCATTCGATGAGCGTAATGACCTCTACCAGTTACTTTTGGAACTTGCCTCCAAATGTATTCCAAGTCCGTAAGTTTGCCTCCATCCTCAGAGAGTTCGAGTGATGCTTTGATAACAACAGCGCCTCGNGTATCATTTTCACCTTCCTCNGCAAAACTCACATAAATAGTTTNATTTTCATNAAAATCTGGATGAATAGCNACGTCACCAAGTCCNCCTTGACCTCCGTAAGCAACTTCTGGCACTCCAGANATTTCAGAAAGTGTTTCTCCAGCTTGATTCATCAAAAACATTTTTCCTGGNTTCTCTGTTACNAAAAAATTACCATCNGGAAGAAATGCCATTGACCANGGTTGATCAAAACTTGCTAGTTCCTCAACCAAGAATTTATCTTCATGACCATACGATTGGCCCATTGTGATTATTAAGATGAAAGTTAATACTATTTTCTTCATTTTTTTTCCTTATTTTTTATACTTTAATTTCAAAAATTGATTCAACTTCAACTGAAGCATTCAATGGCAAAGAGTTGGAACCAAGTGCTGCCCTTGCTCCCATTCCATCTTCTCCAAAAATATCACGAAACAGTTCTGACACGCCATTAATTACGCCAGACTGTTGAGTAAAATCATCTGTACAATTAACAAAACCTCTAATTTGAAGACATTTAACGACTCGATCAAGATCCCCATTACATGCAGCTTTGAGTTGCGATAGGATTCTTAATCCAACATGTTTAGCAGCAATGTAGCCCTCATCCAAATTGAGATCTCTGCCCAATTTGCCATATGTGGGAGTTTCTAAGTCATTTGGAGGAATTTGTCCTGCAATAAATACTTGATTGCCAGAAATTCTATAAGGCACATACACTGCCACAGGTTTGGAGGCCTCTGGCAATTTCAACCCCATATTTTCTAATGTTTTTTCAACATCCTTTGATGTTGCTGCATTACTTGACTTAGACAATCCTACAGCAATTGCCGCTGTTCCAAAAAATTCAAAAAATGATCTTCTATCCATTATCACTCCATAACGTAGATGTTTTTTAATTATACCTCAGTTTTTATATATAAATATGTTAAGAATATTTAAAATATTTCAATAGCATTAATGCTGATACTTGAAAAAGAATCAAATAAAATACAAGCAGGCTAGAGTAGAAGATACCAGCTATCAAAAACCCTAATGCCGCGATTGCACCATTTGAAAGTGCGTACGGAAGTTGTGTGCTGAAATGTGACAGAGGATCTATGCCTGCCCCAGTAGACGAGAGTATTGTAGTTTCAGATATAGGAGAAGAGTGATCACCAAACAATGCTCCAGATAGTACTGCACCAATTACTAGTGAAAATTCATTTCCTGTTGATATTGCTGAAGGTATGGCTAACGGCATCATTATTATTATGGTTCCCCATGATGAGCCAATCGCAAATGACAATATTGCTGCAACT